>JBBSIC010000006.1:0-86787 GCA_038232275.1 Solirubrobacterales bacterium | reverse complement strand
CGCCGCCGCACCGCTCCGCGCCCGCACCGGCGCCCGCCGCCCTGCGCTCGGACACGCCCCCGGCGCGCCGCCCGCCCCCGCCGCGCTCCGTCGCGCCCGAGCCCAGAGAGCACCGCACCGGCCTGATCGTCGGGGGCGTCCTGGCGGGCGTGGCCCTGCTCGTCGTGGCGGCCGCCGCGATCTTCGGCGGCAGCGACAACCCCAGCCCGGGCAACGGCGGCAAGACGACCACGTCGCACAGCCCGTCGCCCGTCGCCACGGCCTCGTCGGACTCCAAGCCGCCGAAGGCGCCGAGCGCCCCGACGCGGGCCGAGACGACCGTCGGCGTGCTCAACGGCACCACCATCACCGGGCTCGCGGCCGGCGTGAACACCAAGCTCCAGCAGGCGGGCTTCGCCAAGGGCACGGACCCGAAGACCTACTCAGATCAGACCCGGTCGGCCTCGGTCGTGTTCTACGCGAGCCGGCCTTTCGAGTCCCAGGCGAAGGCGGCCGCCAAGCTGCTGGGCGTCTCCGACGTCCAGTTGATCGTGGACTCGGCGCGGGGGCTGGCGCCCGGCGCCGACGTGGTCGTCCTCGTGGGCGCGGACCAGACGCCGTAGATGGCCGACCCGGCTCCGGGCCGCGCGACGCGGCTCGCGGCGCTCGCCTTCGCCGCGCTGCTCGTGGCGACGTTCGGCGCGTTCTTCCTCGCCTCGCGGCTGAAGAACGAGCCGGCGGTGCTGGACGACCTGCAGCGGGTCAAGTACTTCTCGCCCAACGGGGACGGCCGCCGCGACAGCGAGCCGATCGCGTTCACGATCGACGCCACCGACCGGGCGGCGGTCGACATCGTCGACGCGGACGGCGCGCAGGTCAAGCGCGTCGCCGGCGATGTGCTCGTGCGCCCCCGGCGCGTCGTCAAGGTCCGCTGGAACGGCCGCGAGGACGACGGCACGCGGGCGCCCGACGGCGTCTACCGCGTGCGGGTGATCCTGCGGCGGGAGGGGCGCTCGGTGCTCGCGCCCAAGCCCTTCAACCTCGACACCCGGCCGCCGAACCCGGCGGTGATCGTGGGCGACCGCCCCGGACCGACGATCGTCGCGCCCGGCACCCCGGTCGGCTTCCGCACGCGCGGCGCCGGCAGCGACACTCGGCCGCGCTTCCGCGTGCTGCGCACCGACGTGAGCCCGCCGCAGACGGTCCGCCGCTTCGCCGGCGAGCGCGGCCGCCGGACCTACACGTGGGACGGGCGGACCGCCGCCGGGGCCGCCGCCCCGCCCGGGACCTACCTGATCGCCATCACCGCGAGCGACAAGGCGCGCAACCCGGCCACCAGCCCGCGCCTGCCGCTGCAGCCGCGCGCGGTCGAGGGCCGGCCCGGCGTCACGATCCGCTCGCTCGCCGTCCAGCCGCCGGTCCGCGCCGTGCGCGCGGGCGACCCCGTCTCCTTCCGCGTGGACGCCCGCGGGCGCGCCTACAGCTGGCGGCTGCGGCGCCTCGGAACCTCTCGCCCGGCGTCCTTCGGGCGCAAGTCCGCGCGCCGCACGACGCTGGTCGTGCGCGCGCCGCGCGGCCCCTCCGGGATCTACCTGCTGGAGGTGCAGTCGCACGGGTCGAACACGGCCGTGCCGCTCGCCGTCCAGGCGCGGACGCACGTCGGCCCGCTCGTCGTCCTGCCGATGATCACCTGGCTCGGCCGCGACCCCGTCGACAGCACGGGCGACGGCGTCCCGGACGTCTTCGGCAGCGGCTCGCCCGTGCGCTTCCCGCGCGCCTTCGACTACCGCGGCGGGCTGCCCGCCGGCCTGGCCTCCGACGTCGCGCCGCTGCTCGTCTGGATGGATCGCCAGGGCCTGCGCTACGACCTGACGACGGACCTTGCGCTCAGCTTCGACGACGAGCCGGCCGGCCGCAAGGGCGTGCTGCTCGCGGGCGCGCCGGAGTGGGTCAGCCGGCCGGTGGCGCGCCGGCTGCGGCGCTTCGTGTCCGACGGCGGGCGGCTGGCGCTGTTCGGCCCGCGCGCGCTGCGCGCCTCGGTGACCGTCGGCGACGCGCTCCTCAGCCGGCCCACCCCGGTCACCGACACCGACGCCCTCGGCGCGCGCCTCGCCGCCGTGCGGCGCCTGGCGCCGGCGCCGGGCGGAGCGCTCCCGGCGCTGACGGTGCTCCGGGACGACGCCGCCCTCGGCCTGCTGGAGGGGTTCCCGGGGGAGCTCGGCGGCTTCTCCGAGGTCGAGGAGCTCGTGTCGCCCGGTCGCGGCAAGGTCGTCACGAGCGTGGGTGAGGAGACCGCGAAGCTGCGGCCGGCGCTGAGCGCGGTCACCATGGACAAGGGCCTGGTCATCCGGGTCGGGCTCCCCGAGTGGGTCCGGCGCCTGCAGGCCGGCGACGCGTCGGTCACGCAGATCACGCGCAACGTCATCGACCTGCTCCGTGGGGTGAAGCCACGGGCCCGGGCCGCGAGCTGAGCGCAGAGTCACGCCGAGTCGACAATCCGCTAGTCGTTCGCTCATCGACTGAGCAACTCGACGACGGGGGTGGCGGTGAACGAGATCCGCCCGTTTCGCATCCGCTCCTCGACGATGCCGAGGTCGGCGAGCCTGCGCAAGGCGTTCATGGAGCCCTGGTGGCTCACGCCGTGCTGCTGGCTGACGTGGCGGGCGCGCAGGATTGGCGTACCGATCAACTCTCCGGCGACCCGTTCTGCCACGCCAGAAATACCTGCTGCGCGCACCGCCTGCAGGGCCCCGTCCTGCCATGAGAGAAGGGCGTCGACGCGTTGGTGGGTTGTCGACGCGCCGGCGGCGACGCCGGCGGCGAAGAAGCTCACCCAGCCATCCCACTGACCGGTCTGGCTCAGGCGGAGCAGCCCGTCCTGATAGGCGCTTCGTCGTGCCTCGAACCACGGCGAGACGACGAGGATCGGATGGCGAAGCACCTCCCGTTGCATGAGCTGAAGCACGATGAACAGCCGACCGATGCGCCCATTGCCGTCAGAGAAGGGGTGCAGGGTTTCGAACTGATAATGCGCGAGCGCCGCTTGCACGACGGGCGGCATGTGCTCAGGAGGGCCATTCACCCACCGGATCCAGTCATCGAATCCGCTCCGAAGCTGATCGCCAAAGGGCGCCGGCACAAATCGCGCTTCGACGATCGGCGCGTCCCTCGGGCCGATGAACACCTGCCGGTCGCGCACGCGGCCTGCGTCGCTGTACTCGCCCGGTGTTCCCTGCACCAGCGTGCGCTGGAGGCTCTCGATCAAGCCCGTGGTCAAGGGCCGCTCGTCGATCCACGTGAAAGCCTCCTCTGCGGCGACGACGTAGTTGAGGATCTCACGCATCTCCAGTGAGAGCTGTGCGCGATCCTCGAGGTCCGACTCGAGCACGTCTTCGAACGGTGCGAAGGTGCCCTCGAGGGCGCTCGTGCTCTGTGCCTCGCGGCGGAGAGCCGGCCGGCGCAGGAGAGCCGGCTCGGGTATCTGGCGGGCAGCTTGGTCGAGTCGCGCGAGCCCGGCCTCGGCTTGCACGACCGCCGTCCAGGTGGCAGCGCTCAGCTCTATGGCGGTCGGCAGCGGCCCGGCGAGGTAGGCGTAGTAGTCATAGTGCTCGCCGGAACGGCCATCGGTACCCGAGATCGGCACGAGCTGGCCTATCGGCGAAGCGCTCAGAGCATCCAGGTCCATGATCCAAGTGTAATAGCGCTTGACTTGGATGCCTTGGATTGAACGCAAGTGGAGTTGGACTGCGCCGGACAGATCCAAGTAGTCGGCTCAGTGCTTGGACATCGATCGGGCGGCAGCAGCGCGGGCACGTCGGTCAGTATGCCGCCGCGATGCGTGCGCTCTTCTCCACCGCGTCGCCGGGGGCCGGCCTGCACCACCACCTGCGCCACGGCCCCCAGCGTGGATGCGATCCGGCCGAGGGCGCGCGATGAGCCCCTGGCTGCGCTCCCCCGTCCGCAGGGCGCTCGACCTCGCCCTGGCCGGCCTGGCGCTGGTCCTCGCCGGGCCGGTCCTGCTCGCCGCCGCCGTCGCCATCCGCCTGGAGACGCACGGCCACGCCGTCTTTCGCCAGCGCCGCGTGGGGCGCGGGGGCGTCGCGTTCGACCTCTACAAGCTGCGCTCGATGGTGACGGGTGCCGAGGGCATGGGCAGCGGCCTGGCGGTCGACGTCGGCGACGCGCGCATCACCAGGGTCGGTGGCGTGCTGCGCCGGACCTCGATCGACGAGCTGCCGAACCTGGTCAACGTGCTGCGCGGCGAGATGTCGCTGATCGGCCCGCGCCCGACCGTGCAGGTGCAGGTGGACCGCTACACCGAGCGCCAGCGACTGCGCCTCGGCGCGCGGCCGGGGATCACCGGCTGGGCGCAGGTCAACGGCCGCGCGTCGCTGCCGTGGGCCGAGCGGATCGACCTCGACCTGTGGTACATCGAGCATGCGACCGCCGCGCTGGACCTCAGGATCCTGCTCGCCTCCGTGCGCATGGCGCTGACGGGGTACGGCCTGTACCGCGGGGAGACCGGCGGCTGGCGCGAACCGCCGCGATGAGCGCTAGGGGATCTTCTCCGGGCCCTTGTCGAGGTACGTGTCGCGGAAGGTCCGCAGCGCGTCCCAGAGCTTCGGGCCGGGGGTCGGGCACTTCAGCGCGTGGTCCCAGGCCGTGGCGACGACGGCGTCCTTCATGCCGGTCTGGTTCTGGTACATGACCATGTGGTACGGGCCGTTCTCGACGACGAAGGCCTCGAGCTGCTTGACGAGCTTGGGATCGGTCCCCGGCTGGTACTGGACGTCGATGCGCCCGTGCTCGAGGGTGTGCACGAGGTGGCCGAGGCCTGGGGTGCTCTTCGGCGCGTAGATGCCGTCCTGCGCCACGGCGGGGTCGTGGGTGCCGCTGGTGGGCGGGTTCTGCTTGTAGTCGGCGGCGGTGAAGTTCTTGCTCTCGTGTCCCCGGCCCTCGTCGGGCGGGTTCTCGAGCCTGCAGCCGGCGTCCTTGGCGGCGACGGCGAGGTCGGCGGTCTGCTGGGCGGGCAGCTTGACCGACCCGCCGGCGGGCGTGGTCTTGGCGGACGGGGGCTCGTCCTTGCCGCCGGCCGCGGAGATGCCGAGCACCACGGCCACCGCGATCCCGGCGGCGAGCACGCCGCCGACCACCAGCTGCAGGCGCGTCCTGCGGGCCGCGCTCTTGCGCTCCGCCTCCTCCTGCTCGATGCGCGCCTTGCGGCGCGCCTCCTTCTCTTCCTGTCGGCTGGCCATGACGGCCCTGAGGGTAGAGGACGCTCAGCGCGCGCGCCGGGCCTTCGTCGTGCGCGCGGCACGCCGCGGCCGCCAACAGTCGTCGACGAACCCGGCGATCTCCTCCGTGAGACGCTCGGGCGCCAGGCGCAGCTCGAGGATCGAGCGCGCCTCGATCAGCCGGCTGTCGCGCAGCTCCTCGGCGAGCATGCCGCTGTCGGAGAACGGGTGGATCGGATCCCGGCGGTGGCCGATCACGAGGCTGGGCGCGGTGAACGTGCGGCGCTCGGAGCGATGCGGCGCCACCCGGCCGAAGAACAGGCCCTGGAGGATCGCCGCGCCCGGCGCGGGGTCGCGGGCGGCGACCTCCACGAGGACCTCGGCGAGGCGGGGCAGCCGTCGGCGCGGGATGCGGCCGAACAGCCCGGCGAGGCGCCGCGTCACCGGCGCGCCGAAGGTCTGCGCGACCAGCAGCGGGGTGAAGCCGACCGCGCACGCCAGCAGCGCGTTGTCGAGCACCGGCATCTCGAGCACCATGCCGCGGAGGCGCTCCGGGGCCTGCGAGGCGACCTCGAGCGTCACGTTGGCGCCCAGCGAGGTGCCGCCGACGACGGCCTCGTCGACCTCTAGGTGGTCCAGGAGCGCCACGATCTGCTCGCCGAAGTGCGGGATCGAGTAGCGCCACATGTCCACGGGCTGGTCGGAGGCCCCGTGCCCGAGCAGGTCGAGGGTGACGACGCGGCTGCCGCGCGCCGCCAGCGCCTCGGCAAGCGCCGTGTGCATGCGCCGGCTGAAGAGCAGCCCGTGCACCAGGACGGTCGTGCGCGGGCCCGCGCCGAACACCTCGTAGGCGAGCCGGTCCCCGACGTGGGTGAAGGTCTCCGGGATGGCCGGGATCGTATCTTGCGCCGCATGCTCCGGCCGATGCTCCTGCAAGACGCCGACGCGGTTCTCGACGTCATGCGCGGCGCGTTCGCCGACCTCGAGCAGTCGCTCGGGCTGCCGCCGCAGCCGCCGATGACCGACCGCGCGCCCGGCCTCGTCCGCATCCGCCACCTCATCGGGTCCGATCCGGGCGGCGCCTGGGTGACGGTGGGCGACGACGGGGTCCTCGACGGCGCCGCACTGGCCATCCTGCGCGAGGGCCTGTGGGGCCTCTCGCTGCTGGTCGTGCGGCCCGGCCGGCAGTCGGGCGGTCGCGGTTCGGCCCTGCTGGGGGCGGCCGCCGGCTACGGGGCCGGCTCGCACGGAGGGCTCATCCTGGCCTCCCAGGACGCGCGCGCCCTGCGCGCCTACTGGCGCGCCGGCTGCGCGCTGCGCCCGGCGATGGACGCGGTCGGGCCGGTCAAAATGCGCCCGCAGGCGCCCGCAGGCGTCCGCCCCGGCCGCTGGCCCGCGGACCGCGAGCTCGACGTCGACGCCTGGCTCGCCTCCGGGCAGGAGCTGCTCGTCCACGACGGCGGGGGCTTCGTGATCCGCCACGAGGGGACGGTCAGGTGCGTGGCCGCCAGCGACGAGCGGGTGGCCCGCGAGCTGCTGCGCGCGGCGCTGCACGCCGTTCCGGAGGGCGAGTCCGCGCGCGTGGGCTTCATCGACGGAGGCCAGGAGTGGGCCTTCGACGAGGTGCTGGGCGCCGGGCTCAGCGTGCGCCCGGCCGGGGCCGTCGCAGTGCGCGGCGAGGTCGGTCCGCTGGGCCCCTACATCCCGAGCGGCTGGTATCTGTAGCGTTCCCGGCCCCCACGCTTTCGAACAGGAGTTGTCGCATGGCAAAGCAGCCCCGATCGTTGTCTGGCAAGGTCGTCGTCATCACAGGCGGAGGCCGGGGCATCGGCGCCGCGACCGCCGCCGCGCTCGTCGCCCAGGGAGCCCGCGTGGCGATCGGCGACGTCGACCTCGAGACGGCCGAGCGCACCGCGGCGGAGCTGGGCGGCGGGACGATCGCACGCCGGCTCGACGTGACGGACCGGCCCGCCTTCACGGCCTTTCTGGACGCGGTCGAGCGCGAGGTCGGCCCGCTCGACGTGATCGTCAACAACGCCGGGATCATGCCGCTGGCCGCCGCGGAGGACGAGAGCGACGCCTCCATCGGCCGCCAGCTCGAGCTCAACCTGCACGCGGTCATCCACGGCACCAAGGAGGGCATCAACCGCTTCCGGTCGCGCGGCAGCGGCCACATCGTCAACATCGCCTCCATCGCCGGCAAGGGCGGGTTCCCGGGCGGCGCGACCTACTGTGCGACCAAGCACGGGGTCGTCGGCTACTCGGAGGCCGTGCGCTTCGAGCTGCGCGGCTCGGGCGTCGAGATCTCCTGCGTGATGCCCGGCGTCGTCAACACCGAGCTCGCGGCCGGCCTCAGGGACGCCCGCTTCGTCAAGAAGATCACGCCGCAGGAGGTCGCCGCCGCGATCGTCGCCACCCTGCAGGTGCCGAGGTTCGACGTCCACGTCCCCAGGTCCACGGGCTACATCAGCCACTTCATGGCGGTCTGGCCGCGTGGCGTCCGCGAGGGCATCGCGCGGTTCTTGAAGGCCGACCGCGTGCTGATGGACGCCGCCCACGGGGCCGAGCGCACCGCCTACGAGGCGCGCGCCGCCCGCAGCACGCCGGCCGCCGAGGAGAAGCTCGAGGAGCCCGAGGCCGCCAGCGCCGCCTAGCGGCTGCCCAGCCAGTCGGCGACGAGGGCGCCGATCTCGGCGCCCTTGTCCTCCTGCAGGAAGTGGCCGGCGCCCTCGATCGGTGTCGGCTTCGGCGCGCCCAGCGCCTCGGCGAACGCGTCGCCGAGCTGCGGCGGCAGGACGAGGTCGCCGGCCGCCCACAGCAGCAGCTTGTCGCGCTCGTCGGCGCGCAGCGCCTCGAGCACTCGCCGCCCCGCCGCGGCGGCCGGATGGTCCGGCGTCTGGGCGATCAGGCCGGGGAAGGCGCGCGCGCCGGCCTTGCTGGCCGGGTTGGGAAAGGGGGCCTCGTAGGCGTCGAGCACGGCGCCGGGCAGCTCGGCCTCCGTGCCGCCCTGAAGGATCGGGGACATCGGCAGGTCCTCGATGCGGTCCACGAAGGCGCGGAAGCGCTGCCACTGAACGCCCATCTGCCGGTCCCCCGTGGAGATGGCGGTGTCCAGGATCACGAGCCGGGCCACGCGGTCGGGGTGCTCGACCGCCAGGCGCAGGCCGATCGGGCCGCCCCAGTCGTGCATGACGAAGGTCGCGTCGCGCAGGTCGAGATCCTCGAGCAGCGTCGCAGCCATGTCGACGTGGCGGTCGTAGGTGTACCAGTCGCGGTCCACCGGCTTGTCGGAGCGTCCGAAGCCGACGAGGTCGGGGCAAATCACGCGGAAGCCGGCATCGCGGACGGGCGGCAGCGCCTTGCGCCACAGAAACGACCACGTGGGCTCCCCGTGCCACATGACCACCGGGGCGCCGTCCCCCTCGTCGAGGTGGGCGAGCCGCAGCCCGTCCACCTGCCGGAAGCACGGCTCGAACGGGAAGTCGGGGAGGCCCTGCAGGACCTCGTCGGGGGTGCGGATGGCGTCTGGGGTCACACGTAGCGTCGTCCGTAGGTCTCCGCTTGCGGCGACCGCAGGCCGAAACCTACTTCACCCGGGCCAGCAGCGGCTTCAGCGCCCCGGCGTCCGCCGAGGCCGTGATGTGGATCGCGGCAGGCTCGCGCACCCAGGCGATCAGGTTCAGCGAGGTCAGGCGGTCGAGCACGGACTGAAACGCCTGCGCCTGCTGGGGCGAGCGGTAGCGGCGCAGGACGTCGAAGGCCCAGCCCGTGGTGTGCAGCGAGAAGTTGCGCGTCGCCTCGACGTTGCCCTTGATCAGCCGGCGCTGGTAGACCTCGTCGCGCACCGTCGAGGTGAGCGTGAGCGTCGAACCGGGATCGTGTGCGGCGGCGCGGGTCTGGGCGCCGACGTAGAGCGCGAGCGCCAGCGCCTCGGGCCGCAGGCCGCGGTACAGCGTCCTGGCCTGCCCGACCTTGTGCGCGAGCTCGCCCATCTGCGGGTCGATGCGCAGGCCGGTCTTGGCCGGGTCGACGGGCAGCGGGACGATCTCCCCGGCCGCACGCGCCTGCTTGAGCTGCGCGGGCGTTTGGAAGGCCGGCGTGGCCGAGGCCGGGTGCAGCACCTCCTCCGCGGAGTTCTTGGCGAGCTGCAGCCCCTGCAGCCGGGCGAGGCCGTTCGGGTCCGTGCGGTAGGCGCGCATGATGTCGCGGGCCGCGAGCAGCTTCCAGAGGTAGTTGGAGGAGTCGTCCCCGAGCGCGTAGAGCTTGGCGTAGGTGGCCGCGTGGCGCGTGGGGAAGGAGTCGAAGTAGACCTGGGCGTAGCGCAGCGGCTCGTCGGTCTTGCCGCCGGCGTAGGACTCGAGGACCTGTTCGAGGTTGCCGATGCCCATGTGGTAGCTGACGAACGCGAGCTCCTCGCTGCCGAAGCGCTTCTCGGCGATGCGCAGGTAGCGGCCGGTGGCGGCGAGGGCCTGGGCGGGCTGGAAGCGCGGGTCGGCGCGGCGGCGCTCGGCGAGCAGCCTGCGTAGCTTCTTCGGGCTGCCGGCGTGCAGAGCCTGCTTGGTGAGCTTCTGCGAGCGCCGCGTGTCGATGCGCATCCCGAGCAGGTTGACGCCCGTCTCGGCGACGATCTGCGTGAGGCCGGCCGCGCCGGTGACGCCCTGGGGCGCGAGCGCCTCGGGCCGTCCGGCGCTCTCTAGGAACACGAGCGCCTCCAGCATCGACGGCGAGACGTCCGCCGCCTTGGCCGCGGCGTTGATCTGCGGCCGCAGCCTGGCGACCCGCGCCGCCGTCTGCACCGCTCCGCCCGGGGACCGCGTGTAGAGGACGTGGGCGTTGCCGGCCGCCGCGCGCGCCTCGAAGACCTTGCGTTCGGCCGGGTCGTAGCTGAAGGGGTCCACTAGCGGCGCCTGGTCGGTGCCGGGCGGCGTGGGGACCAGGGCGGGCTTGACCGGCACCGGCGTGTCCTGGCCGCCGCCGCCCAGCAGGGCGACGACCGCCACCACGGCGAGTGCGGCGACGCCGACGATGACCGCGATGCGGGGGAGCATCGCGGGGTCAGGCTAGATGGTCACCAATCCAGGGGGCGCGTCAGGTCGGCGTAGCGCTCGGCGTCCACGTTGCCGCCGGTCAGCACCACGCCGAGGACGCCGCCGCCCACGCGCCCCTGCATCACCGCGGCGAGCGCGCTCGCGCCGCTGGGCTCGAGGACGTGCTCGAGCTCCTCGTGCGCGAAGCGCATGGCGGCGATGATCTCCTCGTCGCTGACGGTGACGATCTCCGCCACGTGGCGCAGGACGACCGGGAAGGTCAGCTCGCCGGGCGTCGGCGTCTGCTGGCCGTCGGCGATCGTGCGCGGCACGTCGATCGCGACGCGCCTGCCCGCCGCAAGCGAGCGGCGGGTGTCGTCGCCGGCTTCGGGCTCGACGCCGACCACGCGCACGCCCGCCGCCGCGGCGACGGTGGCGCAGCCCGAGATCAGGCCGCCGCCGCCGACCGGCACGACCAGCGTCTCGATCTCCGGGACCTGGGCGAGCAGCTCGAGCGCCACGGTGCCCTGGCCGGCCATCACCGCGTCGTCGTCGTAGGGATGCACCGGGGCGAGTCCGCGCTCGGCGACCAGGGCGCGCAGCAGGTCGTCGCGGTCCTCGCCGTAGCGGTCGAAGGCGATGATCTCCGCACCGAGCTCCTGGGTCGCCTCGCGCTTGGAGTCCGGCGCGTCGTCGGGCATCAGGACCGTGACCGGGAGGGCGTGCAGCCGCGCCGCGAGGGCGACGGCCTGGGCGTGGTTGCCCGAGGACACCGTCGCGACGCCGTGCGCGTCGGTGAGCAGCGCGATCGCGTTGAAGGCGCCGCGGAACTTGAAGGCGCCGGTGCGCTGGAGGTTCTCCGCCTTCAGCCACACGTGCGGGCCCATCCGCACCACGGGCGTGCGCCGCGCGACGCCTTCCAGGCGCTCGGCCGCCGCCTGGACGTCGGCCAGGGCGATCATGCCGGGACGTGGCGCCGGACGCCGACCAGGACGAGTCGCAGGGCGCCTGGCTCGAGCTCGGAAAACGACAGGCGCCGGCCGGAGCGCAGCTGGACCCGCAGCTCGCCCACCCGCCGCCGGGGGCGCCGCAGCCGCCCGTCGACGGACGCGATCGCCCGCCAGCGCAGGTAGCGGACGCGGTCGGTGGGCGCGTCGTCGCGCAGCCACAGCAGGCGCCGGTCGGTGATCGCCAGGCGTGACCGCGGGCTGTCCCACGTCGCCACGTCGGTGACCACCAGGACCTGCTCGCCGGCCTCGAGCGCGCGCAGCAGCTCGGGCCCGAGCGCGCGCCGCACGCCGGGGGTCAGCCAGGCGCCCGACGCGCGCCGGGCCTGGGCCGGCTGCGGAGCGGGGCCGCGCCGCGCGAGCATCTCCGCCTGGCCGTCGCGCAGCAGCGCGTAGGCCGTGTTGATCTCGGCCCTGCGCAGCGCCGCCGCGTCGTCGCCCGGACGGTGGTCAGGATGAAAGCGCTTGGCCAGCCTGCGGTAGGCGCTGGCGATCGCCTCTTCGTCGGCGTCGGCCGACACGCCAAGAACGGCATGCGGATTCATCGATGCAGTATTCAAGGGGGTACACCGTGAACATGGTCGACCTCGCCGCCACGATGCTCAT
Source organism: Solirubrobacterales bacterium (assembly GCA_038232275.1). Taxonomy (GTDB): domain Bacteria; phylum Actinomycetota; class Thermoleophilia; order Solirubrobacterales; family Solirubrobacteraceae; genus DATLGB01. Next base: position 74,934 of record JBBSIC010000006.1, on the reverse strand, counting down.
CTGCGCCGGGGCGCTGCTCGCGTTGCTGCTGGCCACCTTCGCGCTCTCGCTGCCGCTCTGCGACGTCTCGATCGTCGACGTCGCGTGGGGCCTGGCCTTCGTGATCGCGGGCTGGGTGAGCTGGGCGGTGGGGGGCGGCGACGCCGCCCGCTCGACGCTCGCCACGGTGCTCGTGAGCGTGTGGGGGCTGCGCCTCGCGGGCTACATCGCCCACCGCAAGCGCGCTCATCCGGGGGAGGACCCCCGCTACGGGGAGATGCGCAAGCGCCACGGCGACCGCTTCGCACTCGTCAGCCTCTTCACGGTCTTCGGCCTCCAGGCGCTCGTGGCCTGGGTCGTCTCGCTGCCCGTGCAGGGTGCGGGCGCCGCGACGGGCGACCTGGGGCCCCTCGCCTACGCCGGCGTGGCGGTCTGGCTGGCCGGCATGGTCTTCGAGGCCGGCGGCGACCTGCAGATGCAGCGCTTCAAGGCCGACCCCGCCAACCACGGCACGGTCATGGACCGCGGCCTCTGGCGCTATACGCGCCACCCGAACTACTTCGGCGACTTCATGGTCTGGTGGGGCCTGTTCTTGATCGCGCTCGACGGCGGCGCCTGGTGGTCGATCGTCAGCCCGCTCGTGATGACCCTCCTGCTGACCCGGGTGTCGGGCAAGGATCTGCTCGAGAAGTCGCTGTCCAAGCGCCCGGGCTACGAGGAGTACGTCGAGCGGACGAGCGGCTTCATCCCGCGGCGGCGGAGGCCGAAGGTCAGCCGCGCGGCCTGAGCAGGTAATGGGAGACGAGCCACTCGTCCCCGCCGCGCCGGCCCCAGATCTCGTCGGTCGAGATGAGAAACAGCCGCCACGTGGCCAGCAGCCGCCGCGCCGCGCTGGGCGGATGGATGCGGCCGAGGATGCGCAGCGCCTCGGCGCGGTTGCGGTCGAGGTTGCCCAGCCAGGCCTGCAGCGTCCGCGCGTAGTGCGTGCCGGCGACGGCCCAGCGGCGGTCGAGCACGAGGTCGTCTCCAAAGAAGCCCATCAGCTCGTGCGACGGCATCAGGCCGGCGCTGAAGAAGCGCTCCGCCGCCCACGTGCCCTCGAAGCGGTAGGGCAGGCGCCGGTGGGAGAAGACGTGGACGAACAGCGCGCCGTCGGGCTCGAGCCAGGTGCTGACGCGGCGCAGCAGCTCCCGCCAGTTGCGCATGTGCTCGAACATCTCCAGCGAGACCACGCGGTCGAACGTGCGGCCGGGGTCGAGTTCGTTGACGTCCTGGGTGCGGATCTCGAGGTTGGTCAGCCCGCGGCGTGCCGCCTGCGCCTCGATCCACTCGCGCTGGCCGTGGGAATTGGACACGCCGAGGATCCTCGCCGCCGGATACTTCTCGGCCATCCACAGCGACAGCGAGCCCCAGCCGCAGCCGAGGTCGAGCACGTCCATGCCGTCCGCGATCCCGGCGCGCTCGCAGGTCAGCGCGAGCATCGCCTCCTCGGCGCCCGCGAGGTCGCGCACGCCCTCTGACCACAGGCAGCCCGAGTACTTGCGCCGCGGGCCGAGGAAGAGGCCGAAGAACTCGGCTGGCAGCTCGTAGTGCTGCTCGTTGGCCGCATCCACCTGCTCGGCGATTGGCCCGGTCGACATGCGCTCGACGAGGGCGCGAAGGCGGTCCTCCTGAGCCTCGACGCCGCCGCGCGCCTCGCGGCGCACGCGGGCCACCGCGCCCCAGCGCGAGCCGGCCCGCAGCACCGGGTCCGGCAGCAGGTTGCGTTCGAGGGCGTGGTCGAGAAGGGTGTACCTGAGCATCGGAGCACTAGGCCAGTACGCCGCCCTCCGGTGATCCGGATCACGCCCCGCAGCGAAAACCAGACGATGAAGATCGCCGTCATAGGCGCCGGGGTCTCCGGCCTGACCGTCGCCCACGGGCTCCATCGCGAGCACGACCTGGCCGTGTTCGAGGCCGGAGGCTACGCGGGCGGGCACACCAACACCGTCTCGGTGGCGACCGAGGCCGGCGATTACGCGGTCGACGCCGGGTTCATCGTCTTCAACGACCGCAACTACCCCGGCTTCGAGGCGCTGCTGGCCGAGCTGGGCGTCGCCTCGCAGCCCAGCGACATGAGCTTCGGCGTCTCCGACGGCGCGGACTTCGAGTACGCCGCGCACTCGCTGCCCGCGCTGTACGCCAACCCCCGCCATCTGGTCGACCCGACCTTTCAGCGGATGGTCGGCGAGTACGTGCGCTTCAACCGCGAGGCGCGCCGCCTGCTCGCCTGCGGCGACGATCCCTCGCTCGCCGACTGGCTGCGCGATCTCAGCTTCTCCCGGGCCTTCGTCGACAAGCTGATCGTCCCGCAGGCCGCCGCGGTCTGGTCCGCCGACCCCGCGCAGATGTGGACGTTCCCCGCCCGCTTCCTCGTCGCGTTCTTCGACAACCACGGGATGCTCGGCTTCCGGGCCCGGCCGCAGTGGCGCACGATCACCGGCGGCTCGCGCGAGTACGTCAAGGCGCTGACCGCGCCGTTCGCCGACCGCATCCGCCTCGACACGCCGGTCGCGGCGGTCGAGCGCTTCGCCGACCGCGTCGAGGTCACGCCGCGCGGCGGCGAGGCCGAGGTCTTCGACGAGGTCGTGATCGCCACCCACGCCGACCAGGCACTGAGCCTGCTGCGCGACCGGACCGAGGCCGAGGACGCGGTGCTGGGCGCGATCCCCTACCAGCCCAACGAGGCCGTGCTGCACACCGACCGCCGCCTGCTGCCGCGCCGCCGGCGCGCCTGGGCGAGCTGGAACTACCACCTCACCGGGGACCCGGAGGCGCCCTCGACGGTCACCTACTGGATGAACCGGCTGCAGGCGCTGGACGCCGACCGCGAGTTCCTGGTCACCCTGAACCGCACGGAGGCGATCGACCCGGACACGGTGATCCGGACGATCTCCTACGCCCATCCCGTCTTCACGTCGGCCGGCCAGGCCGCGCAGCGCCGGCACGCGGACGTGTCCGGCGTCAACCGCACGCACTACTGCGGCGCCTACTGGAGCTGGGGATTTCACGAGGACGGCGTCCAGAGCGCGCTGCGCGTCACCCGCGCGATCGGCGCCGGCGCCCGGGAGCCGGTGGCCGCATGACGGTCTCAGCGCTGTACGAGGGCACCGTCCGCCACCGCCGCTTCGCGGTCCGCGACAACGAGTTCCGCCACCGGGTCGCCTACGCCTACCTCGACCTCGACGAGCTGCCGCGGCTGCTCGGCGGCCGGCTGGTCTCCGCGCGGCCGGGGCTCGTGCGCTTTTGCCGCCGCGACTACTACGGCGACCCCGCCGTGCCGCTCGCCGACGCCGTCCGCGCCCACGCGGGGACCGACGGGCCGATCCGCGTCCTCACCACGCCGCGCACGCTGGGCGTGTGCTTCAACCCCGTGAGCTTCTACTACTGCTTCGCGGCCGACGGGGAGAGCCTCGAGGCCGTCGTGGCCGAGGTGACCAACACCCCGTGGGGCGAGCGCCACGCCTACCTGGCCGGAGACGACCTGGACAAGAAGCTGCACGTGTCGCCGCTGATGGGCATGGACCAGCGCTACTCGTTCCGCGCCCCCGCTCCGGCGGACACGCTGTCGGTGCACATCGAGAGCACGCAGGACGGCGACCGCGCCTTCGACGCGACGCTGAACCTCCGCCGCCGGCCGCTGGCCCTGCTGCCGCTGCTGCGCTCGAGCGCGCTGCGGACCCTCCCCTTGATCTACGGGCACGCGCTGGCGCTGCGGCTGCGCGGCGTCCCGCACCACGTCCGGCCGAGGGCAGCGGCATGACGGTCGCCCAGTCCGCCGCGCGCAAGGTCGTGCGCGGGCTGCTCGGCCGCATCCGCTCCGGGCGCCTGACCGTGGCCGAGGACGGCGCCGAGCACGCCTTCGGCGGCCGGACCGACGGACCGCACGCCGTCGTGGCCGTGCGCTCCCCGCGGGCCTGGCCGCTGCTGCTCAAGGGGTCCTCGGGCATGGCCGAGGCCTACGCCCGCGGCTACTGGGACACGCCGGACCTGACGGCGCTGATCCGCATCGCCGCGCGCAACACGCAGGAGCTCGACGCGGTCCGCCGCCGGCTGACGCCGCTGCGCGAGCCGTTTCAGCGCCTGCGCTCCGCGCGCAGCACGACGGAGCAGTCAAAGAAGGACATCTCGGCCCACTACGACCTGGGCAACGACCTCTACGGGCTGATGCTCGACCCGACGATGATGTACTCCGCCGCCTACTTCAACCGGCCCGACATGACGCTCGAGGAGGCCTCCCGGGCCAAGCTCGACCTGATCTGCGACAAGCTCGATCTCGGGCCGCAGGACGACGTCGTCGAGATCGGCACGGGCTGGGGCGGCTTCGCGCTGCACGCCGCCGCGACGCGCGGCTGCCGGGTCACGACGACGACGATCTCCTCCGAGCAGTTCGAGTTCGCGACCGCGCGCGTGCTCGAGGCCGGCCTCGAGCACCTGGTCACGGTCCTCGACCAGGACTACCGCCTGCTGGAGGGCCGCTACGACAAGCTCGTATCGATCGAGATGATCGAGGCCGTCGGGTGGCGCGACTTCGGCACGTTCTTCGAGCGCTGCTCCTCGCTGCTCAAACCCGACGGCGCGATGCTGCTGCAGGCGATCACGATGGACGACCGCGCCTACGAGGTCGAGAAGGCGTCGAAGTCCTTCATCCGCACGTACGTGTTCCCGAACGGCTGCCTGCCATCCAACGCGGTGATCTCGCGCTGCGTGGCCAAGCGCACCGACCTGCGCACGACCGACCTGCAGGACCTGACGCCGCACTACGCCGAGACGCTCAAGCGCTGGCGCGCGAACGTCGAGGCCGCCACGGCCAAGCTCGAGCGGCTCGGCTACGACGAGCGCTTCCGGCGCATCTGGCGGCTGTACCTCGCCTACTGCGAGGCGGGCTTCGCGGAGCGGCGCATCTCTGTCGTGCAGCAGGTGCTGACCAAGCCGCGTCACGCGTCGCCGGTGCCGGCGGCCGCGGCGGTGCGCGTCCTGGCCGCCGCCTTGTGAGCCTCGCCTACGACCGCCAGGGCTCCGGCCCCGAGCTCGTGCTGATCCATCCCCTCGGGGCCGATCGCCACGTCTGGCGCCCGGTGCTCGACCGCCTCGCGGCCGAGCGGGACGTGCTCGCGATCGACCTGCCCGGCTTCGGCGGCACCCCGGCGCTGAATAGGTCCCACCCACCCGCGATCCCTTCGCCGCCGGAGCTCGCGCGCCACGTCGCGGCGGGCCTGATCGAGCTCGGCGTCGGGCACGCGCACGTGGCGGGCAACTCGCTCGGCGGCTGGGTCGCGCTCGAGCTCGCCCTGGCCGGCGTCGCGCGCTCGGTCACGGCGATCGCCCCGGCCGGCCTGTGGCCGCGCGCGCTCGGCCCCACGCCGAGCCTCGCCCGGCCCTTCGCGCGCCGCCTGCTGCCCGTGCTGCCGGCGCTGATGCGCTCGCCCGCCGTTCGCCGCCTCGCGCTCACCGGCGCCGTGGCGCACCCGGACCGCGTGCCGGCCGCCGACGCCGCCGCGCTTGTCCGCGCCTACGTCGAGGCGCCCGACTTCACGGCGGTCAACGGCGCGATGCGCTCCGCGCGCTTCGAGCAGCTCGACGACATCGCCGTTCCGCTGACCTTCGGCTGGCCTTCGCGCGACCGCCTGATCGCCCGCCCCCGCCGCCTGCCGGCGAGCAGCCGCAGCGTCGTGCTCGAGGGCTGCGGCCACGTCCCGATGTGGGACGACCCGGAGCAGGTCGCCGACCTGCTGCTCGAGGGGTCGGCCGCTTAGCCGCGACAGAAACGGGCCGTCCGAGTCGATATGTGGGCATGAGGGTCCGCCACCGCATCCTGGACGACGCCCAGCTCGTGACGCTGGCCGCCAGGGGCAGCCCCGACGCAGAAGCCGAGATCTTCGTCCGCCACCACCGCGAGCTGGTCGGCTACTGCCGCTCGATCCTGCTCGATGCCCACGAGGCCGACGAGGCGGCGCAGGCCGCGCTCGTCAAGGCGGTGGAGGCGCTGCGGCGGCGCCCGCCCGACGCGCCCCTGCGTCCGTGGCTGTTCCGCATCGCCCACAACGAGGCGATCGACCTGCTGCGCCACCGGCGCAGCCACGACCCGCTCGATCGCGTGACCGCCGTCGTGCCCTCCGCGGAGGTCAGCGCAGAGCAGCGCGCGCGGATCGCCCAGCTCGTCGCCGACCTCCACGCGCTGTCCGAGCGCCAGCGCTCCGCCCTGCTGATGCGCGAGATGAACGGCCTCTCCTATCCCGAGATCGCCGTGTCGCTCCGGGCGTCGGAGCAGGCCGTGCGTCAGACCGTCTTCGAGGCGCGCCGGGCGCTGACCGAGTACAGCGAGGGCCGCGCGCTGGAATGCTCGAGCGTGCGCTCGGTGCTCGAGTCCGGCGACCGCCGGCTGCTGCGCGGCAGGCGGCTGCGCGCCCACCTGCGCGGGTGCGCCGACTGCGACGCCCTGCAAGCCGGGATCGTCGCGCGTCGCCGCGACCTGCGCCTGCCGGCCCTGCCCGCCTCCGGGCTGGCCCTGTTGGGCGGCGCGGGCGCGGCCACCAGCGGGGCGGTCAAGGCCGCGGTCGGGGTGGTTGCCGCGATGACCGCGACGGTCGGCGTCGCCGAGCTGCCCGCCGGCCACCCGTCCACCCACCGCGATCGGGCCCTCGCCGCCCGCCCTCACGTAAAGGCCGCTCGCAAGCCGCCGTCGGCGGGGACGCGCCAGACCGCGCCGGCGGCGCCCGCACCGACCGTGGTCCCGCGGGCCGTCAAGCGGATACGCCATGCGCACGCGCGAGACCCGCACGCGGCCGGTCCGGCACCGCGCGAAGACCCCGACCGCGCCCGTCGCCGCCCCCGCGCCCACCACCACGGCCGTGCCCGTGCCCGCGGCCACCGCGCCGCCCCAGCCCGCCCACCCCGCGGTCAATGCCAGCACCCGCGCCGCCCAGCAGGCCATCCTGGACGCCGCGCTGGCCGACGCGCAGCGCAAGGTCGCGGCGGCGACGGCTCGTGCCCGGCAGGCGACGCAGCAGGCGATGGATCAGGCCCAGGCCAGCTGGCCGCGGCGATGGCGCTGCTCGACCAGCTGCAGGGCGGAAGTATCCTCTGACAATCGCCGGGTGCCACCGTTGAACATCTGAAAACCAGGCCCCGCCAGGCCCCCTCTCCCCAAGCAAGGAGTCCACCTCCATGAAGTCCGCCAAGCTGGCGGCGGCTATCGCCGCCGCCACCGTCCTCGTACCCGCCTCCGCGCAGGCCGCCCCAGCGGCGACGCGGCACCAATTCGCTGCCAGGGCCGCCACGATCCGCCTCGCCGATGCCGTGCGGTCCGGCAACCGCGCCGGCGCACTGCGCGCCCTGAAGGCGTCGCGCCATCAGGCGGCGTCCGCCACCCGGCTCTCCAGGAGATTGGTCGTGCAGGGGGCGACCGTCCGCGCCGCGCGCGCCGCCAAGGCCGCCGCCCTGGCCTACGACGCAAACCTCGCGGCCTACGCCGCCACGCTCCCGGCGGCGAGCCCCGCCGTCGCGAAGCCGATCGCGCAGGCGCTCGTCCCGAGCATGGCCGGCCGGGGGCAGGCGGTCGCGATGCTGGGCGGGCTGATGGGGCAGGTGCCCGTGGCCGCCCGTCCAGGGCTCGCCACGGCGATCACGTCGATCACCGAGGGCGCCCCGCAGGACGCGCAGTCGTTGGCCGGGGCGATCCCCGCGCTGCCCGTCGACATCCAGGCGATCGTCGCGCAGGCCTTCGCCGCCGCGTCGGCCTACATCGACACGGCGCTCACGCAGGTCGAGGCGATCCTGCCGCTGCTGCCGGCGATCGCCCAGGGGCCGGTGAAGGCCGTGCTCGGACTGGTCACGAGCCAGATCGCCGGGATCCAGAAGCTGATCACGCAGGTGCTGGGCATGGTTCTGCCGGCGGCCGGCGCGACGGGCGCCCCCGCGGCCGGCGGGCTGGGCGGCCTCATCCCCGGCCTGGGCGGGGGCTTCGGCCTCGACAAGATCCTCGGCCTCGTCCAGGGGATCCTCGGCGGCGTCCTCGGCTGACGCATCCCACCACGACGGGCGGCGCGCGCGCTGCGCGCCGCCCGCCGCGGCGACCATTCGATCACGGTCCCGCGCACTGATTTGTCGGCAGTCGGCCCGAGTGCCTCGGGCTGCGCTTCGCCGGCCGGATTCGCTCGATGAACCGGTTGCCAGCTCGGATTGGATGCCGAGCTCGGCCTTGCGGAGGCTCCGCCTGGCGCAGCGCGCGGTCGGCGTCATCAGCGACTGGGAAACGTGCCGCGTAGCCTGTCGGGCATGAGCGACGAGGATCTCTTCGGCCAGGAGCACGTCCAGGCCTACACCGACACGGACGGCGAGCGCGGATACCACTGGAAGAACGGGACCACGGTGCTGCTGTTGACCACGACGGGCCGCAAGTCGGGCCAGCAGCGCGTCATGCCCCTGATCTTCCGGGAGGACGAGGGGCGCCAGGTGGTCGTCGCCTCCAAGGGCGGTGCGCCAGAGCACCCGGCCTGGTATTTGAACCTGCGCGACGCCCCCGATGTGCAGGTGCAGGTCAAGGGCGCCCGCTTCACGGCGACCGCCCGCACCGCCGAGGGCGAGGAGCGCGACCGGCTGTGGAAGAAGCTCACCGAGGTCTGGCCCGACTACGACGCCTACCAGACAAAGACCGATCGCCAGATCCCGGTCGTCATCCTCGAGCGGGCCTAGACGCGCTCGAGGAGCCTCGGTGCCCACCGCCCTCGTCACCGGCTTCCCCGGCTTCATCGGCCGGCGCCTTGTCCGCGCGCTGCTTGATGAGCACGCCGACCTCCAACTGGTCGCCCTCGTCGAGCGCCGGATGGGCGATGGCGCGCGTCGCCTCGCGGCCGGCCTCGACGCCGACCGCCTCGAGGTGCTCGAGGGCGACGTCGCCGAGCGCCGCCTGGCGCTCTCCGACGCCGACTGGGCCCGCCTGACGGGCGCGGTCACCCACGTCTTCCACCTCGCCGCGATCTATGACCTCGCCGTGCCCGTGGAGCTCGCGCAGCGCGTCAACGTGGGCGGCACGGGCAACGTGCTCGAGCTCTGCCTCGCCGCGAAGCAGCTCGAGCGCCTCGCGTACATCTCGACCGCGTACGTCGCCGGCAAGCGCGGCGGCGTCGTCTACGAGCACGAGCTCGTCATGGGACAGGGCTTCAAGAACCACTACGAGTCGACCAAGTTCCAGGCCGAGGTCTGGGTCCGCGGGCTGATGCATCGCATCCCCACGACGGTCCTGCGGCCGGCGATCGTGGTGGGCGACTCGCGCACGGGCGAGACGGAGAAGTTCGACGGGCCGTACTACCTTTTGCGCACGATCGCGCGCTCCGAGGGCCTCAGGCGCCCCGTCATGCAGTTCGGCGCGTCAGACGCCTCGTTCAACGTCGTGCCCGTGGACTTCGTCGTCGCGGCGATCGTCGCGGCCACGTTCCGGGCGGAGGCCGAGGGGCAGACGATGCACCTCGTGGACTCCGATCCGCTCTCCACGCGCGAGCTGGTGACCGTGCTGTCCAACGCCTACGCCGGGCGGCCGCCGAAGGGCCGCGTCCCGCCGAAGCTCGTCGAGAACGCGCTGCGCTCGAAGGCGGTGCGCGAGGCCTTTGGCGGCACGCCGCGCGAGTCGATCGCCTATCTCAACCACGCCGTCACCTTCGACACGCGCCGCGCGGTCGACGTCCTCGGGCCGGTCGGCCTGGTACCGCCGAAGTTCGGCGAATACTCGGAGGCGATGGTGCGGTTTTATCGCGAGCACGAGGACGACCCGATCTACGCACCGAAGCGCTGACGGTGCAACCCCTTCGGCCGTGAAGCCCGTCGCGCTGGCCGCCGTCCTGGCCGCCCTGCTGCTCCCCGCGTCGGCCGGCGCCGCCGGCCTGCGCTTCTCCGAACCGGCGCAGCTGCCCCACGGGGACCCCGAGGCCGGCGGCTTTCTGGCCGGTGGCGAGCCGTCTCTGAGCTTCGACCCGACCGGGGACGGCCACGTCTACGTCACGGCGCCGCAGGGCATCCCGGCGGCGGCCGGCGCGCTGCTCAACGGCGGCCCGGCGCAGGGCGTGGGCTTCTGGGCCTCAGACGACCACGGAAGGACGTTCCCCCGCTCGGGCGTCACCGGGTCCGCCGCCGGCGGGGGCGACTCCGACGTCGAGGTGCTGGCCGACCACAAGGTGCTGGTCGCCGACCTGGAGGCGGCCGCGGCGGCGATCTGCACCTCGACGGACTTCGCCACGACCTTCGCGGCCTGCGGCGGCGGGCTGGCCATAAACCAGCAGGGCCCCGACAACGACCGCGAGTGGCTGACCCGAGCCAACAAGCCGGGCGTCGTGTACCTGACCTACCACGACTTCGTGGCCGGCCTGCCGATCATCGAGAACTCGACCGACAGCGGGCGCAGTTTCACGCCGTGCGGCGTGATCCTCGACGGCAAGGGGCCGGCCGCCAAGACCTACTCGCCGCTGGGTGGGACGCTCGTGTCCAGGCCCGTGGTCGACGCCGCGGAGAACGTCTACGTCGAGTTCACGACGCCCGACGCGACCGCCTTGCCGATCGGCGCGCGCCTGAACCACCTCTACATGGGCGTCAGCAAGGGGCCGTGCAGCGGCAAGGGCGACACCACCTTCTCCAACTACGTCATCTACGAGAACCCGGGCGCCGACCTCGCGCGGATCTTCCAGGCGCAGGCCATCGACGGCGGCGGCCAGCTCTACGTGCTCGCGGGCGGAAAGATCAGCGCGGACAGCCTCGAGGGCCTGTGGCTGTTCACCTCGACCGACCAGGGCAAGACCTGGTCGGCGCCGATCCAGGTCAACCCGCCGGACGTCAAGGCGAGCGTGTTCCCGGCGATCGCCGGCGGCCCGGCCAAGGGCGAGATCGCCTTCACCTGGCTCGGGACGACCACCTCGGGGGATCCCAACGCGCAGACCAACCAGTGGCGCTACTACGCCGGCGAGTCGCTCGACGGCGGCGGCACGTTCGCGATCACCCCGGTCGACAAGGACCCGCTGCACTACGGCGACGTCTGCACCCAGGGGATCTTCTGCGGGCTGATCCCGGGGCAGCCCGGCAACCGCAACCTCGCCGACTTCGCCTCCGTGGCCGTCGACCCCCAGGACGGCTGCCCCGCCCTCGCGCTGCCCGGGGACCCGTACAACCGCCCCGACAAGCCCGACCGGGCCGACAACGGCCGCTCGTCGGCGTACTACTCGCGCGTCACCGACGCCGCGGGCTGTCTGACCAAGGCCAAGTCGGGGCAGCCGGCGAGCACGATCGACGGTGCCACGGGCACGACGTGCGTCGACAAGGCGGCGCCCAGGCCGCGGGCGCGCAAGGCGCGCCGCCTGCGCAACGGCCGGCTGCGGATCAGCGGCACGGCCACCGACCGCGGTTGCGGCGCCAAGGGCCGCGGGCGGGTGCGGCGCGTCCAGGTCGCGGTCGCCAAGCGCGCCGGGCGCAGGTGCCGCTTCCTCACCCGCGCCGGCCGGCTCACGAGGGCGCGTTCGTGCGCGCGACCCGTCCTGCTCAAGGCGCGCGGCGGCGCCCACTGGACCCTGACGGTCAAGCGCCGCCTGCATCGCGGCCGCTACAGCGTGTACGTCCGCGCCTCGGATCGCGCCGGCAACCGCAGCGCGCTCCGGCGGTACGCCAGGCCCCTGCGCTTCCGCTGATCCGCTCATCGCGCCGAGCCGAGATGTCGATGCGCTCGCGGATTGGCGAGACAGGAAGCAGCCGAGACGCAACGCCGGGCCGCCACGTACTCTTGGTGCAAGGAGTCCCTCGATGATGCGACCCTCAGCGCCGACGAGCGCGTCGTTCTCGAGCGGTTCGTCGACGTGCTGCGCGGCCGGCTCGGCGACGAGCTCCGTGTGGCTGTTCGGCTCGAGGGCAAGAGGCGACGCAGTGTCGGACCTGTCGGACATCGATGTCCTGGTGATCGCCGACCGGGCGGGATGGCTCGATGCGGCTCCGGTCTAACGCGGCGTTGCACGGTGCAGCGCGCGGGGCATCGCTTGCGCAGCCGGCGTGGGCGTTCTCGGTTCAGGTTCACGACCTTCAGTGGCTCGAGCGCCGTCGAGCGATGGAGTCTGGAGATCGTCCGCCGGGCGGGGTTCCCGGAGCTCGCGATCACCGCCCGGCACGTACTTGGCGAGCCGCAGCTCGAGGCGATGGCCGCCTGCCCCGGCGAGCAGTACGCTTCGCCGCCCCCGGTCGAGGATCTCGCCCACCTACAGGGCAAGGTCGTCAGCGTCAAGCTCACCACCACCAAGCCGGCCGCCCCCCGGGGCGGCGGCGTGCAACCCGCCCGCGCGCCGCGCGCGGCGTAGCCTTCGTCGCGGACTGGTCACCGCGCTGCTGGTCTGTGCGAATCCGTGCGTCTGGCCGGGCAGGAGGTTCAGCGCGCCGGGCGTGCGGGAGGGTGATCGCGCTCATGGCGCACGGTCGACCGGGCCGGCTCGCGAATCGGCCAGGAGCGGGAGGAAGGCCATGACGGCAAGCACCTGTGTGGCGACCACGAACGCCTCCGCGGTCGGTCGACCGGGCGTAGCAGGCTCCGATCGCGGTGCTGCCCACAAGCCATGCCAGCCCGTAGACCGCCGTGAAGGCGCCGTAGCCGGCACCGCGGCGCCCGGCCGGCACGAGATCTGCGACCGCGGCGCGCATCGTGCTCTCGTGCACGCCGAGGCCCAGCCCCCACACGGCGGCTCCGCCCCAGGCGACCGCGGCCGAGGTGGAGAACGACAGAAACGGCACGGCGGCCGTAAGCACCGGCACGACGATTAGACCGCGCAGGCCGACGCGGTCGTACAGCCATCCTGACGCAAGCGCCCCGATGGCCGCCACGCCCATCGCGAGCGCATACATGATCCCGATGGTCGACAGCGAGACGACATGGCGCTCCTGGAGGTGAAAGGCCAGCACCCCCCACGTCGCGAAACCGAGCATGTTGACGGCGGCGTACGCGGCGTACAGCCAGAATCGGCGCGGGAGCGATCCGGGCACCGCCCGCGCGGAGCCATCCCGAGGGTGCGAATGCTCGAAGGCCGCTGGCACCGGCACCTTGCCGCAGGTACGCGAGCACCGCGAGCGCACCGACGGCGGGGACCACGAGCACCGCGAACCCCCAACGCATCGTTCCGAACGCCGCGATCGCCGCCGCGACGAGCAGTGGCCCGACGACCGCCCCGCTCTGGTCGAGTGCTTCGTGGAGCGCGAAAGCGCGTCCGCGACCGATATCGGTGCTGGCCTGCGCGAGCATCGTGTCGGGCGCGGGCGTCCGCACGGCCTTGCCGAAGCGCTCCAGCATCGTCAGGACAGTCGCGGACCACAGCATCCCCGAAACCGCGAGGAGCGGCGCCGCGACCATCGTGATCGCGTAGCCGGCGATCGTGATCGGCCACGGCCGGCCGGTGCGGTCCGACAACACGCCGAACGGCAGCCGCAGCACCAGCGCGACGCCCTCGCCCGCGCCCGTGATCAACCCGACAAGCGCCGCGCCGGCACCGAAGCTCGCCAGCAACGGCCCGGTGATGCTGCGCGCCCCCTCGTACACGACGTCGCCGAGGCCGCTGACAAGCCCGAAGACCAGCACGAACCGCAGCGCCGTCAGGCGGTTTGAACCGACGCGGCCCTGCACGGCCGGCCCCGCCCGCGGCACTCGAATCGGCGCGCTACCACCCATGACATCTGTCATGGCGTCGCAGCTGCATCCCGACCGGGCGATCGATCGGCACGTTCTCAGGGTACGGGCGCTTCGAGTCGGCAATATTGAGAGGATGCGCACTCCAGGGCCTGGGCGGGCGTACTGTCCGCTCAGGCCCCTCCTCGTCTCCAGCCGTACGCCGATCGTCGCACACCGTCACCGATCGTTCCCCGCACGAGGATCCTCTCACCGGAGCCCGAGCTCAGTCGGGTGCCAGCACGCGCAGGCCGGCGGCTCTGGCCGCCGCTGAAAGTCGGTCGTCGTAGCTGAACAGCGCCCCGAGATCGGTGCCGATGCTCAGCGCGGTCGCCAGGTGGAGTGCGTCCAGCGATCGGAGCTCGCTGGGGTCGAGACGTTGCGCGATCGCCAGCACCGCGTCGTCCATCGGGACCAGCGCGATGTCGCTCAGGCTCGCAACCGCCGAATCGGCGACCTCCTCGCCCAAGCGCCGGCAGGCGCGCACGGCTTCAACCCCGAGCAGCGCGCTTGATGTCCATGCCGACCAGCGACCCAACTCGCGGTGCAGGGCTACGGACTCGGGTTCGTCGACGATCAGCTTGACGTACGCCGAGGTATCCAGATACGCGACCGTCGCAGCGGCGTTCAGAGGCGTTCCTCCCGCTGCTCGGCGAGCACATCCGCCGTTGCCCGGCCGTCAACGCGATGGCGAGGGCCGAGCTTGGCGATCAGATCGCCCTGCGGGATCGTTGCGCCTCGCTCGGCGATCAGCCGCGCCAGCGCGCTCTGGCGACCACCGGACGGCGTCAGGCGTGCGACCTCGCTGCCGCGCTCGGTGACCACAAACGCCTCACCCGCCTTCACGCGCTCCAGATAGCGGCTGAGATTCTGTCGTAGCTCTCGCACACCTACCGACGACTCCATGTGCGTCACCGTAGCACAACGCATGACGAGTTCCCGGGGCAGCGTGGCACGGGCGCCAGCCCGCGCGGGTCGAAGTCCCACGGGCGGAGATCCGCCTGCGGCACACGGGGGCGGGGGTCGTCTCCTGCGCTGCTGCGCTGATGGCGTTGCTCAACAACACGATCCCGCTCGGGATGCTCTGACGCTGATCTGATGGAGGCTCCAGGCCGGCGAGCGGGGCGCGATGAGGTTGGCTATGTGTCAGCACAGGCGATGAGGCTCGCCTTCGCCCGCGCTTCCGCGATGATGGCCTCTACGGATACGGAGGCCAGTCATGGGCAAATCGTTCACCGTGGTCACCAGGCGGAGGCACCGCCGAGCGCGCGGGGTATCCGCGATGAGCAGGTGCAGCCCGCCTGACACCCACTGGACCCGTCAGATCGAGGCGCAGCGGACGGCGCCGTGGTCGAGCGTGCGGGATGAGCACAGAGGCGAGCTTTCCCAGGAGGGCACCGACCACGAACATCGCGGCGCCCACGAGCGCCATGACGGCAGCCACCGATGCGCGCCTTCGGTCGTCGCTCGTGGCCGCAACGTCGCCGTGAGCGCCCGCGGATCGGCGAGCAGCGCGAGGGCCTCCGAGATCGAGCGGGCAACGATGTCCACGGCGGCTAGGGCGGCGGCGTGTGCGCCCTCTGGACCGAATGACGGCGATACCGAGGGCCGCCGCCAGCATCTGCGCGTCGTTGTGCCCGTTACCCCACCGCGACGCAGGCATCCGCGACCAGCGACTCCACGTAGCCGAGCTTGTCCGTACCGGTGGCCACCCGGCGGAACTCGGCTCCCAAGCGGCTCGCAAGGTTCTCGGCGGTGCCGAACGTATCCGCCGACAGCACGTGCAAGGCGCGAGATGGTCCGTGAGCCGGTCCAGCGCCTGGGTCGCTTCGGGAATCGGCTGGCCGCGGTCGGCGAGCGTGCCGTTGACGTCGAGCACGAGGTGCATGAGCGAGAGGTCGTCGGCTCCGGGGATCCGAACGCGCAGCATCAGCGATTGTCGACCCGTCCGCACGCTGCACGAAGACCAACGGGTCTACTGGAAGCGAGAAGGCGATCACCCGTCACGTGAGTGCCGGTCCGGGGGGCGATGAGATCTTTCATGGTTGCTCCACACAACGTCGACGACAGTTGGTAGAGGCCATCAGCGGGTCGCCGCGGTTGGGAGCGAGCCTCATCGCTCACGCCGCAGAGTAGCGCGGTGAGCGCGGCTGCCTTGCGGTTGACGATGGGCCGGCGGGCCCGCGCGGCGCGGGCCCGCCGGTTCCGCCTGCCTACTTGCGCGTCGCGGTGGCCGTTGCGTCGTGTCCGGACGCGGGTTGGCCGGTCTCGGGGTCGAGGAACAGCTTGCCGGCACCCCCGTCGCCGCCGGGCGAACGGAAGCTGAAGAGGTTCTCCAGCGATCCGGCCTTGGCGTCGAAGGACGCGTTGCCGATCCGCCCCAGCCGCCAGTTCTCCTCGATGAAGCACAGGATCGAGCTCTGGTCGGTCACGCTGTGATCGACCGCATTGGGCTTGGCGTACGGTGAGATCACGAGCAGCGGCACGCGCGGTCCGTAGCCGCAGCGATCCTGGTAGCCGCCGGCGACCTTCCCGGGCCGGCTGCCGCAGGTCGCGTTATAGAGCGCGTCGTTGGCGGGATCCTGGGACTGGTTGACGATCGGGCTCATCTGGTGGTCGTACCAGCCGTCGGAGTCGTCATAGGCGATGACGATGGCGGTCGACTTCCAGTCCTGGTTGGACTCGATGCGGTTGATCGTGTCGACGAGGAAGTGCTGCTCATCGAGCGGATCGGAGCTCTGCGCGTGCCCGTTCTGGTAGACCGCCGGCTTGAGGTAGCTGACCGCCGGCATCCGTCCGGCGTCCAGCGCGCGCCAGAAGGCGCTGAGGTCATACTGGTGGTTGGCGCGGCCGGCGTGCCCGATCTCGGCGGTCGACGCCGGAGTCAGGTGGTGCGGGTTCGCGGTGGACTGGTAGTACTGAAACGGATCGACCCAGCCGCCGCTGTAGTAGTCGGTCTGTAGTTGTCCGGCGATGTTGGCGTGCTCGGACCCACAGATCGCCGTGCCGTCGGCGGTGCGCGAGGTCGCTCCGAAGCCTCCGGAGAACCAGCCCCAACTGACGTGCTCGGCAGTCAGGAGGTCGCCCACGTTGCGACCCGACATCTCGATCTTGGGCGTGGTCGGCGAGCTGCAGTCCTCGTACTTCGCCGCCTCGCCGCCGGTGGCGATCACCGTGCCGTTGGCGACCGCAGGCGTCGGCTCGGACGCGGTGGCGCCGTGAGTCTGGCCGGAGACGAGATTGAGATGGCCCGGCGTCGTCGGCCCGAAGACGGTGCTGTAGGAGTTGTCGCTGAGCGCGAAGCGCTGCGCGTAGTTCCACATCGCGGTGACCGTGTTGCCGTCGTAGTAGTCCATCACCAGACCCGGCGCGCCGTAGTTCGGCGCGGGGCAGCTCTCGCGGCCGGTGGACTCCACGAACTTGTCCATCAGCCCGTGGTCGAACGCCTGCTGCTCGGCGGTGTAGGAGTGGTCCTGGTCGCAGGTCAACGCCTGCGAGCGGTCCAGCCGCTGCGGGTTGTTGGAGTTCGGGTTGTGCTGCAGCAGCGCGTCGCCGAGACCGTTGACCGTCGGCGTGTCGGGGGCGGCGTGGAACGCGGGCTCGCCCGGCCGGTTGGCCGCGTGCGGGTAGGTGCCGAAGTAGTGATCAAAGGAGATGTTCTCGTCGAAGATCACCACGAGGTGGCGAATCGGCGTGGCGGTGTCGCCGCCGCCGCCTGAAGCCTGGCCGGGCGGACCGCCGCCCGCGACCGCGGTGGCCGCCGTCAGGGCGACCGCGACGAGCGCCGCGCCCCCGAGGACTCCGCGACGCAATCCCATCGATGGCATTGGTGAGCTCCTTCCGTTCTGGCGCCCGCCCCGTGCCAGCGCCCGGAGACGGCACGCTCCGCGCCGCTCCGCTGAATTCTGTGTCCAAGACGTGACGACGCCCCGCTTGCAGTGCGATGGCATCAGACGGTCGCGCCCAGTGCCGCTCCCGGCTCGGATTGGGTATGGTCCCGCCAGTCAGATGAAGCTCTGGCGCGGAGACCTCGGCCTCCCGAACCGCCGCCCAGACGGCTGATGGCTTCTTTTCGCTGACCGACCTCTGCGGAAAGGAGCCTCGTCGTCCCCATGCCGATCCTGCCCGACTGGACGGTCCAGGTGCTGCAGGTGCTGACCACCCTGGTGGCGGCGCCGCTGGTGAGCGGGGTCATCGCGCGGGCGGAGGCGATCGTGCAGCAGCGGCGAGGCCCGAGCGTGCTGCAGCCCTACCGCGACATCGCGAAGCTCCTGCACAAGGAGACGGTCCTGCCGGGCCCGGCAGGACCGGTCTTCCGCGCCGCCCCGTACGTCAGCTTCGCCGCCTACGCCACGGTGCCGCTGCTGATCCCCGTGCTGACGAGCTACGGGCTGCCGCTCGGCTACATGGGGGACGTCCTGGCGGGCGGACTGATCCTCGGGCTGGGGAGCTTCGTGGTCTCGCTCGCTGCCATCGACAGTGGCAGCCCGTACGCACAGCTCGGATCCAGCCGGCTACGGACGTTCGGAGCGCTCAACGAGCCGACGGTTATCTTCGTCGTGTTCGTCGTCGCCCTGACGACGCACACCGACCTGCCCTACGTGCTGGGCGACACGCTGCGCTCGTCGGCCGTCGAGGTGGTGCGCCCGAGCCACCTGCTGGTCGTCGCCGCGTTCTTCATGCTCGTGCTCACCGAGACCGGGCGCATCCCGGTCCAGAACCACGGTTCGACGCTGGAGTTCGGGATGATCGAGGAGGGCCGCGTGCTCGAGCACTCCGGGCCCGGGCTCGCGTTCCTGCGCTGGGGCTCGGCGGTGAAGCAGCTCGTGCTCTTCACCCTCTTCGCGAACGTGCTGGTCGTGCCGTGGGGACTCGCGTCGACGGGGGCCCTCGACGCTGTCGTGCTCGCGATCGTGCTCCTGCTGGCGAAGGCGGCGGCGATCGGCGCGGCGATCGTGGTCATCGAGTCGAGCTTCGCCAAGCTGCGGCTGTACAAGATCCCGGAGTTCACGGTGGCGAGCTTTCTGCTCGCGATCCTGGCCGTCGTGATCTTCCTGTTCGGGCCGGACTTCGGCGATGCTCGGCTGACGGTCTTCGGCGCGTTCGCGACGGTCACGGCGGTGGTCGTGCTGCTGCTCGAGTACGGCATGCTGCGATCACAGGACGTCTGGGAGCAGTTGCGGCTGTACGCGCTCGGGTCGGCGGCGGTGGCGGCGCTGGCCTTCGCCACGGCGGCCGCCGGTCACGGCGGAAGCGAGCTGTTCGTGCTCGGGGCGGTGACCATCGCGCTGAAGGCACTCGTGTTCCCGCTCGGTGTCCGGTTCGTCCTACGCAAGCTCGAGGTGGAGGCGCGGGTGCCCACGACGATCGGCGTCCCGAGCTCGATCCTGCTCGCGGTCGTGTTGTCGGCGTTCGCCTTCGTGGCGCTGAGCGGGGTGCATCTGGGAGTCGAGCCCGCACTCCCGCTCTCTGCCCTGCCGGTCGCGGTGGCGGGGGTGCTCGTGGCCTTCCTGCTGACGGTCGTCCGGCCCTACGCGCCTTCGCAGCTGGTCGGGTTCCTCGTGCTCGAGAACGCGGTCTCGGTCGGCAGCCTCGTGATCGCGCCGGGTCTGCCGCTCATCCTCGCGCTGCTGTTGCTGTTCGACGTGCTCATCGGCGTGCTGGTGTTCGTGGTGCTCGTCCAGTACCTCGCGGTGGAGCGGACCGTGGTGCGCACCGATGCCCTCGATCGGCTGACGGGGTGAGGCAGTGGACTGGGCGCTGATCGCCGTTGTCGCCGTGCCGGTCGCCGCGGCCGCCGTGTCGGCCGTGAGCGGGTGGCGGGTCGGGCGCGCCGTGACCCTGGCGTGCGCGCTGATCACGCTGGCGCTGGCGCTCGTGCTCGCGCTCGCCGTCGACGGCGGGCGCACGCTGCACGCGGCCCACGGCTGGATGCGCCTGGACTCGCTGGGCGCCGTCTTCCTGATCGCGACGGGCCTCCTCTATGCGGCGACCGCCGCGTTCTCGATCGGCTACTTCGCCGGCCACGAGGCCGAGCACGGGTTCCGCGGCTACGCCCGGCAGTACTGCGGCCTGTTCAACCTGTTCGCCTGGAGCATGGTGCTCGTGCCGATCGCCGCGGACTTCGGGACGTTGTGGGTCGCGGTCGAGCTGACGACGATCATCTCCGCGCTGATGGTCGCGATCGATCGCACGGACGGAGCGCTCGAAGCCTCGTGGAAGTACGTGCTGATCGCGTCCTGCGGGCTGGGGATCGCCCTGCTGGCCGTCGTGTTCCTGTACGCCACCGGAACCACGGCGCTGGGCGCCGCCTACGTGCCCCGCTTCGAGCGCCTGTTCGCCGCCGCGGGCGGCTTGTCGGACGACACCGTGCGGCTGGCGTTCGTCCTGGCGATCGTCGGCTTCGGCACCAAGGTGGGCTTCGTCCCCCTGCACACGTGGCTGCCCGACGCCCACAGCGAGGCGCCGGCTCCGGTGTCCGCCTTGCTGTCGGGGTCGCTTCTGGCCGCCGCCCTGTACGCGATCCTGCGCTTCTTTCAGGTGGCGGTGATCACCGGCAACCGCGCGTTCGCCGAGCACGTGCTGATCGTGTTCGGCGTCGTCTCCCTGGTCGCCGCGAGCCTGTTCGTCCTGCGCCAGAGCAACTTCAAGCGGCTGCTCGCGTATTCGTCGATCGAGCACATGGCGATCGTCGCCCTCGGCGTCGGCTTCGGCGCGCCCCTCGCCGTCGGCGGGGCGCTGCTGCACGTGATCACGCATGCCTCCGCGAAGGGCCTCGCGTTCCTGGGGGCCGGATCGCTGCTGCGGCGCTACGACACCAAGGAGGTCGACGGGGTGACCGGCGCGGCGACGGTGGCGCCGTTCAGCGGGCCGATGTTCCTCGCCGCGGCGCTCGCCCTGTCGGGCCTCCCGCTGTCCGGGGTGTTCCGCAGCGAGTTCCAGATCGTCTCCGGCGGCTTCGCCAGCCGCGACTACGTCGGCGCGGCCCTGTTGATCGTCTTCGTCAACCTGGCCTTCTTCGGCGTCGTCTGGCACGCCGGCCGCATGGTGCTCAGCGCCGAGGACGGCTCCACCGAGCGCGGAGAGACGAGCTGGTGGATGGTCGCCGGCATGGCGGGGTGCCTGCTCGTCGTCGTCGCCCTCGGCCTGCACCTCCCCGGTGGACTCGAGCAGCTGCTCGCCGACGCCACCCATCGGCTGCACGCCCCCATGCCATGACGACCGAGCCCGCCCCGAACCTGTCCCGCGACCGCCCCGACTGGCTTCCGCCTGAGTTCCCCGGCGTGCTCGAGCCCGCCCCCCGCGGCGAAGTGCGGCTGATGATCGCCGGCAGCGCCTTCAGCGCCGGCGCCCGGATCCTCCACGCGGCCGGTGCCCGTTTCGTCACCATCTTTGCGGCCAGGCGGCCGGAGCGGTGGGTGATCGCCGTGTTCGCGCTGCGCGGGCACCTCGTCGTGGTGCGGGCTCCCGCCCCGGAGGACTCGGTCGCACTGCACGGTTCGCTGGGCGCGTGGTGGCCGGCCGCCCGCTGGCCGGAGCGCGCCCTCGCGGAGCACCGCGGCGTGGTCCCGACCGACCTGGACGTCAGCCGCCCGCCGCTCACCGCCCCGGATCCGGACCGCGTCGATGGGCGCGTGCGGGGGCCGGATGTCTTCGCCATCCCGTACGGACCGATCCGCTCGGGTGTCTTCGAGGCGATCCAGTTCTTGATCGAGACCGGCGGCGAGGACGTCCCCCGGCTCCAGACCCGGCCGTTCTTCAAGCATCGCGGGATGGCGGACCGCTTCCTGGGGCTGGTGCCCGACCAGGCCGTGCATGTCGCCGAGCGCGTCGCCGGCATCGCCGGCGTCGCCTACGCGACCGCGTTCTCGCAGGCCGTCGAGCGGGCGCTCGGAGTGGAGCCGCCCGCCCGCGCACAGCGCTGGCGTGCGGTCGTCGCCGAGGTGGAGCGACTCGCCAACCACCTCGACGTCGTCGCGAAGGAGGCCGAGACGACCGCGCTGTTCGTCGGCCAGGCGCGCTTTCAGATTCTCAAGGAGAACGTGCTGCGCCTCCAGGCGGCGCTGACGGGCAGCCGGTTCGGGCGCGGCATGGTCGTCCCGGGCGGCGTCCGGCGCGACGGCGGCGTGGACCTCGGCGCGCTCCTGCGGGCGGTGGACTCCTTCGAGCGCGAGCTGCGGCGCGACCGCCGGCTGTTTTTGGGCACGGCGTCGATGACCGACAGGCTGATCGGCGCCGGCCACCTGGAGCGCGCGCTCGTGGAGGAGTACGGCGCCGTCGGGCCGCTGGCCCGCGGCTCGGGCCTTTCCACCGACGCCCGCCACGAGCGCCCCTACGGGGACTACCGGCGCCTGGGCCTGGAGGTCATGACCGCGAGCGCCGGCGACGCGATGGCGCGGATCGAGGTGCGCTTCGGGGAGATGTCGGAGTCGCTGCGCATCCTGCGCCAGGCCATCGACCACCTGCGCCGGCGCGACGGCGAGCTGGCGGTCGAGCTGCCGCCGCGGGGTACGGGGGCGGCGTTCGGCTGGGCCGAGGCGCCGCAGGGGGAGCTGGTCGTGTGGGTGGAGCTCGAGGATGGCGTCGTGGGCAACGTGCATCTCGCGGATCCATCGCTGCGCAACTGGGCGCTCTTCGACCACGCGTTCCCCAAGGACGTCCTCACCGACTTCGCGTTCATCGAGCACAGCTTCGGCCTCACGCCCGCGGGAGCGGACGGCTGATGCTCGGGTGGCTCGTCCGGGGACTCCGCGGCGGCCGCGTGACGACCGGCTATCCGGCGCGCCCGGAGCTGGCGCCGGCCGGCTTCCAGGGCCGGGTCGAGGTGCTCGATGCGACCGGCGCCGATCGTCTCCTGGAGACCGTGTGCCCGACCGGCGCCATCGCCGTGGACGCCGATGCCCGGGTCCGGCTCGACCGGGGCCGCTGCATCCTGTGCGGCGCCTGCGTGCGGGTGGAGCCGGAGCGCTTCGCCTTCGCGGCGCGCTACGAGACGGCCTCCCGGCGCCGCTCCGCCCTCGTGTCCGGGGCGGCCGGGGACGACGTCGAGCCGCTGCGCCGGTCGCTGGCCGAGCGCGTGCGAGCGCTGCGGCGCAGCGTGCACATCCGCCACGTCGACGCCGGCTCCGACGGCGCGGAGGAGTGGGAGATCCAGGCGCTTTTCAACCCGTACTACGACGTCCAGCGCCTCGGGCTGTTCTTCACGCCGTCGCCCCGGCACGCCGACGTGCTGCTCGTCACCGGCGGCGTGACGGAGCCCATGCGCGCACCGCTGGAACGGGCCTGGCGCGTCATGCCCGAGCCCAAGGCGGTCGTGGCCGTGGGGACCGACGCCTGCTCGGGCGGGCTGGCCGGCGGCGGGCCGCACACGCTCGGCGGCGTCGACGCGCTCCTGCCGGTGGACGTCTACGTGCCCGGCTCGCCCCCGGCGCCCATCGCCATCCTGCACGGCCTGCTGCTCGCCGTCGGCGTCCTCGCGGAGGACGCGGCATGACGGTGCTGTTCGCCGCCGCCATGGGGGCGCTGGCGGCGGCGGCGCTGTGCGCGCTGCGCTGGGCCCGCCTGGGGGCGGCCCTGGCGGCCACGGGTTGCGCCGGGCTCGCGGTCGCCGGCGTCGCAGCCGCGCTCGGCGCGTTCCATCCCGTGCTGGATCTCGGCTCGTGGCTGGGCTTCGGCACGAGCGCGTTGCGCGCCGACGGGCTCGGCGGCATCTTCCTCGCGCTGACGGGCGTCACCGGCGCCGCGGCGTCGCTCGCCTACCTCGAGCTGCCGGCGGGCCGCTGGCTGACCAGCCTGCA
This sequence comes from Solirubrobacterales bacterium, assembly GCA_038232275.1. GTDB lineage: Bacteria > Actinomycetota > Thermoleophilia > Solirubrobacterales > Solirubrobacteraceae > DATLGB01. Next base: position 51,444 of record JBBSIC010000006.1, on the reverse strand, counting down.
CGCGACCCTGCTGCTGTTCGTCGCCGTTGCGATCGGCGCCGACAACGCCTTTGAGTTCTTTCTCGCCTGGGAGGCGCTCGCCGTCTGCATCTACCTGCTGGCCAGCGCCGACGGCGGGCGGCCGGGGGCGCTGGTCGCTGGCTATCTCACCGCCGGGCTGACGAAGATCGGCGGCGCCGCGCTGCTGGCCGCCTTCGCGCTGCTGCACGCCAAGACCGGCAGCTTCTCGATCGGCGACTGGGCTCGGGAGGCCGGAAGCCTGCCGGCCGGGACACGCGACGCGCTCTTCGCGCTGTTCGTGGTGGCGTTCGCGACGAAGGTCGGCGTGCTCCCGCTGCAGGGGGCGCTGCCGGCGGGCTACGGCGCGGCGCCGCGGGCCGGCGGCGCGACGCTCTCCGTCGCGCTGGCCGCGGGCTTTTATGGCCTGTGGCGCTTCGTGTTCGACGTCCTCGGCCCCGCCCGGCCCTGGTGGGGTGACGCCCTGCTGGTCGCCGCCGCGGTCACGGCGCTGGGTGGGATCACCTACGCGCTCACCCAGGACGACCTTCGACGCTTTTTGGGCTTCTCCACCGTCGAGCACACCGGCATCGCCCTGATGGGCTTCGCTGTGGCGCTGCTCGGGCAGGCCGCCGGCAATCGGGCGCTCGCGGCCGCGGGCCTGCTGGCCGCGACGCTGCACCTGGTCGCGCACGGGTGCGCCAAGACGCTCGCGCTCATCGCCGTGGACCGGGTCGAGCAGGCCACCGGCCATCGCGCCATGGACCCGCTGGGCGGGCTGGGCAACCGGCTCAGGCCGACCTCGGCGGCGCTGTGCCTCGCGGCGCTGACCCTCGCGGCCATCCCGCCGCTGGGGGGATTCGTGAGCGAGTGGTTCACCTTCGAGGCGCTGCTGCAGGGGTTCCGCCTGCCGGGTCGGCTCGCGCAACTGCTGTGCGCGCTGGCCGCCGCAGCGCTCGCGCTCACGGCCGGCCTCGGCCTGCTGGCGTTCGCGAAGCTGCTCGGCTTCGCCGTCCTCGGACAGGCCCGCAGCGCGGTGGCCGGACTGCGCGAGGCGTCGGCGAGCGCCGCCTCGGTGGTGGGCCTCGGGATCGTCGTGCTCCTGCTCGGGACCGTGGCGCCGTGGGAGGTGCACCTCCTGGGATCGGGCCTGCGCGGGCCGCTCGGGTTCGACCCTGCCGGCGCGGCGATCAGCCATCCGCTCGTTCTCGGGCCGGTGTTCAAGGACTTCTCGGTGCTCGCGCCCACCTGGCTGAGCATCGTGCTGCCCGCCTACGCGGTCGCGGCGCTGATCTTCGTCCGGGCGGCGATGCGCCCGGGCGTCCGCCGCGAACCGGTCTGGGTGACCGGCTCAGGCGCCGACCTCGCCGCCGTCCAATACCGCCCGTCGTCGTACTCGAATCCGATCCGCGTCGTGCTGCGGGGGCCGCTCGGCTTCCGGACCGGGGTGCGGGCCGATCCGGAGGACGCGGCGGGCGAGAGGCTCCTTCTGGAGACCCGCGTCGTCCTCGCCGTCGACGCGTTCCTGTACCGCCCGGCGTCCCGCCTCGCGCTCGCCGCCGCCTCCCGAGTCCGCCGGCTGCAGTCCGGCCGGCTCGGGGACTACCTGCTCTACATGCTCGCGGTATTGGTCGTCGTGCTCGCCCTCGTCCCCATCCTGCACTGATGTTCCAGCGGATCCTGATCGCCTGGGACGGCTCGGCCGTCGCCCTCCGGGCCTTTGACCTGGCCATCGATCTCGGCCGTCGCTACGACGTGGAGCTGGTCGCCGTGTCGATCGCCTACTCGCCCGCCCACGCGGAGACGGCGTCAGACCGCGCGGAGTCCGCCGACGGCGCGCGCCGCCATCTGACCGAGACGTTCGAGGCGGTCCGCGATCGGGCCGAGCGGGCGGGCGTGGAGGTCGAGCACCAGATCATCGAGGGTGCGGATCCCGCCGCGGCACTGCTCGAGTACTGCCATGAGCACGGGTTCGATCTCATCGTCGCGGGGCACCACCGATCAGGACGTGCAGGGAGACTCCTGCTCCAGGGGGTCGCTCCCAGGCTCATCGCGGCCGCGACGGTCCCGGTTCTCGTGGTCGGCGAGCCGGAGCGCTGACATGAGCATCGAAGCGAGCCGCCTGGATGCTGGGTGACCGCCGCGAGCTCGCGGCGATCTTCGCGGGCGGCTTCGCCGGGGCGGTCGCTCGCCTGGCGCTCGCTGAGCTGCTGCCCGCTGACGCCGGGCAGTGGCCGTGGTCGACCTTCGTCGCGAACATCGCCGGCGCGTTTGCGCTCGCCTACTTCACGACGCGGCTGCAGGAGCGCCTGCCGCTGTCGACCTATCGCCGGCCGCTGCTGGGTACCGGGTTCTGCGGCGCCCTCACCACCTTCTCGACGATGCAGGTGGAGCTCCTGCGCATGCTCGACGGCGGCCACGTGCCGCTGGCCCTGGGCTACGCGGCGGGGAGCGTCGGGGTCGGCTTTCTTGCGGTGTCGGTGGCGACCAACGTGCTGCGGCGCGGACGGGTGACGGCGTGAACGCGCTCGTCCTCGTGGGCGTCGGCCTGCTCGGCGGCCTCGGGGCCGTCGCCCGGTTCCTGGTCGACGGCGCGGTCGCCCGGCGCGTCGGGCGCGACTTTCCCTACGGGACGCTCGTGGTGAACCTTCTGGGCTCGGTGATCCTCGGCCTGCTCGTGGGCGCCGCGCTGAGCGAGGACGCCTACCGGGTGGCCGGAACCGGGCTGATCGGCGCGTTCACCACCTTCAGCACCTGGGTTCTCGAGAGCCACCGCCTCGGAGAGGACGGCCAGCTGCGCCTCGGGTTTTTCAACTTCGCCGTCAGCCTCGTCCTCGGCGTCACCGCCGCATGGGCCGGACGACGGCTGGGGGCGTCGCTGTGAACGAGGACTGCCTGAAGCTGACGACCTACGGCGGTGAGCGGCACCGCACCGAGGACGCCTTCGTCGCCGATGCGCTGCTGGACCTGTACGGTCGCCACGGCGTCCGGACGAGCGTGCTCCTGCGCGGCGTGGAGGGGTTCGGGCGCAAGCACCACCTCCGCACGGATCGGCTGCTCACGCTGTCCGAGGACCTGCCGCTGGTCTCCGTGGCGGTGGATGCCCGCGAGCGCATCGAGGCGCTGCTCGACGACGTCGCGGCGATCAAGCAGCACGGGCTGGTGACGCTCGAGCGCGCGCGCATGCTCACCGGCGAGCTCTCCCCGGTCACGCTGCCGGAGGACGCACACCACGCGACGAAGCTCACCGTCTACGTCGGTCGTCGAGAGCAGGTGTTCCGCACGCCGGCCTACGTCGCGGTCTGCGATCTGCTGCACCGGCGCGGCATCGCGGGCGCAACGGTGCTCCTGGGCGTGGACGGCACCGCCCACGGGGATCGCGAGCGCGCCGCCTTCTTCGGGCGCAACGCCGACGTGCCGCTGATGATCATCGCGATCGCCTCGGGCGAGGAGATCGCCTGCGTCCTTTCAGAGCTCGGCGGACTGCTCCGCAAGCCCTTGGTCACGCTCGAGCGGGTCGAGTTGTGCAAGCGCGACGGCGAGCTCATGTCCCGGCCGTCCGTGCTGCCCGGCAGCGACGAGCACGGGCTCGCGCTGTGGCAGAAGATCATGGTGTACAGCTCCGAGCAGGCGATGGCCGGCGGGCGTGCGCAGCACATCGAGCTGATGCGCCGGCTGCGCGCGTCGGGCGCGGCGGGGGCGACCTCGCTGCGCGGGGTCTGGGGGTTTCATGGCGATCACGCCCCGCACGGGGACAAACTCGTTCAACTGCGCAGGCACGTGCCGGTGGTGACGGTGATCGTCGACGCTCCGGACCGGATCGCCCGGTCCTTCGAGATCGTCGACGAGGTCACCCGGCAGCGCGGTCTGGTGACGAGCGAGCTGGTGCCCGCCCTCGCGGCCTTGGAGGGCGGGGAGCGCCGGGGCGGCCTGCGCCTGGCCCGGCACAGGCGCTAGCCGAGCCGAAGGCCCGGAGAGCGTTCTGAGTGCCAGACGACCGCCGTCAGGCGGTCAGGGTGGTGCGCTGGCCGATCGCGCGGCGCAGGTCGGCGACGAGATCCTCGGGCGCCTCGATGCCGCACGACAGCCGCACGAGGTCGGCCGGGACGGCCGCGGCGGATTCCTCGACGGCCCGGTGGGTCATCGCCTGCGGCACCTCGATCAGCGACTCGACCCCGCCGAGCGACTCGGCGAGCGCGAAGATGCGCGTGGCCGCGGCGATGCGCGCCGCGTCGGGGTGGCGGAAGGAGACCATCCCGCCGAAGCCGGGGTGAAAGACCTCGCTGACCTCGGGCGCCTCGCGCAGGTAGGCCGCGCACGCCTCGGCGCTGGCCGCGTGGGCGGCCATGCGCAGGGGCAGCGTGCGCAGGCCGCGGTGCACGAGGACGCAGTCGAGCGGCCCCGGCACGGCGCCGACCGCGTTCTGGACGAAGCGCACCTGCTCGTGCAGCGCCGGATCGGTGACGACGACCGCGCCGCCGACGACGTCGGAGTGCCCGCCGAGGTACTTGGTCGTCGAGTGCACGACGGCGCCGGCGCCGAGCTCGAGCGGCCGCTGGTTGAACGGCGTCGCGAACGTGTTGTCGACGACGACGAGCGCGTCCCCGGCGCGCTCGGCGACTGCGGCGATGTCGACGATCTTGAGCGTCGGGTTGGTCGGCGTCTCGATCCATACGAGCGTCGTGCGTCCCGGGTCGACGGCCGCGGCGACGGCGTCGAGGTCGCGCTCGTCGACCAGCGTGTACTCGAGGCCCCAGCGCGCGAGCACCTTGTCCACGAGTCGGTAGGTCCCACCGTAGAGGTCGTCGGGCAGGACCACGTGGTCGCCGGCCCCACAGCGCGCGGTGATGATCGCGTGCTCGGCCGCCATGCCGGAGGAGAACGCGCTGGCCAGGCCGCCCTCGAGCTCGCCCAGCGCCCGCTCGAGCGCCGAGCGCGTGGGGTTCGCCGAACGCGAGTAGTCGTAGTCCTCGACATATTCCCCGGGCGCCGGCTGCACGTAGGTGGTCGCCTGGTGGATCGCGGGCACCACGCCGCCCGTGTAGGGGTCCGGCTGCAGGCCGGCGTGGACCGCGCGTGTGGCGAAGCGCACGTCGTCGGGCAGCTCGCGGCTCACCGGGCCAGCGCCTCGAGCAGGTCCGACCGCGTCACGATGCCCACCGGCCTGCCGTCCTCGCACGCCGTCAGCGCCTGCCGCGGCCCGGCGAGCAGCTCGATCGCGTCGCGCACGGAGTCTTCGGTGGAGACGGAGGGAAACGGCGGCTCCATCACGGCGGCGACCTCGGACTCGAGCACGTCGGGGTCGCCGATGGCGTGGCGCAGCAGGCCGCGCTCCCCGACCGACCCCACGATCTCGCGGTCCCTGGCGGAGACGACGGCGAGCTGGGAGACGCGGTGGGCCTGCAGCAGCGCGACGGCCTCGCGCACCGTCTGGTGGGACTCGACGACGACGATCGGCGCGATCTCCCCGGCACCGGGCTTGGCCAACAGGACGTCGCCGACGGTCCGCTCGCCGGCCCGGGGAAGGAACCCGTGCTGGGTCATCCACGCGTCGTTGAAGATCTTCGACAGGTAGGCGCGCCCGCCGTCGGGCAGGATCGCCACGACGAGCGCGTCCGGGTCGCCGAGCTCGCGCGCGACGACGAGCGCGGCGTGCACGGCCAGCCCGCACGAGCCGCCGACGAGCAACCCCTCGGCGAGCGCGAGCCGGCGGGTGGTCAGGAAGGCGTCCGCGTCGGAGACCGTCACGTAGCGGTCGACCACCGCGGGGTCGAACGTCGCCGGCCAGAAGTCCTCCCCGACGCCCTCGACCAGGTAGGGCTTGACCTCGTCGCCCGAGTAGATCGAGCCGACCGGGTCGGCGCCGACGATCTCGATGTCCGCGTTGCGCTCCTTGAGGTAGCGCGCGGTGCCGCTGATCGTGCCGCCCGTTCCGACGCCGACGACCAGATGGGTCAGCCGGCCGGCGGTCTGGCGCCAGATCTCCGGCGCCGTCCAGTCGTAGTGCGTCTGCGGGTTGGCCGGGTTGGCGTACTGGTTGGGTTGGAAGGCGCCGGGGATGTCGGCGGTCAGCCGGTCGGCGACCCGGTAGTAGGCCTCTTGAGAATCCGGGTCGACGTTGGTGGGGCAGACGACGACCTCGGCCCCGTAGGCGCGCAGCAGGTCGATCTTCTCCCGCGACATCTTGTCGGGCATCACGGCGATCACGCGGTAGCCCTTCAGCCGCGCGGCGATCGCCAGTCCGGTGCCCGTGTTGCCCGAGGTCGGTTCGACGATCGTCCCGCCGGGCTTGAGCTGCCCGTCGCGCTCGGCCGCCTCGATCATGCGCAGGGCGACCCGGTCCTTGATCGAGCCGCCGGGGTTGAACGTCTCCACCTTCGCGACCAGCTGCGGGCGCAGGTCCGGCTCCAGGCGGCTCAGGCGCACCATCGGCGTGTCGCCGATCGTGTCGAGGATCGAGGCGCGGATCTCGGTCGAGGCATCGATCGCGGCCATGTGGCCGAGTGTACGCAGGGCCGGACGCAAGACCGCAAGCGGCGGTTCCGCGGCGCGGCGAACGGGCAGAACTAGCGGCCATGGCCGATGAGCGCGCGCCGGAGAAGGAGAAGCCGAAGGAGGCGCCGGAGCCTCACGAGATGTTCGCCGCGTCGCGCGATGAGGGCGAGCGGCGCCTGAAGCGCTCATCGCTCGAGCTCACGACGACCTCGCTGGTCGCGGGCTTCGACATCGTCTTCGGGGTGATCGCGCTGGCGGCCGCGACCGCGGCGATGACGCCCCACTTCGGTCCCGAGGCCGCGCATCTCTTCGGCTCGCTCGGATTCGGGATCGGCTTCATCTTCATCGTGGTGGGCCGCTCGGAGCTGTTCACGGAGAACTTCCTGCTTCCGGTGACCGCCCTGCGCAGGGGCAAGCTGTCCAAGCTCAAGCTCGCGAAGCTGTGGACGATCTCGCCGATCATGAACATCGCCGGCGGGACGGCCCTGATCCTCATCGCCAGCTCGACCGGGGTCCTCCCGGAGGGCTCCGGGACGGCGCTCGTGGATGTCGCCGAGAAGGTTGGCCAGCACGGCCACTGGAGCGCGTTTCTCAGCGCCGTGGCCGGGGGTGCGCTGATCACGGTGATGACCTGGATGGTCGAGGGCGTCGGCACGCCGGGCGGACGGATCGCCGTGGCGTGGATCGCCGGCGTGCTCCTGGCCCTGGGGGCGTTCAACCACGTCATCGTCGTCACGCTCGAGCTGATCTTCGCCATGCGCTTCGGCGGTGACGTCGGCCTCGACGACGTGGCGCTGAACTTCGTCATCGCCGTCGCCGGCAACATGATCGGCGGCGTCCTGTTCGTCACCCTCACACGCACGAGCCAGGCGATCGGCTCCGGCGACACCAACCACCCGGCGGAGTAGCCCTACCATCCAGCCCCGCGCATCCTGTGCGAATCCGTCCGGGACGGCAGTTCGCTCCGACGCATCCAGAGGCCGCCTACCCTGACTCCCGCAGGTGCGCGGAGCCGCGCACCCTCTCGGTTGGCCTTGGCCGTGATCTATCGCCTGCTCTTCAAGCTGGTCCTCCGGCGCATCGATGCCGAAGACGCGCACGCCCTGGCTGCCGGCACGTTGCGGACGGTCGCCTCCGTGCCCGGCGTCGCGAGGCTGCTTCGCGCGCTGCTGGCTCGGCGCGACGACCGCCTGGAGGTTCGCGCGCTGGGGCTCACCTTCCCGAGTCCGCTCGGCGTGGCCGCTGGGATGGACAAGGACGCCACGTGGTTCGAGAGCCTCGGCTCGCTCGGCTTTGGCTTCGTCGAGATCGGCAGCGTGACACCGCACGCCCAAGCCGGGAACCCCCGGCCGCGCGTGCACCGGTTGGTCGACGACCGCGGTCTCCTCAACCACATGGGCTTTCCCAACGCCGGGGCTTCGGCTGCTGCGGCGAGGCTGAGCCGCCGATCGGGCCGCACCCTGGTGGGCGCCAACGTCGGAAAGAGCAAGGACACCCCGCTCGACCAGGCGGCAACCGACTACCGCGCGGTCGTTCGGCAACTGGGGTCGCTCAGCGATTTTCTGGTCCTGAACGTCAGCTCGCCGAACACTCCGGGCCTGCGCGGCATGCAATCGGTGCGACTGCTCGAGGAGCTGATCGACGGCGTCCGCCAGGAGCTCGCGGAGATGGGCCAATCGCGGCCGATGCTCATCAAGATCAGCCCCGACCTTCTCGACGAGGAGGTCGACGCGATCGCCGACCTCGCGATCGAGCGGGAGATCGATGGACTCGTCGCGGTCAACACGTCGATCGGACGCGATCGGCTCAAGTCAGACCCGGCGATGCTTCAACAGCCAGGAGGCGTTTCCGGGTGCCCGTTGCAGAGTCGGTCGCTCGAGCTGCTCCGCCGCCTTCGTGTTCGCGTCGGGGATCGCCTCGTGCTGATCGCGGTCGGCGGCATCGAGACGACCGACGACGCCTGGGAGCGCATCCGCGCCGGCGCGACCCTCGTCCAGGCGTACACCGGATTCGTCTACGGCGGGCCGCTCTGGCCGCGGCGCATCAACCGCGGGCTGGCGGAGCGAGTGAGCGCGTGCGGAGCCGAGAACGTCCAGGAGCTGGTCGGCAGCGAGCGCTCAGACTTCGAGCTCCGCCGCCGTACCGCCGCCACCTGTACCGGGGGTACTCGCTGACTGCCCGTTAACGCACATAAATCTGATCGACGTCGAGGACGCGGCGCCTGGAAGCGGCTTCGAGGACCGATGGGAGGCGCGCGTGGCCCGATCGGCGCTCGCCGCCGATGACACGGGCGTGACCCACTTCCGTCTCCGGCCGGGTAAGCGCAGTCCGTTCTCGCACCGCCATACGCGCGCCGAGGAGGTCTACGTGATCCTGAGCGGCAGCGGGAAGGTCAAGCTCGGTGAGGAGATCGCCGCCGTCCGGCCGCTGGACGCGATCCGCGCCGCGCCCGAGGTCGCTCGCCCCTTCGAGGCGGGCGGAGACGGCCTCGAGTTTCTGGCCTTCGGGCCGCATCACCGCGGCGATGGCGAGCCGGTCGACGACCGCTGGATCGAGTGAGGGGGCACCTGGATCTCCTGGGACGCGGAGGCCAGGGAGCGCAGTCACCGCAGCGCCAGGCGGGGATCGTCGAGCTCGGCCGGCCCATCCTCCGCCGGTCTCTCGAGGTCACGGACCGCCGACCCGCCAGCGCGTCTGGCTGTAGACGTCGCCGCGGCGGAAGCCGAGGCCCTTGTGCAAGTCAAGGCGGAACGCGAGCGAGACGCTGCCCTCGGGTAGTCCCTCGTGCGTGAACGCGCCGTCGCGGACGACGAAGCGCCACCCCTCGCCGTACTTGGCGATGTAGGCGTCTGCGAGCGCCTGCAACGCGGCCTCGTCCTGCACGCGGACCGCCTGCCCCTCGAGGACGACATCGAGGCCCTCGCCCATCCGGTTGCAGCCCGTGGTGAGGATGCAGGACGGGTTCTGGGCGAGGTTGCGCGCCTTGCGCTCGGTCTCGCCCGTCGTGAACCAGAGGCCGTCGTCGTCCCACACCGCGATCAGCGGCGTCACGTGCGGGCGGCCATCGGGCCGGACGGTGGAGATCCAGAAGACCTCGGCGTCGTGGAGCTGCGCGACGGCGGCGCTCCAGGGCTCGGCGGTCGCGCCGTCGCTGCTGAAGTCGGACTGCAGCTCGGCCTGGGGATCGTGTGAGGTCATGCCGTTGCGAGCGGATCCGCTATCGGGCTTCGGCTGCCAGCCTCAGGCCGAGGCCGACCATGACGGCCCCCGTCATGCGCTCCAGGCCGCGCTGCACCCGAGATCTGAGCAGGCTGCGGGCGCGATCGACGGCGAAGGCCAGCGTGGAGTACCACACGACGTCCAGTGAAACGATCACTGCGGCCATGGCGAGCGCGTAGGGCAGGACCGGGCTGCCGCGGGTCAGGAACTGCGGAAACAGCGCCACGAAGAACACCGCCAGCTTTGGATTGGACAAGCTGGTCGCCAATCCCGCCCGCCAGCCGGCCCGGCCGCGCGTGCTCGCCTCGGCGTGCTCGCCTTCGCCGTCACGACGCCCGAGAAGCGAGCGGAGCCCGAGCACGACGAGCACCGCGGCGCCACCGATGCGCAACGCGTCGTAGGCGACCTGGGAGGCCAGGATGAGCGAGGAGACGCCCACGGCCGACAGCACCCCCCAGACGAGCACGCCGGCGCTGTTGCCCAGGATCGCCGACATCGCCGCGCGCCGCCCATCGCGAGCGGCGACCCGCACGATCGTCGCCGTCCCAGGCCCCGGCGTCAGCGTCACCACCACCGCGATGAGCACGAACTCAGCGACCGACCGCATGATCTGAGGCTACAGGCGCACACCTCTCCCGCGCGAGTCGGCCCTGGGCTCGCTTGCGCTTGACAGCACGCTGGCGAGCGCCGAGCTGTGGGACGCCGACCGCGGGGCGATGCTCGCCGAGCTCGCGGGCCGCTTCCTGGCCGTGGGGACGCCGGTCGCGGCGATCTGCGGTGCCACGTACGGCTTGGCCCGGGCGGGGCTGCTCGACGACCGGCGGCACACCAGCGCCGCCTCGGAGTACCTCGCGGCCAGCGGCTACGCGGGTGGCGCCCTATACGAGGACGCGGGCGGTTGTCGACGACGACGGGCTGCTGGTCACCGCCGGACCCGACAGCCCCGTGCAGTTCGCCGCCGCGACGCTCGGGCTTCTTGGCCTGCTGCCCCAGGCGACGCTCGAGGCATACGGTCCGACGCATCTCGCTCGTGTAGCACCCTTGGGCCGACCGAGTGGGCCGGGCGGTGGGAACCGACGAGCTGCTCGTCGCGCTCGCCGTCATGGAGCGGCTCGTCGAGGCGAGCGAAGCCGTCCGCCCCATAGCTTCCGTACCGGTCAGCGCCGCTCCGCCGGTTTGGTCGCTCCGGGGGATGGCGCTGGTACCAAGGTCGCATGCGGGTTCCGCGTACTGGTAGCAAACTCTAAACGAATCCGAGGCCGTGCAGCGCCGCGCGCAGTTCGCCTTGGAAGGTGCAGAACGCGCCGAGGCGCTTCAGTTCGGAGATCCGCGTCTGTTGCCCAAGAAGGTCGAGGAAGGACACCGGCGCCGGGCGACGCCGACTGTGCCGGCCGGGGCGCGCCGCCCGGACGACCGATGCGAAAGTTGCCTTCGGATCGAGAAGCGCCTCGATCTCGGGACCTGTGCGGGGTAGACCAAGCTGCTCGCCCGAAAGGGTCGTCCCGAGGACCTCGCGCAGAGACTCGGTGTCCGCCATGGCCCAGGCTTCGGTTTCCCGAACGGGCACGACGCCGACGCCGCAGCGGCCCGAACCGCCAAGCTTTGCGTTCATGGCGTCGAGCCCAGGAGCAACGCGTTCTACGTGAGCACGCTCTGGATCTCCAGCTCCGTCGGCGTGGACGAACAAGAGGTGAAACGCGCCCTGCAACCGTTGTGCGCCCGCCGCGATCCGGGCTGCCCGGCTCTCATCGCGCTCGATCGGCAGTCGCTGGACGGGACTCAGGTCAACGGCGTGACCGGCGTCCACCAGCACGTGCTCGACCGCGCGCCGAAGAAGTTCGTCGAGGAACCGGTGGTCAGTGGGGCCTTCGGCAAAGAGCGCTAATCCGAGCCATCGACGGGTCACTCGCCGCCTGCCGTTGCGAGATAGCGGGCGACCTCGCCGTGCGTCACCAGATGTCCGACCTCAGCCGGATCGAGAGTCTCCTGAACCTCCTGCCGAACCAGCCGCGCTCGCGTCACGACGTCACCTGGCTGGCCTTTTCCGTCGAGCGCAGTGGCGGACTCGAAGAACACGCCCTCACCGGCGTCCAGACACGCCACCACAACTGGGGAGTGAGTCGTGAGGATGAGCTGCAGAAGCGGCTCGCCCCCATCCTCCTCCTCCGCGGTGCCTTCCCAAGAAACGAGACCACGGAGAAGTTCGATCAGTGGCTTGATCCGGCCCGGATGCACGCCGTTCTCCGGCTCTTCGAAGCAGATGACTCCGCCGAACCGCGGATCGTTTAGCGCGGTGAGCAATGCCAGCAGCCTGAGCGTGCCGTCGGAGGCGACGCGGCTGCTGTAGTCCCCAGTCGTCCGGGTTCTGATCAGGATCTGCCATTGACGTTCCGCGTCGTCCTCTCGAATGTGGATGCCGGTGATGCCGGGCACCAGATGTGCGAGGTCGGCCGACAGGTCGGTCAGGAGGCCGTTCTTATCGTCGTCGTCGGCGGTCTCTGCGCGGATTCGCGCGAGCACGGCTGCGAGATTCCAGCCGCTGGGCTCGAGCCGCTCTGGAGCGTGCTGATCCACTGAGTCCCGCAGCCCGGCCGGGTCGAGCTGCAGGAATCTCCAGGATCGGAGCTCCTGCCGCAGTGCGTACAGGTGGCGAAACTCCGCAGAAGTGATCGACGAGAGAACGGTCGCTTCGGCTGCAACAGCTGGTCGCTTGCGACCCGCATTTCCGTCCTGGCCGATACGGAAGAGCGGATCGCCCCCTTCCACCTTGGTCTCCAACAGATCGTTCTGCCGGTTGTAGCGGAGGCGGGGGACGATCAACGGATCGTGGTTGCGCTTGAACGGCGCTGCCCAGGTATCCTTCGACGCCCGTATGGGCTTTGCCGCTTCCCTTACCACGTACAACCGCTCCAAGCCGCGCTCGACGCGACGCTCTAGGTCGACCTCGTAACGGATCCTGGTTTGGATCAGGTCGTGTACTTGTCCCCAAGGATCCTTCACGGTCGGCTCAACCAGCACCTCGACGGCCAGACTGATCTTGTGCGATGCGGAGCCGTCGGACCCCCGGTGAAACAGCTCGTATGGCTCTCCTCGTAGGCTGCTGGCAGCAGTTCGAAGGTCCGCTTCCGACAAGCGCGCGAGAAGTTGGATGGCGTCGAACAGGTTCGACTTGCCACTGGCGTTCGCGCCGGCGATCACGTTGAAGGGCTGAAGATCCAGCGTGAACTCGCGGAAGGTCTTGAACCCATCGATCTCGATCCGCGTCAGCACGGGAGAAACCGTACTCGGGAGCCGGGCGGCATTCGAGTACGAGCCGGGAAGGTCCGATCGACGACCAGTCGAGGAGCCGTGGGCGAGCAAGGCCTCATGGTCCGGCTGTCGGTCGCGAGCACGGGGCCATCAGCGGCAGCTACGCCAATCGCTACCGACTTCGAACCTCTCTGCTCGCATCTTGACCGTGTGCCACGCGACACGTATCAGCTGCGCCACAGCAGTCTTTTTGAGCAGTTGACCGCCAGCCACGTCGTCTGATCCTCAAAAGACCGCGCCGCGTTCCGCGTCCGCCAGAACGCAAACGCCCGAATCCCGCGTAGAGGCCGCGAAACCCGGGCGATGGAGCTAGTCGGACTCGAACCGACGACCTCCTGGGTGCGATCCAGGCACTCTCCCAACTGAGCTATAGCCCCGGGCCACGGACCTGCGGGCTACCGCCCGCGCCGTGGGTGGCCGATTGTACTGGCGTCGCGGGTCACTGGGGAAGGGTACGCTCGGCCGCCGCTCGGCCTCACAATGTTTCCAAGAAGCTTCCGCGCTCGACTCAGCTGGTTCTTCGTCGCCATCGTGATCCTGCCGATGGTGATGGTGACGCTCGTGCTGTTGCGGCTCGTGGCGGACTCCGAGCAGGGCAAGAGCGACGCGCGCCTGGCACAGGCGCAGAAGTCGGCAGGCAACCTGTTCCGCCAGGAGGAGGCGGCGGCGGCCGCGGCCGGGCGCAGCATCGGTCGCTCCGCGGCGCTCGCGGCGGCGATCGCCTCGAAGGACCCGGGCGCGATCGATGCCCAGCTCGCGGCCGGCGCCAGGCGCGCGGGTGCGACGCGCGCGGTGCTGCGGCTCGCGGACGGCACCCGCCACGAGACCGGGGCGCGCGACGCGATCGCCGGCGCGACGACCGACCTCGTCGACCGGCGGGGCGCCGCCGCCGGCTCGCTGCGCACGTCGGTCACCAGAGCGCGCGGCTTCGCCGTCGCCGTGCACAAGCTCACCGGGCTCGACGTCATCGTCGCCGGGCCCGGCGGGGTCTCGGCGTCCACGCTCACCGGCGCGACCGGCGTGAAGCTGCCCGACCACGGCGACAAGCGGCTCGGCGACCGGACCTACCGCCTCACGACCTTCACCACCCAGTCGTTCGAGGACGCGGCCCGCACGACCGTGCGACTGCTCGCCGACGCGCGGGCGACGGGCAACGCGACGCACAAGAACCGCTACCTCGTGGCGGGGCTGCTGGCGGCCTTCCTGCTGCTCGCGTTCGCCTTCGCGCTGGCCCTCTCGCGATCCCTGCAGGCGCAGATGCAGCGCCTGCTGCAGGCCGCGCGCCGGCTCGGGAGCGGGGAGCTCGGCGTGAAGGTCCCGACGGAGGGCAACGACGAGTTCGCCGCGCTCGGCAGCGAGTTCAACGCGATGGCGCGCCAGTTGGAGTCCCGCCTGGACGAGCTGGGCGCGGAGCGTGAGCGCCTGCAGCTCGCGGTCCGCCGCGTCGGCGGCGCCCTGGCGACGGGCCTGGACCGCGACGCGCTGCTGGAGATCGTCGTCCAGACGGCGGTCGACGGGGTCGCGGCCGACGTCGGGCGCGCCAGCGTGCGCGACGCGCCCGGCGGCGCGCTCGCCGAGCACGCGGTCGTCGGCGAGCTCGGCGCGCTGCGGCCCGTCCTCGACGTCGTCGAGGCCAAGGTGCTCGAGACACTCGACGCGGCCGAGCTCAGCGACGGCGACGCGCACGCCCTCTCGCACCCTCTGCGCCCGTCCGGCGGCGGGACGAAGGTCGTCGGCCTGGTCTCCGTCGCGCGCGCAGGACGGCCCTTCACGCCCGCCGAGCAGGACCTCTTCAACTACCTGGCCGAGCAGGCCGCCGTCTCGATGGAGAACGCGGACCTGCACGAGACCGTGCAGCGCCAGGCCGTCACGGACGAATTGACCGGCCTGTTCAACCACCGCCGCTTCCAGGAGGTCATGTCGATCGAGGTCGAGCGGGCGAAGCGCTTCGGGCAACCGCTCGGCCTGATCATGCTCGACATCGACGATTTCAAGAGCGTCAACGATCTCTACGGCCACCTGCAGGGCGATCAGGTGCTGCGCGAGGTCGCCCGGGTGCTGCTCGACACAGCGCGCGAGATCGACGAGCCGGCGCGCTACGGCGGGGAGGAGATGGCCGTCGCCCTGCCGCAGACCGATCTCGAGGGCGCGTACCTGTTCGCCGAGCGGCTGCGCGCGCGGATCGCGAGCCTCGAGATCCCGATGCTCCACGGGGGCGATGGGGTCGTGCGGATCACGGCCTCCGTCGGCGCGGCGGCGCTCCCGCAGTCCGCCGTCGCGGACAAGGACGCGCTGGTCCAGGCGGCGGACGCGGCGCTGTATCGGGCGAAGCGGCGCGGGAAGAATCGAGTCGCGAAAGCTGGGTAGCCTTGTAGGAGCCGCTCGAGAAGGTCTGTGACAGCCGCGGCCGAACTTCACTTCAAGGGATGCTTTATGGGAACGCTCGACGACGCCATCCGTCAGCACCTGGAGCTCAAGCGCCGCTCCGGTGCCGCCGACAACGAAGTGCAACGCCTGGAGTCCGAGGCCTTCGGGCCGGTGGGCAAGGCGGCCCAGCCGCCGCAGACCGCGGCGCCCATCGCGCCCGAGCCGCCCGCGGAGGCCGAGCTGCCGCCCCCGCCCGTCGGACCGCCCGCGTACCTGCCCGGCCTGCCCGAGGTGCCCGTCGATCCCGCTCGGCCGGCCGCGCCGGCACCGGCATCCCCGCCACCACCGCGTGCGAGCGGCTCGTGGCTCGAGGACGAGCCCGACGAGGTCCCGTTCGGCGACGCGCTGGACCATCGCCGTCCCCCGTCGCAGTCGACGAGCGAGTTCACGGCCGCCGAGGCCCACGCGGCCGGCGGCAAGCCGCCCGCGGACTACGTAGCGCCTGACGAGGAGGGCGAGGATCTGCTCGAGGAGACGCCCGAGTTCCTTCAGGAGACGCCGGAGCATGACCGGCTGTGGTTCGAGCAGAAGCCGCCGCGCGACTTCGACTTCGACGAGTAGGGCATCTCCCGGCGTCGCTTCACGCTGCTCGACGTCTTCACCTCCGAGCGACTGACGGGCAACGGCCTGGCGGTCGTCCACGACGCCGACGGCCTCGACGACGCCACGATGCTGCGCTTCGCGCAGGAGATGCGGCTGTCGGAGACCTCGTTCGTCCAGTCGGCGCAGGGCGCCGACTACCGCCACCGCATCTTCATGCCGACGGGCGAGATCCCGTTCGCGGGCCATCCGTCGCTCGGCACCGCGGTGGCCGTCGCGCGCGCCCGCGGGAGGAGCGCCGTCACCTACGCGCAGGAGACGATCGCCGGGCGCCAGCCCGTGACCGTCGAGCTCGACGGCGACCGCGCGCACGCGTCGATGCTCCAGGAGCCGGCCCGCTTCGGCGACGAGCTCGATCCCGAGGACGTCCTCGGAGCCGTCGGCCTCGCGGGCTCAGAGATCGCCCCGGACCTGCCGGCCCAGTTCGTCTCCACCGGCGTCTGGCAGGCGATGGCCTGCGTCCGCGACCCCGCGGCGCTGGGGCGCGCGCTGCCCGACTACGACGCGATCGCCCGGGTGCTCGCCCCGCGGGAGGCGCTCACGCTCTACCTGGCGCATGTCGACCCGGAGACGGGGCGCGTGGCGGCGCGCTCCTTCGTGCGCACGGCCGTCGAGGGCGAGGACCCCGCGACCGGATCGGCGGCCGGCCCGCTGTGCGCGCACGTCGCGGCGCGCACGGGCTGCGAGCGCCTCGAGATCGTCCAGGGCGTCGAGATCGGGCGGCGCAGCGTCCTGTACGCGGAGATCGCCGGCGACCGCGTCCGGGTCAGCGGCGACGTCACCGTGATCGTCGACGGCGAAGTCCTTCTGGACGCTTGATCGACCCCCGAGGCCCGTCGCGCGCCTTCCCCGCTCCGGGTGCCGACTACGAGTCCAGGCCACCGGATCCAGCGACGGATAATGGTTCGGCCCGTCCCCGTGAGGGGGCGCCGGCGTGACGCCCGAGCGACCCACTGCCCTGGGTCGTCCGGACAGCGCGCCGGCCGTCTTGCTCAGGGTCGCGCGGAAGGGACGCCGCGCGGCCCCTGAGCCCGTTCCGCCGGGTGGCGCCGCGCGTTGAGCTAACCTTGAGGTGTCGTTCTGCACGGAGCCTCTTCGCCCCTCGACCTCCGCGCACAGCCCTCGAGGAGCTAGGAAGGCCTTCCCATGCCGCCCCGCAAAGCCTCTTCAGGATCTCGCGCCACTGCCGCCAGCAAGCGCGCCGCTGCGCTGGCAAAGCCCGAGAAGGGCACCGTCGCCGCCGAGGACGTCCGCCTGCAGGCCAAGGCCGACCGCACCCGTGGCTACATGGCCGCTGCCCGTCTGCGCCAGGAAGAGCTCGAGCGCGGTGGCTTCTTCTTTTAGACGCAGTTCTTGACGTACAGCTTCGCCGACATCCCGCCCTACGTCGAGGGGCTCCTGACCGGCGCCGGGGGGCCCTCCCTGCCGGGGCTGCCCGAGCGGGCCGATCGCGTGGTGTTGCTGCTGCTCGACGCGTTCGGGCGGGTCTTTTTCGAGCGCTACGGCGACCGCCATCCGCTCCTGCGGCGCCTGCTGCGCGACGGGGCGGTGTGCCCGTTGGAGGCGCAGTTTCCGACCACGACGACCGCGCACGTCACGACGATGCACACGGGACTGCCCGTGGGGTCGCACGGCCTGTACGAATGGAACGTCCTCGAGCCCTCCCTCGGGCGCGTGATCACGCCGCTGCGGTTCTCCTTCGCCGGCGACCCCGGGCCCGACACGCTGCTCGCGGCGGGCTTCGACCCGCGCGACCTGCTGCCGTCCCAGCCCAACCTCTACGAGCGGCTGGCCGTCGGCGGCGTCGTCCCCCTCGTCTACCAGCCCGCGGACTTCAGCCCGTCGACCTTCGACGGCGTCGCCGCCCGCGGCGCCGACCTGCGCCCGTACGCAGAGCTCGGTGACGCGCTGCGTGCCGCCATCCGCTCCGTGTCCGCGCTCGACCGCGGCTACGCCTACGTCTACTTCCACGGCATCGACATCGCCGGACATCTGTCGGGGCCGGCCTCGGGGGACTTCGACGCCGCCGTCGGCTACGTGCTGGACGCCGTCGCGGCGGCGATCGGGCACGCAGCGGGGGCGGGCACGCTGCTGCTGGTGACCGCCGACCACGGCCAGGTCGACGTCGACCCCGACGCGACGCTGTGGCTCGACGACCTGCACCCGCCCCTGGCCAAGCTCGACCTGCGGCCGGCCGGCTCGGCCCGCGACGTCTTCCTGCACGTCCCGGACGCGGAGATCGAGGGTGCCGTGGCCGCGTTGAGCCCGCACGTCGAGGTCCACCCCGTCGCCGACCTGCTCGCTCAGGGCGCCTTCGGTCCGGACCCAGGCCCGCGCCTGCTCGAGCGCCTCGGATCGGTGTGCGTCCTCCCCCCGCCCGGGCGCATGGCCTGGATGCGCTGGGCGGCCGACTACGGCGTGCGCTTCCGCGGGCACCATGGCGGCCGCACCCCCGATGAGTCGCAGACCTACCTCGCCGCGCTGTGGCTCGAGTAGGGTGTGCCCCGCGCCGAGACGGAACAGGGGATTCCGACGCCAAGAGCGGTCCGTCGCCCGGGAGGGCGTGTGAGAGCTGTGGGCGGTTCGGTCAGCGTTCGGTCCCCGTGACCGCCATCGAGGAGAGCAGGGGCTCGCCGAACGATCCGCGCGCGCATCAGGTCAGCGCCTTGATGACGAAGCTGACCGCCGGCGTCAGGACCCTTCGACGGCCACCTTGATGCGCTGCGCGAACGCGGGCGCGTCCCTGACGGCGCTCTTGAGCGCGAAGCGGAGGATGAGCTTGCCGAATCCATGGCCCTCGAACGTGTTGCGGATCGTGATCCGCGTCTGGCTGTCACTCACCCGCTCGAGGTCGTAGCCCCCGTCGGGCACCGTGATCAGGTTCTTGGACCGCTCGGTCCAGCGGATCTTCGTGGGCGCCTCGAACGCCGTGAGCTCGAAGACCCGGCTCGTCGTCATCCCGGCGTCCTTGACCGTGCTCTCGAAGGTCGTGCCGACGCCCGCCGGCCCGTCCGTCGTCTTGCGCATCTCGTGCACCGCGGGCTGAACGCCGGGTCGTTCGTCCCGGCGGCCAGGAAGGCGAAGACGTCATCGATGGCGCGGTCGACCACCGCCGTCCCGCTGAACGCGTTGCCATGCGCACGACCCTACCGGCGTCGACACGGGCTCCCTCAGCCCTGCGGTGCCTGCGCGGTAGCAGCCGGCAAGGCAGCGCTGGTGAGCAACGTGGACACGCGTCATGCGGAAGCGTCGCGCCTGAGAGATCAGCGCGCGCTTCCGCTTTGTCAGGCACGAGCGAGAGCCACAGGCCGTTCAAGTTGAGATGGGTGACGGGTGTCGGCATGAGCTCGCCCCCGATTCGATGACCAAGCCCCATGATCGCAAGCTCCACGGGGGAGCCCAACGCGATCGCGTCTACGGATCGATACGCGCCCGCGTGTCGAAGATCCAAACGCCACCTGGGAGATGAGGCGGCCTCCAAGCCGTTGCCGCGGAACCTCGAGCCAACACATCCGCTGGGCCGCCCGACTGCATCTCCGAGCGTCGCCTCACGGCAGACGCGAAAGAGGTTCCGCGGAACCGGCTTTGCATCAAATGTGTGTCAAGTGCTTGACAGCGGCCGCCGCGTGCGTACTCGGCTACTCGGCTACTCGGCGATCGTCGTTCTGGTCGTCAGCGTCCGTCGATGAAATTGGTGGTGACGCAGACCGATGGCGGCAGCTGATGCGGCGCGATCCGCCGCCGGATTACGGCTGGGGCTACCCCTTGCGCCTGCACAGCGTCCGACCTGGCTGGTGCCTTCCAGCAAAGCAGCAAACCGAGGGCAAGCCAGACCTCGAAAGAAGGAAGCCGCTCGGCTGAGCGGCTTCTGAGGTGCTGATGGAGGCGGAGGGAATCGAACCCTCACCTCAGCCTTGCAAAGGCCGTGTGCTCCCGTTATCACCACGCCCCCAGGGGCGCTCAAGGTAGCGGACGACCTGCTGTGGTCGGACGCCATCCGCACCCCGAGCTGCTCGTTGTGCGAGCCCGCGTGAGTCGCATCGCACACGTACCGCAAGCTCGGAGTTCACGGCCAGAGCCATTTCGCGACAGCACGCGCGCAGGGCCGGTAGCTGCCCTGACTCCCGCGCAGATCGAAGGGACCTTTCAGGGTTCGTGCCCCCACTAGGCAGCGGGTTCAGTCGGTGGCGACGAGCACGTCGGAGGCCTTGACGATTGCCACGACCTCCTTGCCCGGCTGCAGGTCGAGCTCATGCGCGGCCTCGACGTGATCGAGGCCACGAGGCGCTGTCCGGCCACGTCGATCTCGACGTTTGCGATTCGCCGCGCCCTCGGTGATCGTCCGGACGGTCCCACGGAGCTGATTGCGTGCGCTGATCTTCATGCCCGCCACGCTACCCGACCCCATCCGACGAACCGCCGACTCTGTGCGAGCGCTTGACGGCCTGCGCCTGGCCGCCCTGGGCACCTGTCACGGTGTCGTTGCACTTCGGATCAAGGCGGTCCGAACCGCATCCGGCGCCTCTTCCTGGACGAGGTGCCCGGCGTGCGCGATGGTGGTCACGTCGGCGTGGGGCAGCAAATCGCGCCAGAGCCGAAGCACCTCGGGGCCGAACAGCACGTCCCGCATGCCCCAGACCAGCGTCACAGGCATGTTCGCGAAGTGGCGGGCGAGGCCGTCGGCGTTCTCTGCGCCGAGCTCGGCCACCGGACCGCCTCCTCCGAGGGGGATCTCGCGGGGGAAGGCGAGCAGCGCCGCGCGGGAGGCGGCGTCGGGATGCGGAGCGCGGTACGCCTCACGGTCGACCTCGTCGAGCGTTGTCGGGTCGGCCAGGCCGGCCTTGAAGAGAAACTGCTCGGTCATCACGTGCCGGCGGCGGACCAGCAGCGACCCGAGGCCGGGCGTGCGGACTGCCCACGTGGAGGAGCGCATGCCCATCGGCCCGGGCAGCCGGGGCGCGAAGGTGTTGAGAACCACGAGGCGGGCAACGCGGTCGGGATGCCGGACCGCCCACCGCAGGCCGATCGGCCCGCCCCAGTCGTGTACGACCAGGGTGGCCGCCCGCAGCTCGAGCGACTCCAGGAGGTCCTCGAGCCGCGCGGCCTGCGCGGGCACCCGGTAGACCACGACGTCGTCGGGCTTGTCGGAGCGTCCGAAGCCGAGGTGATCGACCGCGACGACACGCCGGCCGCGGGCCAGCAGCGGCGGGATCTGCGCGCGGTAGAGGTAGCTCCAGGTGGGGTTGCCGTGCAGCAGGACGACCGGGTCCGCCTCGGGATCACCCTCGTCGTAGTAGGCGAGGCGACCGTCGGCGGTCCCGAAGAATCGCGCGGTGTAGGGCCAGCGGAGCACGGTCGCGCTAACCTATCAAACGATAGGTATGGATTCGGTCGCGCCGCGTCGGCGCCTCTCCGCCCAGCAGCGCCGCGTTTCGCTGCTCACCGCCGCCACCCAGGTGTTCGCGGCCGAGGGCTATGCCGGGGCCTCGATCAGGGAGATCGCGGAAGCGGCCGGGGTCACGATCCCGGTCCTGTACGACCACTTCGCCTCCAAGAAGCAGCTCCAGATCGAGCTCTTGGAGCGGGAGGGCGACGCGCTCATCGTCGCTACCAGCTCGGTCAGCGCCGCGTCGCCCGAGGAGCTGATGCGGCGGAGCGTGGAGGCCTTCTTCAGCTACGTCGAGGAACATCCGTTCGCTTGGCGGATGCTCTTCCGCGAGCCGCCGACCGATCCCGACATCGCCGTCGCCCACGCGCGCGTCATGGCGCGGGCACGCGAGGCCATCGGCGCGCTGTTCGCCCTCACGCCAGAATGGCGCCCCTCCTCGGGTCTGAGCCGCGACCAACAGATCGAGCTCCTGGCCGAGGGGACGAAGTCGGCCATCAACGGGCTCGCTGCCTGGTGGTGGGAGCATCGCGAGGTGCCCCGTGACGCCGTGGTCGGCGTCGCCGTGGACCTCCTCTTTCATGGCATCGAGCGCCTCCACGCGCCGGCCGACCCGCGCTGACGCGGCGGCCCGTGTGTCCGGACCGGCGTCGCGGGGCAGGATCACGCGACATGGCCCTCCCGAAGCCCGACCCGCACACCACCGTCGTCGTGACCGGCGCGTCCTCGGGTATCGGCGCCGAGCTGGCGCGTGAGCTGGCGCGCCGCGGATACGGCGTGACGCTCGTGGCACGCAGGGCGGAGAAGCTCGAGGCGCTCGCCGACGAGCTCCACGACGGCTTCGGCGTCACGGCCGCCGTGGAGCCCGCCGACCTGACCGAGCGCGAGGAGCGCGACCGGCTGCTCGCGGTGCTCGCCGGCCGCTCGGTCGTCGGGCTGTGCAACAACGCGGGCTACGGCAACAGCGGCCGCTTCGAGCGCACCGACCTCGACTACGAGCACCACATGATCGAGCTCAACTGCACGGCGCTGCATCACCTGATGCGGGCCGTGCTGCCGGGATTCGTCGAGGCGGGCGCCGGAGCGGTGCTCAACACGGCGTCGCTGGCCGGCGTCCAGCCGATGCCGCACATGGCGACCTACGCCGCCACGAAGGCGTTCGTGATCAGCCTCAGCGAGGGTGTCCACGCCGGCTTGGCCGGCACCGGCGCGTCCGTCACCGCCCTGCTGCCCGGGCCCGTGCACACGGAGTTCGAGGACAACGCCGGCATCAAGGCCGGCCTCGGGCCGGAGCTCGCCTACGTCGGGGCCGGACAGGTCGCCGAGCAGGCGGTCAACGCGATGGTGAGCGGGCGGCGCACCGTGGTCCCGAGCCTGAAGTGGAAGACCGCGGGCCTCGCGGGGCGCTACGTGCCCCGGACGGTGTACCTGCCGCTCGCCCGGCGCTTCTCCTAGCCCGCCGCCTCATTCGTAGACGATGACGTCGGGCGCCGGGCGTAGCCGCAGCACCTGCTTGGGCGTCATCAGCCCGGTGTCCTCGCGATAGAAGAGCTTGAAGCCGTTGAAGGCGAAGGGCACGAGCTTGGCGAAGGCGCGGTACTTCGCCTTCTTGACGGCGGCGGACCCGAAGCCGTCGACGTTGAGCACGAAGCCCACGTGCTTGTAGGGCCGCAGCAGCTCGCGGCGCTTGATCATGCCCTCGGTGAACTGGTGGACGACCATCAGCTTCTGCGGGAGGTCGTTGGCCGCCGTGAGGTCGTCGAGCCACCGGCCCACCCTGACCACGTCGCCGGCGTCCGAGGATCCGATGACCTGCCCGGGCAGCTCGGTCGGGCCGACGTGCCACTCCGGGTCCAGGGCGAGGCTGACGTCGGGCTGGCGCAGCCAGCGCCGCAGGCGCTTGGCCTCGGGCAGGAACTGCGCGCGGCCGGGTTGGATGTCGAGGATCAGCAGGGCGCCGACCGACCGCGCGGCTCGCAGGTAGCGCCGGATGACCGCGTTGGTCGTGCGCCGCCGGTACAGGCCGTCGTCCCCGGGCGCCGCCGTCGCCACGGAGGCGAGCAGCTCCATCGCGGGCAGCACGGGCCGGCCGGGCTGCTCGTAGCGCTTGGCGACGCGCTCCAGGCGCCTGGCCACCCGCTCCGGCGTGCCGATGCCGAGCGTGCCGAGCGCCGCGTCGGACGGGTGGCCGTAGAAGGCCACGATCCGGCGCCGCGGGCCGGCGAAGATGAGTCGCCCGCCGCCCGGCAGCTGGGCCGGCGTGGCGGTCGCCTTGGCGCCCGGCTTGGCGCCCGCCGTGGCGGAGGACTGGGCGCCGCCGCCGCACCCGGCGGTCGCGAGGGCCAGCAGACCGGCGGCGGCGAGGACGCGGCGCATGCCCCGGAGTCTTACCGACTCCCGCCGCGCGCAGGATTACTGGGCGCGTTCGGCGCGGAAGCCGCGGTCGAGCAGCGCGCGCGCCTGACCGCCGTCGTTCGGTGAATCGAGCACGATGGCCCCGAGCTTGACCGGCCCGCGCCGCGCCGTCGCGACCAGGCACGGGCCGGAGGCGTTCGTGTAGCCCGTCTTGATGCCCGTCGTGCCCCGATAGCGCGCGCGCAGCAGGGGATTGTGGTTGTAGAGGAAGATCTTGCCGCCCTTGATCGGGAACGGCAGAACGGCCTGGCGGCGCGCGACGATTGGCGCCAGCCGCGGCGAGCGCAGCACCGCCCGCCCGATCGCGGCGAGGTCCGCCGCGCAGGAGTAGTTGCCCCTGTCGGTGAACCCGTCGGGGGAGCTGAAGCGGCTGCAGGTCAGGCCCATTCGCGACGCGCGCGCGTTCATCAGGCGCACGAAGCGCTCGATCGAGCCGCCCGCGGCGCGCTGGGCGAGGGCGCGGGCGGCATCGTTGCCCGACGGCAGCAGCAGACCGTGCAGCATCGTCGAGACCCCGATCCGCTTGCCGTGGGGGAGCAGCCCGACCGCCGAGCCCTGGTAGTGCAGCGCGCGCTTGGTGATCAGCACGTGGGCGCCCGGCGGGACCCGGTCGACGACCACGAGCGCGGTCATCATCTTCGTCAGCGACGCGATCCGCAGCCGCTTCAGGGGCTCGCGGCGCCACAGCACCTGGCCGGTGTCGACGTCGAACAGCAGGCCCGCGCGCGGCGGTTTCTTGAAGTGGATACGCACCGTGTCGCGCGGGTCGGCGAGGTTCACCGCGAGCGGGCTCGGGGCCGTGCCGAGGTCCAGCGCGGCGCCCGGCTCGGCCGGCTTGGCCGCCGTCCTGGGAGCCGGTGCCGGGACTCCCGAGTCGCCGCACCCGGAGAGGCCGGCGGCCAGGGCAAGCGCCAGCGCGGCCCGCTTCACCGGGGACCGCGCTTCTCGCCCAGGGCGCCGAAGATGCCCGCGCCCAGCGTCACCACGAGCACGAGCGAGATCAGGACGAGGATGTCCGGGCCGTGCGTCAGCAGCACGAAGAGCGTGAGCAACGCGAGCGCCGCCCACAGCAGGAAGGCGAGCGCGCCGATGACCACCGGGCGTCTCACGACAGGCCGAGCCGGTCGGTGGGGGCGCCCCGCCGGCGCAGCGCCCAGAAGCGGATCGTGAGCAGGCCGAAGGCGAACCCGCCGATGTGCGCGAAGTACGCGACCCCGCCGCCGCCGCCCACGCCCTGCGTGGGGTCGGTGAGCCCGAAGTATCCGAAGGCCACCTGCTGGAGAAACCAGAGGCCCAGGACGATCATCGCCGGGATGGGCAGGATCACGATCCACACGTAGGTCCAGACCCGGGCGCGCGGATACAGCAGGATGTAGCCGCCCAGCACGGCGGCGACCGCTCCGGAGGCGCCGATGGTCGGCACCGTGGAGTCCGGCGCGACCGCGACCTGGAGCGCGATCGCCGCCACCCCGCCGAGCAGGTAGAAGACGAGGAACTTCACGCGGCCTACGGCGTCCTCGATGTTGTTCCCGAAGACCCAGAGGAAGAGCATGTTGCCGGCGAGGTGGATGAGGCCGCCGTGCATGAACATGGCCGTGAACGGGGTCAGCCAGCGCGAGGCCGGCATCTCGGTGCAGGCGCCGAGCTCGTATCCGGGATGCGTGAGCTCGCGCGGCACGGCGGCGTAGTCGACGAGGTTGCACCTGTAGCGCAGCGAGCTCGGGTCGCCGAGCGACAGCGTCCCGTGCTGAAAGAGGAAGTAGACGAGGACGTTCGCCGCGATCAGCGCCAGCGTGACGGCCGGGAACGTCGCCGTCGGGTTGGTGTCCTTGAGCGGGATCACGCCGGAGCGGCGCCGGCGAGCGGCCCCACGCCAGGCCGATCCTGCGCGACGTGCTCGTCCGCGTGGTAGCTCGACCGCACGAGCGGGCCCGCCGCGACGTGATCGAAGCCCAGCGCCATCCCGGCGTCGCGCACCGCGCCGAACTCGTCGGGATGCCAGTAGCGCACGACGGGCAGGTGGCGCTCGGTGGGGCGCAGGTACTGGCCGACCGTGATGATCGAGACACCCTGCGCGCGCAGCTGGGCGAGCGCGTCCACGAGCTCGTCGAAGGTCTCGCCGAGCCCGACCATCAGGCCGGACTTGGTCGCGACCTCCCCCTCGCCGAGCTCGCCGGCGTTGCGCAGCACGCGCAGCGAGCGCTCCCAGGTCGAGCCGCGACGCGCCACGGGGTACAGCCGCGGCGCGACCTCGACGTTGTGGTTGAAGACGTCGGGCCGCTCGGCGACGACGCGCGCGAGCGGCATCTCCTCGCCGCGGAAGTCCGGCGTGAGGACCTCGATCTTCGTCGCGGGCGACTGCCGGCGGATCGAGCGCACGACGCCGCACCAGACGCTCGCGCCGAGGTCGGGCAGGTCGTCGCGGTCGACGCTCGTGATGACGGCGTGGCGCAGGCCCATGCGCGCGACGGAGCGAGCGACGCGCGCGGGCTCGAGCGGGTCGCTCCAGGTCGGCTTGCCCGTCTTGACGTTGCAGAAGCCGCAGCGGCGCGTACAGGTGTCGCCGAGGATCATGAAGGTGGCCGTGCCGCGCTCCCAGCAGTCCCCGATGTTCGGGCAGGCCGCCTCCCGGCAGACGGTGTGCAGATCCTCGGAGGCGATCTCGGCCCGCAGCCGGCGGTAGGACTCGCCGCCGGGGGCCGGGACCTTGAACCAGGCCGGCTTGCGCGAATGAAACGGCAGCACCGTGCCGCCGAGCACCTGCGTGACGTCCATGCCCCCCGGATTGGCGCGCGACCGGGTGACGTGTTCGCGGGTGCTCACCGCAGCGAGGGTACCGGCCGCTGCGCGGTCAGCCGGGCGCGGCTGATCAGCCGCTGGCGGCGCCCGAGAGCCTGGCAGACGGCGTACGCGACACGCCGGCGGAAGCACGGCAGCCGGCCCGGACGGCCGGTCTCGCGGCACAGCGACGTCATCTGCGTCTCCGGTAGGCCGCAGGCCACCGCCCACGCAAACGGCCGCAGGTCGTTGTCGACGTTGACGGCGAAGCCGTGCATCGACACGCCGCGCGACACGTGGACGCCGATCGAGGCGATCTTGCGGTCCTCGACCCAGACCCCGGTGAGCGCCGCGCCCTCGCGATCGCGCCCGCGCGCCCGTAGGCCCTCCTGGGCGAGCGCGTCGACGAGGGCGGACTCCAGCGCGGCGATGTGCTCCGGGATCCGCTGGACGCGGAGCACCGGATAGCCAACGAGCTGTCCCGGGCCGTGGAAGGTCAGCTTCCCGCCGCGGTCGGTGCGCACGACGTCGATCCCCTGGGCCTGATACCAGTCCTCGCCCATCGGGAGGTCGCTCGGCTGCGAGCGGCGGCCGAGCGTGTAGACGGCGGGGTGCTCGAGCAACAGCAGCACCTCGGGCGACTCGCCGGCCTGGACGGCGGCGCGCAGCCCGGTCTGCAGCGCGAGCGCCTCACGGTACTCGACGCGGCCGAGATGGCAGACGAGCAGATCCTCCGGCACGGAGCAGAGCCTACGCTGGCCCGGGATGCAGCGTGCCGAGCTGACGCGCCTGCGCTGGCGCCTGCGGGGTGCCACGCAGTGGCCGGTCTTCGTCGTCGCCACCGTCGGCGAGGGCGTGCTGCTCAACGCCCTGCCGATCGCGGGCCGCGGGCCGGGCGGCGTGGTCGGCGGCCTGCTGCTGGCGATGGCGTTCAACCTGATCGTCGTGGGCGGGCTCGCCCCGCTCGCCGGGTGGCTCGTCCGTCGCCGCCGACCCGACCTGCCGCGGGCGATCGCGGCCGACTACTGCGGGACCGTCCTGCTCGCGCTGCTGTTCGCGAACCTGCTCGTGGCGGGCGTCGTCCACCACTCCGCCGTCGTGCGCGAGGAGCGCGATCGCGCGGCGTCGTTCGCCGCGATGTCCGGCTACGTCCACAGCCGGGCCCGGGGCTACCTCGGGCGGCTGCCCGGCATGACCGCGGTCCGCGTGGAGGCCGGGATGTACCGCACGTGCGTCCCCGCCTCAGAGCCGGGCCGCGCGCTGTGCGCGTTCGTGCACACCGACCGCTCGCCGGCGGGGGTCAGGCGGGACCCGGAGCGCGTCCCCAACGGGCTCTGGCGGCGATGAGCTAGCCGAGCGCCTCGCGCACCTGCGCGAGGAAGCGGCCGGCGTCGGCGGGCCCGAGCACGCGCGCGTCGCAGACCAGCGTGAGGTGCGCCCCGGCCGCGCCCAGCCCCGCGGCCTGGCGCGGGACGAGGACCGGCGCCAGCGAGGCGATGCCCGCGACGCCCAACCCGCTGATCGTGAAGGTCGCCCCCCCGAGCTCCGGGGCGGTGAACGCCTCCGGCTCGCGGTCGCGCAGCCCCTGCAGCTCCTGCGCGATCTGCGCGACGGACTTGGTGTCGGCGTCGAGCAGCGTGGGCGCCACGGGGCCGGTCAGCGCCACGCCGACGTTGACGCGCGAGTACCGCTCGGCACGCCCGTCGCGATAGGCGCCGTTGACGATCGGGACCGCCCGCAGCGCGCGCGCGACGACGTGCACGAGCGCGGCGTCCCGCGGCGCGCGGTCGAGCTGCACGGCCGCGCTGAAGTCCGGCATCGTGGCCTTGGCCTCGGCCGCCCGCCGCGCGAAGGACCGCTGCAGCCGCGACAGCTCGTGCTGCTCGGTGCGGCCCTTGGCGGTCTCGTCGCCCATCACGGCCGCGACGCTAGCGACACACACCCCCAGCCCTTGCGCTTGGCGGCGTACATCGCCTCGTCGGCCCGCCGGATCAGCTCGCCGGCGCCCTCCTCGAGCGGAAGGGCGATGGCCAGGCCGATCGCCGCGCTCACGTGCGCCACGCCGGTGTCGATCGCGTAGGGCTCGGAGAGCCGGGCCGAGATGCGCTTGGCCAGCGTCACCCCGCCGTCCGTGCTCTGCACCCCCTCGCACAGGATCGTGAACTCGTCCCCACCGAGCCGGGCCACGGTGTCGACGCCGCGCACCTGCTCGAGCAGCCGCCCGGCGACCTCGACGAGCAGGGCGTCGCCCGCCAGGTGGCCGAGCTCGTCGTTGACGGCCTTGAAGCCGTCGAGGTCGATGAACATCACCAGCAGGCGCGGCGGCTTGCGCCCGCGCGTGCTCGCGCGGGCGGCGCGCGCCAGCGCCTGGTCGAGGCGGTCGGCGAACAGGACGCGGTTGGGGAGGCCGGTGAGCGGGTCGCTGAGCGCGAGGCGGACCAGCCGCCGCTCGGTGCGCTGGCGCTCGACGGCGTAGCGCATCGCGCGCGACAGCTTGTCCGAGTCGACCTCGTCCTTGTTGAGATAGTCCTGCGCGCCGGCCTGCACGGCCGCGACGGCGATCTGCTGGTCGTTGAGCCCCGAGAGCACGACGACCGGGATGTCCGGGGCCGCGGCGCGCAGACGGCGGACCCCGTCGACGCCGCTGGAGTCGGGCAGGGTCAGGTCCAGCAGGACCAGGTCGGCGAGGCCGCGGGAGACGGGGAGCACCGCGTCCTCGAGCCGTTCGCAGACGGTGAGCACGGCACCCTCGCCGGCGTCGTGGAGCATCTCCTTGACGAGCCCCTGGTCGCCCCTATTGTCCTCGACGAGCAGCACGCGGACGACGTCCTGGCTCTCCGCGAGCTCGTCGAGCACGGTGGACCAGCTCAAGGCGACGCCTGCAGCTCGAACACGAAGCGCGCGCCGCCGCCCGGGCGCGGCTCGCACCAGATGCGCCCGCTGTGGCGTTCGACGACCTTGCGGGCGATCGCGAGCCCGACCCCGGTCCCCGGGAACTCGTCGCGCGTGTGCAGGCGCTGGAACATGCCGAAGATCCGCTCGGCCTGGGCCGCGTCGAGGCCGATGCCGTCGTCGTCGACGACGAAGCGCCAGCCGCCGTCGGGCAAAAGCTGGGCGCGCACCTCGACCACGGCCGGGCGGCCGGGGTCGACGAACTTCAGGGCGTTTGAGAGCAGGTTCTGAAAGAGCTGGCCGAGCTGCTGGGGATCGCCGGTCAGGGTCGGCAGCCCGGTCGCGAGCAGCGTGGGCTCCGGGCCGGCGCGGCCGGCGGTCAGGGTGCGGAAGGCCTCCTCGGCCAGGCGCTGGGTGTCGACGGCCTCGGTCACGGCATCGTCGCGGCCCGCGCGCGAGAAGGCGAGCAGGTCGCTGATCAGGCCGCGCATGCGGGCGGCGCCGTCGATGGCGTAGTTGATGAACTCGCGGGCGTCGTCGTCGAGGGCCTCGGCGTAGCGGCGCTCGAGCAGGCTCAGGTAGCCCGACACCATCCGCAGCGGCTCGGAGAGGTCGTGCGAGGCCATGTAGGCGAACTGCTCGAGGTCGGCGTTGGAGCGCTCGAGCTCGAGCGCGTGCTGCTCGAGCGCGCGCTCGGCTGCCTTGCGGGCGGTGACGTCGCGCCACTTGGCCATGCCGCCGGTGACGTGCCCGTCGTCGTCGACCATCGGGATGACGTGCGTCCACCACGTGGTCCCGTCGGCGGTGTCGAAGTCGAAGTCCGAGGTCTCACCGGCCAGCGCGGCGCGGTAGCAGGGCTCGACCTCGCACAGCTGCTCGGGGCTGAACAATTCGTCCACGCGCCGCCCGACGTAGGTGCTCGCGGGCGCCGGAAGGCGCTCGAGGGCGCCGCCCTCCATCGTCAACACGCGCAGCTGGGCGTCGAACAGCACGATCAGGACGTCGGCCAGGCTCTCGACGAGCGCCTTGTACCGGGCCTCGGGCCGCATCGCGCGGTTGAGCCGCAGGACGCCGGAATCCGGGGCCTGCGCGGGGTGCGGGGGGCCGGTGGTCATGTGGCTCGGCGGTGAGCTGCGGCGGGACATCGGCGGGGGGTGCGGCGGTCGGGACGGCCGTGGGCAGGACGACCGCCCCAGCCGCACCCTTTCTGATCGGCAGATGGGGCCTGGACCTGAAATGGAGCTCTCACGCGCCGCTTGGCTCCCATCGGCGCCACTTGGAGAGAAACTCGCCGGCCTCCATCTGGGCCAGGTCGGCGCGCAGCGCGCGGGACATGCGCCCGACCTGGTTGGGCAGCAGATCCCAGAACAGGGCGATCTCGCCCGTGTCGATGTCCAGCACCTCGATCATCGGCGCGGAGCCGCGCCCGCTGACGCGCAGCTCGTAGGCGCGATTGGCCCTCACGCGGCCAGCGCCTCCGCGGCAAGGGGGAGCTCGGCGTCTCCATGGAAGACCCGCCCCGTCGCGAGCACCGCGGGGACGTCGAGCACGCCGGCCTGCGCGGCGCGCGCCGTGGCGACGCGCAGGCGCTCCGCGGTGCCCTTGAGCTCGGCGCCCTTGGCGAGCGCGCGCGGATGGATCTCGGCGGCGGCGCCCGCGAGGAAGACCGTGTCGCGGTCGGCCAGGTCGCGCCCGGCCGTATACGCCTGGCGAAAGGCGGCGAGGCTGAAGGCGACCACCTTGCCGATCTGCTTGGCGTAGGTCGCGGCGAGCATCGCGAAGTGCGTGTCGTCGGCGGGAAACTGCGCCGGCGGGCGCGGTCGCAGCGCCTGCAGGGCCTCCGCGCGGCGGCGGACGTCCTCGAAGTGGGCGTCGATCTCGGCCGCGCAGCGAAACGGGCCCACGTCACCCGCGGCCAGGCCGGCGAGCTCGACGGGCACGAACTCGGGGACGGTGCCCAGGACGACGACGACGCGCTCCGCCGCCAGCCAGGCGTCCGGTGAGCGAAGGTCGAAGAAGAACCTGGGATGGTCCATCGCGCCAGTATCGCCACCGAACATCGTTTCTCGATCAAGAGTGACCCGGCTGCACGCGGCGCCGGGCCCGGGACCGGCTAGGACGCCGCGTCCGCCAGCGACTCGACGAGCTTCGCCGGGGCGATGTGGATGAAGGCCTCCTCGATCGCGCCCGCGACGGCGTCCCACTCGAGGCCGCGGTCCAGGCGCACGCCGATCCAGCCGCGATGGCCAACGTAGGGCGGGCGGAAGTAGTGCTCGGGCGCGGCGGCGACGAGCCCCGGCTGCGCGCCGTCGGGGGCGGCGCACCAGAGCGCCCGCCGCTCGTCGCCGTGGTGGTTGTCGAGGTACATCACGAAGGTCTTCTTTCCGCGGACGAACCAGGCGGGGGAGCCGTGGCTCGGGCGCTCGGTCACCTCCGGCAGGGCCAGGCAGTGCGCGCGGACCTGCTCGAGGCTGGTCACGGCAGGGCCGGGAGGGCGGGGCTGCGGCGGGGCACCGGCGCCGACTGCACCACCGACGTCGTCGTCTGGCCGAAGGGCGTGAAGCGGTCGATCAGCTCTTCGAGGTGTGCCCGACGTCGCGGACGTGGGCGCGCACGTGAAAGCAGTCGTCCCCGGTCATGCGCTCGCACTCGACGACCTCCTCGGACCCGCGGGCGACCTCGGCGACCTTGGCGATCTGGCGGGGGGCGGGCCGGACGCGGATGATCACGCCGAGCGCCAGCCCGAGCGCCCGCGGGTCCACGCGGGCGTGGTAGCCGGCGATGACGCCCCCGGCCTCCAGCCGGGCGACGCGGTCGGCGACCGCGGGGGAGGACAGGCCGACGCGGCGCCCGAGCTCGGCCAGCGACATCCGCGCGTCCTGCTGCAGCTCGGCGAGGATCCGCAGGTTCGACGGGTCCAGCAGGGTGCCGTTGAACGCCATCGAGCCGAATCTACCGTCGATCGGCCCTTCTGGCCAGGCCCCGCCTGCGGGAGCGTTCCGGGCCGTGCCGCCGCAGGGCTACTTCGTCGTCTCGGCGATCTTTCACTACCTCGGGCCGAGCTTTGCCGTGCTGCTCTTCACGCGCGTCGACGTGCTCGGCGTGGCGTGGCTGCGGATCGTCTCCGCGGCGCTCGTCTTCGCGGCCTGGCGCCGGCCCTGGGGGCTGCTGCGCGACCGCAACGTCCTGGCCTGGGGCCTCGTGCTCGCGGCCATGAACGCGTGCTTTTACGAGGCGATCGACCGGCTCCCGCTCGGGACCGTCGCCGCGATCGAGTTCCTGCCCGTCGTCGGCCTCGCGGCGCTCGGTACGCGCTCGCGCCGGGCGGCCGCCGCGCTGGTCCTCGCCGTCGGCGGTGTGGCGCTACTGGCCGACGTGCGGCTGTCCGGCGAGCCTCTCGGCTTCGGCCTCGCCGTCGCCAACGCCGGGCTGTTCGCGCTCTACATCGTGCTCGCCGACCGCGCCTCGGGCGACAACGGCCTCGACCGCCTCGGCGCCGCCATGCTCGTGGCCGCCGTGGCGATGATGCCGCTCGCGCCCGGCGGCGCGCTCGGCGATCCCGTCTCGCTGGCGGCCGGCGTGGGCGTCGGCCTGTCCTCGTCTGTGATCCCATACGTGACCGACCAGCTTGCCCTGCGCAAGCTCGACCGCGCGACCTACGCCCTGCTGATCTCGCTCCTCCCCGCCACGGCGGTCGCCATCGGCGTCGTCGTGCTGGGCCAGGTCCCGACCCCCAAGGAGGTCGCCGGCGTCTCGCTGGTCGTCGCGGGCGTGGCTCTGCGCGGGTCGCTCCAGGCGCGACGGGAGCCGGCCGGGATCCGCAGATAGGGCATCACATAGATGCCAAATCTGCGACTGCTGAGCGAATGTCCGTCCGCCGCCGGAGCCCGCGCGCGGCGGAACGCCCCCGTCCTCTACCCGTGGATCAGCCAGCCGTCCGCGGCCCGCGCCGCCTCCATCACGCCCTCGGAGAGCGTGGGGTGGCCGTGCACGATGCGCGCGACCTCGGCGTAGCCGCCCTCGAGCGCGCGGACGTTGACGAGCTCCTGGATGAGCTCGGTCGCCTTGGCGCCGACGATGTGCCCGCCGATCAGCTCGCCGTACTTGCGCTCGCCGACGATCTTGATCAGGCCCTGGCGGTCGCCGTAGACCGTGCCCGCGCCGACGGCGCCGTACTGGAGCTTGCCGACGGCGACGTCGTAGCCCTCGTCGCGCGCCTGCTGCTCGGTCAGGCCGAAGGACGACACGTTCGGGGTGCAGAAGGTCGCGCGGGGGATGTCGACGTGGCTGAGGGGGTGTGTCTTCAGGCCGGCGGCGTCCTCGACGGCGATCACGCCCTCGTCGGAGGCCTTGTGCGCGAGCGCGGGACCCGGGACCAGGTCGCCGATCGCGTAGACGCCCTCGACCGAGGTGCGCAGGCGCCCGTCGACGTCGATCAGCCCCCGCTCGCCGATCTGGACCCCGGCGGTCTCGAGGCCGAGCGCGGCGACGTCCGGCCCGCGGCCCGCGGCGATGACCAGGTACTCGGCCTCGGCCGCGTCGCCGTTGTGGGTGAAGGTGACCCTGTCCTCACCGGACTCGACGTCGCGCACCAGCGTGCCGGTGTGCACCGCGATGCCCTGCCTGGCCAGGCCGCGCCCGGCGGCCTTGGAGATGTCTGCGTCCTCGAGCGGCAGGACGCGGTCGACGGCCTCGAAGAGGGCGACCCGCGTGCCGAGGCGCGCGTAGGCCGAGGCGATCTCGGCACCCGACGCTCCGGCGCCGACGACCGCGAGCGAGCCGGGCAGCTCGTCGAACGCCCAGGCGTCCTCGGTCCCGATCACCCGGCCCCCGAACTGCGTTCCGGGGATCGGCAGCGGGACGGACCCGGTCGCCAAAATCACGCACCTCGAGGCCTCCAGCTCGTCGCCGCCGACCTGGACCCGGCGGCCGCCGGCGAGCCGGCCCTCGCCCTCGATGTAGGTGATCGCGTTCTTCTGAAACAGCCCGGAGACGCCGCCCGTGAGCGTCGTGACCACCTTTCGGCGGCGCTCGGAGACCCGCCCGAAGTCGACCATGCGCGAGGCGACGTCGATGCCGAACTCCGCCGCCTCGTCGACCTCGGACAGGATGTCGGCGACGCGCAGGACGGCCTTGGCCGGGATGCACGCGTAGTTCAAACAGCGCCCGCCGACGACGTCGGACTCTACGACCGCCGTCCTGAAGCCGAGCTGCGCGGCGCGGATCGCCGCGACGTAGCCACCCGGTCCGGAGCCGATGACGATGCAGTCGAAGGAGTCAGCCATAGGCCGCTGACGTTAGGGCCCGCGTCGCGAGCCCTTATCGGGCACCCGGCCGCTGCGGCAGCTGGATCCGCGCCATGGCGCGGATCAGAAACCAGAACAGCGTGCCGCTGGCGCCCACCACGAAGAGGCACAGGACCACGGCCTGGATGTTGGAGGCCACGAGCAGGCCCGCGCTGCCGTACAGCGCGGTCAGCGCCAGCAGGCACTGGAACCCGAGCACCGCCCAGTAGCGGACGAGCCACATGCCGGCCGCCGCCACGAGCATGATCACGGCGAAGACGATCGCGCCCCCCGCGCTGGCGCCCTTCTGGCCGCGGATGTCGTAGCCCGCGAGCGCCAGCGCGATGTTGGCGACGGCGAAGACGAGCGCCAGGACGGCGGCGACCGTGACGGCCCGCGGCCGCTCCCCCGGGCCCAGGGCCTGCAGCTCGGCGCGCAGCTGCTCGTTGCGCTCCTCGCCGCGCACCCGCGGCACGGGCGTGGTCGGCGCGCCGATGATGCGCCGCCGCTTGCGGCTACGCGTGCCCACTGCCCACCGCCTCAAGGCTCGCGCGCAGCCGCGCCGCGGCGGCTTCGGGGTCCGTCGCCCCGAGGATCGCGCGCACCACGACGATGCGCTCGGCCCCCGCGTCGATGACCGCGCCGACGTTGCCCGCGTCCACGCCGCCGATCGCGAACCACGGCTTGGCGACGCCGGCCGCCGCCCAGCGCACGTACTCCAGGCCGGCGCCCGGGCGCCCGGGCTTGGTCGGCGTCGCCCACACCGGGCCGATCGAGAGGTAGTCGACGGCGTCGTCGGCTTGCGCCTCGGCCCCCTGGGCGGGCGTGTGGGTGGAGCGCCCCACGATGGCGTCTGGGCCCATCACCGCGCGGGCCAGCGCCGGCGCGGCGTCGTCCTGGCCGACGTGGACGCCGTCGGCGCCGCACGCGACGGCGAGGTCCGGCCGGTCGTTGAGCACGAACAGCGCGCCCGCCTCGTCGGCCGCGGCGCGGAAGACCGCGGCCGCGCGCAAGATGCCGTCGTCGTCGAGTACGTGGTCGCGCAGCTGGACGATGTCCACGCCGCCGCGGAGCGCGGCCCGCAGGACGTCGCCGTCGACGGCGGGCGCGCAGAGGTACAGGCGGGCGTCCACGTCACCAGTGTCGCAGTCCCGGCGCTACCGTCGAAGGCGAGCCGGATGCCGTTCGCGCCCAGTCCCCATCGCACCCCGGACGCCCTCATCGTCGGCGGCGGCGTGATCGGCATGGCCGTCGCCCAGCGGGCGCGACAGCGCGGCCTCGAGGTCACCGTGCTCGACGCGGGGGAGGCGGGCGCCTACAGCGTCGCCGCCGGGATGCTCGCCCCGGTCACCGAGGCGGAGTTCGGCGAGGACGTCCTCGTGCGCCTGGGCCTGGAGTCCGCCGCGCGCTACCCAGCCTTCTGCGCGGAGGCGGACGTCGAGCTGCGCGCGACCGGCACGCTGGTCGTGGCGCGCGACCGCGACGAGGCCGAGGCGCTGGACCGCCTGCACGCCTTCCGCGGATCGCTCGGCCTGGCCGCCGAGCGCCTGCGCCCGACCGAGGCGCGCCGCCGCGAGGGCGCGCTGGCGCCGAGCGTGCGGCTCGCGCTCGACGTCCCGGGCGACCGCTCCGTCGACCCGCGGGCGCTCGTGGCCGCGCTGCGCGAGCGCGTGCCCGTGCGCCGCGCGCGCGTGGTCGGGCTGATCGACGGCGGCGTGGTGCTCGAGGGGGGGGAGGAGGTCCGCGCTCCGCAGGTGGTGCTCGCCGCCGGCGCCTGGACCGGCGCGCTCGGCGGGCTCCCGATCCGCCCGGTCAAGGGCCAGGTGCTGCGCCTGCGCGACCCCGCCGGGCCCGGCCTCGTCGAGCGCACGATCCGCACCGAGCACGCCTACCTCGTCCCGCGTGCGGACGGGCGCTACGTGCTCGGCGCCACGGTGGAGGAGCGCGGCTGGGACGCCTCGGCGACTGCCGCCGGCGTCTTCGAGCTGCTGCGCGACATGAGCGAGGTCGTCCCCGGAGTGCTCGAGCTCGAGTTCGAAAAGGTCGGCGTCGGCTTCCGCCCCGGGACCCCGGACAACCTGCCGGTCATCGGGCCGGGGGACCGCCCCGGCCTCGTCTGGGCGACGGGCCACTGGCGCAACGGCGTGCTGCTGGCCCCGGTGACCGCCGACCTCGTCGCGGGTGTGCTCGCGGGCGAGGGGCTGCCGGACTGGGCGGCGGCCTGCGACCCCGGCCGCTTCGCGCGGGTGTCGGCGTGAACGTCTCAGTCAACGGGGCACCGACCGCGCTGCCCGAGGGGGCGACCGTCGCGGAAGCGGTCGCGGCGCTCGATCTGCCGGCCGCCGGGCGCGGCGTCGCGGTCGCGGTCGACGCCGAGGTGGTCCCGCGCGGGCGGTGGGACGCGACGTCGCTCAGCGACGGCGCGCGCGTGGAGGTGGTCCGTGCCGTCCAGGGCGGATGACGTCCTCACGATCGCGGGCCGGGCCTTCGGCTCGCGGCTGATCCTCGGGACGGGCGGCTTCCGCTCGCTGGAGGCGATGGCCGCGGCGATCGAGGCCAGCCGGACCGAGTTGGTCACCGTCGCCCTGCGGCGCGTGGATCCGGCCGCGCACGGGTCGATCGTCGACGTGCTCGACACCGCGGGCGTGCGGCTGCTGCCGAACACCGCCGGGTGCTACACGGCGCGTGACGCCGTGCTCACCGCCCAGCTCGCCCGCGAGGCGTTCGAGACGGACTGGATCAAGCTCGAGGTGATCGGCGACGACCGCACGCTGCTCCCGGACGCGCCGGCATTGCTGGAGGCCGCCGAGGAGCTCGTCGACGCGGGCTTCACCGTGCTCCCGTACACGACGGACGACCCCACGCTGGCGCGGCGCCTGGAGGACGTCGGCTGCGCCGCGGTGATGCCGCTCGGCTCGCCGATCGGGTCCGGCATGGGCCTGCTGAACCCGTACAACCTGCGGCTGATGGTCGAGCGCGCCGGGGTGCCCGTGATCCTCGACGCGGGCGTGGGCACGGCGTCCGACGCGGCCCTGGCGCTCGAGCTCGGCTGCGACGCCGTGCTGTGCGCGAGCGCGATCTCGCGCGCCGAGGACCCCGTCGGCATGGCGCACGCGATCCGGCTCGGGGTCGAGGCCGGCCGCCTCGCGCGATCGTCCGGCCGCATCCCGCGCCGCCTCTACGCCGAGGCGTCGACGCCCGAAAGGGGCGTCCCGGAGTTCGGCTGACGCAGCCCGCGCACGGCAGGCGTGCACATCGCGGCCACGGTGATGACGAGCGCGATCGCCGCGCCGGCCAGCAGCGTCTCGCGCGCGCCGGCGCCCGCCGCGATCGGCCCGGCCAGCAGGAAGCCGATCGGGGCCAGGCCGAGCGAGCCCATCCAGTCGAACGCGGACACGCGCGAGAGCGCGCCCGGCGGGATGTGACCGGCCAGCGCGGTCTCCCACCACACGCTGAACAGCGAGATGCCGATGCCCGACGCCAGGCTGAAGGGGGCGAGCGCGACCAGCGGCAGGCCCAGGGCGAACGCGAAGAAGTTGACCCCCCAGGGCAGGGTCATCGCAAACCCCCATAACAGCGGGCGCGCCGGGCGCCAGCGCAGGGCCACGAAGGACCCGCCGACCGCGCCGGCGCCGAACATCGCGTTGACCACCCCGAAGACGGCGGCCTGCCCGTAGACGTCGTCGGCGATCGCGGGCCCGAGCGCCTGAAACGGCGAGAGCGCCAGCATCAGCCCCAGCGACGCGGAGCCGACGGTGGTCCACACCCAGGGCCGCCGGCGGATCTCGTGCCAGCCCTCGGCGACCTCTGCGAGCATCGCGCGCCGCGCCGCCCGCTCCCCGCTCTCGCGCGGTCGTACGCGCAGCAGCAGCGCCGCGGAGGCAGCGAAGGTGGCGGCGTCGACCGCGAACGCGGCGCCCGCGCCGGCCGTCAGGACGAGCGCCGTCGCGACCGCCGGTCCCACGAACGACGCGAGGTTGTAGGTCAGGTAGTTCGCGGCCTGCGCCTCCTGGAGCAGCGCGCCGGGGACCGTCTGCGGGACGAGCCCGGTGTAGGCGGGGCGAAAGAATGCCTCCGCGGCGCCGAACAGCGCCTCGATCACGACGATCTGCCAGATCTGCGCCTCGCCGGTCAGGATCAGCACGGCGAGCAGCGCGTGCAGGCCGCCGCGCGCGACGTCGGTGACCACCATCACGCGGTGGCGGGGCAGGCGGTCGGCCCACACGCCGCCGAGCAGCAGCAGCGCGACCAGCGGGACCATGTTGGCGGCGAGCACGAGGCCAACGTCCGTCGGCGTCCCGATGCGGTTGACGTAGAGCGCCAGCGCCACGAGGACCAGCCGGTCGCCCACGGTCGAGAACGCCTGCGAGAGCCAGAGCAGGCGGAAGTCCCGGATCGCCAGCACGCGGCGCATACCGCCATCATGCTCACCCGGTGACGATCGACGAGCTCTTCGACCGCTGGGAGCGGGCCTGGTCCGGCCGCGACCCGTCCGCCTTCGCACCGGTCTGCGACCCCGACGACGTGCACTACGAGGACCCGCTGACCACGGAGCCGCTGGAGTCGCCGGAGGCGATCGCCGCCCACGCGGCGCGGCTGTGGCGCGGATTCCCCGACGCACGGCTGCAGAAGACGGGCCCGCGGCTGCTTCAGGACGGCTACGCGGCCGCGCCGATGAAGCTCCTCGCCACGCACACGGCCGAGCTCTACGGCCTGTCCCCGACGGGGCGCTTCGTGATCGTGCACGCGATCGTCTACGCGCAGATCCGCGGCGGGCGCCTGCACCGGGTTCGAGCCTTCTTCGACCTCTACGGCGCCGCGACGCAGCTGGGTGTGCTGCCCCGGCCGGGGACCATGGGCGAGAAGGCGCTGCTGATGCTGCGGGGGTTCGGGCTCAAGCGCCAATAGGCTGCCCGGCTTGGCGCGCCACTTTCTCACCGGTGAAGAGCTCTCGCGGTCAGAGCTCGACGCGCTGCTGCGCCGCGCGCTGGTGCTGAAGGCCGAGCCGGCCGCCTCGCGCTGCCTCGAGGGCCGCAGCGTCGCGCTGATCTTCGAGCGGCCCTCCACGCGCACGCGCGCGAGCTTCGAGGCGGGCGTCTTCGAGCTGGGCGGCCACCCGATGGTCCTGCGCCCGGAAGAGCTGCAGATCACGCGCGGCGAGTCGATCGGGGACGTCGCCCGCGTCCTCAGCCGCCATGTCGCCGCGATCGGCCTGCGCACCGCGGGCGAGGACGCGCTGGCCGAGCTGGCCGAGCACGCGTCGGTGCCGGTCGTGAACATGCTCTCGCCGCTGCACCACCCCTGCCAGGCGCTCGCGGACCTGATGACGCTGCGCGAGGCGGTCGGGACGCTCGCGGGCAAGCGACTCGCCTTCGTCGGCGACGGCGACAACAACGTGGCCCGCTCGCTGGCCATCCTCGGCCATCGCGCCGGGATCGAGGTCGCCATCGCCGCCCCGCACGGCTACCAGCTCGAGGACGGCCACGGTGCGCTGCTCACCGACGATCCGGCGATCGCCGCCGCGGGCGCCGTCGCCGTCTACGCCGACGTCTGGGTCTCGATGTCCGACCCCGAGGCGACCGCGGGCGAGCGCCGCCGCGTGCTCGAGCCCTACCGCGTCGACGACGCGCTGCTCGACCGGGCGGCCGACGGCGCGATCGCCCTGCACTGCCTGCCCGCCCATCCCGGCGAGGAGATCACCGCCGAGCTGCTCTACGGCGAGCGCCAGCGCATCTGGGACCAGGCCGAGAACCGCCGGCACGCGCAGAAGGCGCTGCTCGAGCTCTTGGTCACCTGAAAGCGGGGTAGTCTGCATCGCGGCATGCCGCAGCCCAGGAAGACCAGCTCAGCAACGCAGACCAAGGCCAAGCCGTCGCCGTCGTCGAGTGAGCAGCTCAGGCGGCTGCTCAACCCGCTCGACGCGGTGCTTCTCACCCGCGACCGCCTGCAGGAGGTCGTCGACGACGCGGTGCGGCGCGGGCGCATGACCCGCTCGGACGCCACCGACCTGATGACCGAGATCTTCTCGCGCGGCCGCCGCACGACCGAGGATCTCATCTCCGAAATCGATCAGCTGCTCGGCAACCCCGCCGATCGCGTGCGCCGCGAGGTCGATCGCGCGCGCCGCGCGACCGGCATCGGCCCCGCCTTCCCCATCTCCGGCTATGAGAGCCTGACGGGCGCCCAGGTGCAGTCGCGCCTGGATGGCCTCTCCGCCGCCGAGCTGCGCAAGGTGCGCGACTACGAGCGCCGCAACGCGAACCGCAAGACGGTCCTCGCGGCAATCGAGACGAGGCTGGGGTGACGGTGGCGGTGACGTCGTCCGGAGGTCGCCCGCCTGCGGTGACCGGAGGCCGGTGACGTCGTCCGGAGGTCGCCCGCCTGCGGTGACCGGAGGCCGAAACCCGCATGCCCGGCCTCGCCCCGGCGACGAGCTCGAGCTCACGGTGGACCGGCTGGCCTACGGCGGCAACGGCGTCGCCCGGCTGGATGGCTACGTGGTCTTCGTGGCGGGCGCGCTGCCCGGCGACCGCGTCCGCGCGCGGGTCGAGAAGAGCAAGAAGGCCTACGCCAACGCGCGGACGGTCGAGGTCGTCGAGCCCAGCCCCGACCGCGTCGCGGCGGTCGCCGACCACCCCGGCGCGCCGTGGCAGGTCCTGCCCTACGACAAGCAGCTTCAGGTCAAGGCCGAGCAGGTCGACGAGGCGCTGCGGCGCATCGGGCGCCTCGACGGCTACGAGCTCGAGCCGATCGTGCCCGCGGTGGCGCCCTGGCGCTACCGCAACAAGCTCGAGTACTCCTTCGGCGAGGACGCCGGCGGCGGGCTGATCTGCGGCTTCCACGCGCCGGGGCGCTTCGACCAGATCGTCCCGGTCACCGACAACCTGCTCGCCTCCGAGCGCGGCAACGAGCTGCGCGAGGCGGTGCTCGCCGTCTGTCGCGAGGCCGGCCTGGGCGCCTGGGACCGGCGCGACCAGCGCGGCTTTCTGCGCAACCTCGTCGTCCGCGAGGGGCGCGCCACGGGCCAGTACCAGGTCCGCCTCGTCACGAGCCCGGGGACGCTGCCGGTCGAGGCGCTGCGCGCGGCCGTCGACGCCGACGGCCTCTGGTGGACGCAGACCGCCGGCCTCGGCGAGACCACGACGGGCGGCTCCTCCCAGCTGCTCAAGGGCTCGCCGCAGCTCGAGGACCGCATCGGCGAGCTGCGCTTGTTGATCTCACCGGGGGCGTTCTTTCAGACCAACACGGAGATGGCCGAGCGCCTCTACGCCGTCGCCACGCAGTACGCCGACCTGCGCGGCTCAGAGCGGGTCTACGACCTCTACTGCGGCATCGGCACGATCGCGCTGACCCTCGCGCCGCGGGCCGGCACGGTCCACGGCCTCGAGCTCGTGCAGGACGCGATCCAGGACGCCGCGGAGAACGCGAAGATC
Source organism: Solirubrobacterales bacterium (assembly GCA_038232275.1). Taxonomy (GTDB): domain Bacteria; phylum Actinomycetota; class Thermoleophilia; order Solirubrobacterales; family Solirubrobacteraceae; genus DATLGB01. The sequence goes on along the minus strand of JBBSIC010000006.1, from coordinate 9,208 downwards.
AACGAGATCACCAACGCGAGCTTTTACTCCGGCGACGTGCGCACGAGCCTGCGCGATCTCGTCGAGGAGGTCGGCCGGCCCGACGTGCTGGTGCTCGACCCGCCGCGCGCGGGCCTGTCGCAGAAGGTCGTGCGCCGCGTCGTGGAGGCCGCCCCGAAGCGGATCGTGTACGTCTCCTGCAACCCGACGACGCTCGCGCCCAACGCGGCCCAGCTCGTCGAGGCCGGCTACGAGCTCCAGCGCGTGCGCCCCGTCGACCTGTTCCCGCAGACGCCGCACATCGAGTGCGTGGCACTGCTGGAGGCGGGCCCGGCGGGAGTCCGCAACCCCGAGCGGCCGTAGTCTCTCCGACCGCCCTGGCGAGGTCGGGCTCGGTCCGTTGCGCGCAAGGGCGAAAGTCCGCCCCGCCTTCTCGTCTCGGGCGGCAGCCGGAGGCGACGTGCGCATCGTTTGTACCTGCCTGGCCCCGGTTTGTGCTCGCGGCGGACCGGCCGGCCACGGTTAGCGGGGCCAGAGCGGACCAACCGACATGCACCCCGTGCGGGACGGATCGCGAGGCACCAAAGTGGGGCCCAGCCCGCTACCCGGCCATGCGGTTCGCCGGCCGCCGACAACGTGACTGCGTCGTGCGGAGCCGCTGCCCACGCGGCTAGACCCCGGCGCCGTAGGGCGGGATGTTGCGCTGCGCGGCCGTACGCGGATCCTCCGGCTGCTGCGGGCGCTCCTCAGCCTCGGTGGTCGCGCGGGTCTCGAGCTTGGGGAAGATCGGGACGAGCTTGCCGTCCGCGTCGCGGCGCATGTGGACCTTGCCGTCCAGCGGCTCACCGGTGGCGCGGTCGGAGGGCTTGTGACGTGCCATCGTCTCAGGATACGCTCGCCGCCTAAATGCAGCCCGCCTTCACGAGGAACTCGCCTACTACGAGGAACGGGCCGCGGGCCTGCTCGCCTCGGCACATGACGGGACGCCTGAGGCCGTGGCCGCCTCCGTCGGGCAGAGTCTCACCGGCTGGGCAGAGCACAGCGGCCATGCGGAGCTCGGCGCGCAGCTCCGAGCGCGAGGGTAGGGCGCCCAGACGCGGCTGTGGGCCGTTGACCGCGCTACGCCGCGTGCGCCCAGGCCGTCCACACCGGCTGATCCTGCGCGTCGGCGAAGCCGGCGAGCGAGCGGCCGACGACGCCGTAGACCGCGGGGTTGAACGCCATGCCGCAGTGCGAGGAGGAGACCTCGATCATCTGGTCGGCCGCCGGGTCCAGGCACGCCTTCCAGGACACGATGCCGTCGCGCTTTGAGTAGATGCCCTTGTAGCCCACGTCTGCGGGGAAGTCCTCGGCGGTCAGCGCGGCGCGGAACTCGCGGCAGCACTCGCCGCGCAGGCACCCCAGCGTGAACAGGTGCGGGACGCCCAGGCGCCCGAGCGCGCTCACGGCGCCGATCGAGCCGAGCACGAGCGGGTGCACGTGCAGCATCCCGCGCACGGGGGACCCGAGCGTGACGATGCCGGCCACGAGGTCGGGCCGGCGCACGGCCACGGCGCGGGCGATCATGCCGCCGCGGCTCTGGCCGATGATCGACACGCGCTCGCCCGTGGTGTCCGCCATGCGCTCCAGGCGCTCCTCGAGCGCGACGCAGACCGCGTGCGAGCAGTCGACGTTGGAGCGGATGCCGGCCTTGCGGGTCCGGTAGCCGAGGCCACGCAGCCAGCGGGTCATCACCGAGAGGGAGGCGTCTCCGGCGAGGTAGCCCGGGATCAGCATCACCGCGCGCCCGTCCCCGGGGGCCTGTCCGACGCCGTGCCACTCCGGGCTGCGCACGAGATTGACGGCCTCGAGGCCGACGAGGCTCTCGCGCCACATCGGCGGCACGTGGGGATGTGGGAGTCGAATGTCCATCGGAAGGCAGCTTTTTCCCTCTTCATCGGACATTTATTCTGTTTAGTGTAGAGATGATTGCGTGGCAAGTGCCACAAGCGGCTGTTTGAACGGCCGCGTTTCTGTCGCGGGCGGGCACCGCACGACGCGGAGCCGGTCCCGCAAAGCCGACGCGCGCGCAATCCGTGCGCGCCGGGCCCGTCTGAGAGGTACCCTCGCGTCATGCGAGCCGTGACCGTCCGCGACGGCGCCATCGTCGTCGAAGAGCACCCCGATCCGGCGCCGGTCGCCGGCGAGATCCTCGTCCGCGTCCGGGCCGCCGGGCTCAACGGCGCCGACATCATGCAGCTCAAGGGCGTCTATCCCGCGCCGCCCGGCTGGCCGGCCGACATCCCGGGCCTCGAGTTCGCCGGCGAGGTCGCCGAGATCGGCCCGGGCGTGCAGCGCTTCGAGCCCGGCGACCGCGTCATGTCGATCGGGGGCGGCGGCGGCCAGGCCGAGCTGATCGCCGTCCACGAGCGCCTCGTCATGCCCGTCCCCGAGGCCTTCGACTGGGAGGCGGCCGGCGGCACGCCGGAGGTCTACACGACCGCCCACGACGCGCTCTTCACCCAGGGCGGCCTGCAGTGCGGCGAGCGCCTGCTCGTCCACGGCGCCGCGGGCGGCGTCGGCAGCGCGGCCGTCCAGCTCGGCCAGATGGCTGGCGCCCGCGTGACGGCGACCGTCCGCAGCGAGGAGTCGCGCGCCCGTATCGCCGCCCTCGGCGTGCACGCGATCGACCCGGCCGGCTTCGAGGAAGAGGGGCCGTACGACGTGATCCTCGAGCTCGTCGGCGCGCCGAATCTCAAGGGCAACCTCAACGCCCTCGCGATGGGGGGCCGGATCGTCGTCATCGGCGTCGGCGCGGGCGCGAAGACCGAGATCAACCTCCTCGCGTTGATGGGCAAGCGCGGCTCGATCCACGCCTCCACGCTGCGGGCCCGCTCGCTCGAGGACAAGGCGACCGCCGCCCGCCTGGTTGAGAAGATGGTCCTCCCGGGCTTCGCCTCCGGCGACCTCGCCCTCCCGGTCGCCCGCACCTTCGCCATGGAGGAGGCCGCCGACGCCTACGCCTACTTCCAGCGCAGCGGGAAGTTCGGCAAGGTCGTCATCATGATCTGAGGGCTAGTACGGGGGGAAGTTCGCGTACCACGCGCCGAGCGCGCGGAAGCTCGACCAGAAGGCGCGCTTGGCGTCCTCCTCGTCGAGGGCGTGGTCGATGTCGGGCGTGTAGAGCGCGTCGATGCTCGGAGTGAGCTTCTGGATGATCCCGCCGACCGGCTCGATCGCGCGGGCGAGCGGCAGCTGGATGTCGTTGAGCGTGGCCAGCGCGTGCTCGCCCATGACGACGGCGATCCGGGGCTGCACGATCGCGATCTCCTCGATGAGGCGGGCGATGCACTCGGGCGCGGCCAGCGCCGTGTCGGGCACCGGGCACTTGACGCACAGCGTGCCGTAGACCAGCAGCGGATCGATCCCGAGGCGCTTGAGCGACTTCATGATCGCCGTGCCGGCGCGGCCGTAGTAGGCGACGCCCTCCTCGATCTCCGCGTGCGACGGGGCGTACTTGACCATGAACACGTCGGCCTGGGGGTGACCGGAGCCCAGCACGGGCATGTGGTCGCCGCGCGGGCAGAGCGCGCACGCCTGCAGGTCGCGCGTGAAGTGGTTGAGCTCGCGGATCGCGCGCTCCAGGTACTTCTCGCGGATCTCGTCGTCCGTGGCGGGCATTCCGCCAAGCGAGTTCCCCTCGGCGGGCGACTTTCCCTCCCGCTGCATCAGAGGTTGCGGGTCGCCCGGCGCACGCGGCGGTCCCGCGAGGCCTTGCGGGCGGTCGCCGGGGTCGCCTTGGTCTGGAGGAACTTCAGGGCCTGCACGCCCGCGTAGTACAGCGCGGAGGGGCGGGCGACGATGTCCGCCTCGCGCAGGGACTCGAGGAACTCCTGGGGCCCGTCGAAGTCGCGCATGCGGATGCGAACGCTGCCCAGGCCCCGGGCGACGTGGCTGTCGGAGCCGGCGCCACCGACGATCCGGTACTTGGCGGCGAAGCGCACCGCCTCCTCGTTGAACGCGGGCAGCGCGATGCGCGGGTTGAAGACCTCGATGACGTCCACGTCGTCGACCACGTCGAGCAGGTGCTCGTAGTCGGGGATGGCGTGCAGCCGGTCGAAGGGATGGGGGACGTAGACGAGGCCGCCTTGCGCGCGGATCTCGGCGATCGTCTCCTGCAGCGTGAGCCCGCGCGGGATCTTCTCCTGCAAGAAGAGGCCGATCACCTCGCCCTGCTCGGCGGTCTTGACCTCCTCGGCCACGATCACCTTCACGCCGTAGTCGGCCGCCTTGCGGGCGGCGTCGCGCGCGCCGGAGATCTCGTTGTGGTCGGTCACCGCGATGGCGCCCAGGCCGCGGTCGCGCGCGGCGGCCAGCAGCGCCTCGACTGGCGTCGCGCAGTCGTGCGAGTGGTCGGTGTGCATGTGCAGGTCGACGTCGATCAGCGCCCGGTCGCGCAGCCGCTCCGCCACCGCGGCGTCCCCGCGTCCGTCGTGGCGGCGCGCGGTCAGCCGCGCGTAGACGGCCTCGACGTCGTCGGCGACCCGGCTCCAGGCGAGGTCGGCGCGCAGCGCCTCGCCCCCGTCGCGCAGGCGGGCGCGTAGGCCGGCGTCCCCCACCGCGCGCTCGAGCTGCGCCGCGAGCACGTCGACGTCCCCCGGCTCGAAGACCAGGCCCGCGTCGCCGTCGGAGACGACCTCCTCGTAGGCCGGCAGGCGGGAGACGACCGGGACGGCGCCGGCGCCCAGCGCCCGCAGGATCAGCCCGGGCGAGGGCGCGATCCCGGTCGAGGCGGCCACCACGAGGTCGGCGCCGGCGAGCACCCCGTCCGGCGTGGCGTCGTCCTCGCTGACGATCCGGACGCGGTCGCGCAGCCTGACGCGCGTCGCGCTCGCCGGCACGACGCCGCCGGGCGCGTAGACCGTCGCGCGCCAGTCGAGCTCCTCCGGCAGCCGCCGCAGGGCCCGCAGGAAGATCCGCAGCGCGGCGCGCTCCTCCAGCGCGCAGAAGGCGATGTGCACCGGCTCGTCCGCGGCCGTGGCCCCGCGCTCCACGATCGTGGCGCCCGGCCGCAGGACCTCGTAGCCGGCGGGAAAGGACCGCTGCAGCAGCTCGGCCGTCGCGTGAAAGGACGCCAGCCGCGCGTCCAGGCGCCCGAAGAACAGCTCCACGAAGCGCCGCGCGACCTGGGTCGAGAGGATCCGCTCCGCCGGCATGTGGAAGGTGCCGACGTTCAGGGCGCGGGAATGGCGCAGCGCCACCGAGGACGCGCTGGGCGCCCACGGCTCGTGCACGTGCACGACGTCGAGGTCGGCGGCGCCGAGCAGCTCCTCGATCGTGCGCGCGATGTCCACCGGCAGGCTCGGGATCGCCCGCCGCGGCGACAGCGTGGGCAGCAGCTCGCCGACGGCGACGACCGTCGGGTTCACGCCGGCGTCGAAGGGCTCCCCGGAGCGGATGCGCCGCCGCGACGCGCGCACGAGCGCGGGGCTGCGGCTGGGCGCGACGATCAGGACGCGGTGCCCGCGGCCGGCCAGCTCGCGCGAGAGCATCTCGACGTAGGTGTTGACCTCGTGCGCGTCCTCCCACGGGTACGGCGTGACCTGCGCGATGGCGAGCGGCGGCACCGGCGGGATCCTAGACCCCGGCCGGCGCCGCAGCGGTCAGCCCGGAGCCCGGCCCAGCCCGCCGAGACTGCCGGCGAATCGGTGACCCACGACAGTCAGAGCCGCCGGCGAGCGCCGGCCAGTCCATCGATCAGCCGCTGCCGGTCACCGCCGGCCAGGGTTCGCACCGCAGGGCTTGCAGCCAGGCGAGGTCCCGCTTGAGCGCGTCGCGCTGCGCCTGGGGCACCTCGTCGAGGGCATCGATGAAGCCGGCGATCGTCACGTCGCCTCCGGCGGCCGCGCTCGCCAGCACGCCGTGGGACACGAAGAAGATCGCGGCGTCGAGCGCATCCGCGGCGGTCTCGCAGTGGCGCAGGGCCGCCTTGACGCCCACGCGGATGGCACGGTCGACGGCGCTCGCCACGGCAGCACTGCCGGGCGTGAACGTCCTGCGCCGGATCGCCGGGGCAGGCGCCGGCCGCAGACCGGCCCAGAAGCCCGTGGCCTCGCCAGTCGGTCTCTTCGGCTCGGCGGGCTGGGACGGCGCGTCGACGAGACTCACGACGTCCGCGCGACGATCGGCATCCGGGCAGCCTTCCGGGCGTAGCGGCTTCGTGTCCACTCTGCCACGAGTCATACGGATACCGTTGCACCCTTGATCTACGAGGGCGATGTCAATGACAAGCACAAGCATCCGTGGCAGCGAGGACGCAGAGGTTCTCTGTGCCCTAGTGACATGGCGCCTGAGGTCGCCCAGCAGCTGCTCGAGGATGGCGAGACCGCCGGCGACGAAAGCCAGCCACGCTGGAGCACAGACGGTGCTCGCGCCTACGCCGCCCGCCAGCACGCGCCCGATCGCTGGCACGGTCACCCTGTCGCGTGGAAAGAGGTGCCAGAGACGATTCGGTCGAGTTGGATCTCGCAGGGCCGCGTGAAAAAGCGGGAGGTCCGAAGCTACTGGGACGACCCGAGGACAGAATGAGCGTCAACTGGGAGTTTCTCACTGGCGACACCAGTCGATTCGCGGTGCGTATCGCCCTGAGCCCAGATCCTTTCGAAGGGCGCGGCGTGACCGATGAGGTCTCGGCTTCCTGGGGGGCCTTTGAGATCTGGGTCGACGGGCGGAATCTCTGTGCTCAAATCGAGACTGGCGACACGCTCAACGCGGTCCATTGGTATCTCTTGCCGGTACTCGAATGGTTCGTTGAGAACTGGGATCCGCTCCTGCATGAAGAGCGACCGCCGATCGGTGTTGCCGCTCCCACCGCAGTGCGCTCGTTGCACGACACGGTCTACGCGGCGCTCGATGAGCCGCTCTGCGGCGGCGCGGGTTGGCAGCCGTGGTGGTCCAGGCACAGCCTCCTCGCCGCCCGCGACGGAGGCTTGTTTCCCGAGGTCGTGTTTCGCCGGTGGCGAGATCAGGTCGAGATTTCCTGGGACTCAAGGTTCATCCCAGGGGCGCCACTCCAATTGGCCTTCAGCGTCCCTCAGGGAAACGCTCGGCTACCGCCTGCTCAGGTCGCGCTACCGCTGGCGACCATGATTCGAGCGGTCGTGGCAGAGCTGCTGGGCCGCCGGCCTGCGAGTGCGCGGCTGAGGGCGCTCAGCGACGGGCTGGCGGCGCTCGAATCGCAGCAGCGCCAGGAGCAGCGGCTTGCGTGGTTGGCTGCGCTCGGGAGCTCCCTCGCCGAAATGCTCGCCAAGTGGCGAACCGTTGCCGCCCGACTCCTCGAAGGAGGTTGGCAGGCCGTCACGCCAGGCGAGGGGCTTTTCATCGCCGGGTCCTCGAAGGCCGGCCTGTTGTTCGGCGCCGTCGCCCCGGACATCAGTGAGCGTGACGTCGAAAACCTGATCGGCTTCCTGCTGGCATTGAGCGCGCACGAAGGCGAAGCGCCGCGCGCGGATGGCGACGAATGGTCGGAGCTTGCCGCCCGGCTCGACCCTCGCTCGGCCCCCTGGCACCAGGGCTACGAGCTCGCGCAGTCTTGCCTTGAGCATCTCGGCGTCGACCCGACGAACCCGGTGGACGTCGACAAGGTGCTGGAGGTGCTTGGCGTCCAAGTCCACGAAACGCCGCTGGAGGATGCTGCGATCCGGGGCCTGGCCGCTGCGGGGCCAGGGCAGATCCCCTCCATAGCGTTGAACCCGAATTACCCGCTACATGATCGGGAGGACGTACGCCGCTTCACCAAGGGGCACGAACTCTGCCACATCCTGTTCGATCGCTCCGCTGCTCGCGAAGTCGCTGAGGCGAGCGGCCCGTGGGCCCCACTCGAACTCGAGCAGCGGGCCAACGCGTTCTCGGCGATGCTGCTGATGCCGGAGCCGTTGCTTCGGGCTGAGGTGGGTGCCATGTCGGACTCGTCGAAAGGCCTCGATGAACTTGCCCACGTCGCCGACCGGCTGGAGGTGAGCCGGGTCGCACTGCTTCGACACGCCACCAACCTAGGTGTCGTCCCGCGCAGCCTGGTGCAACGAGCTGAGGTCGAAGGCTTGCTTGCTCCGGGATCGGCGAACGGCAGCTTCGAGTAGCTGGAGACGCGATCCGTGAGTGGATCCTGTGGCGGAAGGCCCAGGCGGGGATCGACGGACCGCCCCCGGTCGTCAGCGGGGCCTGTAGGCGTCTGATCTGTGCTCCACGGCGATCAGATCGACTCGTCGCCGGTCGGTGCGTATGCGGTAGATCACGCGGTAGTCGCCTCGCCGTGCGCCGCGGAGGTCCAGGCGACCTCGGAGTCGCTGGACGTCACCGGTCTGTGATCAGACCTAGAGCCTCGGCCTTGGTCAGCGGCACGGCATCGCCGCCGCCAGCTCGGACACCCCGGCGCGGACATCGGCCATCGGCGCCGCGCTGTTGAGGACGTCGAGGGTCTCTTCCAGCGAATCGAGATCCTCGACGCTCAGCACGACGGCGGCGGGACGGCCGTGCTTGGTGATGACGACACGTCCGTGCTCGCGCTCGAGACGTTCCACCACCTCGGACAGATGGTTCGGTACCTACTCCCGCTCGACCTCAGCGCTCGACCGTCGTGGCGGCCGAGTCGGCCCGCTCGCCGGCGGCGGCGCGCGCGGCGTCGGCCGCCTGCTGGGACCGCGAGTGCCTGGCGATGAACTCCTCGGTGAGCAGGCGCGCCTGGTCGTCGGGGCGCTGGGTCTGCGGGGACTTCATGAGATACGACGACGGCCCGTCGAGCTGGCCGGCGAGGCCGTGGTTGAGCGCGAGCTTCAGGCAGCGCACGGCGTCGATGACGATGCCCGCCGAGTTCGGCGAGTCCCAGACCTCGAGCTTGAGCTCGAGGTTCAGCGGCACGTCGCCGAACGCCTGGCCCTCGGCGCGGATGTGGGCCCACTTGCGGTCGGTCAGCCACGGCACGTAGTCCGAGGGCCCGACGTGGACGTCGTCCGCGGGCAGCTCGTGACCCATGATCGACGTGACGGCGTTGGTCTTGGAGATCTTCTTGGACTCCAGCCGCTCGCGCTCGAGCATGTTGAAGAAGTCCATGTTGCCGCCGACGTTGAGCTGCGACGTGCGCAGCAGCGTGACGCCGCGCTCGAGAAAGAGGCGGGCGAGCGTGCGGTGCACGATCGTGGCGCCGACCTGGGACTTGATGTCGTCGCCGATGATCGGCAGGCCCGCCTTGCGG
>JBBSIC010000005.1:0-89184 GCA_038232275.1 Solirubrobacterales bacterium | reverse complement strand
CCTGGCCACCCTGTCACGCCGGAGGTCGCGGGTTCGAGTCCCGTCGCTCCCGTTTGGCTCTACAGCCAAATCCCGCGCCTCGCTACGCGTCGATAGCCGCGACCTCCAGGTAGGTTTGGGAAAGAGGTCGCAGCTTCCGTGAGTTGACGGCTCGGCGATCCCTGCATTAGTTGGGCCGCCGAACTCCGCTCGTGATCGTTCCGCGCCTCACGCGGCAAGTGAGTACAGAAGCACGCGATCGTTCATACCCAAGTCAGCGCCGAGGTCCTCGACGCTGGAGATCACCGCCGGGGGGGTATCCATAAGCCGTCGAGGTCGGGAGACGGATCCGTGCGCGAAGGACGTGAGGCAGAAGAGCGTCGCGGCGAGGACGAGGATGAGCATGGGGAACAGCTCCGCGTGCCGGACCAGGCGACGCACGGCGGCCACGAGCACCGCGGCTCCGACGAACCCGCAGACCAGGCCGACGCTCATCTCGATGGCGAAGTCCTTGACCACGACGAGGAAGGACGCGTCCGCGTGAGTTGCGAGCTCGACATCCCGAGCATCAGCGCGATTCCAGCCGGGTCGCTGACGCCGGCCTCGCCTTCGAGCGTGGTGCCGGACCGGCCCTCGATCTCGCGGCCGCCGAGCACGGAGAAGACCACCGCGGGGTCGGTCGGGGCGAGCGCTGCGCCGATCACGCCGGGAGAGGATGCAGCTGAACCCGAGGAGCACATGCGCCGCGACAGCCGCGGTGAGGAACGTCCCCAGCACGCCGAGCGAGAGCACGGGGCCGAGTGATGGGCGCATCCGCGCCAGCCGATGCCCATGCCGCCGTTGAGGAGGATCACGATGAGGGCGACCACGGCGATCCGCTCGACTTCGCGGGTGGTGAGGGCGTCGTCGAGCCCCGGTATCGCATCCGAGGCGCCAGCGCTGCAGCGAGGAGGAACAGCGCCGCCATGATCGACGTCAGTTCGCGCCGTCCGCTTCGGACAAGCGCCGCCACGTGTCGGGACGCCTAATCAGCGAAGTGCGTCTTCGGACGCAACTGCGGCTCGCCGTCGACGATCACGTCCACCTTCTCGTTGAGGAAGCTGACGAGGCCGGCGATCGGGAGCAGCTGGCGCGTCGGGAAGTCGTAGGACCACGCCAGGTCGGCATGTATCCCGTCGCCCGTGTCGACGGACCAGTACGCGCTCGTCCGCCCCTTGTACGGGCACGGCGTCACCGTGTCGCTCGGGTGCAGGTGTGTGAAGTCGACGGCGGTGCGGTCGAAGTAGTACCGCGTCGGCAGTCCGGTCTCGAAGACCATCACGGGCGCGGAGGACTCCGCCAGCACCAAGCCCTCGAGCTCGACGCGCACCGTTCGCGATGACCGCAGCGCGTCGACGCGGACGTACGGGTTGCGCGGATGGACGAACACCTCCTCGTCCTCCTCGAACCACGCGTCGAGCGCGTTCCAATCGAAGTGAATGTGGCCCTCGATGCCGTCGATGCCCGACTCGACGTAGCGTTGGCCCGCGCCCAGTCGCTCGTCACCGTCGACGCGGAGCCCGATCCCGACGGTCGTTCCGAACTCGGTACGACCGGTCTCCGCCCCATCCACCAGCGCCTCCGGGTCGACGTCGTCGGCCGGGATGAGGTACTGCGGATAGAACGGCCACTCCCACAGGTACAGGGCGCGGGTGCTTTCGAGCACTGTCCGTCCGCCGAGCATCGCCCGGATCCGGCGCGGCACCGGCTCGACGTGTCCGACCTCGGCAATGGCCTGCGGAAAGGCCGCCGACGTGCTCTTCGGAGAAGCGGTCACGCCGCGGCCGCGTGGTCGCGCAGGTACTCCACGAGGCCGACCACGTCGTCGGGCACCAAGCGGCCGATCGCGCCGCTGGAGTACACGCTGACGACGACGTTGCCGTCGGGATCGAGCACGAAGCCGGTGGACTGCAGGTGGTGCGGCTCGTCGTTGACGAACGCCCCGGTGGCCTCCGCGATCGCGTCGGCGTCCGCGCTGTGGCCGACCGGGAACCCGAGACCGTTCTCCACGATCGTCTCCTGCGTGGTCGCCTCGTCGTCGACCGACAGAGAGACGACGCTGATGTCGGCGGCGTCGAGCTTGTCGGCCGCACACTGGAACCCGCGCAGCTGCGCGGTGCAGTAGGGACACCAGGAGCCGCGGTTGAACAGCACGACGCCGAAGCGACCCGCGAGCGCGTCGGGCAGCGCGAGCGTCTGATCGCCGCCGAGCGCGACGGTCAGTGCTGGGAACGGGTCTCCAGGGGTGAGTGCGGACATGGGTCCTCCTGCATTGCGGTGGACGTCTAGCTAGGTGACTCGAGCCGGTCCCGGCGTTACAAGCGGTGTCCGGCGACGACCGGCGCTGCCACGTTCCGCGGGCTGACCATGCGTAGAGACCATGTCATCTGATGATTCGCCGTACCGCATGCTCGTCATCGCCAACGAAACGTCGAAGCGCGCACTCGGCCGGATCGCCGGCCGTCCGGCAGGCCCGCAGACCGCCGACGTCGCCTGGCGGCGCAAGCTCGAGGGAGCGGTGGTGCCCGGACCGGTCGAAGGCTCGGGGGCACCGTGTACTCCTATCCCGTGCTCACCTCAAAGGGCCTGCTCGTCGCAGGCTCCGAGAGCGGCACGCTGATCGCGCTGAAGTGACCGAGGAGGGCCCGCATCGCAGGCGTGACGTCCGTCGCGCCGGCGGCGAGCCGGGCGATCGGGCCGATCAGGTGCCGCGGCTGTCGAGCTCCTCGGTGAGCTTGGCGATGGCGAAGCCCCAGGCATCAGACGCGGTCGTCCTGGGCGGCAGCGAGATCTCGTCGGGATTGGTGACGACGTCGAGCAGAACCGGGCCGGGGTGCATCAGCCCGTCCCGGATGGCGGTGTCGAGCGTGCTGGGATCCTCGACGCGCACGCCGTGCAGGCCGATCGCGGTCGCCACGGCGGCGAGGTCGGGGTTGGCGAGTTGCGTGCCGAACTCGGGCCTGCCGCCTTGCTCCTGCTCGAGCTTGACCATCCCCAGCCGCCCGTTATTGAAGACGACGACGACGATCGGGAGTTGGTGGCTGACCGCCGTGATCAGGTCGCCGAGGAGCATGGTGAGACCGCCGTCGCCGCAGAAGGCGATCACCTGGCGGTCGCGGTCGAGGGCTTGCGCACCGAGCGCCTGCGGCATCGCGTTGGCCATCGAGCCGAGGTTGTAGGAGCCCACGAGCCGGCGTGTGCCGGTGAGCTCGACGAAGCGTGACAGCCAGACGGTCGACATGCCGGTGTCGGTGGTGAAGATCGCGTCCTGGGCGGCGTGCGCGTCGATGGCGGCGGCGACCGCTTCGGGTCGGATCCGGGCCTCGGGGTTGTCGAGCTTCGCTCGTACCCGGCCGACGATTCCCTTGTGGTCGTAGTCGGGGTCGGTCAGCTCGAGCTGCCGGTTGCGCCACGCCCGGAAGTGCTCGGTGGAGTCTTCGAGGTGGCTGCGGTCGGGTTTGGCCGCGACGCGTTCCAGCAGCGCGGCGACGGTGAGGCCGGCGTCGCCGACGACTCCGAGGTCGACAGCGGTGCGGCGGCCGATGTGCGCGCCGCGGTCGTCGACCTGGATCACGACCTTGCCGGCCGGGTACCAGTCGGGATACGGGAAGTCGGTGCCCAGCATCAACAACAGGTCAGCGCCCTCCATGGCCCGCCGGGACGCGGGGTTGCCGATCAGACCGCTTTGACCGACCTGAAACGGGTTGTCGCGCTCGAGTCCCTCCTTGGCCTTGAGCGTGAGGACCATCGGAGCCGACAGCCGGTCTGCGAGCGCGAGCACGTCATCGCGTGCCTCGCGGGCGCCGATGCCGACCAGCATCGCCACCGTCTCGGCCGCATCGATCCGTCCGGCGGCGTCGGCGACGACAGTCGGATCGGGTACGACGCGGGCCGGGCCGCTCACGAACCGCGCGGCCGGGGCGTGCTTGGGCATGTCCATTCCCCCGACGTCGCCGGGCAGGGTCAGTACGGACACCGTGCGCTGCACGAGCGCCGTCTGCACGCCGCGCTCGAGCAGGCCGGGCATCTGCTCGGGGCTCGTGATCGTGTGGCGGAAGGCAGCGACGTCGGCGAAGAGCGCGTCGTTGTCGACCTCCTGGAAGAAGTCCGTGCCCATGTGCGCCAGCGGGACCTGGCCGCACAGGGCGAGCACGGGAGCGTGTGACTTCTTGGCGTCGTAGAGCCCGTTGAGCAGGTGGATCGAGCCGGGGCCGACCGTGCCCATGCAGACGGCGAGCGTGCCGGTCAGCTGGGCCTGCGCGGAGGCGGCGAACGCGCCCGCCTCCTCGTGGCGGACGCCCATCCACTCGATGCCCTCCGTGCGCCGGATAGCGTCGGTGACGGGATTCAAGGCATCACCGACGACACCCCAGACGTGGCGGACGCCCTGCTCGACGAGCGCGTCGACGATGACTTCGGCGACCGTGCTCATCGCGCGGCCGCGAAGGAGTCGGCGTCGGCGCGGGCCCAGTCGGCCGCCCAGTCGGCTGGCGGCGCATCGAGCAGCTGGCCCGGTTCGAGCCATTCGTAAAGGTCGGCGTAGTTCATCGTGGTGTACTGGTCGACCCGGCGCACGACGTGGCGCGGCTCGAGCTTGGCGGGATCGTCGATGCCCATCGACGCCATGATGCGCGTCGCCTCGGCGACCGCGGCGGCTTGGTAGCGGTGCACGCGCTCGGTCTTGGAGGGTACGTCGAGCGCGCGTGCCCGCTTGGGGTCCTGCGTCGCGACCCCGACCGGGCAGGTGTTCAGGTGGCACTCCTGGGACTGGATGCAGCCGACGGCCATCATCATCGCGCGGGCGGCGTTGGTGTAGTCGGCCCCCTGCGCGAGTCGCTTGACGATGTCGCTGCCCGTCGCAACCTTGCCGCTCGCGCCAATGCGGATGCGGTCGCGCAGCCCGGTCCCGACCAGTGCGTTGTGCACGATCATCAGCCCCTCGGTCAGTGGTGTGCCGACATTGTCGGCGTACTCCATCGGCGCGGCGCCCGTCCCGCCCTCGGCGCCGTCTACGACGATGAAGTCCGGCGTGACGTCCTCGTCGACCATCGCCTTGCAGATGGCCAGCACCTCGTGGCGGGTGCCGACGCACAGCTTGAAACCCGCGGGCTTGCCGCCCGCCAGCTCGCGCATGCGGGCGATGAAGCGGACCAGCTCGCGCGGGGTGGAGAACACCCGGTGGGCCGGCGGGCTCACGCACGACTCGCCCGCCTCGACGCCGCGCGCGGCGGCGATCTCGGCGGTGACCTTGCCGCCGGGCCGCTGGCCGCCGATGCCGGGCTTGGCACCCTGGCTGAGCTTCAGCGACACGCACTTCACGTGCGGATGCGCCGACTTGTCCCGGAACATTTCCGCGTCGAAGTCGCCGTCGTCGGTCCGTGCGCCGAAGTAGCCGCTGCCGAGCTCCCACACGAGATCACCGCCACCTTCGAGGTGATAGTCCGTCAGCCCGCCCTCACCCGTGTCGTGAGCGAAGCCGCCTGCCGCGGCGCCTTGATTGAGCGCGCGCAGCGCGGCGCCGGACAGCGCGCCGAAGCTCATGGCCGACACGTTGAGAAGTGCCATGTCGTAGGGCTGGGTGCAGTCCGGCCCGCCGACGTGCACGAGCGGAGGGGTCTCGGGGGGTTCCAGCGGAGCAGTGCTGTGCAGCAGCCACTCGTAGCCCGGCGCGGTCACGTCGCGCTCGGTCCCAAATGCCTGCTCGTCCTTCATGCCCTTGGCGCGCTGATAGATCGAGGTCCGGGTATCGCGGTCGTAGGGCCGTCCGTCGAAGTTGCGCTCGATGAAGTACTGCTGCAGCTCCGGTCGCAGCGTCTCCAGGGCGAAACGCACATGGCCGAGGAGCGGATAGTTGCGCAGGATGCTGTGCCGACGCTGGACGAGGTCGTAGATCCCGGTCGCCACCACGGCGCCGAGCAGCACAGCCACGACCACCCAGCCCACCGACCCGCTGAGGGCGGCGGCGGCGGCCGCGCCCGCGAGCAGCAGCACGGACAGGGCGAACGCGAGAAATCTCATCGGGAGTGGCCGTACCCAGGCTCCGGTTGCGGTAGCGCGTCAATCCGCAGATAGCTCCCCGGAACGAACGGGCGACCCGGCGCTTCGGGTCGATCCCAGTCCGACCTTGCGGTTCAGGGACCTCCCTCAGGGTTCGACGGTCCCCGGGGAGCAGGCGGCGACCGTCTACGACCGCTGCTGCAAGGTCGAGGATCTTGCGATTGGAGCGGTGGGAGTGCTCGGGTAGCATCGCGAAGGCGTCCGTATCGCTGATGCCATCGAGTGACACACGCACGCCCGAAGACGCAGCGACCAAGGAGCTCAAGGCCGCCCATGAGGAGATCGAGGAGCTGGAGAACGCTGACGAGCTTCCCGCAAAGCTCGGTGACTGGCCAGGCGGCAAGGCCAAGTTCCTGACCCTCGGCGGCAGCGACGACGGCGAGCCATACGGCGAGGCCGCGACCAGCCAGCTCGGCCTCGCCGACCTAGTGCGTCACGAGGGCGGCGGCGTCAGCATCGGCGGCGTGATGCTCGATAACCCCGAAGACCACACGAGCGAGCCGATCCCAGGCGGACCCACCGATCCCAACTTCGACGGTCTTGATAGACCTTTCCTATCTTATCCTCTAGAACACGAACTTCGGTAAGTCACGGTAAGCTCTATCAACCTTGGACGAGCTCGAGAACCCGTTCCGGCCCGGTGCCGGTAGTCGCTTCGCGACTCGTCGCGGCGGCGCTGGCCTGGTGCTCTGCGCGGGAGCCGCACTCGAGCAACTGGCGATCTTCAAGGCGGGCACGGTATCGGCGGACGACGCCGCGGCAGACCGTCGGCCCGCAGCGCGACCGCCGGAAGCCTCAGCAGGACGGTTTAGCGCCGGTCCCGGCGCTCCAACGGGCCAGTACAGCGAGATCAGGCCAAGCACCGCGCACCCCGCGAGCGTGGGCGCCAGGCGGATCGACTGCGGCGAACGGGTCATCTGCGCGAAGAGCCAGATGCGGAGATCACCGGATATGGTCAGCCATCGCGCTGGCCTCATGGCCGGCTTCATCTCGCCGAGCCGCGCGGCGGCCGGCTCCAACCCATGGCGGTGGCGTACGCTCCGCACCCGTGCCGAGACCGCCCGCTGCCGCGCGCCGCTACGCGCACTCGCTCGCCGCGGCATTGACCGGCAACGCCCAGGCGTTCGGATACTCGATCGCGATCACGGTGAGCTATGCCGCAACGACGCGTAACCTCGGAACGCCCTCGCTCTTGGACCTCCTGCTCTTCGCCCTCGCCGCCGTACTCGCGTTCACCGTGCTTCAACTCGGGGCCGTGGCGCTGGCCACCCGTGAGGTGGAGATGGCGGAACCTGATCGGATCCGGCTCATTGCCACGGCCACCGACGTCTTCGCGGTCGGCCTCGCGGTGCTCGCGGCAGCAGGCGTCAGCGCCGTGATCGGTAGCTGGATCGGCTGGGCACTCGCGTCGTTCTGCGCCTCCGTCCTCTACGTGCTGGTGCAGGCGCTCGAGCTGCGCGTCGCCGAGGACTCGGCGGACTGAGGCGGAAAGCCAGTCCAGCCGCACCCTTGTTGCTCGAAGGACAGCACGACAGGGCATGCCTTGCGGGACCGGGCAGTAAAGCGGCGTACCTGATCCTGACGAAAGGAGATGGTTTCCTTCATGTCCGTCCAATCGGTATCCACGAGAGCCCGTCAGAACGGGCACGGCGAGCATGAGCAATGGCTCGACCAGACCTCGGGTGTTCCTGCAGCCCATCGCAGCGCCTTCGATCCTTGGGCTCTTCGGCTTCGCCGGTGCGACCTTCGTGGTCGCGGCCAACGTGGCGGGGTGGTACGGGACCACGGAATCCGGAAAATTCCTGTTCCCCTTCGCGCTGGCCTTCGGCGGCATCGCCCAGGTGATGAAGCTCGCGCGTGAGAACGGACCGACGGGCTGGACGGCCGGCAGGCCTGAAGACCGCTACTACGCCAACCGCGTCCAGCCGCCGCGCTCGCTGCGGATGAAGCGGTGGGGTGTCGTGGCGGCGGGGGTGGGGGTGCTGGCCGGCGCCGGAGTGGCGGCGCGGCTGCCGTCCGCGCGCGCCGAGGGCACCGTGAGGGGTCGGACCCTCCGTTTCTCGCGCTGACGGGTCAGCGCCGGGCGGTGGCGACTCCGGCGGCGGCGAACGCAGCGGCAGAGGCGGTGTTAACCGTCGCGAGACGGCGGTGATGATCCGTCTCAGCGAGGGCGAAGGCGCTCGCAGCGTGGATGGCGTCGATCGCCGCTCCGGCGCGGAGCACGAGCGGGGACGGTTGCCGAACGAGCAGGGTCGCCTCGATCAGGTGCCGGACACCGAGCACGCGCGCGTAGAGGATCGCGGCGCGGTCCGGCGGACGTCCGCCAAGCGGGGTGAGCACGACTCGGGGACGCGCCAGCAGGGCGGCTCCCGCGACAAACCGGACGGCGATTACCTCGCGGGCCGGGTGCACTTCAGCGGCGCGCCACGGCGAGGACGGCGGCCGTCGCGGCCCCGGCGAGCGTCGTCCAGGCCGTGCGGCGGTGCATCGACAGAACCAGCTGCGGGCTTTGGCCGTGGGAGCGGTCGCCGAACGGCCCCGCGGAGCCGTGATCGCGCTTGTCGTCGAGTGGGTGGAGGAGGTAGTCGGCCCGGTTGCGATCGAGTGGCTCGTTGGTCTGCTGGCCGCTGAACCCGGTGGCTGCGAGGTAGCGCTCCGCGATCCAAGGCGCGAGCCGGTTGCCGATGATCGTCCATACGGTGGGCGCACCGACCCAGATCTCGCGCCGGTCGTGCTCGGCGGCCCACACGATCGCGCGGGCAGCGACCTCGGGCTTGTAGATCGGCGCGACAGGCTGCGGGGCATTCTTCGTGCGGGCGCGCACCCAGGTGAATTGGGTCGTGTCGAGGCCCGGGAGCTGGACGATCGATACCGAGACGTTCGAGCCGCGATGGCGCAACTCGGTCCGCAGCGACTCGTAAAAGCCCTGGACGGCGTGCTTGGCGCCGCAGTAGGTCGCCTGCAGCGGGATGCCCCGACGGCCGAGCGCGGAGCCCACCTGGACGATCTTGCCGTTGTCGCGCGGCAGCATCCGCCGCAGGGCCGTCTGGAAGCCGTGCACCGCCCCGAGGTAGGTGACCTCGGTCACGCGACGAAACTCGTCGGCGGTCGTCTCGGCGACCTCGGCGAGCACCGCCGTCATTGCCACGTTGACCCACACGTCGATTGGTCCGAAGCGCTCCTCGATCGCGACGGCGGCCGCCTCGAGGGCGTTGGCGTCGGCGACATCGCAGGGAACGGCGAGGGCCTCGCCCCCGGCCTGCTCGACCTCGCGCACGGCGGCGTCGAGACCGGCTCGCCCGCGCGCGATTAGGCCAAGTCGCGCACCGCGCCCGGCGAAAGCACGGGCCGTCGCGCGCCCGACGCCTGCCGAGGCACCGGTGATGACGATGGTGCGGGACGCCGGAGAACTCATCGTCCGATGCCTATCCGCACCCGGGAACCAGGAAACCACGATGTCCGTCGAAGATCACGTTGCGGTTGGCGTACGCGCGTCCCGGTTACCGATCACTGGTGCTCGCTCTGCCCCGCGCCGGCGACGTGTCCCCCGGTCACTATGCCGTGCTCGGGGACGGCCGGACCGCGGCGCTGCTCGCACCCGACGGTGCCGTCGACTGGCTGTGCCTGCCGGACCTGGACGCGACACCGGTGCTTGCGCGCCTGCTCGACGCGGACCGCGGCGGCCACTTCAGCCTTGCCCCGGAGGAGGGGGCGGCCGAGCGCCGCTACCTGCCCGGGACGAACGCCGTCGAGACCACGTGGGCGTGCGGCGACGGACAGGCCGTTGTCACCGACGCGCTCGTCGCCGGGCCGACTGACGAGCCGCTGCTCGTACGCCGCATAGACGGTCGCTCCGGGCGGGTGCGGATGGCGTGGGAGATCGCCGTTCGGTTCGGCGACGGCACGACACTGCCGACCTCCGCTGACCACCTCGAGCACGGGCTGCGCGTCCATGGTGCCGGACCGAGCGTCACCGTGGGTGCTCCCGGTATCAACTGGGACGGCGCGAGTGCTCGCGGCGCCTTCGAGGTTGCGGCGGGCGACAGACTCCTCATCAGTCTCACCAGCGCGCCGGACGCGCCCGCGTTCGACGCGACCATGGCGGCGCTGGACGACGCGATGGCGGGATGGCGGGGCTGGAGCAGCTCACTGCGCCATGAGGGTCGCTGGCACGCGGCGGTGATCCGCAGCGCCCTCGCCTTGCGGCTGCTGGTCCGCAAGTCCACGGGCGCGGTCGCCGCCGCGGCGACGCTCGGGCTGCCCGAGCAGCCCGGCGGTTCGCGCAACTTCGACTACCGCTACTGCTGGCTGCGCGACTCGTCCTTCGTCGTCGACGCCTTCGCCCGGCTGGGAGACCTCGCCACCGCGGAGGCGTACCTGCGCTGGCTGTCGGGGGCGATCGCCCAGACGCTTCCCGAGTTGCAGCCGTACTATCGCCTCGACGGCGGAACGCGGGCCCCGCAGCGCGAGGCGGATCTGGCCGGCTACCGCGGGGCCACGCCGGTGCTGATCGGCAATCACGCCTTCCAGCAGCGCCAGCTCGGCAGCGCCGGGGACGTGTTGCAGAGCTGCGCGGTCTTCGTCGACGCGGGCGGATCGCTGCCCGGGGGGCTCTCCGAGCAGCTGGCCACGGTCGCCGACCATGTCGCCCGGAGCTGGCGCGAGGACGACGCCGGCATCTGGGAGACCGACCCGCCGCGCCAGCACACCTGGTCCAAGATGGCCTGCTGGGTGGCGCTCGATCGCGCCGCGAACCTCGCCGACGGTGGCCATCTCACCGGCGACGCGAGCGCCTGGCGCTCCGCCGCCGAGCAGATCCGCGACCACGTCGAAGCCCACCACTACGACGGCAGCGCCTACGTCGCGGTCGCGGGGGAGGACGGCCTCGACGCCGCCGTCCTGCTCGGCGTGTTCATGGACTACCCGCCGCGCGACGCGCAGCGCTGGCACTCGACGCTCGAGCGCATCGACGCCGAGCTGGGCTGCGGCCCGCTGCTGTACCGCACCAGCGAGCTGCGCGAGCAGGAGCAGACCTTCCTCCCGTGCGCCTTCTGGCGCGCGCACGCACTGGCGCGCCTCGGACGTCTCGACGAGGCGGCCGAGCAGCTCGACGCGCTGATCGCGCTGGGCAACGACGTCGGCCTCTTCAGCGAGGAGGCAGCACCGGACGGCACCGCGTGGGGCAACCTGCCCCAGGCGCTCACCCACGCGGCGCTCGTCAACGCCGCCGTCACCTACGAGGAACGAAGAAACTCCACATGAGCGACGTCGTCGGTATGGGCTTCGTGCTGCGCCGCGTCGCCCGGCTCGCCGCATGACCAGATACGCCGCAGCGCTGCGCCTGACCCTGCGCCAGACCGCGGCCGCCTACGGCTACACGCTGACCGTCGCCACCTCGGTCGCGATTCTCACCACCACGCACGGCAAGCCGCACACGGGCGAGCTGTTCCTGCTCGTCGCGGGCGGGCTGGTGGCCTTCACGCTGCTCGAGCTCGCCGCGCTCCTGCTCCTGCCGGACGACGCCGGGGAGGACCCGCAGCAGGCGTTCCCCTTTGCCGGCGCGTTGAACTTCCTCGCCGTGCCCGCCGGCTTAGGGGCGGCGACAGGTGTCGCGCATGCCTTCGGCACGGGCGACAGGTGTCGCGCATGCCTTCGGCACCGAGGTCGCGTGGCTGCTGGCGCCCCTCGCCGCCACGGTCACGTACCTTGGCCTCGTGGGCGTCCAAGTGGAAGTCGTGAACCACTGGCGATGAGCTCGCCAGGCGCCGGCATCTCGACGTCCGGCGTGCGGCTTGCTCGCATGTGGTCGAGGACGACCGCGCCGACCGTCGCGAACGGGACGGCGAGGAACGCACCGGCGATCCCCCCACGGTCCCGCCGACGGTCACGGCGCGACCGGTGCTGGCCGAGGTCGCTCAGCCCCTGCTCCACAACGCGGTGCGCCTCCGCCCGGGATATCCCCGCGAGGTCGTGGGCCACCGAGTAGGTGACCTCCTCGAGGCCGCTGCGGACGTTCGTGCCGAGCGCCTCCAAACGGGACACGAACGGCGGCACGATGAGCGCGATGGCCGTCGCGACGGCCCCGATCAGGACGATCATCGCAACGAGCGCCGCCGTTGCGGGGCGGCAGGGCGCCGCCGCTCGAGCGCCGCGGCGAGCGGGCGCAGGAGCGTCGCGAGCAGCAGCGCGACCACCAGCGGGAGCAGGACCGGCATGAGCTTGCGGGTCAGCCACCACGCGGCGACGACGAGCAGCCCGAGACCCAGCAGCCGCCAGGCGGCTGCCCCGGCGCGCTCGAGGCCAGCGGTCCGGGGAGAAGCAGCCATTTCCCACGCGCTACCCGCCGTCCCACTCGCCCGATCACGGATAGGGTGGCGCGGGTGGCGTACCGGCGATCGCTGACTGACGTCGACCCGGACTTGGTCGAGCGCCTCTCCGACGAGCGCCGTGCATTGGCGGCGCGGCAGCTGCCCGTGCGCATCGAGCGCGTGGGCACAGGCACCTGGCGCCCGCAACCGAACGAATACGGTGTCGAGGGCGGCATCGGGCTGCTGGTCGCCGAGGGCTACATGGTCCGCACGGTCCAGCTCGAGCACCGCGGAGCGGCCGAGGTGCTCGGCCCGGGGGACATCCTGCGCCCCTGGCAGGACGACGGTGAGCACGCCGTCTACCCCTTCACGCCGGGGTGGACGATCGTGCATCCGCTGACTCTCGCCGTCCTCGATCTCGCCTTCCGCCGCCAAGCTCGCTGCGTTCCCGGAGGTCACCGCCGAGATCGTCGGCCGCGCCCTGGACCGCTCGCGGCGCCTGGCCGGCAATCTGGTGCTGGCGCAGCTCGCGTCGGTCGAGCATCGCGTGCTGCTTGTCCTCTGGCACCTCGCCGACCTCTGGGGCCGGGTCCGTCCCGACGGCATCGTGCTCCCGATCCGGCTCACCCATCAGATGGTCGGCCTGGTCATCGGCGCGCGCCGGCCCGCCGTGACGACCGCGCTCGGTGCGCTGGCCGAGCAGGGCCGCGTGGCCGCCCAGCCGGACGGCGGCTTCCTGCTCACCGGCGACCCGCCCGGAGACCTCAAGCTGCGCCGCGGTTCGGCGGTGTCACCGCGCACCGGCCCGCGCCTCTGACCCGGAAACTCGCGTCACATGGCCTCCTTGACGCTCCGCCTTACAGCCACACGTTGGCCGAATCCGAGCACCATCGCGATCTGCATCAAAGAACCAGTATGCGGCGTGATCCGGGGTGAGGTGCGGATCGGTGAACCACACGGAGCTGCATCAGCGCCATCCAGCCGAAGACGCTGATCTCGAACGCCACGAGCGAGACAGCGTCGGCGCGCAGCGCGGCGCGTACGCCGTCGCCGAGCCCGAGCCCCCGCATCGGGGCGATCGCCGCATACTGGAATCCGATCCCCAGGTACCGGCACGTCCGGCGCGATGCGCTCAAGAGCGGTCCGGACGAACTCAACCTGCTTGGCCAGCCCGACGATGAGGTGGCCCTTGTCGCGGCCGGCGATCGTCAGGCGGGCTTGCCCGAAGAGTGGCTTCACGACCGCGACTCGTCCGCGGTACCGCTTCGTGTCGATGACCCAGACGCCCGAGGGAGGATGGCGATGTGGTCGATGTTCGCCCGGCTACGTGGGACCCGGCGGTCGTGCAGGACGATCACGTCGTCGACGAGCCGTTTCGACAGCCACTCAGCCACCTGCTCCTCGCCCCCGGCTCCCAGGCCCATGTGCGCTCGTGCGCGGGCTCCCGGAAAGGGCGAGGAGCGCACCGCCGATCCGCGGGTGCTTCTTTCGCACGCGACGCTCTCGGTTGGCCTTCCGGCGCTCGTGTTCACGCCGGGCGCTCGTGCCAGCGGTGCCTGGGTCGGGTGGCGGTTGAGCGGCGGGGCCCATCGCTCAAAGTACGTTCTCTACGTCAAGGTGTCGTCGATCAGCGGTGAGTCCGTACCGCTACGCCGCTGGAGCCAGAGCCGGAGCGAGGTCGTCGGCCCTGACATGGCCGGTCGGCCAGGTGATGGTGACCTCGCCGTGGGGAACCCCACGGGGAACCCGGGGAACCGCGGTCGCCTCGCGAACGTTGTGACGTCCCGTGGCCACAAGACCGTCGCCTGTCGGCCGTCGCACTCGGGTACCGCGGGCGCTGACGCCTCGGCGTGTACGCACGTGCCCACGAGGGCCGCGCGACTCAAACGACGGCGCGGCTTCGACGGTCTTGATAGACCTTTCCGATCTTATCCTCTAGAGCACGAACTTCGGTAAGTCACGGTAAGCTCTATCAACCTTGGACGAGCTCGAGAACCCGTTCCGGCCCGGCGCCGGTAGTCCCCCGCCGGCGCTCGTCGGGCGAGACGCCCTGCTCAAGAGCTTCCGGACGACGGTCGCTCGAGCGGTCAAGGGACGTCCCGGCCAGAGCGTCATGCCGATTGGTCTGCGCGGCGTCGGCAAGACCGTCCTGCTGAACCGGTTCGCCGAACTCGCTGAAGCTGAGGGACTGCGCGTCGGCTACATCGAGGCCCCGGAGACCGGGGACTTCGCCACCCTGCTGGCCTGGCGGCTGAGAAGGATCCTTCTCGAGCTTGACCGCGCTGGCAAGACCTCACGGGCAGCAGCTCGCGCGCTCGGCGTCTTGAGGTCCTTCACCTACACGCTCCCGGATGGATCGTCGATCTCCCTCGGCGTCGATCCACTGGTCGGACTGGGCGACTCAGGAAACCTTTCCGAAGACCTCACGGATCTCTTCGTCGCCGCTGGGGAGGCGGCACGAGACCGCGAGTCGGGGATCGTGTTGGCCATCGACGAGGTGCAGTACCTGTCCGCGCCGGAGCTGGCCGCGCTCATCACCGCTATCCATCGCACCGTCCAGCTCGATCTGCCCGTCGTCCTGACCGGCGCCGGACTTCCGCAGCTGCCCGGCTTGACCGGGAGCGCGAAGTCCTACGCCGAGCGGCTCTTCCGCTTCCCGCACATCGGATCGCTCGAACCCGCAGAAGCACGCGACGTGCTGAAGATCCCGGTGCTCGAGGCGGGCGTCAAATACACGCAACAGGCACTCGACAAACTCCTCGAGCACACGCAAGGCTATCCCTACTTCCTCCAGGAATGGGGCTACGAGGTCTGGAACGTCGCCAAGCGATCACCGATCGGGCGAGAAGACGTCGACCGCGCCGAGCCGCTGGTACGCAACAAGCTCGACGAGAACTTCTTCCTCGTCCGGATGGACCGTCTCACCCCAGCCGAGAGGATCTATCTCAAGGCGATGGCAGAGATGGGCCCGGGACCGCATCGTTCCGGCGACATCGCTCACCGCCTCGGCGTCCGCGTCGAGAGCGTCGCTCCGCGTCGCTCAGCCCTCATCACCAAAGGCATGATCTACAGCCCCGCTCACGGCGACACAGCCTTCACAGTGCCGATGTTCGACGAGTTCCTCCGTCGACGTTGACGGCGGCTTCCTCGTGCATGGTTGCGTGGCGGCGGCCGTGGAACGCTGGGGAACATCAGTCGGTTCCGCGGCGCTCCCCGGCGGCACGTCGCTAGCGACAGTATGTGGCTGCGGTCGGTGCCGGCGTGAGGACGCGACGGGCGCCACCGGGACAACGGAGGGCAACGGCCCGGCCCTCGTCCCCAGCGTCAGCGATGGCGCGACCGATATGCGGCTCATCGCCGTTGATGAACATCGCACCATCGGGGAAAGTGTCTTGCCTTCGAGTGCACCGTCGATCGCCGCGAGCCGGGGCCGATTCGTCGGACGTGGTTGTGCCCCCGCGAGGCGGGTAGCGCCCCCCTGCACCCGTTGAGAGGAGCAAGGCATGTCCGATGAGCCACGGCGCAGCACGAGTGGCGACGACCAAACCGAGGAGCAGAAGCCCTCGCCTGAGGAGTACGAGCACAAGGGGGTCGGCGGAGGCCCCGAGGGTGAGCCCGGGGGCGAGGAGGACGCCGACCGGTCAGCTCGCCACCGAGGCGGCAGATCCGCCCCGCGGTGACCCGGGGCCGCCCTCCGACGGCTGAGATCGACTACGGGGCGGACGCTCCTGCGCCCGCCCCGCTCGCCTCGCCGCTGCGCGTCCCTACTTCTGGCGGTGGGTGACGATGATGCGCTCCACCCCGTGCATGCGATCGACCTCGCGCGGGTTGCAGCGGACCTTGTCGTAGCCCTTGCCGCCGTAGACAGTGGCCTTCTTGCCGGCCGTCGCGACGTTGATCTTGTCCCGGCCGGCGCCGCCGAACGCCTTGTCCGCGCCGTACGCGGCGTTCAGCGTGTCGTTGCCCTTGCCGCCGGAGAGCAGGTCGGTGCCCGCGTCGCCGTTGACGAGGTCACGGCTGCCGCGCCCGTAGACGCGGTCATTGCCCTGGCCTCCGGTGATCACGTCGTGGCCGGAGCCGCCGTCGACACAGTCGTTGTTGCGCCCGCCGTCGAGCCGGTCGCGGCCGCCGCGGCCGAGGATGCGGTCACGGCGGTTGGTGCCCGTGATGCGGTCGGCCTTGTTGGTGCCCACCACCGCGTACTTCGGGCGGCTGTTGCCGCGCACGCACGGGCTCTTCGGGAAGCGCTTCCTGGCAACCGGCAGGGTGATGACCGTCCCGCCGCTCGGGCCCGAGAAGGGCGGCCCGACGACGACCGAGCCGGGGCCGGTGATGGTGCCTGCCGGGTTCCCCGGTGTCTGGCTTCCGGGCACCGGAATCACGCACACGTTGTGCGTGACGTCGTAGACGGCGCCGGTCGGGCACACCGACGGCGTGGTCGGCGGCATCGGCCCGCCGTTGTTGGGCGGCTGGTTCGGGTCGCACGCCGCGCCGTTGAGGTCCAGGCGCGACTCGGCCACGATCACGTCGGCCACCGCGGCCCTGTTCGTCGGGATCAGCGTGATGTGCGCGGCGCGCACCGCCTCGCCGCCGCCGGAGAGCGGGACGACCTCGTTCAGGCGCACGGTCACGAGTGCGCCGAGGGCGTCCGTGAGCCCGTCGGTGATCGGCTGCAGGACGCCGTCGAGCACGATCGGCGTGCCGCCGATCGAGATGCTGGCGACCTCGGAGGTCGGCGTGAAGGTGGCCTTCCCCCCGGCGCAGGATGCGGTGATCCGGGATTGGGCGGCGCCCACGCCGAGTATCGGCTGGCCGAGCTTGAGCTCGAGCCCCTCGATGCCCGCCGCTGCCGTGGGATTGCTGGCGATGGGCGTGTCGCCGCCCGGATCGACGGCCGCGTAGGCCGTCTTGGCCGTGATGATGCCGTCCAGCGAGAGCGCCTCGCCGGTGTTCGGCAGGCCGGCGATGGCGTTCTGGCACGGCTTGCCGTCGCCACCCGCGGTGACGGGGTTGATGATCGAGCCGCCCAAGACCTGGGCGGTCACCGCGTTGGCGGTGCAGGAGAACGAGACCGGCGCGGCGGCGCCGGCAGCGGAGGCGAAGGAGAGTGCGGCAACGGCGATAACGCACGCGGTGAGCGTCATACGCCCCAGCCGGACGCGCAATGACTTCATGAGGTTGTGCCCTTTCGTTGGTTCTGCACCATCGGCGGATGCGGCGGCGAACATTAGCGCCGGCGTGCCACCTGCAACGCGTCAGTCAAAGCGCGCGCGCAGGCGCGGCAGCACGTCCTTGGCGAAGGCGGACGTCTGCCGGGCCTGGTCATCACCCGGAAAGTGGAAGATGAGCTCCTCGAAGCCGAGGTCCACGTAGGTGGCGATCGCGTCCGCCGCCTCGTCAGGATCGGCGGAGACGACGAAGCGGGTGTGGGCCCGACCGGCGACCGCCTCCGACGCCTTCTCCATCTCGATCGGATCCTCGATGGCGGACTTCTCGTCGGGGGTCAGCGCGAGGGCCGCCCACGGCCGGCAGGCCTCGTGCGCGAACGCGCGGTCGGGGTCGTAGGACAGCTTGATCTCGATCAGGCGCGCGACCGCGGCCGGGTTGCGGCCGGCCTTCTCGGCGCCCTCGGCGACGGCGGCGGTCAGCGTCTCGTAGAGCTCGGGCTCCTTGCCCGAGGTCATGATGACGCCGTCGCCGAGGCGCCCGGCGAGCTTGGCGGCCAGCGGGCCCGAGGCCGCGATGTAGATCGGCACGGGCGCGTCCGGCCGGTCGTAGACGGTCGCCTTCTCCGTCCGGTAGAACTCGCCCTCGAAGTCGACGCGCTCCTCGCTCCACAGCCGCTTGATCAGCTTGACGGCCTCGCTGAGACGCTGGCGGCGCTCCTTGACGCCCGGGAAGGCGCGGCCGGTCGCGGGCGTCTCGTTGAGGCCCTCGCCGGTGCCGACGCCCAAAAAGACGCGGCCCGGGGCCAGGCAGGCGAGCGTCGCAAAGGCCTGCGCGACGACGGCCGGCTCGTAGCGGAGGGTCGGCGTGAGCACGCTCGTCCCGACCCGCGCGCGCTGCGCCCGCACGCTCAGCGCGCCGAGCCACGGCAGCGCGGCCGGGGAGTGCCCGCCCGTGTGGCGCCAGGGCTGAAAGTGGTCGGAGACCGCCACCGTGTCGAGGCCGAGGCGCTCGGCCTCCAGCGAATGGGCGAGCAGTCGCGTGGGGCCGAACTGCTCGGCGGAGGCCTTGTAGCCATAGCGCATTCTCCGAACCATACGATCCCCCGCGTGCCGCGCGATCGCCTCCCGCCCGAGACCTTCCGCCTGCCGGTGGAGCGGCTGCGCGAGGGCTACTACTCCGACGCCTACTTCAACTTCACCAAGCAGCTGCTGGAGGAGCAGGGGCACCGTCCGCGCGTGGTGATGCAGGTGTTCCAAAAGCAGGAGGCGCTGCTCGGCGGGATCGACGAGGCGATCGCGGTGCTCAAGGCCGGAGCCGGCGGGGGCGCGCCCGGCGGCAGCTGGGTCCCAGGCTTCGACGCGCTCGAGGTCAAGGCGCTCTACGAGGGCGACCGCATCGACCCGTTCGAGACCGTCATGACGATCGAGGGCGACTACGCGCTCTTCGCCCACCTGGAGACCGTCTACCTGGGCTGCCTGGCGCGCCGGTCGCTGATCACGACCAACGTCCGCGACGTGGTCGAGGCCGCGGGCGACAAGTCGATCTTCTACTTCCCCGCCCGCCACGACCACTGGCTCGTGCAGACGGGCGACGGCTGGGCCGCGCACGTCGGCGGATCGATCGGCGTCTCCACCGACGCGCAGGCCTCGTGGTGGGGCGGCCGCGGCGTCGGCACCGTCCCGCACGGCCTGATCGCGGCCTACGGCGGGGATTCGGTCGCGGCCGCGCGCGTCTTCGCGCAGCGCTACGCCGCCGACATGAACGTCACGGTGCTCGTCGACTTCGACAACGACTCCGTCGGGACCTCGCTCGCCGTGGCGCGCGAGCTCGGCGACGATCTGTGGGCGGTGCGCCTGGACACGGCGGAGCGGCTCGCCGACCAGGCCATGGTCGAGCGCTTCGGCTCCGACGACGCGCCCCGCGGCGTGGCGCCCGAGCTGGTGCACGCGGTCCGCGATGCGCTCGACGGGGCGGGCTTCGAGCGGGTGCGGATCGTCGTCTCCGGCGGCTTCGACGCCGAGCGCATCCGGCGCTTCGAGGCGGCCGGGGTGCCCGTCGACGCCTACGGGGTGGGCTCGTCGCTGATCCGCGGCGCCGACGACTTCACGGCCGATGTCGTGATGGTCGACGGCCGGCCATGCGCGAAGGTGGGCCGCCGGCTCAACCCGAGCGCACGTCTCGATGCGGTGAGCTGAGGCGCGACTTGGCCTCGACGATGCGCTCGAGGCCGGCCAGCGGCCGGGGCTGGAAGCGCTGCGGCGGCGTCGTGGTGAACTCCATCATCCGCCGCGTTCCGCGGCGCAGCAGGCAGCGTGGGCAGTTCTGGAAGGGCGAGCGGGCGCCCATCTCTGACACGGTGAACTTGCAGCTCGGGCAGGTGAGGTATGACACGTAGGGTCTCCGGTGGGGTTGCGGACTCGCTCGTCTCGCCGACTGTCGGCCGCCGCTCCCGCGCGACCGTCCCCCTGCGCTCCTCGCTCCATCTCCTTGAAACCGTCCAACGAGCTGACTTGGCAGATGGCCCTGTCGCCCTCCGGACTGCATGCGATCATAGAGGTCAACCACACGGCTGACAACGACACCGCGCTCCGTATGTCAGTTTCCGACGAGCGGCACGAAGCGCACCGGTCCGTGCTCGGAGCGTTGGTGCCGGCCCTCCGGATTCCGGTGCAGGACGATCAGGATCTGCTCGCGCCCGTCGGCAACGACGACGGGCGCGACGAGCCGGCCGCCGGGCGCGAGCTGGCCCGCCAGGGTGGCGAGCCGCTCCTCCGGGCCCGCAGCGGCGACGTTGATCGCGTCGAACGGTGCGTGCTCGGGCAGGCCGCGCGTGCCGTCGCCGAGCAGGCACGTCACGTTGCGCGCGCCTGCCGCCGCGAGCGCCTCGCGGGCGCCCGCCGCCAGGGACGCATGCAGCTCGACGCTGAAGACCTGCGCGGCCAGCCGGGCGAGCACCGCGGCGTGGTACCCCGAGCCCGTGCCGACGTCCAGCACCCGCTCGGTGCCCTGCAGCCGCAGCAGCTCGCACATCGCGCCCACGACCAGCGGCTGGGAGATCGTCTGGCCGGAGCCGATCGGCAGCGACTCGTTGTCCCACGCGCGCCAGCGCCGCCGCGCGGGCACGAAGACCTCACGCGGGACCGCGCCGATGGCGGTCAGGACGCGCTCGTCGCGGAGGCGGCCCCGCAGCTCGTCGAGCAGCCGCTCTACCCCAAGGTCGCTCCCCCTTCAGCCCCGCGCGGTGCGCACGGTCGCCGCCATGTCCTCGTCACCGTGGCCGGCATCGACCCCGCGCGCCATCTGCGCGGCGACGGCTCTGACCAGCGGCAGGTCAAGGCCGGCTTGCTCCGCGGCCTGCTCCACGAGCCGGGCGTCCTTGGCGGCGAGCGCGAGCGCGAAGCTCGGATCGAAGTCCTCCTCGATCATGGCGGCGCCCTTGAGCTTGGCGTAGGGCGCGAACAGCGGGCCGCCGTCGATGATCTCGAGAAACGTCGCCGGATCGGCTCCGAGCCCCTCGGCGAGCGCGACGGACTCGGCGAGGCCCTCGACCAGGGCGAGCAGCCAGGTGTTGACGACGAGCTTCATGCGGGTACCCGCGCCCGCCTCGCCGAGCCGGACCGTCCTGGACCCGACCGCCTCGAAGACCGGCGTGCAGCGGTCGAGCGCGTCGTCCGCGCCCGAGGCGAGGACGATCAGCTCGCCCTGCTCCGCCGGCTGTTTGGTGCCCAGCACGGGCGCGTCGACGTACGGGACGCCGTTGGCCGCCGTCGCCAGCTCCCCGAAGCGCTCGGCGAAGTCGGCGCCGACGGTGCTCGCCTGAATCCAGACGCTGCCGGGCTCCATGGCGTCGAGCGCGCCCGCCTCGGTCATGACCGCCTCGACGGCCTCGCCCGAGCTGAGGATCGTCAGGACGAACTCGGCACCGGTGACCGCACCGGTGGCCTCGTCGCAGACAGCGACGCCATCCTGCGCGAGCGGCTCGGCCTTCTCCCGCGTGCGGTTGAACGCGCGCACGTCGTGCCCGGCCCGCGCCAGGTTGCGCGCCATCGGGGCGCCCATGGTGCCGGTCCCGAGGACCGCGACGCTGGCCATGCGGAGACCGCTACCCGGTCACCGGTAGGGTCAGGCCTGGATGGCTCGCGGCTTCAGGCCGCGCCTTGGCCGGAGCCCAACGTGTACGGCTTGGGCTGGTAGCACCAGCCGACCAAGCCGGTGCTGGCACAATCCAGCGCGATGAAGCGCGCGCTCGCCCTCTGCCTGTTGCTCTGTCTTGTGCCCGGCGTCGCGGAGGCCCACCCGGAGCGGCCCACGCTGTTCCCCGCGTGGGCCGGCCTGAAGTACCCGACCTACCGCAGGTCGGGCCCGAAGATCGTCGTCTGCACCAAGGGGTCGCGCAAGGGGATCAAGAGGCAGTTCAAGGCCGGGTCCAAGGAGCGCAGGCAGCGCCTCCGGCTGCTCGAGCACTGCCGCCTGCACGAGATCCAGCAGGCGATCGACGCCGCGCACTCGGGCGATCGCATCCTGCTCATGCCCGGCGTCTACAAGGAGGTCACGAGCCGCGGCGTCCCGGTCGGTGACTACCACAGCGGCCCGTGCCCGAACGACTACGTCGCGACCGAGGGCTTCGGCAACGACGCGCCCCCGCCGGTGGGCCGGCGCTCCAACGACCCGGCGGTCCGGCCGGACCGCAACCTCCAGATCGACTGCCCCAACGCGAAGAACCTGATCGCGGTGATCGGCGACACCCGCCCGGAGCCGACGCCGGCGGCGCCGTCGGTGGTGCCCAGGTGCCTGCAGCTGTGCAACCTGCAGATCGAGGGCCTGGGCCGCAAGCCGACCGACGTCGTACTGCGCGGCGACCGCCTGAAGCTGGACGTCCTGCGCGTCGACCGCGCCCAGGGCGTCTACCTGCGCAACTTCACCGTCGAGCAGGCCGCCTTCAACGGGATCGACCTCGTCGAGGTCAACGGCTTCGTGGTCAAGGACGTGGTGGCCCGCGACAACTCCGACTACGGCGTGCTCACCTTCACCTCGGGCAACGGCCTGTACGACCGCATCGAGGCGTACGGCAACGGCGACTCGGGCGTGTACCCCGGATCCAACCAGAAGGGCTGCGACATCGATTACAACGGCGCCTACCAGACGTGTGCCATGACGGGCTGCCAGTACTCCACGACCGAGCTCAGGCACATCGACTCGCACGACAACGTCCTGGGCTACAGCGGGACGGCGGGCAACTCCACCTACGTGCACGACTCGCGCTTTCACGACAACGCGACCGGGCTCTCGACGGACTCCTTCGCCTCCGGACATCCCGGCATGCCGCAGGAATGCTTCCGCTGGGAGAACAACCGCATCTACTCCAACAACAACAACCTCTTCACGGCGCAGCGACAGCGCTATTGCAACGCCAAGCCGTTCCCGATCCGGCCCGCCAGGATCGTCTGCCCGCACTTTCAGACCGCGGTCGGGACGGGCATCCTGATCGGCGGCGGCTCGCGCGACACCGTCAAGCGCAACTACATCTACGACAACTGGCGCCACGGCGTGATGCTGATCTGGGTGCCGGCCGCGATCCGCGGCGACGACCGGCTCGAGCGCCAGGCCGACACCTCCAACGGCAACCGGTTCCTCGACAACGTCATGGGGCGCCGGCCGGACGGCACGCCGGACCCCAACGGGCACGACTTCTGGTGGGACGAGCAGGGCGTCGGCAACTGCTGGCAGGGCAACGAGTCCTCGTCGGGCAAGGGCCGCTTCTCAGACCCCGCGTCGCTGCCGAACTGCGCCCACCCGTCCACGTCACCCGTGTCGCGCCTCGACAAGACGGCGCTGCTCGTGCCGTGCACGACGTGGGATCCCGAGAAGAACCCCCGGCCGGTCGCGTGCGACTGGTTCGACCTCCCGGCCGAGCCCAGGTGAGCCGCCGCGGCGCGGCGGCGGCCGGCGTCGTCGTGGTCGTGCTCGCGGGCTGCGGCTCGAAGCCCGCAGACGAGGCGCGGCTGGCGTGGAAGAGCACGCCGGCGGCCTTCTCGCCCAAGGCGCTCCCCACCGACCGGGTCGTGCTCGGCACCGTGCGCAACGCCTCCAAGCAGGCGCGGCTGGTGCTCAGCGCGTCCGAGGTCCACGTCGTCGACGCCGCCGGTCGCCGGCTAAAGGGCTCGGCGCAGTTCATCGCGAGCTACGCGCACGGCCTCTACGGCGCCTACCAGAAGCCGGTCGACGTCGAGGAGCCCGAGCTGCTGCGCCTCGGCCTGAAGATCAAGCTCGCCCCCGGCCGCACCGCGCCGCTGTATGTCTCCTACCGGCTGCGCCCGGGCCTCAAGCTGCCCGTGCACGTGGACTACGGGTCGGGGACGCTCCCGCTGCCGTCCCGTGCCAAGACCGACTGATCGTGGTATGCCTGCTTAAGTGCAGCGCTCACCTTTGAGATTCGGAGCCGTCCAATGACCGAGAACAGCTACGACTCCCGCGCTGAGCTGGACGTCGGCGCGAAGACGTACGCGTACTACGCGCTCGGGGCGCTGCAGGCCTCCCACGACGTCGCCCGCCTGCCCTTCTCGCTGAAGATCCTGCTCGAGAACGTCCTGCGCAACGAGGACGGGGACGCGGTCCGCACCGACGACATCGAGGCGCTGGCCACGTGGGACCACAGGGCCGAACCCTCCAGGGAGATCGCCTTCACGCCCGCGCGCGTCGTCCTGCAGGACTTCACCGGCGTGCCCGTCGTCGTCGACCTCGCCGCCCTGCGCGACGCCCTGGCCGACATGGACGGCGACCCGTCCGTGATCGAGCCGCTCGTCCCCGCCGAGCTCGTCATCGACCACTCCGTGCAGGTCGACTCCTTCGGCAGCCGCGAATCCTTTCACTTCAACGCCCAGCGCGAGCACGAGCGCAACGCGGAGCGCTACCAGCTGCTCAAGTGGGGGCAGGGAGCCTTCGGGCGCTTCAAGGTCGTCCCGCCGGACACGGGCATCGTCCACCAGGTCAACCTCGAGTACCTCGCGCGCGTCGTCTTCGACGACGACGGCGTGCTGTACCCGGACACCCTGGTCGGGACCGACTCGCACACGACCATGATCAACGGCCTGGGTGTGCTGGGCTGGGGCGTCGGAGGCATCGAGGCCGAGGCCGCGATGCTCGGCCAGCCGATGTCGATGCTCGTCCCGCAGGTCGTCGGCTTCAAGCTCAACGGCGCGCTGCCCGAGGGCGCGACGGCGACCGACCTCGTGCTGACCGTGACCGAGAGGCTGCGCTCCTACGGCGTCGTGGGCAAGTTCGTCGAGTTCTTCGGTCCCGGCGTGTCGCGCCTCGGCCTCGCCGATCGCGCGACCATCGGCAACATGTCCCCCGAGTTCGGCTCCACGTGCGCGATCTTCCCGATCGACGCCGAGACGCTGCGCTACCTGGAGTTCTCCGGGCGCTCGCAGGAGCACGTCGCGCGCGTCGAGGCCTACGCGAAGGCGCAGGGCCTGTGGCACGACGAGGACTCCGAGGCGGCCACGTACTCCGACGTCGTCGAGCTCGACCTCGACGACGTCGTCCCGTCGCTCGCCGGCCCGAAGCGCCCGCAGGACCGGATCTCGCTCAAGGACGTAAAGCAGGCCTTCGCCAAGGCGCTCACGGAGGACGACCCGTCGCTGCAGGACTCCCACGACGAGGCCGAGGCGGACTCCTTCCCCGCGTCAGACCCTCCGTCCAACGGCGTGACGGGCTCGGAGGGGCCGCGGCCGACCGAGCGCGTTCAGGCGCCCGGCGACGAGGTCGTCACGGCCACGCTCGAGGGGGCCGCCACGCCGGTCACGCTCGCAGACGGCACGGAGACGTTCCTCGATCACGGACACGTCGTGATCGCCGCGATCACCTCGTGCACCAACACCTCGAACCCGAGCGTGATGATCGCGGCCGGGCTGCTCGCCGCCAAGGCGGTCGCGAAGGGCCTCACCGCCAAGCCCTGGGTGAAGACCTCGCTGGCGCCGGGCTCGAAGGTCGTCATGGAGTACTACGAGCAGGCCCAGCTCGTTGAGGCGCTGGAGGCGCTCGGCTTCCACCTCGTCGGCTACGGCTGCACGACCTGCATCGGCAACTCCGGGCCGCTGCCCGACGAGATCTCCGCGGTCGTCAACGAGGCCGACCTCGCCGTCGCGTCCGTGCTCTCGGGCAACCGCAACTTCGAGGGGCGCATCAACCCGGACGTCAAGATGAACTTCCTCGCGTCGCCGCCGCTGGTCGTCGCCTACGCGCTGGCGGGCACGATGGACTGGGATCCCTACGAGGACCCGATCGGCGAGGACTCCGACGGCGACGAGGTCTACCTCAAGGACATCTGGCCCGCCGCCGAGGAGGTCGCGCGGGTCGTCGAGGAGTCGGTGCGCTCGGACATGTTCACGTCCTCCTACGACGAGGTCTTCGAGGGCGACGAGAACTGGCGGTCGCTCGACGTGCCCGGCGGCGAGCGCTTCGCCTGGGACGAGGACTCCACCTACGTGCGCCGTCCGACCTTTCTGATCGACGTGCCGGAGGACCCGGCGGACGTCACCGACATCGAGGGCGCGCGCGTGCTCGCCAAGCTCGGCGACTCGGTCACCACCGACCACATCTCGCCCGCCGGGTCGATCAACAGCGACTCGCCGGCCGGCCGCTACCTCTCCGACCACGGCGTCAAGCCGAAGGACTTCAACTCCTACGGCTCGCGACGCGGAAACCACGAGGTGATGGTCCGCGGCACGTTCGCCAACATCCGCCTGCGCAACGAGCTGGCGCCCGGCACGGAGGGCGGGGTGACGCGGTTCCTGCCCGACGGCGACGAGATGCCCATCTACGACGCCGCCATGAAGTACGCCGAGGACGACACGCCGCTGGTCGTGCTGGCCGGCACGGAGTACGGCTCCGGGTCCTCGCGCGACTGGGCGGCCAAGGGCACGAACCTGCTCGGCGTCCGGGCGGTGATCGCGGAGTCCTTCGAGCGCATCCATCGCTCGAACCTCGTCGGCATGGGCGTGCTGCCGCTGCAGTTCGCCGAGGGCGACAACGCCGAGTCGCTTGGGCTCACCGGGCAGGAGGAGTTCTCCATCACCGGACTGGGCGCAGACGGGTCGTCCAAGGAGGTCACGGTGAGGGCCGGCGACACGGAGTTCACGGCGCGGGTGCGGATCGACACCCCGAAGGAGGTCGAGTACTTCCGGCACGGCGGCATTCTGCCCTTCGTGCTGCGCCAGCTGCTGCAGCGGTCCGGAGCGTCGGCGTGACCGACGTCCCCGAGGTCCTGCGCTCCCTGCTCACCGCGCCGGGGCCGTCCGGGTACGAGACGCTCGCCGCCGCGGCGTTCCGCGCGGCGTGCGAGCCGCTGGCAACCGGCGTGACGGGCGACAGCGTCGGCTCGTCAGTCGCGCGCCTGGCCGGTTCCGGCGACGGGCCGAGCGTCGCCATCCTCGGCCACATCGACGAGATCGGCCTGATCGTCTCCCACATCGACGACAAGGGCTTTCTGTGGTTTCTGTCCGTGGGCGGCTGGGACCCGCAGATCCTCGTCGGCCAGCGCGTCGACGTGCTGACGCGCGACGGGATCATCCCCGGCGTGGCCGGGCGCAAGCCGATTCACCTGCTCGACGACGAGGAGCGCAAGCGGGTCCCGAAGCTCAAGGACCTGCACATCGACATCGGCGCGGCGGACGGGGACGACGCCCGCGCCCGCGTGCGCGTCGGCGACGTCGCCGTCATCTCCGCGGAGCCGGTCGAGTTTCCCAACGGCCGGCTGGTGTCGCGCTCGATGGACAACCGCATCGGGTGCTTCGTCGCCTACGAGGCGCTGCGGCTGCTGGCCGAGGACGGTCCCGCCCCGGGGGACTTCTACGCCGTGGCCGTCAACCACGAGGAGACGAGCTTTCAGGGCGCGATCACCACGGCCTACGCACTGCGGCCCGACGTCGCCGTCGTCGTCGACGTGACGCACGAGACGGGCGCTCCGGGCATCGACGAGAAGGACAACGGCCGCCACCTGTTCGGCTCCGGGCCGGTCATCGGGCGCGGCGCGACGCTGTCGCCGAAGGTGTTCGACCTGCTGGTCGAGACCGCCGAGGCGGAGGGGATCCCCTACACCGTCGAGGCCACGGGCCGGGCGACCGGGACGGACGCGGACGCGCTGGTCAACAGCCGCGCGGGCATCCCGACCGGGTCGATCGGCGTGCCGCTGCGCTACATGCACTCGGCGGTCGAGATGGTCCAGATCGACGACGTGCTCGCGACGGCGAGGCTGTGCGCGGCGTTCGCGCGACGCCTGTCGGGCGACGTGTCGTTCGCGCGGTGACCGACCTCCCGCTCCTGCTGCTCTGGGACATCGACGGCACGCTGCTGCAGCGGGCCTCGGACGCCCATGCCCGGGCGCTGCTGCGGGCGGTGCGGGAGGTCCACGGCGAGCGGCTGCGCCCGGAGGAGGTCCGCGGGATCGAGCCCGCGGGGCGCACGGACGGCGCGATCGCGCGCCACATCCTGCTGGCCCTCGGCGTCGCGGCCGACGCGATCGATCGCGAGGTGCAGGCGGTCGCCCGCGCGCCCGCCGCGGCCTACGAGGAGCTGTGCCCGCAGGATCTCTCGGGCTTCGTCGCCCCGGGCATCGGCGAGCTGCTCACCTCCCTCGCCGGCGACCCGCGCCTGCGCTCGTCGCTGGTCACGGGCAACTTCGAGCCCGTGGCGCGGCTGAAGCTCCAGCGGGCCGGCATCGGCGCGCACTTCGAGCCGGGCCAGGGCGGCTTCGGCTCCGACGCCGAGCAGCGCGAGTCGCTCCCGCCGCTCGCGCGCCGGCGGGCCGGCGGCGAGGGCGGCGCGCCGTGGCCGCGCGAGCGCACGATCGTCATCGGCGACACCCCGCGCGACGTCGCCTGCGCGCGCGCCGACGGCCTCCGCGTCGTCGCGGTCACCACCGGCCCCTTCGCCGCGACGGACCTCGCCGCGGCCGACCACGTGGCCGCGGGCGCGGCGGAGCTGGCGCCGCTGCTCGCGGAGTTGGCGTAGCGCGCGGGTTCGGCCGCGGTCCGTGACCCGCCAGAGACTTTCCGGCCGTCGCAGATTCGGCATGCAATAGATGCCAGATCTGCGACGGCCGCCGAATCTGCGGGACGCGAGAGCTCTGGGCCCCGCCGGTCCTACGGGCCAAACCGCAGGATGCGTGCCTGCACCGCGCCGCCGGAGCGGTGGCGCAGCCGGGTCACGTACGCGACCGGGCCGTCGAACGCCGTCGTCCACAGCGTCACGGTGAGACCGGCCGGCGGTCGCGGCGGATCCTTCGGGCGCCTGCCGTGCGCGTAGCCCGCGTGGTGTGGGTGATGGCCCTTCCCCACGCCGTCGTCGCGGCGGGCGGTCGGCGTCGTCGCGTAGACGCGATGGCCGCCGAGGTAGGCCGCCTGGCCGTCTGCGGTCGAGCGGACGTACATCAGCCGGTGGTCGACCATGGATGGCTGCAGCAGCAGCGCGCTCGGGGAGCGGCGCAGGGTGCGCAGCTCCCCGGTGGCGAGGTCGCGCTGGAGGATCCGGCTGACCGCCGGCGCCTGGTCGTCGAAGACGACGCGCGTGTCGTCGATCACCGGGCGGCCGAGGCTGCCGCGGCCGCGGGCGAGCGCCACCACCGTCGTCCCCGACGCCGTGCGCAGGCTCCGGGCGAAGATCGCGTCGCGCCCGCCCTCGCCCGGCGCCCGCCACGCCACGTAGCGCCCGGAGAGCCCCAGCGCGTCCGCGCCCGGCGCTGGGAAGGCGACCAGCGGCCGCAGCGTGGCGGCGTCGGCCACGACGGCCTGCCCTCCCGCGAGCCAGGCGATCAGGCCGCCGCTGACGGCCGGGTGGGTGCCCGGCACCGGGACGACCTGCCCGTCCGCGTGCCGCAGCCGACCCGTACCGCCCGGCACCTGCCAGGCGACGAGGCCCGCGCTGGCGCTCGGGTCCGTCGCGTCGAGCGCGAACGTGGCCGCGGCGCGCGCGGACGGCGGCGCGGCGAGCAGCGTTGCCGCGGCGACGGCGAGGCCCGCCGCAGCGGCGGCGCGCAGCCCCCGCAGGATCACGGGGCGCTCGCCCATGGCGGCGGCGACGGCGGCCGGGGCCTCCCGGTCCGCGAACGGCGCGAGCAGCCCGACGGGCAGTGCCCGCCCGGCGCCGAACGCGAGCCCGATCGCCACTCCGGTCCCCGGCGCCCCGACGGCGAGGCAGGCGGCCGCCAGCGCCCAGGTCGCAAACGACAGGACGAACGTCGTGAAGCCCAGCCCGAGCAGCACGCCGTACAACGCGGCGGCCAGGGGCACGGGCAGGACGCGGCGCCAGGACTCGGGGACCTGCCGGCGCACCTGCGGGACGATCCGGCGGCCGGCGGCGTCCCCCGCGGCGCCGAGCAGCAGCGCGGCGGCGGCGAGTGCGGCGGCCGCGCCCCCCGCGACCCCGAGCTGCGAGCCGAGCAGGGCGAGCCCGCCGAAGGTCGCGACCCCGCCGCCGAGCGCGCCGGCGGCGAACGCGAGCGACCCGAGCACGGAGGTCCGGCGCCGTCCCGCGCACCCGGCGGGCGCGAGCGTGTCGACCATCGAGAGGCCGCACGGCGACCAGGACCCGGCGAGCCCGGCACGGACCGCGACGGCGACGAGCGCGGCCGTCAGCACGGGATCTTCGTCTGGTGGAACATCACGCAGAACACCCGGCGGTGGCCGTAGCAGTAGCCCCTCAGCGACTTGTCGCCGTTGACGCGCCGGTCGTGGTCGGCGCAGCAGTCGACGAGCTTGCGCACATGGCCCTTGCAGCAGCGGTACCAGGCGCCGTCGACCTGGGTCGCGAAGCCGTACCGGCGCCCGGTCGCCTTGCAGACCTTCGTGCGGCTCGCGATCGGCAGGGGGCGGCCGTCCGGGTCGACCAGGCGCGTGCCGTCCTCGCCGACCGCGCGCCCCTCCCCGTCGATCAGGCGGCCGAGGTCGTCCACGCGGTGGCCGTCCTCGGCCCGCAGCGGGTAGCCCTTGGCGTCGATCCGGGGCAGGCCGGTCGGGTGCGGGCAGGAGTCGGTCGTGTAGACGTGGCCGCAGAAGTGATAAGCCTCCGCCTCGCCGGGGCGGACGAGCGCGCCGATCGTCTGGGCGCCGGCGACCGCGGCCGCGACGCCTGCCGCCCGGCTGAGAAACGTGCGGCGCGAGTGGCCCAGCAGCGAGCGGGCCTGCTCCGCGGTGTTGACGGTGCCCTTCGCGCGCACCACCCCGTCGTCGCCGACGACGACCGCGTATGGGGCGCCCGGCACGCGCGCGGCGAGCCACGCGGCGGCGTCGCGCTCCTCGTCGAGCTCGACGACACCCGACAGCCCCCGCTTGACGCGCGCGCACAGCCGGCAGCCGTCGGCGGTGAACAGCAGCAGGCCGGTGGGGCCGGACAGCGTCGTGCCGATCTCCGGGCCCTCGCCGGCGACGTCGAGCGCCCCGCGCGGCGCTCGCCGTCCCAGCAGCGCGGCGACGGCGGCCACGCCGACGCCGACGAGCGCGAGCGCGGGCCGCCCGCCGCCGTGCGCCAGCGCCGCGAGCCCCGCCAGGCCGGCCACGCGCACGACGGAGGTCGCCGATACCGCGCCCCGCCCACCGAGGCACCCGCACGGCGCACCGCCCCCGCCGCGGACGAGCACGCCGGACTGCGCGACGGCGAAGGCCGCGAACAGGACGGCCGCGCCCCAGCCCGCGCCGCGCAGGCCGGCCAGCACGGCCGCGCCCAGCGCCGTCTCGACCGCGACCAGCGGCGTCAGCCACCAGTCCGCCGCACCGTAGGTCGCGAGGGCGACGCGCGAGGCCGCGGGCTCGGCGACCTTCATGGCCGCGGCGGCGAGCAGCACGCTCCCGCAGATCAGGCTCGCGAGTAGGGCGACCATTAGGCCGCGGAACCCTACCGCGGCGACACAGATGGGTCTACGCGCGCGTCAGCTTCTTGTACGTAATGCGGTGCGGCCGGTCGGCGGCATCGCCGAGCTGCTCGCGCCGGTGCTCCTCGTAGGCCTCGAAGTTGCCCTCGAACCACGTGACCTGCGAGTCGCCCTCGAAGGCGAGCACGTGCGTGCAGACGCGGTCGAGAAACCAGCGGTCATGGGAGATCACCACCGCGCAGCCGGCGAAGTTGACGAGTGCGTCCTCGAGCGCCCGGAGCGTGTCGACGTCGAGGTCGTTAGTCGGCTCGTCGAGCAGCAGCAGGTTGCCGCCGGACTTCAGCAGCTTGGCCAGGTGCACGCGGTTGCGCTCCCCGCCGGAGAGCACGCCGACCTTGCGCTGCTGGTCGGAGCCCTTGAAGTTGAAGCCGCTCACGTAGGCGCGCGAGTTCATCTCGTTCGTGCCGACCTTGATGACGTCGTAGCCGTCGGAGATCTCCTCCCAGACGGACTTCTCCGCGTGCAGGGCGTCGCGCGACTGGTCGACGTAGGCGAGGTCGACCGTCTCGCCGACGCGCAGCACGCCGGAGTCCGGCTGCTCCTGCCCGGTGATCATCTTGAACAGCGTCGTCTTGCCGGCGCCGTTGGGGCCGATCACGCCGACGATGCCCGCGGGCGGCAAAGTGAAGGACAGCGATTCGATGAGGAGGTTCTCGCCAAACCCCTTGCGCAGGTCCCTGGCCTCGATCACCGTGTCGCCGAGGCGCTTGCCGGCGGGGATGTGGATCTGGACCTGATCGAGCTTGACGTTGCGGTCCTCGGCGAGCAGGTCCTCGTAGCGGGCGAGGCGGGCCTTGTTCTTGACGCGGCGGCCCTTGGGGTTGGTGCGAACCCACTCCAGCTCGGCCGCGATCGTGCGCTGGCGCGAGGACTCCTTGCGCTCCTCCTGTTTGAGCCGCTGTTGCTTCTGCTCGAGCCAGGCGGAGTAGTTGCCCTCGTAGGGGATGCCGCGCGAGCGGTCGATCTCGAGGATCCAGCCGGCGACGTTGTCGAGGAAGTAGCGGTCGTGGGTGACGGCGACGACGGCGCCCTTGTACTCGGCCAGGTGCTGCTCGAGCCAGGCGACCGACTCGGCGTCGAGGTGGTTGGTGGGCTCGTCGAGCAGCAGCAGGTCGGGTGCTGAGAGCAGCAGGCGGCACAGCGCCACGCGCCGGCGCTCGCCGCCGGAGAGGTGCTCGACGGCGGCGTCGGCGGGCGGCAGGCGCAGGGCGTCCATGGCCGTCTCGATCGTCGTGTCGAGGGTCCAGCCGTCGGCCGCGTCGATCTGGTCCTGCAGGCGCGCGAACTCGTCTGCGGTGTCCTCGGAGTAGTTGGCCGCCAGCTCGTTGAAGCGGGCCATCAGGTCGCGGACCTCGTGCACGCCGTCCTCGACGTTGGAGCGGACGTCCTTGGACTCGTCGAGGTGCGGCTCCTGCTCGAGCATGCCGACCGACGCGCCGGGCGCCAGGCGCGCCTCGCCCTGATACTCGACGTCGACCCCGGCCATGATGCGCAGGACCGTGGACTTGCCCGCGCCGTTGTAGCCGAGGACGCCGATCTTGGCACCGGGGAAGAAGGACAGCGACACGTCCTGCAGGACCGTCTTGTCCGGGGGGAAGCGCCGCGTGAGGCGGTGCATGGTGAAGATGTACTGCGAGCTCATGAACCGAGCCACTGTAGGTCACTACCTCGCCCACGAGGCCGGCCGGCTGGCGGGCGTGCCCGGCGACCGCGTCGGCCAGTGGGCGCGCTGGGGGCACATGCGCGCGTCGGTCTCCGACGGCGAGCCCCACGTCTACGCCTTCGCCGACGTGGCGGAGGCGCTCGCGGTGCACCTGCTGGTCGAGGCGGGCTTCACGCTGCCGGTGATCCGGCGGGCCGTCGAGCGCCTCGGGGGCGAGCATCCGCTCTCCAGCGGCCTGCACGTCGTCGACCGCCGGCTCGCGGTCGAGCGCGGCGAGGGCCTCGAGGACGTCTTCACCGAGCAGCGCGTGCTCCCGCTCGACGGCCGCCTCGACGCGGTCGCCCTGCTGCGGGCCGGCGGGTGGCCTGCGCGCGCGGGGGGCGTGCGCGGCGTGGAGGTCGACCCCGCGCGGCTGGACGGGCGCCCGTGCCTGCGCGGGCGGCGCGTGCCCGTGGAGGACGCC
Organism: Solirubrobacterales bacterium; assembly: GCA_038232275.1. Taxonomy (GTDB): domain Bacteria; phylum Actinomycetota; class Thermoleophilia; order Solirubrobacterales; family Solirubrobacteraceae; genus DATLGB01. Next base: position 55,582 of record JBBSIC010000005.1, on the reverse strand, counting down.
GTCGCCGACCCGGACGGGCTCGAGCTCTCCGACGCACAGCTCGCAGACGCGCACGCGTGGTGGGCGGCGTGCGCGTCCTGATCCTCGACGACATGCTGCCGCGAGGCCTGGCCGCCGAGCTGCGCGCCCGCGGCCGCGCGGCGACGACGCTGGCCGAGCTGGGTCTCGAGTCCGCCACCGACGCCGAGGTGAGTGCGCTCGACGGTGTGCTCGTGACGACGGTTCGAGTCCACGCCGAGGGCGCGACGATCGCCCGCGTGGCGGGGCAGGGCGCCGCCGCCCGCCGGGACGCGGTGCACCGGTGGGCGCACGTGATGGCGAGGCAGCGGACCGGATCCGTGCGCCGCTACATGGCAAGCTGAGGGGGATGCCTGCGATCAGCGTGCACCACGTCGTCAAGCGCTACGGCCCGATCACGGCCGTGGACGGCCTGGACTTCGACGTCCCCGAGGGGACGTGCGTCGGCCTGCTCGGACCCAACGGCGCGGGCAAGTCGACGACGATGCGCATGCTCACCGGCCAGACCGTGGCCGACGAGGGGGAGATCGAGGTCCTCGGCCTCCCGATGCCCGCGGAGTCCAAGGCCGCGCGGGCCCAGATGGGCGTCGTCCCCCAGCTCGACAACCTCGACATCGCGCTCACGGTCGAGCAGACCCTGTCGGTCTTCGCCTACCTGTACCGCGTGTCCCGCCGGGAGCGCAAGGACGCGATCGACCGGGTCCTGCAGATCGGCAACCTCGCCGAGCGCCGCGACTCGCGCGTCGACAAGCTCTCGGGCGGCATGCGCCGGCGGCTGCTGATCGCGCGCGCGCTCGTGCACACCCCGCGGCTGATGCTGCTCGACGAGCCGACCGTCGGCCTGGACCCGCAGGTGCGCCAGGAGCTGTGGGGGCTGATCGGCGGCCTGCGCGCGCAGGGCACGTCGATCCTGATGTCGACGCACTACATCGAGGAGGCCGAGCGCCTCGCCGACACCGTGCTGATCATGAGCCACGGCAAGGCCGTCGCGGCGGGCAAGCCGTCCGATCTCGTGCGCGACCTCGTCGGCGCCCAGGTCACCGAGGTCTACGGGCCCCAGGAGGAGCTCGTCGAGGTCGAGGCGCAGGTCAAGGCGCAAGGCTACCGGACCCGCCGCACCGGCACGTCGATCGCGATCCTCGGCACGGAGTCCTCCAACGGCGAGCTCCCGGAGGGCGCGACGCGCGTGGCGAGCCTCGAGGACGTCTTCGTGCTGCTCACCGGCGAGGAGGTCGAGTGATGCTGCGCATGGAGCGCTCCGGCCTGATGGGGGTGCTGGTGCGCGAGGTGATCAACTTCGGGACCTTCTGGCGCGCGTCGACCTTCTCGGCGATCGTGCAGCCGATCGTCTACCTGCTGGCCTTCGGCTTCGGCTTCGGCTCACTGGTCGACAAGGTCGGCGGCGTCAGGTACATCGAGTTCGTGGCCATCGGCACGGTCGCGACGGCGATCCTCTTCTCCTCGGTCTTCTCGGGCATCTTCGGGACGCTGTTGAAGTGGAAGTACCAGCGCACCTACGACGCGCTGCTGGCCGCGCCGGTGAGCGTGTCGGAGATCGTCACCGCCGAGTCGGCGTGGATCGGGGTGCGCTCGGGCATCTACGGCTGCGCTCCGCTGATCGTCGGCTTCTTCTTCGGCCTGGACCCCACCCCCGGCATGCTGCTCGTGCCCGCCATCGGGATCCTCACGGGCTTCGGCTTCGCGGCGGCAGGGATGATGATCGCCGCGATCGTCGAGAACTTCGACAACACGAGCTACGTGCAGAGCCTGATCATCACGCCGATGTTCCTGCTCGCGGGCACGTTCTTTCCGATCGACCAGCTGCCGGAGTGGGCGCGCGTCGCGTCGCAGGCCAACCCGCTGTATCACTGCGTCGAGCTCGTCCGCCACGCGAGCTTCGGCTTCGAGACGGTCGATCTCTGGCACACGGCCGCGCTGTTGATCTTCGCCGTGGTCATGTGGTGCCTCGCGAACTGGCGCCTGACCGGCCGCCTGATCGACTGACCCGGTCGTCCCGGACTAGTACCGTGAAAAGATCGTGGCACCACCGGTCTTCGACGTAGAACAAGCGGTCCTGCTCCTCGAGCTCGAACCCCCGTTCGGCATGCGCGAGGTGCAGCTGGCGCGCCGCAAGCTGGCGAAGGTCTGGCACCCGGACATCGCCCCGGCCGGCAAGCAGTTCGAGCACGAGCGCCACCTGAAGGCGATCAACGAGGCCGCCGACACGCTCGAGCGCCTGGCCGAGACCTCGCGCGGCGGCCGGGTCACGCGCAACGCGGTCAAGGTCAGCGCCGGCGCGGCGCGCGCGGCGCGCGCCGAGGCGGGACGGCGCAACTACGAGGAGCAGGAGCGCGCCCGCGCCGCCTCGGCCGAGAGCCAGAAGCACGACCCGTTCGGCACGCGCATGCCCGACCACTCGGTCGTGCACCGCTACGCGCGCTGCCTGTCCTACCCCGAGTGGGGCGTCGGGACCGTCAACGGCATCTACTTCACCGGTGACCCCGATACGGACGCCTCCATGCAGCAGTGGGCGCGCGTGTCCTTTCACATCGGCATCCGCACCGTCCCCGCCGGGTCGCTGCAGTTCGTCGACTTCTCCACGCCCGACCCGAGCGCCGAGCGCGTCGAGCGCTTCATGACGGCCGCCAAGCACGCGCTCGCCGAGGGCGACTTCGCCCTGGCCGCCAAGCGGCTGGTCTTCGCGCGCGACGCCGAGCCCGCCAACGCCGCCGTGCTGCGCCTGATGACCACGGCCTTCTGGCAGGCGGGCGACTACGCCGCCGCCGCGCGCTGCGTGCGCGACTGGGCGCGTGTGGAGCCCGAGCGCCCCGGTCCGCACCGCACGGCCGCGCGCATCTACGAGGACATGGGCTCCCTCTCGCAGGCCCACGACGCCGCGCAGCGGGAGACCGTCGCCGCGCCGCGGGACGCGACCGCCTGGGAGCGCCTCGGGCGCCTGCGCATGCGGCGCTTCGATCGCGCCGGCGCGCTGGAGGCGCTCGAGCGCGCGCGCGCGCTCGCCCCCAGCGAGCAGGGGCTGCTCGACCTCGCGCTGATCGCCTGTCTGATCGGCGACCTCGGCAGGGAGCTCGCGGCCTGCGAGCAGGCGATCGGCCTCGCGCCCGACTCCGCGGCGGCGTGGTCGCGCCTCGCGCACGCGCTCGCCCGCACGGACCGCCCGACGGACTGCCTCGCCGCCTGCGACCGCGCCCTCGCGCTCGCCGACGACCCGGAGGTCCGCGCGCTGGCCGAGCGGGTCCGCGAGCGCCTGCCGCGCTCGATCGCGGCGGCCTGAGTCCACGCCCATGTGTGCGATGCGATGCGGCGTGGCGACGGGAAGATGAGGCCGACGGCGTAGACGACGGTGAGTGGTCGCCGCAATCCTCTCTACCGGACGCCGCCGGGCTCAATCCGCCAGACCCAGAAATACGAGCAAGGCCCGATCGAGCCGCACCACGTCCTCCGCAAGCAGCCGACCAAGATGGTCGTGAAGGTTGCGTCGCGGCATCGTCGTCACCTTGTCCACCATGAGCCGGCTCGCCTGGTCCAGGCCATTTAGGGGCGACGGCTCAACAGCGATCCTCGTCAACGGTGCCTCGACCGGGTTCGTCGTCAGCGGACACACCGTTACCGACGCGGTTGCATCGAAGCGGTCGTCCTGCACGATCACCACCGGGCGCGGCTTGCCCGTGTGCGCACTCCGAACCGCGGCGATATAGACCTCGCCGCGTCTCAACCGGGCTGCTGCTCATCGTCGGCGCTCCACCCCGACGAGATGGCGTCCACGAACGCCTGATCGTCCGCTTCGTGCTCGCTCGCAGCGATGGCGGCTGACTGGCGGTGGGCCTCGGCGACGAACTCAGGGGCCCGCACATCGGGCACCCAGATCTGCACCGGCCGCAGTCCCTGCCGACGGAGGCGCTCTCGGTGCTGACGTACGCGGTCGCGTGTTGAAGCCATGACCTCATGTTACATGTAACGGACCGAGGCGTGTCCACTCGCCCCAAGCTCGCTCGCGTCCGTCGCGGCGCGTATGGTGCCCGCCGTGCGCCTCATGGTTGCCCGTTGCAGCGTGGACTACACCGGTCGCCTCACCGCCCACCTGCCGGAGGCCGTGCGGCTGCTGATGTTCAAGGTCGACGGGTCCGTGCTCGTGCACTGCGACGGGGGCGGCTACAAGCCGCTGAACTGGATGACGGCGCCGACCACGATCTCCGAGGACGGGGGCACGATCGTCGTCCGCAAGGTCAAGGGGGAGGACGAGCTGCAGATCACGCTCGTCGAGGTGATCTCGGACCTGACCGTGCAGTGCGACGTCCAGAGCGGCCTCGAGAAGGACGGCGTCGAGCTCCATCTGCAGGAGGCGCTCGCCGAGGCGCCGCAGTGGTGCGGCGAGGGCTTCCGCCTCGTGCGCCGCGAGTGGCCGACCGACATCGGGCCGGTTGACCTCATGTGCCGCGACGCCGACGACGGCTGGATCGCCGTCGAGATCAAGCGGATCGGGACGATCGACGCGGTCGAGCAGCTCACGCGCTACCTCGAGCGCCTGCGCCACGACCCGGCGATGGCCGCGTGCCGCGGGGTGCTCGCGGCGCAGTCGATCAAGCCGCAGGCAAGGGTGCTGGCTGAGGCGCGCGGCATCGCCTGGGTCGAGGTGGACCTCGCCGTGCTGCGCGGCGAGCGCGAGGCCGAGCTCACGCTGTTCGCCGCCTGAAGCTACTCCGTGCCGTGCAGCGTCGCCAGCACGGAGCGCGAGCCGCCGCGGTCCCGGTGCTCGCACAGGTAGACGCCCTGCCAGGTGCCGAGCGCGAGCCCGCCGCCGGCGATCGGCAGGCTGAGCGCGGGCCCGAGCAGCGACGCCTTGATGTGGGCGGGCATGTCGTCGGGGCCCTCGTCGGTGTGCGTCCAGTACCCGGCGCCCTCGGGGACGGCTTCGTCGAAGTAGGACTCGAAGTCGCGGCGCACGTCGGGTGAGGCGTTCTCGTTGAGCGTCAGCGAGGCCGACGTATGGCGGATGAACAGGTGCAGCAGGCCGGCCTGCACCCGTTCGAGCTCGGGCTGCAGGGCGACGACCACCTCGCGGGTGATCAGGTGAAATCCGCGCGGCCGCGGGTCGAGCCGGAGCTCGCGCTGCAGCCACATCAGGGGATCCGCGCGATCCGCATGTCGACGCGCTCGCCGCGGAACGGCACGCCCTCGGCCTCGAGCCGCACGCGCTGGCGGTCGCCCTTGGCGAGCGACCCGTCTGCGCGCACGACCCGCCACCACGGCAGCCCGGGGTCCTCCGCGTCGTGCAGGACGGCGCCGGCGAAGCGCGGGGACCCGGGCGAGATGTCGCCGTAGGCGCGGACGAAGCCCTCGGGGATGCTCCGTACCCGGGCCAGAACCGTATGCTCGCTCTCGTTGCGCAAAGGGGGACGTCCTCAATCGTGGCGCGCGACACGGTGTCGGGCGACGTCGGCGTCGCGGTGCCGTCGCACCGGCTCTCCGTCGGCGCCGTCGTGCCGTAGGCCCTACCCGGAATCGGCGCGGTGGCCACCAGCGCGCCGCCGAGCCCGCCGACGGCCCGCGCATGGTGGTGACTGGCCGGCGCTCTGCCGTCAGACACGCTCCAGCTTCACGCGCAGCGGGCGGCCGAGGAACCGGGCAAGACGTTCGGCCTCGGCTTCCAGCGGCTGGGGAGCAATCTTGCCTGCCTCGTCGAACAGGCCGATCGCGAGGGCCTCGCCATCGACGTTCCACACGCCGACGACCCGACCGCCGGAGAGGACCACGGGGGAGATCCACCCGGCCGCCTTGCTGATCTGGCTGCGGCGGGCCGTCGGAATGATGCGGGCGTCGCCCGTTCCCGGCCCGAGGATGTACTGGTCGAAGCCGGGCAGCAGGCGCACGCCGCTCGTGGGCGCGGTCGCGTTGAGCTCGTCGGCATCCTCGGCCAGCAGGTAGGCGGCATCGCCCTCTACCTCGATCTCGATCAGCTCGTCGTCGAGCCCGCCGAACCATTCGCGCAGCTTCTTCTTGCTCGTCATCCCCCGCGTCAACCAGCCGTCGAACGCCGCGCTGGTCGCAGGACCGTACGCGCGCAGATAGGCGCGGATCGCGACGCGCGCGGCGTCGTGGGGCGCGGGGAGACCTGGCCAGTTCGCCACCCAGGTGTCCGGCCGGGTGAAGGTCACGCGGTTGCCCTGGCTCGGCCCGTTGCAGAGGTGGCCCATCCAGGCGAGCGGCTTGAGCAGCGCGCCCCAGCCGGAGCGCAGCTGCTCCTCCAGGTGACGACTGCCGGTGCGCGCGACGAGTTCGGCGACGAGCTCGTCGCGAGTGAGCACGCGGCCGGCGAGCGCCTCTCCCGCGGCATCGACGAGCGCGGCGATGTCGCTCGTCGTCACGCCGAAGCTCCGCTGCCAGCCGGGCCGCTCCCATGACCGCAGATCGGCCAGCAGAGCAAGGTACGCACCGGCGTCCTGCGAACCCAGCAGATGGAGCGTCCCGCGCATCGCCCACGTCTTGATCAGCTGACGGCTCATCAGCGCCTCTTCGGCCAGACCGGGGCGCGGGTCGCGCTGCCGCACCGCCACCGCCAGCTCTGCGGATGACGCGACCTGCGCCTGCACACCGCAGAGCGCCCGCACCACCTCGGGCGTCGCATGACTCCCGCGCGGCTCGAGCAGCTGCCTCCGTGTGCGCCACGCGAGCACCTGGTCCCAGCCGACCTTCATGGGATCCATTCTCCTACGAGCTAGGCGGCGAGGACCTTGGCGCGCTCCCCGACCATGGCCACGAGGTCGGTGACCGTCGCGGTCACGGCCTCGAGCAGCTCGGGGGTCCAGCTCGCCGGAGGCGAAGGACATCTCCGCCAGCGGGACCGGGGTCTCGCGGTCGAGCACGCGGGCGCCGATCAGGCCGAGGACCTTGCGCAGCTCCGCCTGGGCCCACACGGCGCCGAACATGCCGGTGCTCGTGCCGATCACGGCGGTCGGCTTGTTGCGCAGGACGTTGTGCTCGAACGGCACCGACGCCCAGTCGAGCGCGTTCTTGAGCTGGCCGGGGATCGACCCGTTGTACTCCGGCGTGGCGAGCAGGATCCCGTCCGCCTCGGCGATCGCGCGCCTGAAGGCCGCGGCGGCCTCCGGTGCGGACGTCGCGTCGCGCTCCTCGTCGAACGGCGGGATCCCGCGGAGGCCGTCGTAGACCGCCAGCTCGACGCCGGCGGGGAGGGTCTCCGCCGCCGCCGTCATGAGCTGGGCGTTGTAGGAGCCGGCGCGCAGGCTGCCGACGATCCCCAGCAGCTTCATCGGAGAAACCCCCTCGGGGGCCCACCTCGGCCACTGGGCCTCGATACGATCTGGCCTCGGCACCCCTAGACCGGGTCGGCGGCCGGGCGGACCAGCTCGAGGTCGACCGTGATCGTCACGTCGTCGCCGAGGGCGTTGCCGCCGCTCGGGAGCGGGGCGTTCCAGCTGACGCCGAAGTCGTGCGGTTGACGATCGTCTCCAGCGCGATGGCGATGCGCTCGTTGCCGTCGAGGTAGGTGGCCGGCCCGGCGATCGTGCCGGTGGCCTCGAGCGGCTTCGTGACGCCGCGCAGGGTGAGCTCGCCGCGCACCGTCGCCCGCTCGCCGCCTGTGCCCGAGGACGAAGTCCTTTGGGTATCGACGTCGATGTCGGAGGCGGAGAAGGTGATCTGCGGATGCTGCTCGGCGTCGAAGAAGTCCGGCGCGAGCAGGTGGCCCTTGAGCTCGGCGATCGGGACCTCGACGCTGGCGACGTCGACGGCGCCGGTGAGCGTGCCGTCGGCGAGCTTCGCGGACACGTCGGTGAAGTGGCCGCGGAAGGTCGCGATGCCGGAATGACGGACGGCGAAGCCGGCCCTGGAGTGGACGGGATCCAGCTGCCAGCAGCCGGTGGGGACGGACTGCTCGGTGAGGCTCATGAGTGCGCAAGCTCCTGTTAGAGATGTGGTTGCAGAGGCAACCGTATCTAGTGCGTGCGCAAGCAACCATCCAGGGAGATCCATCGCTTCGCGCGTACACTTCCGGTCATGGCCGTCGGTGAGACCACCGTCTTGAAGACCGAGGACGGGCTGAAGTACTTCCCGCCCGAGCGCGAGGCCGCCTGGTTCGGCCTGCTCGCGGCGCACGCCGAGCTCACCCGCGGCCTGGACGCCGCCCTGACGGCGCGCCACGGCCTCAGCCTCAGCGCCTACGAGGTGCTGTCGCGCCTCGCCCACGCGCCCGGCGCGCACCTGCGCATGAGCGAGCTCGCGGGCCGCTCGCAGCTCAGCCTCAGCCGCGTCTCACGCGTGATCGACACGCTCGAGGGGCGCGGGCTCGCTGCTCGCAGGTCCTGCCCGACGGACTCGCGCGTCGTCCACGCCACGGTCACCGACGCGGGTCGGACGCTCGTCGGCGAGGCGCAGGACACGTTTTTCGAGGTCATCGAGGAGCGCTTCCTCGGGCGCCTGTCCTGCGACGAGGTCGGCCTGCTCGGCTCGATCTTCGGGCGGCTGGTGGCGACCGGCTCCTCGCCGGCCGCCACCGCGCCCCCGGCCACCGGCTAGCAGACCACCTGGAGGTGGAAGTCGGCGCGGTCGGCCTCGTCGTCGGCCTGGTCGACCACGACCGTCTTGGGATCCCCCGCCGCCGGGCTCGTGGCGAAGGCCACGGCGCCGTTGGCCGTCGCCCCCTGGGCGCCGACCGTGAACGAGCACGCGCTGACGTCGCGGTCGAAGCTCACCGCGTACGTCCCGTTGGCGGCGCTCGTGCGCGCCGAGGCGACGGCGCCGCGCTTGGCGAGTAGCGCGCCGTCGGCGGCCTTCACGGCGGCGAACTCGAGGTCGGCCGCCTTCGCCAGGCTGGCCCCGTCCTGCCCGTCGAGCTTGTCGGCGTTGAAGCCGGTCGCGACGCCCGTCGCGTTGGTGGCCAGCGGCGCCGCGGTCGGGTCGGTCACCGTGATCGTGCCGCCCACCTTCCCGGTGGTGCGGAAGTCGAACGCGCGCCCCGTGCGCAGGTTCTGGGCGCTCAGGCACGCCTCGGTGCCTCCGTCGGAACGGCAGCCGTAGATCGCGCCGCCGCCGTCGCCGATGCGCTTGTTGGACTGGCGCGTCGTGTAGGTCGAGGCCGAGCCGATGATCTCGGTCTCCCGGTTGACGGTCTGCGAGCCCGACGACGACGGGTTGCGCTTGCCGAGTCGCAGTGGGTTGCCCTCGCCGGTGGCGAAGGCGACCGACGGCACGCCGATGGCAACGCAGGCAGCCGCAGCCAGCACGCGGCGCGTGGTTTTCCGATGCATGGTGACCCCCTAGGTCAGATGTACGTCAGAGCTGTGACACCGTTGGGTCCGCGCGAGTTGCGCACGCCACGCGCACGGTGTCCGTCGAGGGGCTAACTTTGGGCGCGCATGCGCCACGACGCCCTCGCCTCCGAGTCGCGTGCGATCGTTCGCAGCTCGCGGCCATCGGCTTCGACGTGAGGCTCGCAGCGCTGGCGATCGCGAGCGTCCTGCTGGGGGCCGCTGCGCCGGCCGCCGCGGCGAAGACCGAGGCCGCCGAGTCCGGTGCGATCCGCGCCGAGCTGTCCTACGCGTCGCACAAGCACGGAAAGCCGCCGACGAACCTCGTCCTGCGCGTCTTCGACGCCGGCACGAAGATCGTCGAGGAGCGGATTCCCGACGACCGGTCTCTCTCCCCCGTCGGCTACGACAACGCGCTCGCGAGGTCGGTGAGCGCCCGCGACCTCGACGGCGACGGCGTCGCCGAGGCGGTCTTCGATCTCTACACCGGCGGCGCGCACTGCTGCGAGCTGACCTATCTCTACAAGGGCTCGAAGCTCATCAAGAAGGACTGGGGCAACTTCGGCTACCAGTTCGAGGACTTCGACGGCGACGGCCTCGCCGAGTTCCACACCGCGGACGACCACTTCGCCTACCGCTACGGCTCCTACGCGGCGAGCATCGAGCCGCTGAAGGTCCTGCGGCTCGTCGACGGCGAGCTCTCCGACCTCACCCGCGACGCGTCGGTCAAGCCAGCGCTGCGCACCGAGGCCCGCGAGCTCCGGCACGTCTATCGCCACTACCGCCGCAAGGTCCGCAGGCGCCCCGTCCTCGAGGAGATCGTGCGCAGCGCGCTCGCCGCCCACGCCGCCGACCAGTGCTCGCTCGGCCACTGCGCGGCGGGCTATGCGCTCGTGCGCAAGGCCCAGCGCCGCGGCGATCTCCCGAAGACGCGGGGCTTCGCCAAGCGCGTGCGCAGCGACATGCGCCGGTTCGGCTACGACACCTAGCGCTCGCCCGGCGCGCGCGCCGGGTTCACCGACGGCGGGATGTCGAGGTCCAGCGCCGTCCGGATGATGCGGTTCTGCTCGATCGTGTGCGCGGCCGGGTAGCCCTCGCCCGGGCTGGCGCGCTCGGGCCGGCCGACGTAGCCGAACTCGAGCTGGTCGGGCAGGATCTGCAGCATGCGCGGGGACATGTGGGCGCGCGCGCCCATGTTGCGCGGCTCCTCCTGGGCCCACACGACCTCGCGCAGGTTGGGGTAGCGCGCGATCTCCTCCAGGATCTGGGCCTGGGGGAACGGGTACAGCAGCTCGACGCGGGAGATGGCCACGCCCGGGTTGTCCTCGCGCGTGGTGTGGCCCTTGAGGTCGTAGAAGACCTTGCCGGTGCAGAAGACCAGGCGCTTGACCTTGTCCTCGTCGATCCGCGGCTCGGACAGGACTGGATAGAAGCGCGAGTCTGAGAGGTGCGCGAGCTGGGACATCGCCTGCGGCAGGCGCAGCAGCTGCTTCGGCGTGACGATGACCAGCGGGCGCTGCTTGGCCACGCGCGCCTGGCGACGCAGCAGGTGGAAGTACTGGGCCGGCGTCGTGAGGTTCGCGACGCGCATGTTGCCCTCGGCGGCGAGCTGCAGAAAGCGCTCCAGGCGGGCCGAGGAGTGCTCGGGCCCCGAGCCCTCGTAGCCGTGCGGCAGCAGCAGCGTCAGGCGCGAGGTCTGGCCCCATTTGGCCAGGGCGCTGATGATGAACTGGTCGATGATCACCTGCGCGGCGTTGGCGAAGTCGCCGAACTGCGCCTCCCAGAGCACGAGCGACTCCGGGGCCTCCATCGAGTAGCCGTACTCGAAGCCCAGGCAGGCGACCTCCGACAGCGGCGAGTTGTGCAGCTCCATCGGCGCGAGCGCGCCCGGCAGGTTCTGGATCGGCGAGGCGCGGTAGCCGGTCTTGGTGTCGTGAAAGACGAGGTGGCGCTGGGAGAACGTGCCGCGCTCGACGTCCTGGCCGGTCAGGCGGATCGGCGTGCCCTCGCTCAGAAGCGACGCGTACGCGAGCGCCTCGGCGTGGGCCCAGTCGATGCCGCGGCCGGTCTCGGCGACCTCGCGCCGCCTTTCGAGCTGGCGCTGCAGCTTGGGGTGCATCGTGAAGCCCTCTGGGACCCGCAGCAGGTCGGCGTTGAGCTGGAGCAGGCGCTCGGCCGAGACCGCGGTCTTGACCTCCGGCGACTGCGTGCGGTCGAGCTGGTAGCCGCCCGTCGGCTGCTCGGTCTGGCTGTGGGCGAGCTCGTCCTTGAGCTCGCGGTGGCGGGTCGAGAGCCGGTCCCAGCGCTCCTGGCCGATGGCGTCGGCCTCTTGTTGGGTGACGGTGCCGTCGGCGACGAGCTGCGCGGCGAAGATCTCGCGGACGGACGTCTTGGCCTTGATCTTGACCGCCATCTCGGGCTGGGTGTAGGCGGGCTCGTCCGTCTCGTTGTGCCCCCAGCGCCGGTAGCCGATCAGGTCGATGAGCACGTCGTGGCCGAACTCCTGGCGGAAGGCGAAGGCCAGCCGGACGGCGGCGATGCAGGCCGCGACGTCGTCGGCGTTGACGTGGATGATCGGGACGTCGAAGCCCTTGGCGAGGTCTGACGCCCAGCGGGTGGAGCGCGACTCGTCCGGGTCGGTCGTGAAGCCGACCTGGTTGTTCTGGATCAGGTGGACCGTGCCGCCGACGGTGTAGCCGTCCAGGCCCTGCAGGTTCAGCGTCTCCGACACGACGCCCTGGCCCGGGAAGGCGGCGTCGCCGTGCAGGACGATCGGCATCGCGGCCGCGTGGTCGATATGCGTGCGCGGCCCCTGGCGGGTGGTCTGCGCCGCGCGCGTGGCGCCGGTGACGACGGGGGCCACATACTCGAGGTGGCTCGGGTTGGACTCGAGGCGCACGAGGACCGAGCCGTCGCCGATTTGGTAGGTGCCCTGGGCGCCGTGGTGGTACTTGACGTCGCCCGTCCCGCCCTGCGGGATCGTGGTTACGGCCTCGATCGACGAGGCGCCCTCGAACTCCCGGAAGATCGTCTCGTAGGCGCGGCCCAGGTTGTGGGCGAGGACGTTCAGGCGCCCGCGGTGCGCCATGCCGATGACGACCTCGCGGGCGCCCTGATAGTAGGCGAGCTGGGTGAGCTCGTCGAGGATCGGGACCGTCATGTCGAGGCCCTCGATCGAGAACTGCTTCTGGCCCAGGTAGGCCTTGTGCATGAAGCGCTCGAGGCTGTCCACCTGGGTCAGGCGCCCCAGCAGCGCCTTCTTCTCCTCGGTGGTCAGCGGCGCGCGGAACTCGCCGGCCTCGATCGCCTTGCGCAGCCACACGCGCTGGCGGTGGCTGGCGAGGTGCTCGATCTCGTAGGCGATCGTGCCGCAGTAGGTCTCGCGCAGGTGCGGGAGCGCGTCGGCCAGCGTCGCGCCGGGGACGCCGACGCGCAGGATCTTGGCCGGGATGCGCGCCATCAGCTCCGGGGTGAGGCCGAGCGGGTCCGGGTCCAGCGCGGGGTCCCCCTCGGGCTCGGAGCCGAGCGGGTCCAGCCGGGCGGCGAGGTGGCCGTGGGTGCGGTGGGCCTTGATCAGCGACGTCGCGGCCTGCACGCCCTGCAGCAGCTCCTCATCCAGCGCGGACTGCGACGGCCCGGATGGCGCGGGTGCCACGGCGTCGCGCGCGACCGCCGCGCCGGCGGCGGGCGCCGGCGGCTGCGGGGCCGCGCCGAGGGGGACGCCGAGGTCGCCGAAGACCCGCTCGTAGAAGCCGTGCTCGCCCTGCAGGTAGGCCTCGACGGTCTGCAGGAACCGCCCCGACTCCGCACCCTGGATGATGCGGTGGTCGTAGGTCGAGGTCATGGTCATGACCTTCTCGGCGCCGATCAGCGCGCCGATGTTCCCCAGCCCGACGGGGTAGGCGATCGAGCCCGTGGCGACGATCGTGCCCTGGCCGTTCATCAGGCGCGGGACGGAGGCGACCGTGCCCAGGCCGCCCGGGTTGGTGAGGCTGAGGTTGGCGCCCTGGAGGTCGTCGGCGGTCAGCGTGTTCTCGCGCGCCCGGGCGATCAGGTCGGCGAAGGCGTGAAGGAAGCCCTCGAAGCTCAGCCGTCCGGCGTCGCGTATGACGGGGACCATCAGCGTGCGGCTGGCGTCCCTTTTCTGCACGTCGACCGCGATGCCGAGGTTCACGGCCTCGTCGTCGACCACGTGCGGCTTGCCGCCGACCGAGAGGAAGTGGCGCGCCATCACCGGCATCTGCTCGGTGGCGGCGACGGCGATCGCGTAGGCGATCAGGTGGGTGAAGGAGACCCGGTGCCCGGCCTCCTTGAGCTGTTGGCGCCGGCCGTCGAGCGTCGTGACGGTCATCGTGCGCAGGGACGTGGCGGTCGGGATCTGGCGCGACTCGTCCATGTAGCGGGCCAGCGTGGCGGCGCCGCCACGCAGCGGCGTGGCGGCGACCGCGGGCGCGGCCTCGGTAGGGGTGCTCTGCCCCCGCGCCGCTTCGCGGCTCCCCCATACGTCGCGCTTGGTGATGCGCCCGTGCGGGCCCGTGCCGGTGATCGAAGAGAGGTCGACGCCCTCGACCGCCGCCATCCGCTTGGCGACCGGCGTGGCGGGGCTCTGCTCCCTCGCGGCCCCTGGGGGGCCGCTCCCCCGTGTTCCCGTCGGATCGGCCGGTGCGGGCTGCGCCAGGGCGCCCTCGGTGGTCGCGGCGGCGACGCCGTTGGAGGGCACCGGGGCCTCGCCGCGCATGCGCGCCACGATCTGGCCGACGGTCACGGTCTCCCCGACCTCGGCCAGCGTCTCGATCATCACGCCGCTCGCGGGGGAGGGCAGCTCCGCGTCGACCTTATCGGTGGAGACCTCGACGATCCCCTCGTCCTCGGCGACGCCGTCGCCGGCCTGCTTGAGCCACTCGAGGATGACGCCCTCGGAGACCGACTCGCCCATCGCGGGGACGATGATGTCGATCTCCTGCTCCCCGACCGCGGGCGCGGCCGGCGCGGCGCCGTTGCCGGCCTCGCCGCCGCCGATCTCGCAGAGCACGTCGCCGACGGCGACCGTGTCGCCCGTGCGGGCGTGGATCTTGACGATCATCCCGCCGGCCGGGGAGGGCACTTCGGCGTCGACCTTGTCGGTCGAGATCTCGACCAGCGCCTCGTCGGCGCTGACGGTGTCCCCCTCGGCCTTGAGCCACTCGAGGACGGTCCCTTCCGAGACCGAATCGCCCATCGCGGGCATGACCACTGAAACGGTCGTGTCAACTGCCATCAGGTCAGCCGAGGATAGCCCGTTCGGGCTTGTCGCGCTCGTCCTGCAGGCGCCGCTTCTCCCTCAGGAAACCGATCGATCCGGCAAACGGTCCGATGCCGCCCACGATGGCCACCATCACCCCGAGCCAGAGCGCGATCCGGCGCCGCCGGACGGCCTCCAGACACAGCAGCGACATGCCGATCCAGGCCAGCCCGTGGGCCCAGCCGAAGACGGTCACCAGGCCGTCCTGGCGGTTGACGAAGGCCACGTAGAGCAGCACGGCGTAGATCGTCGAGTGGGCATAGGAGAGCCGCCGCAGCACGGCCGGGCTCGTGAGGGCGCTCACCGCAGCAGCTTCGCCATGTGGCGCAGCGCCGGATCGGCCTCGGCGGGCCACGCGTCCGGGTCGGGCGGCCACCACGCGTGCTCGTCGTGCTCGGCGTCGCGGACGAGGCGGGCGCCGTCGGCGACCCAGACCTGGCCCACGAGCAGGACGAGGCGGTCCGGCGTGCACACGAGCGCCTCGACCTGGCTGCGCTCGGGTACCAGGCCCCACTCCTCCTCGAGCTCGCGCGTCAGCGTCTCGACCGGGTGCTCACCCACCTCCACGGCGCCGCCGGCGCCGAGCGCCCAGCGGCCCGCCCACGTCGCGACCCACGCCGCACGGCGGCCGGCGAGCCAGCGCCCGTCGCCGTCGCGCACCACGCACTGGACGGAGATCGAGGCCCCGGCGTCGCCCGCGACCAGCCGCAGGCCCCAGCGCATCGGCTGCAGCTCGAGGTCGAGGCCGCCCTCCGCCGTGAAGTCCGACAGCCGGGCGGCGAGGCCGTCGTGCGAGGGCGAGCCGCGGTCGTGCAGCGCGGCGATGGCGTCGTCGGCGGCGGCGTGCTGCGCGGCCTCCGCCTCGTAGACGTCGTCGCGCCAGCGGGCCCGGACGGCGTCGGTCGGCCAGGGCCCGCGGGCCAGGATGCCGGGCTCGAGGGGCACCCGAGGCAGTATGGGGGCTCTGCCCCCTCGCGCGCGCCTACGGCGCAGCTCCCCCGTAGACTCCGCCGCGAGCCTCACGGGTCCACCAGCTGGACCGCGCCGTCGGATCGCGACGCGACGAGCAGGCGGCCGCTGAGCGGGTCGACGCCGACCGAGAACGGGTCTCGGACGGTTCTGACCGGCCGGCCGACGCGCGGCCGCACGGGTCGCAAGTCGACGGGGACGACCTCGTTGCGCTCGCTGAGGGCCGTCCACACGACGCCGCGGCGCACGTCGCTCGCCAGGCCGACCGGCGTGCCGCCGAGCGCGACGCGGGCGCGGAAGCGCAGCTGCGGGCGGGTGTCGTAGACGACCAGGGCGTGGCCGCGGGTGTCGGCGATCGCGAGCCGCCCCGCCGGTCCGAGCACGACGTGGGAGGGCCCGAGGCCGCCGCTCTGGGCGCCGCCGCCGCGCGGCGCGTCGCTCGCTCCGTCGTAGAGCTCGACCGTGTAGGCGCGGACGGCGACGACCGCGACCTTGCCGTCCACCGCCGCCAGGCCGCCGGGCTGGGCGTCGACGGGAACCGAGGCGCGCCGCCGCCCGCCGCGCACGACCGACAGCGTCGAGCCGAACTCGTCCGCGGTGTAGAGCCGGTCGCCGATCGCCGCGGCGTCGTGCGGGTGGTCGCCCACCTTGGTCTCGCGCGTCGTGCCCGTGCGCGGGTCGACCTCGACGAGCGCGTTCGCGGTCTCTGCCGGGACGAGGAAGGGGCCGCCCGGGCGGGCCAGTGCGACGTGCCGCGCGGTGCCCGGCAGCGCGACGCGGCGCGCGACGCGGCCCGTCCGCGTGTCGAGCAGCACCAGGGTGGGCGGGGACTGCACCGCCACGGCGGCGAGGCGCGTGGCCGGATCGACGGCGACGCCCTCCGGCTTGGCCCCGACGCGCACGACGCGGCCGGGCACGCGGCCCTTGACCGCCGGGCCGGCTGCGGGCTCGGCCGCCCGCGGCGGGTCGAGCTGGGGCCGCGGCCGTGTGACGGCGGGCTCGGGCTTGGAGCCACACCCGGCGAGGGCGGTTATCAGGAGTGCGAGGAGCGGGAGACGGGTCATGGGGCGAGCGGGGTGATCAGGAGGAGGAGGTGTAGCCAGCGGGCGACGACGCGCGTTACGGGGGTCATGACGGGGATGATGCACGCGATTGGTGGGCCGGTGGTTGCGCGGGTCAGGGCTGACCGCTCCCGGTGGTCATGAGGTGAGCGCGGCGAGCTGCTCGGCGAGGAACGCGTGCTCGATCTCGTTGGTCGCGAGCGCGAGCGCCTGACCGTAGGCGACGCGTGCCTCCTCGGTACGCGCCAGGCGGCGCAGCAGCTCAGCCCGGGCGGAGTGAAACAGGTGGTAGCCGTCGAGCGCGCCGAGCCGGCCGGCGGCGTCGACCGCATCCAGGCCCGCCTGCGCGCCTTCGGCCTCGGCGATCGCGACGGCGCCGTTGAGGCGCACGACGGGGCTCGGGTCCAGGTCGCCCAGCCGCGCGTACAGCGCTGCGACCGCGTTCCAGTCGGTCGTCCCGCGCGCGTGCTCGGCCGCGATTCGGGCCTGCAGCGCGTAGGGCCCGTCCCCCGCGCCGGCCAGCAGCCGCTGCGCCTCGGCGATCTCGTCGGCGTCCCACAGCGCGCGATCCTGGCGCGCGAGCAGCACCAGCCGCCCGTCCGCGTCGGTGCGCGAGCGCCGGCGCGAGTCCTGCAGCAGCAGGAGCGCGAGCAGCCCGCGCGCCTCGCGCTCGTCCGGTGCGAGCACCGCGACGAGGCGCGCCAGCCGGATCGCCTCCGCGCACAGCTCGCGCCGCACGAGCGCGTCGCCGGCGGTCGCGCTGTAGCCCTCGGTGAAGACGAGGTACAGCGTTGCGAGCACGGTCGCCAGGCGCGCCGGCATCGCTTCGCGCTCGGGCACCTCGATGGCGATGCCCGCCCCGCGCAGCTTGCCGCGCGCCCGCACGAGCCGCTGCGCCATCGCGTCGGGGGAGACCAGGAACGCCCGCGCGACCTCGGCCGTGGTCAGCCCGCCGACGTGGCGCAGCGTCAGCGCGATCCGCGCCTCGGGCGCCAGCGCCGGGTGGCAGCAGGCCAGCACGAGCGCGAGACGGTCGTCGGGCCAGGGCTCCTCGCGGCGGTCGGGGGCGGGGAGAGCCTCCAACGCGTCGGCGTCCGCGCGCCGGCGCTCGCGCTTGAGCCCGTCGAGGGCGCGGTTGCGGGCGGTCACGTAGATCCACGCGGCGGGGTCGGCCGGGACGCCCTCGGCCGGCCAGCGCTCGAGCGCGACGAGGAACGCCGCCTGCACCGCCTCCTCGGCACGGTCGAGGTCCCGCGTGACGCGGGCGAGGGTCGCGATCGCCCGCCCCGCCTCGCGGCGGAACAGGCGATCGGCGACCGACTGGGCATGGGTCAGGGGGCGTCCTCGAACACCATCACGGGCCGGACCTCGACGCTGCCCGTATGCGCGCCGGGGATCTGCTCGGCCAGCTCGATCGCCTCGTCGAGGCCCGCCGCGTCCACGATGTAGAAGCCCCCGAACTGCTCGCGGGTCTCCGCGAAGGGCCCGTCGGTGAGGACGCGCTCGGCGTCGCGGACGCGGACGGTCGTGGCGGTGGCGGTCGGCTGCAGCGCGTCTCCGGCCTGGATGGCGCCGGCGTTGCGCTCGCCGAAGGACCGGTACCCCTCCATCATCTTGCCCATCTCGTCCGGCGGCGTGGAGCCCATCGAGCTCTCGTCCCCGTAGATCAGCAGCGCGTACTTCATGGTGAGCCTCCTCGGTGGGTGTGCATCCGCTCGACGATCGAGGCGCGCTCGCGACGACAACGTGGCGCGCCGGCGCTTGCCTAGCGGTTGACGGGGGCCGCGATCTCCCGCTCGGCGGAGACGGCTTCGACCACCTCGAGATCCTCCTCGGCCTCGAGGCCGGACGGCTCGTCGGGCTCGGCGTCGCAGGTGACGCGCATCATGCCGGTGGCGACCTTCTCGTCGCCCAAGACCGTGAGGCCGCAGATGTCGTCGCCCTCCTCCCAGCCCATCCGCTCGATGTCAAACCAGTTGAGGTGCACGGCGTTGGCGTTGCCGCCGTAGGGACAGGTCTTGTTGTGGACCTCCTTGGCCTTGCAGACCGCCTGCATGTTCTTGGCGGAGGCGTCGACGCTCATGGCTCGGACACCTTAAGCCCCACGCCGAACGCGTGCTCGAAGAGCTCGGTCTGGCGCTCGGCCATCCAGCGGGCGAGGGTGACGTCCTCCTCGGCCCCGAGCCGCAGTTCGGCGTGGCCGTCGACCACCGTCAGGCGCGCCGCGTTGACGGCCTGGTCGCGGGCGCGCTCGAGCTGCTCGGCGAGCCGCAGCAGGGCGGCGCCGCGGTCCAGGATCGCCGCGTCCCCGTCGGTCGTCAGCGGCTCGAGCTCCCCGAGCGTCGGCGTGCCCTTGCGGTGGTAGCGGGCCATCTGGGCGATCAGCGCCGTCTCCCGCGGCGCGAAGCCCGGCAGACCGGCGTTGAGGATTAGATAGCGCGAGTGCTTGTGGTGATCGTCGTAGTCGACCGCGGTCCCGACGTCGTGCAGCATCGCCGCTGCCCACAGCAGATCGCGCTCGGACGGGTCGCCGGTGTGCTTGCCCGCGGCCGCGAGCGCGTCCCACATCTCGAGCGCCAGCTCCGCGACGTGCTGGGTGTGGTCGAACTCGGGGTGGTACTGGGCGGCGAGGTTGAGCACGGACGCCCGGCGGACGTCATCGAAGAGCCGCGCGTCGTTGTCGGCCAGCAGCGTCTCGAAGAAGATCCCCTCGCGCAGGCCGGCCTCGGTCGCCTCGATCTCCTCGAACTCCCCGATGCCCAACACGCTGTCGAGCACGACGGCCGCCGCGAGGATGACGTCGGCGCGGCCGGGCTTGATGCCGGCGATGTCGCTGCGCTCGGCGGCCGGGAGCTCGAGCAGGCCATCGATCAGCGCGCCTAGCTGCTTGCGGGTGATGGCGACGCCCTGGACGCCGAAGTCCGGCCTCCCGGCCGCTCGCTCGGAGGCGGTCGCGAGGTTGCGGACCGCGCCGCCGATGCCCACGAGCCGTCGCCCGGAAGCCGCCGCGCCCTCGATCCACGAGGCGCGCTGGACCAGCTTCTTCTCCACGTGCGCGCGCAGCGTCTTGACCTGCTTGGGCGAGGTCTTCTTGCCGTCCGCGAGGAAGCGCTCGGTCATGCGCACGGCACCCATCCGCCACGATCGCGTGTCCGTCGCCATGCGGCCCTCGACGCGCGAGAGCTGCAGCGAGCCGCCGCCGATGTCCAGCGCGACGCCGTCGGCGAGCGTCGTCGAGTTCACGGCGGCGAGGTAGCCGTAGCGGGCCTCCTCGTCGCGCGGGAGCACCTCGACCTCGAGCCACGTCCGCCGCCGCGCCTCCTGAAGGAACGCGGCCTGGTTGGCCGCGTCGCGGATCGCGCTCGTCGCCACCGCGCGCACGTCGGTGATGCCCGTCGCGCGGCAGAAGTGCGCGTAGAGCTCGAGCATCTGCAGCGCGCGCTGCATGGGCTGCGGCTGCAGCTCTCCGGTGGCATCGAGCCCTTCGCCGATCCGCACCGCCTCGTGGATCTCGTCCGTGCGCTTCCACCACGAGCCGCGGCCGTCCTCGTGCCACGTGAACACCACGAGCCGAAACGAGTTGGACCCGAGGTCGATGACCGCCTGGCGGCGCTCGCTCACACCTCCGAGCCTACCCCTCGGGCCCACCGGCTCGCTCACGCCCGTCGGCTCTCGTGCCGATGGGCACAAAAGCGGGATAACCCGCCCGCCCCCGCGCGCATGGATCGCCTAGCCGGCGGTTCACCGACCACCCCGATCGTCCAGCCGCCAGCTCGCCCAGGCTATCCACCCCCACAGGACCGTCCCATCGAGGATCATGCCGACCACCCGCCCCACCGACGTCGAGACCTTCGACCCCGAAACGCTGCTCCTCGTCCTGAGCCAGGTCAAGGCCGGTGACTTCACCGCGCGCATGCCGGTCCACTGGACGGGCGTCGCAGGCAAGATCGCGGACGGCCTCAACGAGATCATCGGCGCCAACCAGGCGCTGGGCAGCGAGCTCGAGCGCGTCAGCCGCGTCGTCGGCAAGGAGGGCAAGCTCTCCCAGCGCGTGTCCTTCAAGGGCACCGATCAGGTCTGGGGAAACTGCATCGAGTCGGTCAACAGCCTGATCGAGGATCTCGTCCAGCCCAGCAACGAGATGCAGCGCGTCATCGGCGCCGTGGCCGACGGCGACCTGAGCAAGAAGGTCTCCGCCGATGTCCACGGGGAGATGCTCGAGCTCAAGAACACGATCAACGGCATGGTCGATCAGCTCAACGGCTTCGTCTCAGAGGTCACCCGCGTCGCCCGAGAGGTGGGTACCGAGGGCAAGCTCGGCCAGGCGGCCGCGCATACGGTCGAGGTCGGGGGCGTATGGAAGGAGCTGACCGACAACGTCAACCTCATGGCCGGCAACCTCACCGGCCAGGTCCGCGACATCGCCGAGGTGACGACCGCGGTCGCCAACGGGGACCTCTCGAAGAAGATCACCGCCGACGTGCGGGGGGAGTTCCTCGAGCTCAAGAACACCGTCAACGCGATGGTCGACCAGCTCAACCGCTTCGCCGGCGAGGTGTCGCGCGTGGCGCGCGAGGTGGGGGTCGAGGGCAAGCTCAGCGGCCAGGCGCAGTCCCAGGAGGTCGCGGGCGTCTGGAAGGACCTCACCGACGACGTGAACCAGCTCGCGGCGAACCTGACCAACCAGGTGCGCGCGATCGCCGAGGTGGCGACCGCCGTGACCGAGGGGGATCTGACGCGACAGGTGGGCGTGGCGGCCAGCGGCGAGGTCGCCGTCCTCAAGGACAAGCTCAACGAGATGATCCGCAACCTGCGCGAGACCATGCGCCAGAACACCGAGCAGGATTGGCTGAAGACCAACCTGGAGCGCTTCACCAGGATGCTGCAGGGCCAGCGCGACCTGGCGACCGTCTCCAACATGGTCCTGTCCGAGCTGGCGCCGCTGGTGTCGGCGCAGCACGGGGTCTTCTACGCGCTGAGGGACATGGGCGACGGCGGGGAGCCGGTGCTGCAGTTCCAGGCCGGCTACGGCTACAAGGAGCGCAAGCACCTCGGCAACTTCTTCCGGCTCGGAGAGGGCCTGGTCGGGCAGTGCGCGCTGGAAAAGGAGCGCATCCTGCTCACCGACGTCCCGACCGACTACATCCAGATCAACTCCGGGCTGGGCGAGTCCCCGCCGCTGAACATCATCGTCCTGCCGATCCTCTTCGAGGGTTCGGTGCGCGCCGTGATCGAGCTCGCGTCGTTCGCCGCGTTCAGCCCGACGCACCAGGCCTTCCTGGACCAGCTGACCGAAAGCATCGGCCTGGTGCTCAATACGGTCGACGCCACGTCGGTCACCGAGAAGTTGCTCGAGCAGGCGCAGTCCCAGGCCCAGGAGCTGCAGTCCCGGCAGGAGCAGCTGCGGATCTCCAACGAGGACCTCGCCGAGCAGGCGACGCTGCTGGCCGGCAAGAACAGCGAGATCGAAGGCAAGTACCAGGAGGTGGAGGAGGCGAAGCGCCTGGTCGAGGAGAAGGCCACCGAGCTGTCGGTCTCGTCGAAGTACAAGTCCGAGTTCATCGCCAACATGTCGCACGAGCTGCGCACGCCCCTCAACAGCCTGCTCGTCCTGGCCGAACAGCTCGAGGACAACCCGGAGGGAAACCTCACCGAGGGCCAGGTGCAGTACGCCAGCGTCATCCGCTCCTCGGGCGGGGACCTGCTCAAGCTCCTCAACGACATCCTCGATTTGGCGAAGGTCGAGTCAAAGACCGTGAACCTCGAGATCGGCGAGCTGTCGCTGGCCGGCGTGCGCGACAGCCTGGTGAACAGCTTCCATCCCCTGGCGCAGGGGCAGGGACTGGCGTTCCGCGTCGAGTTCGACGACCGGCTGCCCGCGACGATGGCCACGGATCCCCATCGCCTTCGCCAGGTGCTCAAGAACCTGCTGTCCAACGCCTGCAAGTTCACCGAGCAGGGCGAGGTCGGCCTGCGGTTCGAGCTCAGTACGGACGGCTGGAGCCCGGACTTCGAGCGCCTCGCGCGGGCAGACTCGGTGATCGCCATCAGCGTCCGCGATACCGGTATCGGCATCGAGAAGGATCTGCAACCCGCGATGTTCGAGGCCTTCGCGCAAGCTGACGGGTCGACGGCCCGCCAGCACGGCGGTACGGGGCTCGGGCTCTCGATCAGCCGCAACCTGGTCGACCTGCTCGGCGGCGAGATCACGCTCACGAGCGAGCTCGGAACGGGCAGCACCTTCACCGTGTACCTCCCGCTGGAGCACTGTGACGACGTTCCGGCGGCGGCGCTCCCGCTGCCGCTTCCGGCGCCTGTCCCGAAGTCCCGGCCACACACGGATTTCCCGCCCTTCTTGGCCGATGCCACGCCCACGGGCGGAGACGCGTTCGATCGCGGTTCGGCGGCTGGCACGACGGCGCTCATCGTCGACGACGACTACCGCAACATCTTCGCCCTGACGGCGCTTCTGGAGCGCGGAAGGGTGAACGTCGTCCCGGCAGAGAGCGGCCCGGACGCCCTCGCGATCTTCGACGAGCGCAACGACATCGACATCGTGCTGATGGACATCATGATGCCGGTGATGAACGGCTACGAGGCGATCGCCGCGATTCGCAGCCGGCCTGGGTGCGCCGATATCCCGATCATCGCTGTGACCGGCAAGGTGGTCGGCAGCGAGCGCGAGCGCTGCATCACGGCGGGCGCGTCGGACTACATCCCCAAGCCGGTCGACACGGCGGAGCTGCTGGCGGCCCTGAGGGTGTGGTTGCCGGCGACGCCCCGCAGCGCTGGCGCCGTGGCGCCGAGGCCTTGATGTCGGTCGGCCGCATCTCGCGCGACTCGCCGACGCCCGCGTCGGCCGCGAGGATCCTCCTGGTCGACGACGATCCCGCCAACCGGCTGGCGATCACGTCGATCCTCGATCCGCTCGGCCCCACCGTGATCGCGGTCGATTCCGGCGAGGCGGCGCTGCGAGCGGCGATGACCCAGACGTTCGCCGCCATCCTGATGGACGTCCAGATGCCGGGCATGGATGGCTACGAGACGGCCAGGTTCATCCGCATGCGCAAGGAGTCCGAGCACACCCCGATCATCTTCCTCACCGCACACGCCAGGGAAGAGGCGCAGATCCCGCTCGCGTACGCCAGTGGCGCGGCCGACTTCATCTTCGCGCCACTGGATGCGGGCATCCTGCGGGCGAAGGTCTCGGTGTTCGTGGAGCTCTTCTTGAAGTCGCAGGATCTGGAGCAGTCCCTGAGCGACGTCACGAGGCTCAGCGAGGCACGCACGCGGACCGTGCTCGAGTACGTCGCGGACGGGATCGTCACGGTCGGTGACGAGGGGGTCATCGAGTCGTTCAACCGCGCCGCGAGCCATCTCTTCGGCTACACCGAGCAGGAGGCGATCGGTCAGTCGTTCTCGATCATGCTCGCTCCGGAGTACCGCGGGTTTGCCAGTCACGAGGAAGCCCGGCAGCACATCCTGGCCCAGCAGCAGCGGACGGGGCGCGCGGCCGAGCTGATGGGATGCCGCAAGGACGGTTCGACGTTCCCGATGGAGTTCGACCTCAGCGATGTGCAAGTCGGGCTGCGGGAGATCCACATCGGCTGCATCCGCGACATCTCCGAGCGCCAGACGTACATGGAGCGGCTCCGCTACCAGGCGCTGCACGACGGCCTGACCGAGCTTCCCAACCGCGTGCTCTTCGGCGACCGCGTGAACCACGCGATCCGCGCAGCGCTGAGAGCGAACGAGCCCCTGGCCCTGCTGGTGATGGACCTCGACGACTTCAAGCAGGTCAACGACACGCTCGGACACCAGCACGGCGACGTGCTGCTGCGGCTCGTCGCCGACCGCCTCGCCGCCTGCCTGCGCGACGGGGACACGGTGGCGCGGCTCGGCGGGGACGAGTTCGGCATCCTGCCGATCGGGTGCACCGACCTGGTCGGCGCGGCGTCGGTCGCCTGGAAGATCGAGCAGGCGCTCGAGCCGCCGTTCCTCGTCAAGGGCCACTCGATCGACGTGCGAGCGAGCATCGGCATCGCGCTCCATCCCGAGCACGGCGACACCATCGACGATCTGCTCCGTCGCGCCGACCTGGCGATGTACGACGCGAAGCAGGCGGGGAGCGGCTATGCGGTGTTCGCCGCCGAGCAGGAGGAGGCCCTCGCGCGCCGGCTGGCGCTGCTCGGCAGCCTCCGCCACTGCGTCGAGCACGAGGAGCTCGTCCTGCACTACCAGCCCAAGGTCGACCTCGCGACGCGGGAGACGGTCGGCGTCGAGGCCCTGATCCGCTGGAACCACCCGTCCGGGCGGTTGCTGATGCCCGACGAGTTCATGCCCGAGGTCGAGCGCAACGATCTGATGATCCCGATCACCGAGTGGGTGCTCAACGAAGCTCTGCGCCAGCTGCGGATCTGGCGCGATGCCGGCTACGACCTGACCATGGCCGTGAACCTCGGAGCCCGCTGCCTGCGCCCAGGGACCAGCCTGTTCGAACGCGTCGCGGAGCTCACCGAGACATGGGGGATCCCGCCGGACGAGCTGACGCTCGAGCTCACCGAGAGCGCCCTGATAGACACGGCGGCCCCGGGCCTCGTGGACCAGCTCCAGGGCATGGGCGAGCGGCTGTCGATCGACGACTTCGGGACCGGGTATTCGTCGCTCGTCTATCTCCAACGACTTCCCGTGAGCGAGATCAAAGCCGACAAGTCGTTCGTGATGACGATGGCGTCCGTCAAGGACGATGCCGTCATCGTGCGGTCGATCATCGACCTTGCCCACAACCTGAGTGCGAAGGTGGTCGCCGAGGGGGTCGAGGACGAGACGACGATGGACCTCCTAATCGAATACGGCTGCGACGAGGCCCAGGGCTACTACATCAGCCCGGCGGTCCCCGCCGTCGACCTGGAGCGCTGGCTGCACACGTCGGCGTTCGGCGTCCTCCGTCGGAGGGACGACGAGCCTGCGCTGTCCGGGCTCCCCGAGGGTTCCTAGATCCGGCTCGCTGACCTTGCGCCCGACGGGCGCGACTGGGAGGGGTCAATCATTCTCCCAACGGCACGCGTCGGATCGCGTTGCTAGTGGTGGGCCGCTAGGGGGCATCAGGTCCGTCGGGGCCGCCGCGCTGCAGCATGCGGTCAGCGCTCCTCGGTGCCGTGAGGGCGGAGTTGGCAACCGCAGCCGCCAAGGGGATCGGACCGATGACCCGGCCGGTGCCGCCGTTCTCCTTCACGCACTTCTGGTTGATGGTGTCGAACACGTTCGCCGACCACGCGTTGTGGTCGCAGTGGACGCTGTTGTCGGCCCCGTCGACTCCGTCCCAGACGGTATAGGGGTCCCGGGCGTTGATCGCTGCGATCAGGGCATGGTCAAGGCCGTTGTCGTGCGCCGTGTTCTGAGACACCTTGGTGTCGACCGTTCCCTCGGCCAGGATGAGGCCGTCGAGCACGTTGTGGTTGGCCGTGTTTGAGATGATGGCATTCCCACCGACACCCACCTGGCCGCTGCCGGGGAACGGTCCGAGAACCTCGATGCCACCGCCGAAGTTGTGCGATGAGTTGTTGCCGGCCACGGTGTTGCCGTAGGACAGCGAGACGTGGCTGGAGCCGGAGTTGTGCAGGTAGATCCCCGACGCGCGGTACTCGTCGCCGAAGTCGTTGAGCTCGTGGGTCCTCAGGCCGGTCTTGGAGATCGAGTTGCCGACGATCTGGTTGAAGCCGTTGTTGGCCATCGGGAAATCGGTGACGAAGGCGGTCACCATGACGCCGGCCAACGAGTTCCTGACGATGCGGTTGCCCCGGACTACGTTGTGCTGAGCACCCGGACCCTCGATGCGCACCCCGACGTCCTGGGTCCACCGCCCCAGCGGACCGATCTGAGAGGACTCCCCACCGCAGATGGTGCCGTGCTCGCCGCTCGGAGGCTGGTTTTTGAGGTCGTTGTCGGCGACCGTGTTGTCCGCGAGCGTGTTGCGGTTCGACTGCTCGATCAGCGCCACGCCCGAGTACGGCCCGTTGCCCGCCACCACGTTGGCCACCAGCGTGTTCTCGTTCGAGCCGATCACGGCGATGCCGTCGCCCAGGTCACAGAACGGGCCCGTTTCGGGGTCGATGTCCTCGGGCAGGGCATTGCGGCCGGTGACGAGGCGGTAGTTCCGGTTGTTGCGAGCGATGATGGCTCTGACCGTGTTGCTGCTTCCGCCTTGGACCACCACGCCCGCGTCGAAGCCCTTGACCGTGCCGTTGCGCACCGTCGACCCGTGGACCTCGCGCAACAGCACACCGGCGGCATCGGGACCGCCGCCGCGAGCCCGGGGATTGCCGGTCACCTTGTGGTCGTTGAGGTCGAGCGTCACGTCATCGGCGGCGACGATGATCCCCACAGCAGGGCAGGGCCCGACGTCGGCGGTCAGCCTGGTGTTCTTGGTGACGACCGCTCCGCAGCGGACGGACTCCTGACCGACCGCCGGCTCGGCGAAAGCGCCGGCCATCGCCACGAGGGCCAGCGCGATCACAGAACGCCGCACCGTCATGAAGCCGTTGGTCACCAGAGCCATGAACAAACCCCCACCCGATCGAACGTTGAATCAGGTCGGACCGTAACACCGCCCCGGCGGTCCTGGTAGATGTGGGAAACCTCTAGCTACCCTGCCGCTCGATGAGCTCGATGCGATAGTCGTCCGGGTCGCGCACGAAGCAGATCCGCGAGCCGCCGGCGCGCACCGAATAGGGCGGCTTCTCGGGCACGATCCCCTTCTCGGCGAGGGCCGCGAGGGTCGCGTCGAGATCGTCGACCGTGACGGCGATGTGGTTGTAGCCGGTGCCCAGCTCGTATGCATCGACGCCGTGGTTGTACGTGAGCTCGAGGCGGGGGCCGTCGCCTGGCAGGCCCATGAAGACGTTGATCGCCTCGTCGCGGATGTCCATGCGCCGCAGCTCCTCGAAGCCGAGCGCCTCGTAGAAGGCGACGGAGCGGTCGATGTCGCCAATGCGATAACACGTATGTATGAGTTCCATGGCCACCTGGGGGTTGACTCGCCGCGAAGCGCGAGTGTAAGGGGGCGAAGCCCTCTGCCCGCAGCGTACGCTGCGGACCATGATCGTCGAGCGCTCCATGAGGACCGACTACCTGTCGAACACCTACCTGGTCGCCGCCGGGCCCGGCGGCGAGGCGTTCTTCGTCGACGCCGGCGGGCCGGTGGCCCCGCTGATCGAGAAGGCCGCCGAGCTCGAGCTGACCCCGACGCACGTGCTGCTCACCCCCCGCCACGGCGACCACGTCTCAGAGCTCGGCGCGCTGCTCGAGCGCTGGCCGGACCTGCAGGTCCTCGCCCACCCCGACGAGGAGGTCCTCGGCGTGACCGGCGAGCTGCACCCCGACGAGACGATCAAGGCGGGCGGCCTGGACATCAAGGCCCTGCATACGCCGGGCCACACCTCCGGGATGCTGGCGCTGCTCGTCGACGGCACGGACGTCTTCACCGGCGACACGCTCTTCAAGGGCTCGGTCGGCGGCGTGCGCGCCCCCGGCTCGACGTCCTACGCAGACCTCAGGCACTCCGTCAGCGAGGTCCTGCTCGGCCTGCCCGAGGACACGGTCGTCCACCCCGGCCACACCGACCCGACCACCGTCGGCGAGGAGCGTGAGCGCAACGCCTTCGCGCGCGTCTGGGCCGGCAAGGACCCCGAGGGCGAGGAGCCGGTGACGGTCTGGGACAAGCCCGCGACGCTCGTGCTCTGGGGCCCGGACTACGACGGCGGCCACAAGGCGTGGATCCGCTGGGAGGACGGCGCCGACGACATCGTCGGCGGCTCCCAGGTGCAGCGCCGGTAAGTGGCCAAGGACCGCATACCCACCTCGCGCATCGCCCGGTCGGCCAAGATCGGCCGGCTGGCCGCTGGGCAGGGCGCCCGGCAGGTGGGGACGCGCGTCACGAACGTCGCGCGCTCGGACGAGGGCAAGAGGGTCGCCCTCGAGAAGCGCCACCTCGAGGCCGCCGAGCAGATCGTCGCCGCGCTCGGGACGATGAAGGGCGCGGCCATGAAGCTCGGCCAGGTGCTGTCGTTCCTCGACGTCGGCCTGGTGCCCGAGGAGTACCGCGAGGAGTTCCAGAGAAAGCTCGGAGCGCTGCGCGACGCCGCCCCGAACGTGCGCTTCCAGGACATGAAAAAGGTCATCGAGGCGGAGCTGGGCGAGCCCCTCGGCCGCGTCTTCGCCGACTTCTCCGAGACGCCGATCGCGGCCGCCTCGATCGGCCAGGTCTACCGCGCCACGCTCCCCGACGGGCGCGACGTCGCGGTCAAGGTCCAGTACCCGGGCGTGGCCGCGGCGGTGCGGGCGGACATGCAGAACCTGGGCATGATCCTGCGGCTGATGAAGAGCGTCGCGCCCGGCCTGGACGTCCGGTCCACCGCGGAGGAGATCCGCGCGCGCATCCACGAGGAGCTCGACTACGAGCTCGAGGGGCAGAACCAGCGCGCGCTGGCGCGCATCTTTCGCGGCCACCCCTTCATCACGGTCCCCGAGGTCGTCACCTCCCTTTCCCGCGAGCGCGTGCTCGTCAACGAGCTCGTCGTGGGCAAGGGGTTCGAGGACGTCAAGGCGGCCGACCAGGCGACCCGCGATCGCGTCGGCGAGATCGTCTTCCGCTTCTACTTCGGGTGCATGTACCGCCACCGGCAGTTCTCCGGC
Source organism: Solirubrobacterales bacterium (assembly GCA_038232275.1). Taxonomy (GTDB): domain Bacteria; phylum Actinomycetota; class Thermoleophilia; order Solirubrobacterales; family Solirubrobacteraceae; genus DATLGB01. The sequence goes on along the minus strand of JBBSIC010000005.1, from coordinate 26,273 downwards.
GACCCGCACCCGGGCAACTTCCTGCTGCGCGACGACGGCACGATGGCGTTCCTGGACTTCGGCCTGTTCAAGCGGATGCCGAAGGAGCTGATCGACATCGAGCTCGCCTGTGCCCGCGCCGGCGCCGAGCGCGACGCCCAGCGCCTGTTCGAGATCTGGACGGAGACGGGCCTGTTGAGAAACCCGGACCGCTTCGAACCGGACAAGCTGCTCGCCCAGTACCGCGACGCGACCTGGTGGTACTCCGAGGACCGGGAGATCGCGCTCGAGCCCGAGATCGCCACCCAGGTGATGATCGACATGAGCGACCCCCGCTCGGAGCACTTCGGGCAGATGCGCCACGAGTCGCTCCCGGCCGACCACATCTTCGGCCGCCGGGTCGAGATGCTCACGCTCGCGGTGATGAGCCAGCTGCGCGCGAAGGGCAACTGGCACCGCATCGCCCGCGAGTGGATGTACGGCGAGGAGCCCGTGACCGAGCTGGGGCGCGAGGAGGCGGCGTTCTACGCCTGATGGATCTGAAACAGCGAAGTGGTCCCCGGCCGCCCGCTCGGCAGGCCGGCGGTGACCCCGATGCGCTCGCCCTGCTTCACCCAGCCGAGCTCGACCACGCGCCGGGCCGCCGCCATGATCAGCTCCTCGGTGACCTCGTAGCGCGGCAGGGACGCGCCCTGCACGCCCCACATCAGCCCGCAGCGGCGCACGGTCTCGCGTCCCGGTGACAGCGCGTAGATCGGCACGGTCGGGCGGTGGGCGGAGATCAGCCGCACCGAGCGCCCGGACAGCGTGGGGCAGACGAGCGCGGCGAGGCCGAGCTCGTGGGCGGCCCGGCAGGCCATCCAGGCCACGGTGTAGGCGGGGTCGCGCTTGTCGCGGTTGACGCGCGTCTCGTTCCAGCGCTCGTAGGGCGCGGCCTTCTCGGTGGTCGCGGCGATCGACGCCATCATGCGGACGGCCTCAACCGGGAAGTGGCCGACCGCGGTCTCCTGGGAGAGCATCACCGCGTCCGTGCCGTCGAGGATCGCGTTGGCGACGTCGGCGACCTCGGCGCGCGTGGGCCGCGACGAGCTGACCATGGAGTCGAGCATCTGCGTCGCGGTGATGACGGGACGGGCCATCGAGCCCGCGCACGCGATCACGCGCTTCTGGACGAGCGGGACCTCCTCGATGCGCAGCTCGATGCCGAGGTCGCCGCGCGCGACCATCAGGCAGTCCGACGCGTGGGTGATCTCCTCGATCCGCTGCACGGCCTGCGGCTTCTCAATCTTGGCGATCAGCGGCAGCCGGGTGTGCTTGCGCAGGGCTTCGACCTCCTCCGCGCGGCGGACGAAGCTCAGCGCGACGAGGTCGACGCCGATGCGCTCGCCCGTCTGCAGGTGCGCGAGATCCTCCTCGGGGACCGACGGCAGCTCGGTGACCTCGCCCGGGATGTTGAGGCCCTGGCGCGAGGCGACCGTGCCGCCGATCTCGACGACCGCGTCGAACTCCGAGGGCCCCGGCCGGACCGCGACGGTGCGCAGGCGGACGGCGCCGTCGGCCAGGTAGAGCACCTCGCCGTCGGAGATCGCCTGGGCGAGGCCGGCCCACGAGATGTACATGTGGCGCTCGTCGCCGTCGCTCGGCTCCGGGCCGCCGCAGACGAAGGTGACCAGGTCGCCGGGCTTGAGGTCGACGACGCCTTCTCGCAGGGTGCCGATGCGCAGCTTGGGCCCGGGCAGGTCCTGCAGGATCGCGACCTGGCGGCCCGCGCGGTTCGCCGCGTCGCGGATGCGCCCGGCGGTCTCCTCGTGCTCGGAGGCGGTGCCGTGGGAGAAGTTCAGCCGGGCGACGTCCATCCCCGCGTCGACGAGCTGGGCGAGGACCTCGGGTTCGCGCGAGGCGGGGCCGATGGTGGCGACGATCTTGGTGCGGCGCACGTCGGCGCCACGCTAACCCTTCTCAGCGCAGGACGATGCTCAAACGCCGCAACGCGATGCCTCCGGCGCTGTCGGTGGCGCGGACCTCGAGGCGCAGCCGGCCGCTGCGCGCCCGCGCGACCGCGCGCGCCGACGGCTTCAGGCGCAGCGCGAAAGCGCGGCCCGGGCTGGGACGGCGGACCTCCCGCAGCTTGAAGCGCTCACCGCCGCGCCGCCGGTGGCCGAGCAGCCGGACGCGCAGCCCGGCGCTCGACGCGATGCGCACGCGCAGCCGCAGACCGCGCCGCAGCCCCCGGCGGCTGATGCGCTCCGGCACACCCGACACGTGCACGTCCGACGCCGACAGCCCGCCGAGCTGGCGCGCGACGAGCAGCACCGACCTCCCGCCGGTGCAGGGCGTCCCGGTCCCGCCCCTGTCGCAGCCGATGCCGACCGTCACGATCCGCCCGTCGGACTGCAGCGCGCCCGCGGTCGCCCGGGCGACGGGGTAGCGGCCCCAGGCCACCGTCGCGATGCCGCCCGTCCCGAAGGACTTGTCCAGCCGGCCGCCGCCGCGCAGGCGCGCCGTGGCGAACCGGTAGCCGCCGCCGTCGGCGGCCTGCCCGATCAGCAGCGCCCGCCGGTCCGCGTACGCGACGAGGTCGTTGGCGAGGGCGCCGTCGAGCGTGGTGACCAGCGCGGCGCCACCGGTCCCGAAGTGCTTGTCGAGGGCGCCGGTCGCCGTCCCGCGCACGGCGGCCATCGCCTGGCGCCCGTCGGGAATCGTCGCGGCGCCGGACGCGAGCCAGCCGCCCGCGGGCTGGAGCGCGACGGCGGTGGCGAACGAGGCCGAGGTCCCGACCCGCTGCTGGGCGAACCCGCTGGTCCCGAACCTGCCGGCGGGCTGTCCCGTCGGCTCGAGGCGCAGCTCGCCGAAGCGAAAGCCCGACGGGTCGGGGGAGTCTCCCGCGAGGCCGGCGGCGGTGATCGTGCCGTCGGAGGTGACCGCCAGCCCGAGGCCGTAGCTGAACGCGGGGCCGGAGAGGCGCGTCCCACCGGCCGCGAAGCCCGGGTCCAGCCGGCCGTCGGCGGTGAAGCGGGCCACCGCCGTGCGCGCGCCGCCGCCGTCGATCGCCTGCCCGGCGGCGATCACCGTGCCTCCCGGCCCGGCGGCGACGTCGGCCGCCGCGGCGTAGCCGGCACCGACGCGCTGGAGCACGACGCCGCCCGTGCCGAAGCCCGGGTCCAGCGCGCCGTCGGGCTGGTAGCGGGCGAGCGCGAAGACCACCCGGGTGCCGTCCGTCGCGATGCCGCCCGCGACGATCTTGCCGTTGCTGAGCAGCGTGAGGTCGAAGGCCTGGGAGCGGCCGGCGCCGATCGGGGTCGTCACGAAGCCGTTGGCGCCGAACTTCGGATCCAGGCCACCGTCCCGGGTCAGCCGCGCGAGGCGGAAGCTCGAGTCGCCGTCGATGAGGCAGGTTCCGTCCCGGGTCTGCGCGGACGGTTCGCAGGCGTAGCCGGCGACGACGATCCGATGGTGCCCGTCGATCGCGACGGCCCGCGGGACGAAGGCGCCCGCGGAGGGGAGCGCGATCCGCCCGTCGCCGGCGAAGGCGGCGTCGAGGTCTCCCGCCTTCGCGTGCGCGGCCGGCGCGCAGGCCAGCGCGACCAGGCCGGTCGTGAGCAGGGCCACCACGCGGCATGGACGTCGCTGTGCTCGCACCGTGGGGGCGAGGCTACAGATAGTTGTCAATCGGGACGATGGCGTGGCGCGTCGTCAGACAGCCGCGACCGGCACGCCGTCCGCCAGCAGCCGCCCGCCGTCGCGCAGGTCGCAGATCAGGTCCCAGTGCACGGCGCTCTCGTTGAGGCCGCCCGTCTCGGGGTAGCTGCGGCCCAGCGCGAGGTGCACCGTCCCGCCGATCTTCTCGTCGAGCAGGATCAGCCCCGTCGGGCGGTCGATCCCGGTATTGGTGCCGACGCCGATCTCGCCCAGCCGCCGGGCGCCGCGGTCGGTCTCGAGCGTCTCCTGCAGGTAGGCGTCGCCGCGCTCGGCGCGCGCCTCGATCACGACGCCGCGCTCGAAGCGCAGCTCGACCCCGGCGACGTCGACCCCGCCCGGGCTCGACGGGATGGTGAAGCGCACGGTGCCCTCGGCGGAGTCCTCGAGCGGACCCGTGAAGACCTCGCCCGATGGCATGTTGCGCTTCCCGTCGGAGTTCACCCACTCACGGCCGCCGACGTGCAGGGTCAGGTCGGTGCCGCGAGCCTCGATGCGGACCTCGTCCGCCCGCGAGAGCATGTCGATCAGCCGCGACTGGCGGTCGCGCAGCTCGCCCCACGCCGCGATCGGATCCGGCCGGTCTAAAAACAGGGCGCGTTCGACGAGCGCCGCGAACGCCCTGGTTCCCATGCGCGCCTGCTGCGCGAGCGCCGGGACCGGCGACAACGTCACGCACCAGCGCCGGTGCAGCCCCGCCTCGCGCAGCGCCGTGCGTGCGCGGGCCGCGCGGGCGATCCGGGCGGGGTCGACGTCGGCGAGTGCCGTGGCGTTGTCGGGCGCGACGATCCGGACCGTGGCGTCCGTCGTCTCGGCCTCCAGCCGGTCCAGCGGCGCGTAGCCGTCGAGGTGGGCGTCGCCGGCCGCCGCCCACCAGGAGTCGTCCTGGCCCGCCAGCGCGGTGCGCACGATCGGCCACGCGCCGCGCGCGAGGATCTCGCGCTGGAGGGCGAGGATCAGCGGCGCCGCGCCGGCGCCGGCGTTGACGACGACCTGCTGACCCGGCTGGACGTCGAGGCAGTAGCCGGCGAGCAGCCGGGCCTGGCGCGTGGCGAAGCCGGAATCGCTCACGGCGCCGGCAGCTCGGGGAAGTGCTCGGCGAGGTGCTCGCGCAGGATCTCGCGGATCCAGCGGCGCTCCTCGAGCGTCGCGAAGCGGAAGCGGCCGAGCAGCTCCTTCTGTCGGCTCAGCGGCTCGGTGCCGGCCACCGACCAGCTGACCGCGAGCCGCTCGAACAGGAACTCGACCGCGCGCTGCCAGGCGTCCTCCTGCGTCGCGCCCGGCGCCAGCGCCTGCCCCGAGTGCAACTGGCGGTAGGCCGCGCGCGTCTTGGGCGTCATCGCGCCGCGCAGCACGAGCACGCCCTCCGCGGAGCGGTATTGGGCGTCGGGCGCGCGCAGCTGGTCCTGGTGGCGCTGGCGGCGGCGGGCCATGCCCTTTGACAATAAGGTCCACGCGCGCAGGGCGACGGCCGGGGGGCGCCAGACCGCCAGGCGCTGTCCGCGTAGGCTTTGGCCATGCGCATTGACGAGCTGCTCGACGGCGCCGACCGCCCCCTGTTCTCGTTCGAGTTCTTTCCGCCCAAGACCGAGGCGGGGGAGCGCAACCTGCTCGAGGCGCTCGGCGCGCTGCGGCCCTTGGCGCCCGACTACGTGTCCGTGACCTACGGCGCCGGCGGCTCCACGCGCGAGAAGACGATCGACATCGTCACGCGGATCAAGTCGGAGTTCGGGATGGAGGCCATGGCGCACCTGACCTGCGTGAACGCCACCACGCAGGAGCTGCGCCGGACCCTTGACCAGATGCGCGACGCCGGGGTGCTCAACGTGCTCGCCCTGCGCGGCGACCCGCCGCAGGGCCAGGAGCGCTGGACGAAGACCGCCGGCGGCCTGGAGTACTCGCACGAGCTCGTCTCGATCCTGCGCGCGGACTACGACTTCGCCGTCGGGGGTGCCGCCTTCCCGGAGACCCACATCCATGCCACGTCCACCGAGGACGACCTGCGCCACCTCAAGGCCAAGGTCGACGCGGGCGCCGGGTTTCTGATCACGCAGATGTTCTTCGACAACCGCTTCTACTTCGACTTCGTCGACCGGGCGCGGGCGATCGGCATCGACGTGCCGATCATCCCCGGCGTGATGCCGATCCTGTCCTCGGCCGGCATCAAGCGGATGACGGAGCTCTCGGCGGCCAAGCTGCCCGAGAGCCTGCTCGCCGAGCTCGAGGCGCGGCGCGGCGACGACGAGGCCGTCGCCGAGCTCGGCGTGTCCTACGCGACGCTGCAGTGCTCCGAGCTGCTCGCCGGCGGGGCGCCCGGCATCCACTTCCTCACGCTCAACCGCTCGCCGGCCACCCGCGCGATCCTCTCGGCGCTGCGAGTCTTCCAGCCCTGGCGCGCCGCGGCTACGGCGTAGCGCCGAGCACCGCGCCGGCCAGCAGGAAGGCCTCGAGCTGGTAGTCGGGATCCTGGTGGATCGCGCTCATGCACACGGACACGGCCTGTCCCGTGAGCTCCTCGACGATGCCGGTCATCCGTGGCTCGAGGACGTCCTGCAGCGCCTGCCTGGCGGCACGCGCCGCCGCGCCCTCGCCGGCGTCATAGAGCGTCCGCTCCGCTGCCGTGAAGCCGCCCTCGAGCAGGACGACGAGCACGTCGCGTCCGGCCCACTGCGTGCTGCAACGGCGAGGCCCCTTCCCAGAGGTCTCCCGCAGCAGGCCGACGATGGCGTTGCTGATCGCGACCAGCAGGCGCGTGCCCTCGAGCGGAGCCGTCTCGGGTGACATCACCGACGGCCGATCTCGCTGACGGTGTTGTCGCCGGCGTTGGCGACCCACAGCCCGCGTCCCACGGCGACGCCCGCGGGCTGACCACCTACGCGGATGGGGCGACCGGAGAGCTGGAGCGTGCCGGGGTCGATCCTCAGCAGCGATGGCTCCCGGGCCGGCGCTCCGGGGCGGATGCTCCCGACGTCGGTGATCCACACACCGCCGCCGCCGGCCGCGAGGTGCATCGGGATCGCGCCCGTGACCCGGATCGGATCGCCGGTGACCTTGGATGTCTGCGGGTCGATGCGCACGACGTCGACGCTCGCGGTCAGGCGGCTGTCGGTCTTGGCCACCCACACGCCGCCCTCGCCGACGGCAAGGGCAAGGACCTCGCCACCGGGCTGGCTGACCGGGCCTCCGCCGTCCCCGGGGTTGAGCTCGTGGTGCTTGGCCACCCGGATCGGGATGCCCGGCTGGCCGGTGGCCGGATCGACGCGGGTGACGGTGCCGTCGCCGGAGTTGGCGGTCCAGACCGCCCCCTCGCCGACCGCCACGTCCGTCGGCGCGCTCCCCACCGCGATCGGCCGGCCGGAGATCCGCGCGCTGCGGGCGTCGATGCGCACGAGCTGGTCCTCGGCCCTGCTCGTCACCCAGATACGGTCGCCGTCGGCGGCTATGCCAGCCGGGTCGGAGACCGCAACCGGCTGCCCTGCGCGGCGGCCGGTGCCCGGGTCGATCCGGACGACGAACCCGCTCGCCAGCGCGACCCAGACGCCGCTCGGTGCGGCGGTGAGCGCGACGGGCCCGGCGCCGACGCGGATCGGCCTCCCGACGGCGCGGCGGGTTCTGGGATCGATGCGGGTGACGGTTCCCGCGCCGTTGTTGGCGACCCACACCGCGCCGTCGCCGATCGCGACCGCCACCGGGCTCACGCCCGTCCGCACCGTCGCGACGGCGCGGGCGAACGCCGTCGGGGTCGGGCGATGGGCCGCCGCGGGTGAGGCCTGGTGGCCACCGCAGCCGGCGAGCATGACCGCGACGGAAAGCAACGATCCTTGCCGGAGCATCACCGGTACTAGCGCGGCGCTCCGCGAACTGGATCACGGCGAGGTCATGGCGCGGCGGCGCTGATCCGCTCGCCGCGCCCGGTGTAGACTGCGAGCAGCGGCAAGCTGTCGCCCGCACCGTCTCACCAGGCGGAGTGCGCGCGCTGGCCCTGATGACACGACACGCGGCGACCGGCGGCTGAGACCCCGACGCAGCTCTCGCGGATGAGCCACTGCTTGAGAGGAGTCCGTCATCGCCGTTTCCCGCCCCCAGCGCTCCACACGCCCGTCCGCGGCGCTCGTCGCCCTCGCCACCGCCGTGGTGGCGCTGCTCGTGAGCCTGGTCGCCGCGCCTGCCAGCCGGTCCTCCAGCCACCGCGAGGCGCCCAACATCATGCTCGATCCGACCGCCGACAACACGGACACGTACGCGTTCGTGTCGCCGGACGCGCCGGACGCCCTGACGCTCGTCGGCGACTGGATCCCGGGGCAGAACCCGGCCAACGGGCCGAACTTCTTCCGCTTCGACGACCGCGCCTTCTACTACCTCAACGTCGAGAACACGGGCGACGGCAAGACGGACCTCCGCTACCTGTTCAAGTTCAAGACGAAGCTGCGCAACCCGAGCTCGTTTCTGTACGCGAAACCGCCGGTGAACTCGTTCAACGACGCGACGCTGAACAGCGTGCAGACCTACGACGTCTCTCGGGAGACGTTCAGAAACGGCAGGCGCACCGGCTCCAAGGTGCTCGCCCGCAACCTCTCGGTCCCCCCGAGCAACGTCGGGGAGAAGACGATGCCGGACTACGCCAAGCTCGCCGCCGAGGGCAACCACGCCCTCCCCGGCGGGGGCAAGGTGTTCGCCGGCCAGCGCGACGACCCCTTCTTCGTCGACCTCGGGGACGTCTTCGACTCGGTGCACTTCCGCTTCATCACGGGCACCGCCGGCGGCGGCAAGGACGACTTCGCCGGCACGTCCACCTCGGCCATCGTGCTGCAGGTGCCGAAGTCCGAGGTCACCTCGGACCGGAAGGGCGTCAGCTCCCCTGACGCGTCCAACGCCGTGGTCGGCGTCTGGGCCTCGACCGAGCGCCAGTCCCTGCAGGTCACCAACGCGCGCTTCAACGACACGCGGCTGACCAGGAGCGCGCGCGTGAAGAAGGGCAAGAAGGGCCGTCGGCGCGTCATCCGCCGAGCCAACCCGCAGGTGCAGGTGTCACGGCTCGGAAACCCGCTGTTCAACGAGGTCATCGTTCCGCTGGGCAAGAAGGACATGTACAACCGCACCGCTCCGGAGAACGACATGAAGAACTTCGGGCGCAACGTCCTGAACCCCGAGCTGGCGGCGGTGGCCAACGCCTTGTTCCCGGGAATCGTCAGCGCGCCGACGACCAACCGCACCGACCTCGTGCAGGTGCTGTTGACCGGTATCCCGGGCCTCAACCAGATCAAGAAGAATCCGGTCGGGTCGGACACACTGAAGATCAACCTGGGCATCCCGCCGGCCATGACGCCGAGCCGGTTCGGCGTCATCGGGGGTGACACGGCCGGGTTCCCCAACGGCCGCCGGCTGGCGGACGACATCGTGGACATCGACGAGCAGGTCGTCGCCGGCTTCCTGAAGGGCAACAAGAAGCCCCTGGGCGACGGCGTCGACGTCAACGACAAGCCGTTTGCGACCACGTTTCCCTACCTCGCCGCACCGACCTCGGGCTTTGACTCCCAGCCGTCGAACCGCGTCGAGCCCCAGCACGTTCCGGACCTCCCCGGCGGTGGGCTCGGCCCGACGCTCGGACGCAAGGCGAAGGGCAGGTAGGCGCTCCGCGAGACCGGCCATGCCCGCCGCCCGTACCCGCCGCCGGCTCGGGATGGTCGTGCTGCCGGTCGCCCTGGTGCTGGTCGGCCTGGCGCTGACGGTCATCCGTCCCACCCCGGCGGCGCAGCGCCCGGCCGCGGAGCCGGACGCCGGGGGACCACCGCCCGCCGCGCCGGGGCAGACCACCGCGCAGAGCATCTCCGCGCTGCAGGCGGCGATCCGCTCGCGGCCACGCAGCGCGGAGCTGTACGCGACCCTCGGCCTCGACTACTACCAGCGCGTCCGCGAGACCGGGGACTTCAGCTACTACGTCAAGGCGGAGGGCGTGCTGCGCAAGGCGCTCGTGCTCGATCCGCGCAGCGAGGACGCGACCGTCGGGATGGCGACGGTCGCCCTCGCCCGCCACGACTTCGCGGGGGGCCTGCGCTTCGCGCGTGCCGCGCTGCGGTTGCAGCCCGAGGGGATCAGGGCCTATCCGGGGATCGTCGACGGGCTGGTGGAGCTCGGGCGCTACGGCGAGGCCGAGAAAGCGGTCCAGCGGTTCGTGGACCTGCGGCCGGCACTTCCGTCCTACGCGCGAGTCTCGTATTTCCGGGAGCTGCACGGCGACCTCGGCGGCGCGGTGCAGGCGATGCGATACGCGGTCTCGGCGGGCGGGGAGGCACCGGAGAACGTCGCCTACGTCCAGTCGCTGCTCGGTGACCTGGAGGTCGTCCGCGGTCGCCGGGGCGCGGCGCGCACGGCCTACCACCGCGCGCTGGCGAGCGTGCCCCGCTACGTGCCCGCCGACTTCGGCCTCGCCCAGCTCGACGCCGCCGAGCGCCACCTCGATCCGGCGATCGTCGCGCTGCGGTCGGTGGTGGACCGGCTCCCGCTGCCGCAGTACGTGGTGGCGCTGGGCGAGGCCGAGCTCGTCGCCGGGCGTCCCGCCGACGCCAGGAGCGATTTCGCGATCATCGGCGCCGAGCGGCGGCTGCTGGCCGCGAGCGGCGTCAATACGGATGCGGATACGGCGCTGTTCGAGGCCGGTCACGGGGACGCTCGTCTAGCGGTCGGCCTGGGGCGCAGGGCATGGGCCTCCGCGCCGAGCATCCGCTCGGCTGACGCGCTCGGATGGGCGCTGACCCGCGCCGGGCGCCCGCGCGCGGGCCTGCGCTGGGCGCGCCGCTCGCTCAAGCTCGGCTCGCGCGATCCGCTGCTGCTCTACCACGCGGGTGAGGCCGCGCGCCTGACCGGCCGGCGGGCAGAGGCCCGCGCAGACCTGAGGCGCTCGCTCGCGCTGAATCCGCGCTTCTCGGCCTACTACGCGCCGCGCGCTCAGCGAGCGCTGGCGGCGGTCCGATGAGCGCGAGGCGCCTGCTCTGTGCGACGGTCGCCTGCCTTGCGCTGAGCGCCGGCAGCGCGGCGGCACACCCACTCGGGAACTTCTCGCTCAACCACCTCACCCAGGTCCGGGCCGTCCACGGCGAGCTGCGGCTGCGCTACATCCTCGATCAGGCCGAGATCCCGACCTTTCAAGAGCGAGATCTGGGTGACGGTGCCGTCCTCGCGCGCAAGCGGGCCGAGGTGGCGCGCCGCGTGACGCTGACCGCCGACGGGCGGCGGGTACCGCTGGTGTTCGGGGGCGGCGCGACGATCACCCACCCACCGGGACAGGGTGGGCTGACGCTGACGCGCGTGGAGCTCCCGCTGACCGCGAGGGTGGACCTGCCGGCCGCGCTGGTGCTGCGTGACGAGACGTTCCCGGATCGCGTCGGCTGGAAGGCGATCGTGGTCCGTCCGGGGGTGGGCGACGACGTGCGCTCGACAGCCCCGTCGGGGGATCCCACGAACGGGCTGCGCAGCTATCCGAAGGACCAGCTGAGCAGTCCGCTCGACGAGCGCACCGCGACGCTGGAGGTGCGCAGCGGGGACGGTCAGCTGATCGCTCCGAAGCGCGACGGCGCAGCCGCGACGACGACCAACCGCTCTGGGGACGGGCTCTCCGGCGTGTTCGACCGGGCCAGCGCGGGCAAGGGCGCGCTGATCTTCCTGCTGCTCGCGGCCTTCGGCTGGGGCGCGCTGCACGCGCTGTCTCCCGGCCACGGCAAGGCGATGGTCGCCGCCTACCTGGTCGGAACCCGGGGCACCGCCCGCCATGCGACCGCGCTCGGCCTGATCGTCACCCTCACGCACACGATCGGGGTCTTCGCGCTCGGGGTGGTCACGCTGCTGCTCTCGCAGTACATCCTGCCCGAGCAGCTGTACCCATGGCTGACGCTCGCGTCGGGCTTGCTCATCCTCGGAATCGGAGGGAGCGTGCTGTGGTCGCGGTTCCGCCGCGCGCGGGCGCACCGCGACCGCGGTCAGCACCATGGCCACGACCATCATCACGGCCACGACCATCCTCACAGCCACGGCCACGGTGGCCACGAGCACAGCCATTCGCACGACGTTCCTCCTGAGCGAATCACCTGGCGCGGCCTGCTCGGGATGGGAGCGTCGGCCGGTTTGATCCCGTGTCCGTCGGCGCTCGTCGTCCTCCTGGGCGCGGTCGCACAGCACCAGCTCGTCCTCGGCCTGGTGCTCATCGTCGCCTTCAGCATCGGCCTCGCGGCCACGCTCACCGCACTCGGACTGGCTGTCGTCTGGGCCGGCGCATGGACCGCGCGCCTGAAGCTCTCGAGTCGCCTGGTCTCGGCGCTGCCGACGGTCTCGGCGGTGGTCATCGTCGCCGCCGGGCTGGTCGTGACGGCGCGCGCGCTCCCCGGGGTCGTCTGACAGCCGCGGGCCGGGTGGGGAGCTGTTGGAACCCCCACTACCTGCCCGCGTGTCGGTGGCGGGCCGGGGACGAGGGTCGTTCGCGGTGGTCAGGGCACCGGTAGGCGCCCGGCGGGGCGCTACGGCGATCGGGAGCAGGAGCCAGTCCGGCGGGTCATCGGACCCGGACGCTCTGCGCGGCAGGTGACGGATCTACATGCAACCGCCACAACTTCGCGCCGAATCAGGCGTCGAACAGCTCCTGCGGCGAGAGGGCGTGCAATCAGGCGCTCCGAACCTTCGGTGCGCGCCGGCTACGGCGGCGGCCCCTGGATCTCCAGGGCGTGCGCGACGCGCGGGGTGCCGTTGGCCGACCAGGCGACGTCCACCTCGTCGTTGCGGCCGTACTGGCCGATCCCGAAGGCGCCCCAGAACCACTTCCAGAAGCCGAGCTTGCCCTCCTTGACCAGGGGGCGGTCGAAGACGAGGGCGCCGTCGCGCACGTCGTAGTCGCTGCCGGGCTGCTGGAGCACGCCGTTGACGTACACGGTGAAGGGCTCGCGCACGCCCGGCGGCAGTTGCACCTTCCAGAGATCCATCCGCTCCGAACCGTACCCTCACAGATCCGCATGTCGACCGTCGCCTACACCGTCCGCCGCTCTCCGAAGGCCCGGCGCGTGCGGGTGACCGTGCACCCGGATCGGCAGGTCGAAGTGGTGCTGCCGCAGCGCGCGGCCCGGCGGGAGGCCGCCGCCGCGGTGCAGGAGCTGACTCCCTGGATCGAGCGGCGGCTGCGGTCGCTGGACCGGGCCGCGAGCGAGCTCGGGTGGCCGGCGGGCACCGTCCCGTTCCTCGGTGAGGACCTGACCCTGATCGGCCAGCCCGGTCGGGCGCGCGTGCACCGCCGCGGCCACGAGCTGCTCGTGCCGGCAGGCGATCCCGTCCCGGCGCTCGAGCGCTGGTACCGCGGCCAGGCGCGCAAGGCGATCGCCCCCAGGCTCGACGCCGCGGTCGCCCGGGCCGGTGCGCGGTATACCGGCCTGACCATCCGCGCCCAGCGCACGCGCTGGGCGTCCTGCTCGTCGACGGGCGCGATGTCCTTCAACTGGCGGCTGGTGCTCGCGCCGCTCGAGGTCCTCGACTACGTCGTCGAGCACGAGGTCTGCCACCTCGAGGTGATGGACCACTCGCCGCGCTTCTGGGCGCTGCTCGAGTCCCGCGTGCCCGGCTGGCGCCCCTCGGCGCGCTGGCTCAAGCGCTACGGCTCGACGCTGACGCTCGACAGCCTCCGGCGCAGTGCGGCGTAGGCGCTCTCCCCGCGCTCCTGCTCGACGAGCTCGCGCCGCACGAGGCCGACGAAGGCCTCGGTCGAGCCGTCCCCGCGCACGTCGACGCCGCCGCGGACGCCGCGCGGGCCGCGCAGCTCGACGCGCGCCTGGACCTGAACGATCGGCTCGTAGGTTCGCTTCGCGACCTTGAGCGGTTCGCGCCCATTCCCCGTGGCGATCGCGCGGCAGGTGGCCTCGAGCGCGTCGAGCGCGGCGTCCATGCTCTCGAAAGTGGACCGGTCAACCGCCGGACCGGATCGCATCGTCACGCGCCATTTCACGCGCGGAACGCTATACCGCCTGCATGCCCCGCCTCTCTGTGCCCGTCTCCGTCCTCGGCCTGACCACGCTGGCCGCCGTGCTCCCGGCCGCTGCGAGCGCCGCGACGATCACCACCGACCGGCCCTGCTACTCCGAGCGCCAGGCCGTGGCGATCACTGGGACGGGCTGGGGGCCCGGCACGCGCTGGAACGCCGTGGCCGACCAGATCTTCGCGGCCGGCTACGCCGACGCGGCCGGCAACTGGGCCACCCGGGTGCAGGCGCCGATCCTGACCCGCAAGGGGATCACACCCAAGACCGTCACCCTCACGGGCACCCAGGAGGGGGTCACCGCGGCCACGACGACCTTCCAGGTCGTCAACTTCCTCGTGCAGCCCAAGGTCACCCACGGCAAGCCGACCAAGTCGACCACCTGGGCCTTCTCCGGCTTTCAGCCGGGCAAGCGCATCTACGTCCACATCCGGCGCGGATCGAAGACCTACACCCAGAAGGCCGGCCGCGGCGACGCCACCTGCGGCACCCTGCGCACGCACCTGCGCCGGCTGCCCGCCGTGCCGGCCTCGCAGATCCACCACGGCAGGTACGGGGTCTTCGTCGACACGCGGCGCAAATTCCGCAAGGGCGGGCACCAGTTCCGCGCCAGGATCACCGTCTTCTAGCGCGGACGCTGCCTAGCGAGGTGGCCGAGGGAGTCGTTGACGAGCCGGAAGGCGTCGACGTCGAGGTGCAGAAGGGCGACCGAGGTGCCGGCGCGGCGGGCGCGGGCGAGGGCCGGCGTCAGATGCTCCTCGAGCAGCACGCGGTTGCAAGCCCGGTCAGCGGGTCGCGGAAGGTCAGCGTTATGCCGCGCTCGCGCTCGACGTCGAGCGCGAGCCGGACCTGCAGCAGCGCAGCGCGCGCCGCGTCGAGCTCCCGGGTGAGCTGAGCCTGCTCCACCTCCCCTTCATCGGCTGGTTGGGCCCCGGAGGTGAATCGTTCAAGCGGCCAGCCCTACCGCTCGGCCATCGGCGCGTACTCGAGCTCGCGGCCGCCCGTATAGACCTGTCGCGGCCGGGCGATCTTCGTCTCGGAGTCCTCGATCATCTCCAGCCACTGCGCGATCCAGCCGCTGGTGCGCCCGATCGCGAACATCACCGGGAACATCTGTGTCGGCAGATGCAGGGCCTCGTAGAGCAGGCCCGAGTAGTAGTCGACGTTCGGGTAGAGCTTGCGCGACGTGAAGTAGTCGTCGTCCATCGCCTGCTTCTCGAGCTCGGAGGCGACCTCGAGCAGCGGGCTCTTGCCCATCACGTCGAAGACGTCGTCAAGGTGCTTCTTGATGATCGTGGCGCGCGGGTCGTAGTTCTTGTAGACGCGGTGGCCGAAGCCCATGAGGCGCTCGTCGCCGTTCTTGACGCCCTTGAGGAAGCCGGGAATGTTGTCGACCGTCTCGATGCGGTTGAGCATGCGCAGGGCCTGCTCGTTGGCGCCGCCGTGCAGCGGGCCGTAGAGGGCGGCGACGCCCGCGGCGACGGACGAGTAGGGGTCCACCTGGGTGGATCCGACGAAGCGGACGGCGCTCGTCGAGGCGTTCTGCTCGTGGTCGGCGTGCAGGATGAACAGGACGTCGAGCGCGCGCTCGAGCCGGGGGTCCGGCTCGTAGGAGAGCTCGGTCATCTTGTACATCATGTTCAGGAAGTTGCCCGAGTAGCTGAGGTCGTTGTCGGGATAGACGTAGGGCTGGCCCACGTTGTGGCGGTAGGCGAAGGCCGCGAGGGTCGGCACCTTGGCGAGCATCCGGATCACCTGTATGGCGCGGACCTCCGCGTCCTTGACCTGGGACGCCTCCGGATAGAACGTCGACAGCGCGCCGACGGCCGCGAGCAGCATGCCCATCGGATGCGCGTCGTAGCGGAACCCCTGCAGGAACTCCTTGACGTTCTCGTGCACGAACGTGTGGATCGTGACCTGATACATCCACTCGTCGAGCTGCCCCTGGTCGGGCAGTGCGCCGTGGATCAGCAGGTAGGCGACCTCGAGGTAGGTGGACTGCTCGCAGAGCTGCTCGATCGAGTAGCCGCGGTACTCCAGGACGCCGGCCGCGCCGTCGATGTAGGTGATCGCCGAGCGGCAGGAGGCGGTGTTGGTGAAGGCCGGGTCGTAGGCCATCATCCCGAAGTCGTCCTCTTTGACCTTGATCTGGCGGAGATCGATCGCCTTGATCGTGTCGTCGGTGATCTCGAGCTCGTAGGTCGCGCCGGTGCGGTTGTCCGTGACCGACAGCGTGTCCTGAGCCGTGGCCAGCTCGCCGGGGTCGTCCGTGTTGGGTTCTTCGCTGCCCATGTGACTCCTCAGTCTCGGGGTGTGCGCAGGGTTACCCGATTATCCGGCCTCGCTGCGGAGGCTGGTTAGGCGGTGACGACGGCGGTCGTCATCGCGGCGGCCACGAGCAGGACGGAGACCCCCATGATGGCGCGCGCGGCGCCGTCGCCGCTCGGCCACCTCTCGCCCCGGCTGATGCCGACGAGGGACAGGGTGACGGCCCACAGGGCCAGGATCCCGCCCGCGACGTAGAACGGCGCCTTCGAGGGGCCGGTCTCGGCGGCGAAGGTCACGAGTACGTGCAGCACGGCCCGGAACCCTATACCCCGTACCGGCTCTCGGTCGCCGCGACCTGGCCCTGGTAGTGGGAGCCGAGCCCGTCCGATCCGTAGGGCCGCTCCGCGGGCCGGTCGAGCGCCATCACGCTCAGCTGGGCGATCGGCAGGCCGGGGTAGAGCTTGATCGGCACCCGCGTCAAGTTGTTGAGCTCGAGGGTCAGGGACCCCTTCCAGCCCGGGTCGACGAAGCCGGCGGTCGCATGCACGATCAGGCCGAGGCGCCCGAGGCTCGACTTGCCCTCGACGCGGGCGACGAGGTCGTCGGGCAGCTCGACGCGCTCGAGCGTGCGCCCGAGGCAGAATTCTCCGGGGTGGATCACGAAGGCCTCGTCCGGCCCGATGACGACCTCCTCGGTCAGGTTGGCCGGGACCTCGCGGAGGTCGATCGCCGTCAGGCGGTGGTTTGAGAAGACGCGGAACGAGTCGCCCAGCCGCAGGTCGATCGAGGCCGGCTGAACCAGCTCCGGATCCCACGGGTCCACGCGCAGCCGGCCTTCCTCGACCAGGCGACGAAGCGTGCCGTCCGACAGGGCCGAGTGGACTTCCACGGCGGGCAGTGTCCCAGCCTCAGCGGTCGGAGCGGTGCTCGCGCGCCGCGCGATTGCGCGCGATCGCGGTGACCGGGCGCACCCGAGGCGGCGACGGGACCGCGGCCTGGTCGCCGTGCGGGCCGCGGGGGCGGCGGCGCTTCGGTCGCCGCGGCGGGTGCGGACGGGGCGGCCGGACGGGGCGCACCACCTCCTCCGGGCGCGGCTCCTCGTCGGAGGCCTTGATGGCCCACCAGACGATGCTAAAAAGCCCGATGATCGGGATCTTGAGGATGAACATCAGCCAGATGAATCCCCAGGTCATTGCGCCGGACCTTACCCGGTGAACGGGGTGGTGAACAGCCGACCGGTCAGCGGCGCCGGTTACCGGCGCAGATCGACTGGCCCGTCGTCGAAGTGCGTCATGCGCCCGAGCTCCTGCACGCGCGCGGTCACCTCGTCCGGGGTCAGCGTCTGCAGCCGCTCGGTCCCGAAGGCCTCGACGTTGAAGGAGGCCAGCGCGGTGCCGTAGGCGAGCGCCTTGCGCAGGTCCGCGTCGCCGTGCGCGGCAACGTAGCCGACGAAGCCGCCCGCGAACGTGTCGCCCGCCCCGGTCGGATCTACGACGTCCGGCGTCGGGTACGCCGGGAGGGCGAAGACCTCGTCGGAGGTGAACATGCTCGCGCCGTGCTCGCCCTGCTTGGCGACGACGACGCGCGGGCCCATGGCCAGCGCGGCGCGCGCGGCCCGCACGAGGTTCGGCTCGCGCGTGAGGTCCTTGATCTCGCCGTCGTTGACGATCAGGCAGTCGACCATGCCGATCGCGGTGACGAGGTCGTCGCGGGCGATGTCGATCCACAGGTTCATCGAGTCCAGCGCGGTGAAGGTCGCGGCCCGGCACTGCTGGCGGACCGCGATCTGCAGGGCCGGCACGATGTTGGCCAGAAAGAGCACGTCGGCGGCGGCGGACGCCTCGCTGAGCTTCGGCTCGAAGGTCTCGAAGACGTTGAGGTCGGTCTGCAGCGTCTCGCGCTGGTTGACGTCGCGCCCGTAGCGGCCGGCCCAGAAGAACGTCCTGCCGCCGGCGATCTGCTCGACGTCGTCGGTGTTGACGCCGCGGTCGCGCATGACCGCGAACTCGGTCTCGCCGAAGTCCTCGCCGACCGGCCCGACCACGCGTGTGTCGGCGAAGAAGGAGGACGCGAGGGAGAAGTGCACGGCGGACCCGCCGAGCAGGCGGTCGCGCTTGCCCGTCGCCGTCTCGACGGCGTCGAAGGCGATGGATCCGACCACGGTGACGTTGCTCATAGGGGCGGCAGGCTAGCCGGACGCGGAGCCCTGCGACGCGCGAGCGGCAGGGTCCTGCTAGACCCCTGTGGTGATGGAGATCGTGCGCGGCAGCGAGCTGCAGGCACAGACCGGCCCGCCGGAGTGGTTCACCGGCGCGGTGACCGTCGAGCCGCTCGTGCGCGCGCCGCTCGCGCTCGCCCGCGTGAGCTTCGAGGCCCGTGCCCGCACGGCCTGGCACACGCACCCGCACGGCCAGGCGCTGCACATCGTCTCCGGGGTCGCGCTCGTCGGCCGCTCCGACGGCACGGTCGAGCGCCTCGCGCCGGGCGACGCCGCCTGGTTTGCCCCGGGTGAGAACCACTGGCACGGCGCCGCGGCCGACGGCCCGATGGTCCACCTCGCCCTCCAGCAGCCGGGTTCGGACGGCGCCGCCGCCGACTGGGGCGCCCATGTCAGCGACGCGGAGTACGGCGGCTGAACGGAGACGCCGCGGCGCGCCCCTTCAACAGCGGCATCGAGCGGGCGGGGGTTCTTGCCACCATCCGCAGATTTGGCATCTATTCGATGCTTAATCTGCGACGGATCACTTGATCCGGCTGGCACGCCCGCCTCGGCTCAAACTACCGCCGCAGCACCCGCGCGGGCGGCCGCGAGCAGCGCTCCCGCCGCCACGCGAGCAGCCCTCCCGCCGCCAGCGCGCACGCGGCTGCGACGATCAGGTACACGGTTGGATCGGTGGTCGAGAGCGCGCCCGTCGCGCGCCGGTCTCCCAGCGGCACGTAGGAGAACCAGCCGCCAAGCTCGGGGACTACGACGTCGTCGCGGTGGGCAAGCCACAGCACGAAGAAGCCCGCGGCTCCGCCGACGAGCGGCGCTGCCAGGGAGCGGATCGCGCCAGGCGCCCGAAGGGCGAGCACGACGAGGCCGGCGACACCGAGGCCCACGGCGAGCGCGAGCCACCGCGCAGGGTCATCGGTCGGAGCATGCGGTTCGCGCCGCACGAGCCGGATCACGAGGAACACTGCCGCGCCGGCCTCGAGCGCCGCGGCGACGAGGATCCACGGCCGCCGTGTCACACGCGCGCCTCGTCGTCGCGGACAGCGTCGGGGCGCTTGGCGCCTCGACGGCGCGAGCGGGCGAGCCCGGCCTCCGCGGCGTCCCAGCTCGCGGCCCCCGCCGGGCGCTCCCGCCGCCGGCGGGGCTCCGGCTCCCGCTCGCCCTCCCCATCGCGCGCGGCCGCGGGAGCACGGGTCGGGCGGTACAGGAACGACAACAGGAAGGCGAAAGCCGCGATCAGCAGCAGGATGCCGACCGCTCCGAGGGCATTGATGTGGCCGGCCCAGTCGCCGACGGCGAAGCCGACCGTGGCGAGGGCAACCAGGGCGGCCAGATTGGTGAGGGCGCGCATCGGACGTGGAGTGTGCCATCACCTATCGTCAGCTGCGAAACATGACGACATTCCAAGACCTCGGCCTCTCCGAGAACATCCTCACCGCCCTCTCCGAAGTGGGCTACACCACGCCGAGCCCCATCCAGGAGCAGGCGATCCCCCACCTCCTCCAGGGCCACGACGTGATCGGGCAGGCGCAGACGGGGACCGGCAAGACCGCCGCCTTCGGCCTTCCTATGGTCCAGTTCGTGGACCCCTCCGAGCCGGAGGTCCAGGCGCTCGTGCTGACGCCGACGCGCGAGCTGTGCATCCAGGTCACCCAGGCCCTCCGCGCCTACGCTAAGCCGAAGGGCATCGAGCCCGTGGCCGTCTTCGGCGGCGCGCCCATCCGCGACCAGCAGGCGCGGCTGAAGACCGGCGGCCAGATCGTGGTCGGCACCGTCGGGCGCGTGCTCGACCTCATCAGCCGCCACAGCCTGATGCTGCACTCGTGCCGCTACGTCGTGCTCGACGAGGCGGACGAGATGCTCGACCTCGGCTTCCTCGAGGACGTCGAGAAGATCCTCGGCCTGTGCCCGAACGGCCGGCAGACGTGCCTGTTCAGCGCCACGATGCCGCCGCCGATCGCCGCGCTCGCCTCGCGCCATCTCTACGACCCCGTGATGGTCAAGGTCAAGTCGGCGACGCTGACGATCGACACCGTCGAGCAGTTCTTCCTCGAGGTCAACCAGCGCGAGAAGAACGAGGCGCTGGCGCGCGTGCTGGCGTCCGAGCGACCGGCGCAAGCCATCGTCTTCGTGCGGACCAAGATCCGCGCCGACCAGCTCTACCGCTCGCTGCGCGACAAGGGCATGAACGTCAAGGCGCTGCACGGCGACATGAGCCAGGGCGGCCGTGACGGCGTGATGATCTCCTTCAAGGACGGCCGGGTGAAGATCCTCGTCGCCACCGATGTCGCCTCGCGCGGCCTGGACATCACCACGGTCACGCACATCATCAACTTCGACGTGCCGATGTCTCCCGATGTGTACGTGCACCGCATCGGGCGCACGGGCCGTGTCGGGCGCACGGGCCGCGCGATCACCTTCGTCGAGCCCAAGCAGCTGCGCGATCTCGAGGCGATCGAGGCGCACGCCAACACCAAGATCGCCCCATGGTCGGAGGGCGCGAAGGTCGACCCCGCCCCGGTCTCCGAGCCCAAGCCGCGCCGCCACGCGCGCAAGCCGGTCGACCTCGACCCCGTCGCCACGATCGGCGGCCCGAGCAACGGCGGCGGCTACCGCGGGCTGATCGCCAGCGCCGGTCGCGCCGACGGGCTCTCCGAGGCCGACCTCGTCGCCGCCGTGCACGGTGCCGGGCTCGAGGGCGCGTCGATTCGCAACGTCCGCCTGCTCGAGCGCTTCGCGCTGCTCGAGGTGCCCTCCGCCGAGGCCGACCGCGTGGTGGAGGCCGTCAGCGGCTCGGACGTCGGCGGCGTGAAGGTACGGCTCGAAGCCGCGCGCGCCTAGCCGCACCGGCGCTAGGCTCGGCCCATGTCACAGGCCACGATCTCCACGAACCACGGCGACATCGCACTCGAGCTGTTCGACGACGACGCGCCCAAGACCGTCGAGAACTTCCGCAAGCTGGCCAAGGACGGCTTCTATGACGGGCTGATCTTCCACCGCGTCATCCGCGACTTCATGTTGCAGGCTGGCTGCCCCAAGGGCAACGGCACCGGCGGCCCCGGCTACGACTTCGAGGACGAGTTCAACGACCACAAGGTCGTCCGCGGCGCGCTGGCCATGGCCAACTCGGGCCCCAACACCAACGGCTCGCAGTTCTTCATCGTCACCAAGGGCGCGGCCCCCTGGCTCGACGGCAAGCACACCGTCTTCGGCGAGGTCGCCAGCGGCATGGGCGTCGTCGACATCATCGAGCGCCTCCCGACCGACGGCCGCGACAAGCCCAAGGATGAGGCGCGCATGGAGAAGGTGACGGTCGACGCGTAGGCCTGGGGTGGGCGAGCTCCGGTTCCTTGCCCCGAGGGGGACCGAGCCCTAATTCCTCGGGGATAGGACCCGGCCCTTCGCCCCGCTGTGGGCGCTCGCGCCGGGCTACCGTCTTCGTGGTGCTGGCGTTGATGGCACCTGGAACGTGATCGAGATGGGCGCGCTGAGCACCCGAAACCTGGACGACCACGCGAATAGAGCGGCTGCGAACGAGAGCGGCCATCCACGGCCGGTCGATGGAGTCCGAGGTTCGCGCGATCCTGGCGGACGCCGTCAGCGACTCCGAGGCCGCCGACGGCCTCCTTCAGTCGATGCTCGATCGCTTTGGTGAGATCGGCGGAGCCGAGCTCGACCCGCCGCCGCGGCGAACCGGCCCAGCAGCGACGGTGAGGCTCTGAGGCTGCGCGCAGTAGTCGAGGGAGCCGGTGCCGTCGTCGCGATGGAGATGCAGCCGCAGCGCTGTGTCGGCGTCGGGTGGATAGACCGAGATCGACTTCGCCGATCTCGATCGGTCGGCGCCGCCCGGCGCGGTGACATGACCACCATCACCTCTTCCGCACCCGCCAACCGGACCGGCACGCAGTTCGCCACCTCCGCCGACGGCACCAAGATCGCCTATCGATGACCTCGCCGCGGTCATCGACGCCGCCGGCGGCTCCCCCCACGCGTTGCCTCATCGGGTGCGTCGGGTCAGCCGCGTGTGGCGGTGAGCACGGCGAGGTCGCGGTCGGCCCAATGCACGTGCGCGTCAAGGCTCGCCTCGCGCAGCCAGGCGAGCTGATCGTCAACGGAGGACGGGGTGTCGACGACGCCATCGATCGGAGTGACGATGTCGGCGGGGTCGACTGGGACGACGAGGTCGCCCAGAACGAAGCGGCCCCCGGGTGCGAGCGCGCCGGCCACGCGGCGGAACAGCTCGGCTTTCTCCGGGCCGTCGAGGTGATGGACCGCAAGCGCGGAGATGATCAAATCGAACGGCCCGGGCGGCAACGTGTCCTGGAGGCGGCCGGTGACGAGCTGCGCGTCAGGCAGCCGCTGGGCGGCGCGCCGAAGCATCGCCTCGCCGCTGTCGAATCCGACCAGGACGGCGCCGTCGTGGTGCTGGAGCGCCCGCAGGGCCGTGACGCCCGTGCCGATCCCGAGGTCGAGGATGGCGTGGGCACGAACGACGGCACCGGCCTCGGCGATGTGGCGTTGCAGGCCGTCGTAGTCGCTGATCTCGCCGGGGATCGTCGCGTCGTAGTCGTTGGGATCGAAGACGAACTCCACCGCCTGAGTATCGCTCGGTCTACGGGCCCCGGGTGCGCCGCGGGTTGAGCCGCACCCACAGCTGGCTCAGCCCGCTCGGGCCGGGGGCCTCCTTCACCTCGACGTAGGACTCCGCGCGGACGAGTTCACCGAGCTTCGTGTGGCCGTAGTCGCGGGGATCGAACGCCGCGTGGCTCTTGCTCAGGTAGGACCCGACCTCGGCCAGGTTGGACCAGCCGTCGTCCTTGGACGTGCTACTGATCGCCGTGGACAGGACCCCCTTCAGGTTGGGCAGCAGCGGTGTCGGCTCATCGTCCTTTGATGCTGGCTGCGCCGGCTCTTGGGGCTCCTGACTGAGAAGGTCGAGATAGATGAACCGGTCACACGCCGCGACGAGCGGCGCGGGTGTGTTGCGCCGCCCGAGCCCGTAGACGGTCATCCCCGACTCCCGCAACCTCGTCGCCAGCCGCGTGAAGTCGCTGTCGCTCGAGACGATGACGAAGCCCTCCAGGTTCCTGGCGTACAGCAGGTCCATCGCGTCGATGATCAGCGCCGAGTCGGTGGAGTTCTTCCCGCGGGTGTAGGCGAACTGCTGGACGGGCTGAATCGCGTGGCGCAACAGCTCCTCCTTCCAGCTGACGAGGTGCTGTGTGGTCCAGTCGCCGTACGCACGCTTGATCGTCGGCGTCCCGTACTTGGCGATTTCCGCGAGCAGCTCCGTGGTGAGGCTCGCCGTCGTGTTGTCGGAGTCGATGAGCACGGCGAGTCGCGTCGTGTCGGTGCTGGCCACGAGAACATCCTCGCAAAGCGGGGAGCGGCCGGCACGCTGGCGGTAGCGCACCAGCTGCCTGCCGGGCCACACCGTGATCGTGGCCGCAGCATCGGCCCGCTGCTGCTTCGCTCCGGCAGGCGCTCCTTGGCCTGCGCCTGATCTATGCGCGTGCGCCACCACTCGGCTGGGCGCGTTGCTCAGATTCGAGTGCCTGCCGGACTGCGCAAGCGATGGCCGAGAAGCTGGAAGACGGTCTTTGATTCCGTCTCGGACGGGTGGGAAGCGCGGGGCGGCTCGGGTTCCGGCGCGGGGCAGCCCCGCTCCAGAACGGCTTCTTCACTGCGAACAAGCAGCTTGTTTCATGGCTGCCAGTTCCAGAGGTCCGCCCGCCCGACCTTGAGCACCACGGCCGGCGGCTCTACGAGCTCGCAATCGCCATCGAACAGGAGGGCTCGGCGTTCCTCGACTGCTCGCGTCCGTCTGCGGAACCCCGTTGCGGAAGCTGGGCGGCTGGACAAGGATGGAGGCGTATGCGCGGGAGGGTCGAGATGTCGTCCTCGAAGTGCTTGACCGCAACGCTAGCCGGCTGAAGATCGACCCCCAGTCGCGAGCGCAGCGTGAGCGCATCTCCGCGGAGCTGGACTTCGAGCGCCGCCCGGGTGGGGGAGCAGCGCGTGCAGCTCGACCGACTGGAGCGGAAGGTGGACACTCTGCTTTCCGACGCCTACGGGCTGACGGCTGAGCAGCGGGCCCGCGTCGATTCCGAGTACGCCTGACTGCGGCGTGACACGAGCTGGGCCGAGGGCTTGGCCCGGGATTCGATCAGAGGAGGTCGCTCCTGGCTTGAAGACCCGATCCCGGCTCGCGTGGGACTGCGGCGTGGCCGCCCACGACCACCGTTGCGCCACTGCCTGTCCGCTTCCGTCTAGGGCGGCGACACGGAGTGCGCCGAGCGCATCGCCTCCCGGATCGAGGCCGCCGTCGTCACGGTCAACGACGCGCAGATCAACTACTTCGCGACCGAACTGCCGATGGGCGGTTGGAAGACCTCCGGCCTGGGCTACCACGGGCCGGGCGGCATCCAGAACTTCCGCCGCCAGCATCAAGCGGTCCTCGCGCGGCTCGGATTCGCGTACGCGGTGAAGGCGGGCATCGCGACGCTGGCGGTCACCGCCAGCCAGACCACGCACGGTTCGTCGACGAGGCCGATCGCGTCGCGGCCGACCAACGGCGAGGCGCCGACAGGTTCAGGGGCTCTGTCGGGGTGTGCGATGCGAAGCGCTTCGATCGGCCGCTTGACTGCTGGCCGGCGAGTCCGTGGGGCGCTTGATCGTCGCTCTCGCACGTTCGTGCACATCTCGTGACGACCGGCACGCTCGCTCCGGACCGAGACCGAGCGCAGGGTCGGCTCGACGCAGACGCTCGCTTTTCGTCGGCAGGAGTGGCGGAGCGCGTCGCCAGGACGATTTTGGTGGCGTCGCGTCCGTCGTCGACAGGTCAACACGAGGCGAGTCAACACGAGGCATGCCGAGCACCGGCAGTCGACGGAACCGCTGAAATGTCCATCAGCGGGTTAATCCATCACGTTAAAGCTCGCCGGCTCGCCGTTCCACACCGACCACAGGTCGCCATAATGTCGAACAACGTGGCGCGTAGTTCGAGGTCGATCCATCACTTCGCGACCGGCCTTCACGCCTCCTTCGACGACGCGCCTGGACTCGTGGATGCCGCTCAGCGATCGGCGCGTTTGCGGAGCCCCGACCCGCTGATCGTCACAAGCGTTCCGCGAGCGTTCCGGGCTGATCAGGTCAAGCGGTCATACGCGGCGCCGGTGGCGGCCGCGTAGATGCCCTTGTGGAGAACGTCCGGCGCCAGCTCCTCGAGGCTCCACTGCCAGGGCCATGGCGCGATCCCGAGGGTCTTGTAGAGCATCACGTCGCCGCCCCACATCAG
Organism: Solirubrobacterales bacterium; assembly: GCA_038232275.1. Lineage (GTDB taxonomy): Bacteria > Actinomycetota > Thermoleophilia > Solirubrobacterales > Solirubrobacteraceae > DATLGB01. The sequence goes on along the minus strand of JBBSIC010000005.1, from coordinate 812 downwards.
AGCGAAGTGCGTCGCAGCCGCCCCCGGACCCTCCAGGCCCGTCCGGCCGATCAACGCCCGGACGGTGCCCATGGTCATCCCGTGCGCCCAGTGCATCCGGATCGAGATGCGCGACAGCCCTTCCTCGTCTGCAGGCTTGAGCCTCATGAGCTTTGAGGCGACGTGCCCGGGCACCAGCGAGGGCTTGCGACCGGTCACACGCATCTCCGCCGCCTGTGCTGCGGTCATGATCGCGGTGCCGATCAGCCCTGACAGGGCTCCTTTGGCCAACGAGGTCGTGGTACTCATAGCCATTTGGGTCTACGCAGTCCTAGCGTTCGTGCGGTCGTCTGGTGGCAGCAGCCATACCACCGCGATCGCGAGGATGCCGAGCGTGATGTGGATGACGTTGTCGAGCACGCTGTACTCGCTGGGAAAGAGACCGAGAAGGTTGGGTTCGGCGAAGCTGACTACGCCGACGAGCAGGTACACGATGCCGATCCCTCCAACCACAGCGCGGGCGAGGCGGATGTGGCGCTTGGCAAACCCCGCGTAGGCGAGCAGCCCACCGGTGACCAGATGGATGACGTCCTCCGCGATGTCGATGTTCAAAACCCCGAACAGCGACTGCTGTCCCAGCGCCAGTCCGACGATGCCGATCAAGAGCAGCGTGACTCCAACGACCATCGCGTACTTGCGTACCACGTCCCATCCTCCTGTCCGGCGTCGAATACCCTCTGTGCCCGCACTGTACTGGACGGTACAGTGACCAGTCGGCTGACATGACGACACGCTCTCGGGCACCGGCGTGGTAGAGCCCAAGACAACGCGGG
>JBBSIC010000004.1:0-92847 GCA_038232275.1 Solirubrobacterales bacterium | reverse complement strand
GTACACCCTGTACGGCCTCGGCCGCTACCAAGAGGCCTATCGCCACCTGCGCCACTACACGGAGATAGCGCCCTGTGGGAGCTGGAACTGGTGCTGGCTGGGCAAGGTTGCGCAGGTGCTCGGCGAAACCGTCGAAGCGCGCGCGGCGTACGAGCGCGCCCTGGAGCTCGAGCACGCGGGCGATCAGGAGACCGACGCTGACGAGCTGCTCGCCACGCTTGAGGAGGCAGCGTGAGCGCACGCCACCTCGGCTCCTGGGAGTACGACCGCGAGGCCGAGCTGACATGCCCGTCTTGCGGATGGGTGGGTCGCGGGGCCGATAACGAGGAGCTGTACGAAGAGCTGCTCGATGTGTGTTGTCCGAAATGCGATCGGATGCTGCTCATCGTCCCCCACCCCACCGGCGACGAGACGCGTACTGCGGCAGCTGCGGGCAACCCGCGCGCACAGGCTGAGCTCCCGAACGTCAATGCTCGCGAGGACCGGTGGAGGCGCGCCGACGACCTGGAGCTGAAGACGGCCAACCAGCTGCCAGAGCTTCGCGGCCGGAAGCTCCGCATCGACTGGGACTTCGAGGAGCGCGACGGCGAACATTGGACGATCCTGCGCCGGCGGCACAAAGCGATCTGGCGTGAGCTCGCGTACTGGGAGGGCTACCAGCGCTTCGAAGCGGTCTTCGAGATCCTTCGGGAGCGCTACGGAGAACGGCTCGTCGAAGTGCGGCCTACGCCCGAGAGCGAGGTCTACCTCTACGGCGACAAGCTCTCCGCCCCGGACCGCATCGATTCCCTCAACGCCTCGCTCCACAACCAATGACCGACGACCCCCGACTGACCGAGAAGTTCTCCGCTGCGCTGGCGTTTGCCGCCGAGACTCACGCGCTACAGCTCCGGAAGGGCGGCGACATCCCGTACCTCGGGCACCTGCTCTCGGTGACCAGCCTCGTCATCGAGGCCGGCGGAACCGAGGCCCAAGCCATCGCCGCTCTCTTGCACGATGCGGCCGAGGATCAGGGCGGTGAGCAAACGCTGGCCGCGATCCGCGAGAGGTTCGGAGAAGAGGTCGCTTCCATCGTCGCCGCCTGCAGCGACACCTTCGAGACGCCAAAGCCGCCGTGGCGCGAACGTAAGGAGGCCTACCTCCGCCACCTCGCCTGGGCTCAACCGGACGTGCTGCTCGTCTCGCTCGCCGACAAGCTCGACAACGCCCGAGCGATCTTGCGCGACTTCCGCGAGCACGGCGCCGCGCTCTGGGAGCGCTTCAACGTGCAAGACCCAGAGGACCACCTCTGGTACTACCGGAGCTTGCTCGAGGTCTTCCAGCCTCGCGTCCAGCAGTGGATGGTCGACGAGCTCCAGCGCGTCGTCGACGAGCTCGAACAGCTCGTCCGCGGCAGTGCGACTCCGAGCACAGAGGATCCGGGCGCGGTTCCGCTTCCCGTCCTAGCGCCTCGCAACGAGCTCGTGCAGGACGCCCTGGTTCGCGCCCAGGCCTGGCTTCTCTCGCAAGAGGAGGAGATCAAGGCTGAGTTCGCGTTCACGACACCGGGCGACCCGGACGACGACTTCGAGTACGCCTACAGCGGCGCGATCGACCGCGTGCTCGATCACACCCGTCGAACTATCGACGCGCTCCGTGCCGAACGCGATGCGATCGTCGACGAGCAAACCCGATGGAGTGCGGGCCTCCTGATGAGGCCGGACAGCGACGCAGACTCCTCACAGCCTCCGACCCGCCGGTCCCGCTTCCGCGGAACCTTCCTCGGCCTGGCCGCCGGAGACGCGCTGGGCACGACAATCGAGTTCTCGACTCCTGGGTCCTTCCCACCACTGACTGACATCGTCGGAGGCGGGCCGTTCCATCTTCCGGCCGGAGCATGGACAGACGACACCTCCATGGCGATCTGCTTGGCCGAGAGCCTCATCGCACGACGATGGCACGCGCCCGTCGACGCGCTCGGACGCTGGCTGCGCTGGTATCGGCACGGCTACCGCGCGAGCACGGGCGTGTGCTTTGACATCGGCAACGCTACCCGGCAGGCGCTGGAACGCTTCGAGGCGACCCGCGAGCCCTTCCCCGGCGACAGCGCGAAGGACGCGGGTGGCAACGGCTCGCTCATGCGCATCGCACCGCTGGCGATGTTCCAGGCGACGCGCGTCGCGGACGGCGTCGCGATGCAGGACGTGATCAACCAAGTCCGGACGACTCACGGAATGCGCGAAGCAATCGACGCGACGCGGTACTTCACGGCGCTGCTCATCGGTGCGCTACGCGGGGACGGCAAAGAGGTCCTGCTGGGCCCGGGTACCTACAGGGCGGACCTGTGGACCGACCCCATGAACCTCTGTCCTCGGGTCGCCGAAATCGCCGCGGGCTCGTTCCTCCACCGCAACCCACCACAGATCCGAGGGGAGGGGTTCGCCCCACTGTCGCTGGAGGCAGCGCTCTGGGCCGTCTCGCGAACCGACAGCTACGCCGATGCTGTGCTCGCTGCAGCGAACCTCGGCGACGACGCCGACACCACGGCCGCGATCGCCGGACAGCTCGCGGGCGCGCTCTACGGCGAAGAGGCGATCCCGGAGCACTGGCGGGAGCTCCTGGTCGAGCGCGACCGGATCGTCGCACTCGCCGATGCGCTCTACGACATCGCAGAAGGCGGCGATGCCGGACTGCCGCTCCCCGGCGACGGGTTCTGGGTCGAGGCGGGGCGGCTGGCGGCCGGACCATATCCGGGAGCACCCACGAAAGAAGAGGCAACCGCGAAGCTTGACGAGTTCCTCGACGCAGGGATCACCTGCTTCGTGGACCTCACCGAGGAGGGCGAAGGACGACCGCCTCTGTATCCCTACGCGCAACTCCTGCGCAACCGCGCCGCCATCCGAGGAGTCGACGTGCGACACATCCGCCTCCCGATCCGAGATGTGCAGGTCCCCCAACCGTGGATCGCACGCGCCGCCCTGCATGTGATCGACGAGGCGCTTGCCCACGACGAGGTGGTCTACGTCCACTGCTGGGGCGGCGTTGGCCGGACCGGCACGATCGTCGGCTGCCGACTCGCCGGGCAGGGCGAAACCGATCCACTAGCGCGCCTCCAAGAGCTGCGGGCCGGCACTGCCCGGGCACACCGTGTGGCGCCTGAGACAGAGGAGCAGCGCAAGTTCGTCACCTCTTGGCCTCGCGGCGCGACGGCGGGATCGCTAGGTGAGCTCTCTGCGCGGTTGCGCGACGAGGGCGTCGTGAACCTCTACGCACACGAGGGCACGCAACTTACCGCGGCCTGGACCCCTGCCTGTTCGACCGTCGAGCTGCTCGCCACGGGCTTCGAGGTTCCGGAAGAGCCCCGCTTGACAGCCGCGGGGCTAACCGACGCCCACCCGCCGCGTTTCTCGGCGACGTTCGTCGATGCCGATGCGGCGGCGGTCGCGAAGGCTGCACTCCGCGCCGCGCACGAGCTCTTTGGGCTTACGCCCTCCAGTCAGCTCCGGCCGGCGGAGATTGCCGACCCGCAAGGCCCGTACGAGGCGGTGGTCCATTTCTCGATGACCTTCGACGGCTATGCGCACTTCGGCGAAGACTGGGCGAGCGACGCCGAACGACTACGAGCACTTGCGCCCAACGACCACACCGACGCCGATGACCTCCGCGGCCTGCTGTTCATCCTGCACCGCGCGGACCGTTTCAGCTGGGGCGAGGACACGCGACTCAGCGAACCCGACGAGTACGGAGTGCGACACGTCGAGAACAATCCCGACGTCGAGGCCACCGACGAGCGCCGATACCGGCGCGAACTTGTCGCACGCTTGCGACAGCTCGTGGACTCGCGAACTTAGCCTTTGGCGTCGCCGACGCCCATCCGACGGCGGCCTAGTCCTGATCGTCGCTCGGAGCCTGACGACGCGTGAAGTCCTTCCACGCGTCACGTCGACGGCCGGGCTCATCCGTTACGTACTCGCGTTCGGCGCTGCTCGCGGGCCCAAGGCGACCCAGCAGTTCACCGTCTTCGATCATCCGAACGTCGTCGTCCCCGACCAGGTGCGAGAGCAATTGCCCAAAGCGCAGGTCGGGGTCTCGTTCCCAGCGTTTGGCGATGGCAGCCAGGATCATCGGAATTCGGGCGGGATCTCTCATGTGCCGGCCTCGACAAGCGACCGCTCCACGAGCATGCACAACGCGTTCACGAGGCGCATCTGCTCCGCTGACCGACACCGCACGTGAAGGAGATCCGGACTGCAGACCAGCACCGCGACACAGCGTGCACGCGAAACCGCCACGTTCAGGCGGTTGCGGCTGAACAAGAAGTCGATGTTGCGCGGGAGCTCCGCGGCGCTAGACGTCGCCATGGAGAAGAACGTCACCGCGCCCTCCTGGCCCTGGAACTTGTCCACCGTCCCAACGCGCACCCCGTCAGGAAGGTGCTCGCGTAGACAGCGCACCTGCGCGTTGTAGGGCGAGACCACCATTACGTCGTCTTCGCGGAGTGGGCGCGTGCGGCCGTCCGCGTCGGTAAAGCTGCCGGCGACGAGCGTTCGCACATGGTCGGCGATGAGCCGGGCCTCCTCGGGCGCCTGACGACTGTTTCCCTCGTGCGAGATCGGCAGATAGCGCACACCTGTGCCTGTGAGCGCGCCGGGCGCCTCGATGTCCTGCCGACCGCAGCTCTCGAAAGACTCGAGGCGGCCTTCGTAGATGGCCTCGGAGATGAAGGCGCAGACGTCGGGGTGCATTCGCCGCGTCTGATCGATGAAGAGGCCTCGCTCCGGGGGCACGGTGCCGTTGTCTTCGAGAAGGTGCTCAAGGACCGACGCTCCGGCGCCCGGCGGGTGGATCGCCTGCGACACCTGCGCGAGCTGCAGCGGATCCCCGAGCAGGACGAGGTTCCGTGCGCTCGTCCCGACAGCGAGAGCGTCTGCAAGCGAGACCTGGCCGGCCTCGTCGACGAACAGGTAGTCGAGCTTCCCGTCGAGTTCCTCACGCGCGAACAGCCAAGCGGTTCCGGCGATCAAGCCGTACTCATCGCTGGCGAAGTCAGCGATGGCGTCGCCGTTGTCGATCAGCGAGTCCTCGCGGGTTGACTCGAAATGGCTGTCCGCACTGCCGCCGGGCTTCTTCAGCCCCCGCCAATCGGGGCGCTCGCCCGCAAACCGCTCGACCTCGGCGAGGAGGTTGTGAATCGCCGCATGGCTGTTGGACGTGACGCCGACGCGGGCACCTCGGCTGAGCAGGTGACAGATGAGGCGCGCACCGGTGTATGTCTTGCCTGAGCCAGGCGGGCCCTGGATGAAGAGGTAGCTGTCCTGGAGGCCGGTGGCGACCTCCTTGGCGCGGTCGAGATCGAACCCGGCGACCTGGATCGGATCGCCATGCGCGGCGGCCGCGGTGCTCGGCAGCTCGCGTCGCAAGATCGCCCGCAGCGCCCCATAGCGGCCGGCGGACTCAAGTCCCTCATCGGCGACGTCGCCTGCCAGCCGGCGCAGCGCTGCGCGCTGGACCCGCGTGTCGTAGGGCGTTCCCGGGATCAGCGCGCGCGGAAGGGGCTCATCCTGGCGATTCGTCGCCCGCCGGATCTCGACAATGCCTTCGCCGTCGTCAATGCGCTCGACACAGACCCCCTTCTCGGTCGCTGGATCGATGTAGTCGCCGGGCCCGATCTTGTGCTCTTGGGGCGGGAACCGCAGGGTGTAGATCGACGAGCGCGCGGGCTTCGGCAGCGCACGTGGCGCGACCCCAGCATCGGCTAGTCCGCCGAGCGCTTCGGCATCGAGTTCGGTGAGCTGCTCCTCGTCGGCATCGAGCCTGTCGAAGTACGCCCACCACTGCGGCTTGGCCTCCCGGCGGTGATAGTCAAGGAGCTGAGCGAGGAGCCATCTCGATTGCTGTGGCTCGGATCGCTCTTCTGCCTCCTGCGGGATGCCGGCGCCAAGCCGCCCCCGTAGGGCGTCGGCCTCGACGGTTTCCTCGGGGTCCGGCTGCCAGGGCTCGGGCCTTGGCTTCCACGGGATGTCCATGCCGAGGCGCGTGATCGCCTCATCGCGGCGCTCGAGCAGCCAGCGGTGCAGCAGCCAGGTCGAGCGGCAGTCGTCGTCGTTGTAGCGCTCGATCTCCTCGAGCAGAGCACGATTACCGGTCTCCAGAAACTCCTCGAAGGCGACGGTCGCATCGCCCCCGCCCTGCACTTCGGTCTCGCGCTCCGCCATGTAGAAGTGCTCGACGTTCTTGATCGAGTAGCGCGGCTCTCCGATGCGTAGGCCCTGCCGGACGACCGCATAGAGGTCGACCAGCACCTCGTTGCGCAACAGGACCTCGACCTCGTCCTCGCGCGTGGCGTGCAGACCCATGAGCCGCTTGAGCGCGGTCGGTTCGTACGGCGCGTAGTGGTAGACGTGCAGGTCGGGGAATCGCTGACGCCGTTCGGCGACGAAGTCGATGAACTCCTCGAAGGCCCGCTTCTCCTGCAACCGGTCGGTGGCCCAGAACGCATGGAAGACCGGCTCGCCGGCCTCGATCGACGTCACGCCGAAGAGGTACTCGAGTCCCTCGTCGAAGAAGGGATCGCCCTCCATGTCGAAGTACAGGTCGGCCTCGGATGGCACCGGCAAGCGCGCGAGGCCGCGCCCTTCGTCAGGCGCCAGGAGCTCGTAGCACGGCCGTCCCGTGGTGCGCTGTTCAACCTGAAGGCGAGCCTGCTCGCGTAGCGACTCAAACGTGTTATGACCGACGCGGACTGGGCGCGCCGCGTCGGGTGCAATCGCAAGCTGCGCGACGGTGCTGATGCCGCTCTCAGCGAGCTGCACCCCTTGGCTGCGCCCGAGGTTGGCAACGAGGCTTAGATGGTCGTCGGCCTCGCGCCGAGCGGCGCAGTGCTCCTCCCAGCGACAGAGGCCGCAGTGCTCGACGGGGTCGGGATAGGTGTCTCCGAGTCCTGCCGCCAGGCTGCGACCGAACTGCTCCTTGACCGTTCGGTAGTAGGAGGTGAACTCCGCCACTCGGAAGCTCTCACGGGCGTTCGTCCCGAGCACGATGTGCATCCACTCCGGCTCGCGCTGCTGCATGGCGGCCAGCAGCTCGGAGTAGAAGCAGAGCTGCAGCAAGAAGTAAGGCTTCACGCGCCGCGCCAGCTTCGTATCGGCGACCTCGTAGCTCCATCCGCCGAGGGCCGAGGGAATCTCGACCCGTTCGAGGAAGTCTGAGTAACCGCGCCAGCGCTCGCCGTCGAAGAGGACGCCTTGGTAGACGATCTCGACTCCTGCACGCATCGCTTCGAGCGTCCGTTCGGCGCCGCGCTTCAGGCCGTCGAGCCCGGCTTCGCTTTCGATCTCCGCGATCTCGCGCCCCTGAGCTCGCAACTGCTCGAGGTAGGCCAGCTCGTGCTCGTCGCCCTTCCTCGCCACGAGGTCGGCTGCGTCGGTCCGCGTCTCCTCAAGAACGATCTCGCGTCGCGCTACCTGAAGATCAAGGCGGGTGAGGTGCGCGCACTCGAGGTAGCTGACGAGATCGGTCGCCGAGAGGAGCAGTCGCTCGTCAAGCAGCTGCATGACGAGCCCCTGTCTTGGCTTCGCACGAGGGCATCCGAGTGAGAGTCGACAGCACGGCGAAAAACATGACAGCGGAGCGCGCGCGCAACGTGCGGTCCGCTCTCGTCCGCTATCGCCCGGCGCCCGTGGCCGGCTCGTGCGCAGCTTCGATCGCATCCGCTAGGCCGTCCCACGCCACCGCCTGGGCCCCATGCGCATCGAGGAACCCGATGCCAACCGACCTCTGGGCCGCGTCACGTATGACTCTCGCGGGGAGCACGCGGAACTCCCACTGACCGACGTCTAGGGGGTCGTAGCGTTCGCGATCCAGGCACGCCTGCAGCGCAAACACGAAGACATCAGCGCGCACCTCCCGACCCTCGCTGTAGCTCCCATCCTCCCTCAACGAACGAGCGGTCAGGCCGCTGAAGGCTGTCTTCGACGGACCACGCTGGCCCCAGCTCTGCCAGTACGCGGAAGCCTTGACCTCGACGCGGATCCCCGACGGGGTGAGCACGTCGAAGTTGGCCCACTCCTCCTTAGGCGTGTCCATCGCACCGACTGCGACGGCTACGAGGTACTCGGCGAGCACGCCCCGAACGATGTTGAGGCGCAGATCCGAGAAGCCCCAACGCCAGAAGTCGAGCACGGCTGCATCAATGCCGGCGAATCGCTCTTCTCCCAACACTCGGCGCAGTGGATGGGGTGGAACGACTTCGCCTGCCTCGCTCACACCACGCTCCCGTGCTCGACCGGTTTTGCGTGGCTCTCAGGGGGCGCTGATCCAAACAAGGAAATGAGATCCGAGACCGCGTCCGATGTGGTCAGTCCAACTCGCTCAAACCGCACCTCGCTTCCTTTGCCCAACGTCCACGGTCCTTCGAGTTCCGCCGTTGCGACGGACGCTTGCGAAGGATCACGCGGGTACAGCAGCATGCCTGTTGCCTCCCCTTCTGTATCGAGTCCGGCCAGGTAACTGGTCAGCTGGTAGAGGTCGCCACGGTCGACACCTTTCGGCCGGTCGGGCCAGCGATCAGCCAGCCGCTTGTACTTGGCATCAAGGATCAGCTCCAACCGATCCCCCTCCCAGGCGAGGATGTCTGGTTTGAGGCGACCAAGCCCCCGATCATCGTTCTCGCGGCTTGTCAGGAGGAACGCCTCGCCCCCGCCCGCAGTGCCGTGCTCTACGCGCATCGTCGGAGCGGCCGCGCGGACGCAGCTCAGCAAGAACAGCTCCCACAGTTCCGCGACGTCGAGGAGCAGGCCTTCGACCGTGCCCTTCTCCGCATTCGCGCCGAAGCCTTCGTGCCGTGCGATTCGCCAGGAGAGCTCCGCCGCCTGTTTGAACGGGCGGGTGATCGGCGAATAGCGGATCCGCCGAAGGTCCTCGAGCGCGGGGAGCCTCGGCCGTGCGCCGACGGCGGGATAGAGCTGCGGGAGCACCTCGCGTACGCGGGGCGTGCGCCAGCGGTTGTGCCCGACGGCCTGCGTCAGGACCCGCTCTGCCGCCACGAGCGTCCGTGAGACGTCATTGGCTAGTTCCCGTGGCCGCATCACGGACGCGACATGCGGTACGCCTCGACTACGTAGGAGCGCCGTGCGACGGACATCGAGCCGCCCGCGGACGTAGAACCCCTCGTGGTGAACGTCGTGGCGGAAAGCAGGTGGACCATGGCGAGCAGCGACGTCCACCTGCCGACACCAGATGGCCGCCATCAACAGGGCGATGAAGGACTCGCTGGTTCGCTGCTCGGAAGTGTCCGGGATAGCGACCAGGTTCAGGGCACCCTCGAGCCACTGACCGATCACATCCATGCCGAGCCGAGGGAAGATCTGTAGACGCCGACCCTCGAATGACAGCTCTCCGATGTAGCGGCCGGTCTGCCAATGGCCCGCGGCGTCCCGGCTGAGCACGTGGTCGTCGCCGTCGGACATTGCGTCCCCGAGTCGGATTACGTGCTCCGAGGCGCGCAGGTGTTGCTGTAGACGGGTGAGCCACGCCTCCTCGTCGTAGCCGGCTTCCTTCTTGTTGCGCGGCTCGAACGGCGAGAGGTCTGGAACGCGGAGCGTCAACGTTCACTTCTCAACGGAAGCAAGGAACAGATCGCGCAGTGTCTTGAGCTCGCGCGTCCGCTGTTGCTCCGCCACGCCGGCGAGGTACTCGTCGATGAGGGGTTCCAAGGAGAACTCCCAGAGGTTGCGGAGCGGTGGTTGCGCCTGTCCCTTGGAGCTCCAGAGGTAGTTGCCGCGCCAGCTCATCTTCGGTTGCAGGCCTGGCCAATCCGCGATCAGCCCGGTGACTTCGAAGAAGTACGTGTGGCCAAGTTGATACTGCGGCCCGAGCATCGGCGAGTTGACAATGGCCGCGTTCAGTTCGGTGGCACGCGCCGCGAGCCGCTCGATGTCAGGCCGCACGTGTTCCCAGCCGTGCCGACCAAGCCAAGGACGCGCGGCGAGGTCGAGTGCCTTCCAGCGCTCCTCGACGACCGGCAGGATGATCTCTTCCTGGTAATCCGACAGAAGCCAGAAGAAGCGCCGTCGGAGAGCAAAATCGAGCTGCTCCACCGACTGGTCGATGAGGTTCATCGTCCCGATGAGGAACAGATCCCCAGGGAGACGGAAGCTCTGCCACGCCTCTCCTCCTCCAGCGGACAGCGCTATCGGCGCGTCTCTGTCGTCAAGCGCGGAGAACACCTCTCCGAGAAGGCGACTGAGGTCGGCGCGATTGATCTCATCGAGGATGAGCACCCACGGCAGCGGACTGGGATCTGAACAGCTCTGGGCACGTTCATTGACGCGATCGACCAGCTCCAGAAGGTGGCCCTTCGTAGGCCGCGTATCCCCATCGACGAGGCGAAGTCCGCCGATGAAGTCCTCGTACGAATAGGCGGGATGGAGCTGCCGCCGCTCCACCTGCTCCCCGATGAGCTCAAGTACCCGCTCCTCGTTCTGGAGGTAGTGCACTGGGCCCCATCGGCGTAGCGCCTTACGGCGCAGCAGCTGCTCAGCCAGCGCCTTCGCTTCGTAGGTCTTGCCGGTGCCGGGAGGTCCATAGAGGACGACCTGCTTCTTGTACTCGAGCGCCTGGAGATGGGAAAGGCCACGAGCAGTCCGCCGGCCTTCGGTGGCAAGATCGGGATCCCACGATTCGCGGAGCGGCGTGTAGTAGAAGTCGATCTGCCCGCCCAGCCGTGTCTGGCCCTTCGGCATGAGCTCGTCAACTCGGGCACGGATCTGCAGCAGCGCTCGGTCGACGTCCTCGTCGGAGCCAAGCCCTTCGACCAGACCGTGAAGCGCGTTAACGATCTGCTCCTTGTCGTCATCGACGGCGATGCGCTCAATCTCATCCGGGAAGAGAAGGTGCAGGAGGATGTTTCTCATCGTCCGGCCGCCGCCCTCGCGTTCGCGGACGCGATCATCGAGCCAGGCCTTGAACTGCCACACGTCGGCACCTTCGGCCACCAGTTCGCGTCGACGCTCCTCCGGCTCCTTTTTGAGCTGCTCGCCGAAACGGATCAGGTAGCTGATGAGGTTTGGCCGGTAAGAGTTGAATCCCTGGCCTGGGCCGCCGATCCCGCCATCCATCGCCTTGAAGACCAGGGTGTCATTTGGGAGCGGGTCGCCGATGAGACCCAGCGGGATCCGAATGAGCTCGCGCTTGCGCTCCGCGCCTACCGTTCCCGGGGACGCGAAAGCGAGGTACATCGCAATGACCTCGGCCATCAACCGGACGGCACCGTGGTCGAGACCTGTCATCTGGTCGGTGAGCTTGAGCTCGAAGGAGCGGTCATCGACCAGCTCCTTCTCGACGAACTCGTCCATGAGCGTCTGGAAGTTCGTGTCGGTCCAGATGTCCTCTGCTCTGAGCAGTGACCCATCGCGGACCAGGCATTCCTCGCGCCATTGCGCAACGAGCGCGTCCACGGGGGCACGACCGCTCTCGCTGAACCTCGCCATTTCAGGCGTTCCGTTCCCTATTCACATGTCCCATACAGTGCGCCCCTGCTAGCACGACTCTCCTCCTGTCCGCGGATTGCGACAGTACCGAGGAACAGTCGATCGCCGTCGTCTTCATCTGACGGTCTTAGGCGACGGCGCCTTCACTCCAGCAGAACGGCTCGCCGGGAGATCAGCGCGACCGCGTGGGCGCCTTCGCTGTCCTCCATCGCCTTCATTACCCGGAGTCCTTTGGGCCCAACACCGACCTCGGCCAAGAGGGGCGCCTCGGAGAGCGTGCGACAAACATGGGTCAGGCGGCGCCGCACCTGCCACGGCCAGCGGCCATGGTTGCTCGGCTCGGGTTCCGAGATCACGTCGCCGAATGCGACAAGCCGGTTGCCCTCCGATCCGACAGCGCGGTGGACGAGGACGTCGCCGACGTCCATCCGTGCTGGCCGCCACGGGAACATCTGGACATCTCCGAACCGGAGCTCCCATTCTCGGTACAGAGCTACGAGGTCACCGCGCCACGGTTGCTGGCTCGTTCCACTGTTGACCAGCCAGTACACCGCGCGGAAGCTACCCGCCTAGTGCGTATCCGGTTGGCTCCACGTGGCTGATCAGGCGGCGGTGCGGGTGATTTGGTCGTAGGTCGCGGGTGCTTGGTGGGCGCCGAGTCCGAGGAGCGTCTGGAAGGCGGCCATCGGGGTGCGGCGGCGGTTGTGGCGGAAGACGAACTCGTCGAGGTAGACGGCCAAGTGCTCGTCGCTGACGCCGCGGTGGGTGCCGTGCATCCAGGCCTTCAGGTTGGAGACGGCGCGATGCGCGCGCGGCAGCATCTGCTCGCCCGGCGCGGCGGTCCGCGCGACAAGCGGGCGGTGCTCGTAGCCGAGCTTGGTGATGCGCTGGTAGGCCTGCCAGCCGTCGGTATGAACGATCGCGCCACGGGCGGTGGTTGCGGTCACGAACGCGGCCAACGACGGTCCCTTGGCGTCGGGCAGGACGGCCAGCCGCAACCGTCCCGAGCCACGGCCGCGGACTTCGACGGCGACGCCGAGGAGCGCCTTCTTGCCGCGCTGACGCCCGCCTTTGAGCCCTTCTTCGAGGCCGCCGAGGAAGAACTCGTCGACCTCGACCTCTTCGAGCAGCAGACCTCGCTCGGGGGCGATCATCGCTCGCCGCAGCTTGTGAAGGATCAGCCATGCGGTCTCGTAGCGGGCCAGGTCGAGCTGGCGCTGCAGCTGCTTGGCCGAGATCCCCGGGTGATGGGTCGCGACGAGGTAGGCCGCCCAGAACCACGTCCGCAGCGGCGTGCGTGTGGCGTGCATGACCGTGCCGGCGGTGACCGAGGTCTGCAGCTTGCAGGCGGTGCAGATCCACAGGTGCCGGCGCGTGGCCTGGCCGGCGTTGCGGCCGCCGCAGCCGGGACACACGAACCCGTCGGGCCACCGGCAGTCGAACAGGTAGTCGCGGCAGTCCTCCTCGGTCGCAAAGCGCGTCTGGAAGTCCATGATCGAACGAGGAAACCCGGGCCGCGGCACCCCGTCAAGCTCTCAAACCAACCGGATGGAGCCAACCGGATACGCACTACCCGCCTAACGCTGACGCGGGCTCGCGCCAGCTCGAAGTCAGTGACTGACCCCCAACGTTCGGTCCGATGAGGGCGGGGCGGTTGAAGGCCCAGCTCGGCATCGTCAGACGCGCGTCCGATTACTCACTCGGCGATCGCGGGAGCGGCTGACTTGTCGCCGGCATCGCCGGGCAGCTCGGTGAACGACAGGCGTCCCGCTGATGCTTTGACCTCGAGGAACACGATTCGTCGTATCCATTGGTCGAGCGCGCCGCTCGCTTGTAGTTCTGCGGCGTGGGCCTGTGCGCGCCTGAGGAGCTTCGGCCGCGTCCCACGAGGCGGGGGGTCAGTGACGATGACGTAGACGTCGAGTCGCTCGGGCAAGTTCTTTCCGAAGTACTCGCTGTACTGCGCTCGAAGTCGCTCCCGCTGACGAGGCGGCGTCAATTGCGCCGCTGCAGCCAGCGCTTGGACCAAGGCGTAGTCGGCATTCTGGTCGCCGCCCCGCTTGAACTCGGCAACGATGGGTGTCCGGTCCTTGGTGTTCATGAGCAACAGGTCGGCGCTCACCTGGCAGTCCTGCTCGATGACCCACGCGCGCTTGTCACCGTCTACAGCCGACCCCGGGGTGATCTCGCGAGTGACGAACACGAAGTCAAGCTCTGAACGTCCCTCGACCGACCAGTGCGGAGGAGACCAGAGCAGCGCCTGAAGATGCTCGGTATCGGCCAGGGCGTCGACAACCGGTCCGCGTTCCGCGTCGAGATCGAACAGTGCCTTGCGAGTGCCCGCTGGGTGGAATGGCCCGTCGCCGCGGATAGCGCTGACGGCCGAGACCGTCGCGTGGAACGCCGAACTGATGTCGTCAGTGGTGACCGTGAAATCCAGTTGCGCCTGCTGTCCGCCGGCACCGCCGTAACGGTGGTAGAGATCCTCGATGCGACTCGGATCGCAGCCCTTGCTCATATCTCCCACCACTCTCCGTCCTGCCGGGTTTCCACGTTCTCTATGAGCGGCGCGAACCGCTCGGGATGGCAAGTGTGCACTGGGACGACCTGCTTCGCCGCCACGGCCGCGGCGTAGCGTCCAAGATCATCGGGACTCGCGTGTCCCGACGCGTGGAGGAGCGTCAGCGGGATGCCCTTTTCCCCAAGCCACGTGAGGAGCGGTCGGCTCGACGGCCGGTCGAGGTAGCCGGGCCACATCGACCAGATGGCGTGGGCTCCGTCCAGGCACCCGACTGCTTCGAGCTCGCCACGCATCGAGCTGCGAAAGGTCATGACGAGCTTGCTCGCCTGCCCGGCGAGATCCTCTGGGTAGAGGCGGCGAGCGCGCACCCGATCGACGCGTTCGAACTGCCCGGCCCGCTTTACGCGAATTCGTTGGCTGCACGGCACATAGACGCCGATGCTTTCCCAGTCACCCTGGGGAATGGTTTTGGGCCGCCCAGTGGCGCGAGCGACCTCGGCGGCGTACAAGTCAAGGACAAGCCGACGACCGCTTCGTCTCGCGGCGCGATGAAGCGTGACCACCCGATCGATGTTCTGGCCGGAGTAGCACGCGAGGACCATCCCGTCCGTCTCACGGAAGAGCTCGACGCAGCGTTCCTCGACATCCTGCTCCGACAAAGCCGGGACGGCTGGCTCGCGACCGATGCTGGTGCCTTCGAGCAACAGCACGTCGACCCCGCCCGGTGGATCGGCGAGGAAACGATCGAACAGACCCCGTTTGCGTCCAGTGGCACGAATGTCGCCCGAGTACATGAGGCGCCGCCCTCCCGCTTCCACGAGCAGCCCGTAGCTGTCGAAAGCGCTGTGGTCAACGAGGTAGGGAGTGGCCGTGAAGGGGCCGAACTCCATCGGCTGGCGATCACGGAGATGCCCGGCGGCGTCAAGGTCCGCACCCATCGGCGAGAAGAACTGCGCCTCCCTGAGGATTCGCTGCGTCGCTTCGCCGAGGTAGATCGCGACATCAGACGGCGCGGACCCGACGAGCCCATAGTGATCTGGGTGCGCGTGCGAGAGCAGGACCGCCACGCGCGATCGATCGCAAGCGCGGAACGCCCGCACGGCGGGAACCGGAGACTTCTCGTCCGGTCGCGCCTCGAGTGGAAGTCCCACGTCGAGGACGAGCGTCCAGCCCTGGTGCTCGACCTCGACGCAGCTGCCGCCGATCTCGTGGGTGCCGCGGTGAACGCACGCTCGCACGCTGATATGGGGTGGTGTTTGTCAAGTCGGCAGGGGCCGTCCTGGCACGTGGCCGTCCGTTCGTGGTCTGTGGTTCGGGGCGCGGGTGGCGGCCGGGCGGCGAGGGCGCTTCAGGCTGATATGCGAGGACTGGCTACCTCATGACGGTCTTGCGCTGCGCCGGGGCCGCGGTCTTAGATCGAGCGCGCCAACACACGTGTGGTGGTACTCAAAGCGTTAACGCGGGTCCCGTGTGACGCGGCGCCGGCCGCCACCCCCACCCCAGAACGGGATCTGTGATCGTCGGTCAGTCGGGCTGTTGGGCGATCTCCCAGACAAAGCACGCCAGCTCCCGCGCGACGGCGACGACGACGGTGGTGCGCTTCTTCGCGCGCACTGTGTCGAGGTGCGCCCAGCGGCGGTGCAGCCTGATCTGCGCTCGCCATGCCGCGTCGATCGCACCCGTGGGCTGGCCGGCCTGGCGGCGCCTGAGTGGCTCTGAGACGCGCGGCGGGCGACGGTACTGCCAGGCTGCCTCGACCAGTAGCCGGCGGGCGTGTGCACTGCCGGCCTTCGTGATCGCGCCTTGCCGGCGCTTGGTCCCGGAACTGCGCTCGGACGGCACGAGGCCGAGGAAGCTCGCGAGCTGCTTGGGGTGCTTGAACGCGGTGATGTCGCCGATCTCGGCGACCAAGCCGACGGCGGTCAGCGTGTCGACGCCGCGAAGGCAACGCAACCGGGCGACTGTCGGTGCCCACGAGCCCTGCGTGGATTGCTCGAGCAGCATCGCGTCAAGGCGATCGCGGCGCGCCAGCAGCACTTCGTGATGTGCGAGGTACTCGCCGAAGACCAGCTCGACGAGTTCGTCATCAAAGCGGATCGTGCTCAGCCACCGCAGATGGCGCTGTGACCACGCGGCGCCGGGCCCGTCCCAGATCAGGCCGCGCCGCAGCAGCAGCTTGCCGACGCGATGACGCGCGCCCATCAGGTCACCGCGCAGGTCCTCGCGTGCACGCACGAGATCGCGCAGCGCCTCAAGCTCGAGCGCCGGAACGACGACCGGCCGCAGCTGCCCGGCCGCGAGCAGCCGTGCGAGCTTGAGCGCGTCACGGGTGTCGGTCTTGATCCGGTCACCGGGCTGGCGCGGGATCGCCCCCGGCGAGCACACCATCACCTGCACGCCCGCCGCCCGCGCGGCCCGCGCCAGCCCGAACCCGGTCGGCCCGGCCTCATAGACGGCCCGGACCGGGCCCGGCAACGTGTGCAGCCACTCGATCGCAGCTGCCGGCGAGCCCGGCAGCTGCGCCTTGAAAACCTCGCCGGACCCCAGCTGCACGGCCGCCGCCGCCGTCTTGCGCGCGTGCACATCCAGGCCCGCGAAGCAGATACCGTCTGTCATGTCGACGCTCCTCACCGATCGATGCGGTAACCAGCCCGCGCCACACGATGCGCGGGAGCGTCGACGCTCTCACCACCACCGGCGGCACCCGACGACACCACCCATACCGTCTTAGACGGCCACCGTCGCGTGGTCGACGGGGCCGGCGATCGTCGTTTGGGTCGGCGTGAAGCGCAGCCACTCGCAGGTGCCGGCGTCCAGAACCCACCACGCCGTGAGCCTTCCGAAATCGTCGCCTTCAACGGCGGCGAAGTGGTAAGAGACGGCGAGGTCGATGAGCTCTTCGGGGAGTGCGACCTCGGCGGGATCGGCTCGCCAGTCGAGGCCAGCTTGCACGCCGATCATCTGCGCGACGGCCGCGCTGGGCAGGCGCATCACCCACTTGGAGTCGCCGTCCCAGTCGTCGTGGTCAGAGGCGCCGACCGGTACGCCGAGCGCGTTGGCGACGATGCAGTTGGTCTCGTCGTCCTGTTCGGTGCCGGCAAGCCAGATCCACGACAAAAGGTCGCGTCCCAGGAGGCCGCGGATGCCGTTGACCAATCCGAGAACGGAGTCCGAGCGGCTACGGAGAAGATCGGTCATTCCTGTTGAGTCGCGACCGTCCGTGCGCTTCTGACAGGGTCCAGGACGCGGGTGACGCCAGGCGGTACCGCGGCGTAGTCGGCCCGGCCTTCCTGCCAGCGTCGGGTCGGTCCCTACGTGATCGCGATCACGGCGGCTACGGCCCCGACGATCGTGGCGACTCCAACGGCGAACGCGCCGATCCTCCGCGAACGGGTCCAGAACGGAGCATCGACCTCTTGCGGCTCATGGACCGCCACCGTCGCAGAGGAGCCGGCACCTTCGGCTTGAGCGGTAGTCACGTGGATCTTGTTCCGCTTCCCTGTGACGACCAGATGCACGGCCTGGTTGGCCGCGTCGGCGGACGGGACCTCGTCGCCCGAGGCCATGTTCGCGCGAAGCTCCGCCACGAGCAGCGTGAGGGCTGTGCGGATCTGATCAAGGACACCTCGCACCGCGGCCGGCGCCAGCGACCAGTAGATCGACATGATCTGCGAGCCCTGGGTATCGGCGTTCATGAGTCGAGCGATGTCGCCCCCCATGGGCAGCGACAGCTTGATCGCCTCGCCTGCGGCTTCGGCCCGGTGCAGCATCGCCTCGATCGCTCCCGTGCCGTCGCGCAGCTCAACCTCCTCCTTGACCTTCTCCTGGACGAAGTCCGGCAGAGATGACCGCGCGATGGGCTGCCCCTTGACGATCCCGCTCATCGTGGCTCCGTCGATCGCGATCTGCGCAGGAAGCACTCTGTACTGCGGAAGCTCATCTTGTCCGTAGTAGCCCTGAAGCTCACGCGTGGCCCAGTCGCGTAGCTGCTCTGAGCCGCTCTTCCCGCCGAGGATCACGCACTTCCGCAGCGCCCCGGCCAGCGACGCTTTGTCATCGAGCGCCTCTTGCTCGATCTGCGTGATCAACGTCTCCTCGCGTCTCGCCACGAGGTCGATTGTGCCCTCGCAAACGGACGCCGTCGGGGCGTGCGCCGCCCGGCACTCGGCACGGGGACTGCGCAATGCGCGCGCCGCTGCGGCTTTGCTCGCGCCTGAGGCCAGGCGCCGCCACTCGCCCTTGCGCCATCCACCGCGCGCTCTCGCTGAGTGAACTCGCGAGAAGAAACGGAGAGAAAATGATTCTGTAGTCTGTCCTGACAAAAGAAAAGGCCCCCATTTGGAGGCCTTTTCCTACGCGCCCGAGAGGATTCGAACCTCTGACCTTCGGTTCCGTAGACCGACGCTCTATCCAGCTGAGCTACTGGCGCAAGATGACGGCGGAGTGTAGCGACGGCTCAGAGGCCGAGGGCCGGCGTCCAGGGGCTCGCGCGCGACGACCGAAGCTGGTCCGGACGGGATCGGTTGGCGGCTCCAGACTCACAGGGCGTCGCGTTCCAGCACGATCCCGAGACCTCCCCAGGTGGGCATCGCGGTCGGCCCGTCCGGCCAGTCGATCGAGAGGACCGTCGGCGGAGCTTCAGCACGCCCGCCCGACGCGCGGCGCACGCCGACGAGCGCTCGGGATCGAAGCCGGATGGGACCTGCTTGCCGTGCACGGGGATGCCCGGACCGATGGAGCCGCCCCGCGACCCCGGCTCGGATGACGGGCGGCGCCGTCACCGGTGTGGGTGGCTGCGCCGCCGTCGGGTCTCCGGCTCTACGGGGCCAGGTGCACGGTGTTCTGCATTCGGCCGTGCGAGAGGTTGCGCTGCGAGATGCTGCCGCGCGTTCCCTCGTATGCGCCGGTGCCGCCAGTGACGGCGGACGGGACATCCTCGTCGCGCTGGTTTGCCACGGAAGGCGGTGTTGACCGCGATGGTGCCATCGCGGCTCGATCGTCGAGCTGCACTGAAAGCGTGCTTGGACGAACGTCCGTCCGCCGCGAACGGCGATGCACTGCGCGTAGAGCCTTCCGACCCTGTGGTTGGTCTCGTCGAACCAGGTGCATGTCGCCGCCCGAGAAGCGCGGGTTGCGCTTGTTCGAAGATCGCGGTGCCACATCGCCGAACGCCGCGCTCTCATCCCGCTCGATGAGCTTGAACGTCCGGCCGGTCGGTTGCTGAGCCCCGCCGGTCGACGGGAGAAGCGCCACGAGCAGGGCGCCGGCAGACAGACAGACGATCAGAGCACAGTGCTTCATGGTCCTTCCTCGTTTCTCAGTGGATGCGGATGCCGAAGCTACGTCCGTTCGCCGCCGAGGTCATCGCCCGCCAGTGTCGATTCGCCTCTGCGTGGCGGCAGATTCGTGATCGGCCTTCCGGGCGATGTCGCAGGCGACGACGAGCGATATGTTCGGCCTCATGGCACCGGCATCGCCAGCGGTCCGCGTACGACAGGCTCTGCGAGGCCCGGGCGCCGACGTCGTGCTGGCTGTGGCCCTGGCGGCCTTCGCGGAGCTGGATGTGCTCCTGAGCCCCGAGTGGCGCGGTCCGATTATGGTCAACGCCGTGGTCGTGCCGGTGATGGCGCTGTCGTTGGCGTGGCGCCGAGCGCGGCCGCTGCCGGCTCTGTCGGTGGCGCTCGGCGGGTACGTCAGCCTGTCGCTCGCCTACGGTGCCACCGAGAGCTGGATCCTCACGTTCATCCTGATCATCGCGCTCTACTCGGCGGTGGTGCACGGTGGCAGGCCGCTGATCGCGGCAGCGCTGGCGATCGTGGGCATCGGTGTCGCGGCCCTGACGGACCCGCTCGTGAGCGGATTCGGTGACGCCGTCTGGGGCCCGAGCATGATCGTGCTCAGCGTCGGGGCCGGGTTCACGGGGCGTAGTGTCCGCGCGCGCACGAGCGCGCTGGAGCACCGGGCGGCGGCGCTCGAGCTCGAGGAGCAGCAGCGCGCGACCGAGGCCGCGGCCGAGGAGCGGCGCAGGATCGCGCGCGAGCTGCACGACGTCATCTCCCACAGCCTCGGCGTGGTCGTTCTTCAGGCGGGCGCGGCCCAGCGGATTCTCGACCGCGATCCTGCGCGCGCCTGGGATGTCCTGGAATCGATTCGTCAGACGGGCCAGGAGGCGATCGGTGAGATGGGGACGCTGCTCGGGCTGTTGGACTCCAGCCCGCGCTCGTCGCGGGAGCCCCAGCCTTCGCTGGCCGACCTCGACGCGCTCGTGTCACACATGCGCGACACCGGCCTCAGCGTGGACCTCGCGATCGAGGGCCGGCGGCGCGCGCTGCCCGCAGCGCTCGAGCTGTCGGCGTTTCGCGTCGTCCAGGAGGGGCTGACCAACGCGCTCAAGCACGCCGGACCGGCGCAGGTGCGCGCAGTGCTGCGCTACGGCGAGGACGAGCTGCAGGTCGACATCGCCGATGACGGCGGCGGAGCCGGCAACGGGGCGGGAGCCAGACGCGGCCTGGCCGGCCTGCGAGAGCGCGTCGAGGTCTTCGGCGGGCGACTCGAGGCCGGCCCACAGGCCGGTGGCGGCTGGACCCTGAAGGCCACCTTCCCTGTTCGATGATCCGCGTCGTCGTCGCCGACGATCAGGCCGTGGTCCGCGGGGGGCTGCGGATGATCCTCGAGTCCGAGGTGGGAATCGAGGTGGTGGGAGAGGCCGCCGACGGCCGGCAGGCGCTCGACCTGGTCCGCAAGCTCGATCCTGACGTGGTGCTCATGGACATCCGCATGCCGACCATGGACGGGATGGAAGCCACGCGCAGACTGATCACCGCCGGCGGGCGTGCACGCGTGCTGGTGCTCACCACCTACGACCTCGACGAGAACGTCTATGACGCGTTGAAGGCCGGAGCGGCCGGGTTCCTCGTCAAGACCGACTCGCCGGCGCGGCTCGTACAGGGCGTCCGCGTCGTCGCCGGCGGAGAATCTCTGCTCACCCCCGACATCACCCGTCGCCTCGTTCGATCGCTTCGTCACGGGTCTGCGGCCGAACTCGCCCGCACCGCCGGAGCTCGAGGACCTGACCGCCCGCGAGCTCGCGGTCCTCAGGCTCGTGGCACGCGGTCTGTCGATCGCCGCAGCGGCGTTCGTGAGCGACGGGACCGTGAAGACCCACGTGGCCCGCATCCTGTCCAAGCTCGGACTCCGCGACCGCGCCCAGGTCGTCGTCTTCGCCTACGAATGCGGGATCGTCGAGCCCGGGGTGCGCGTTGATCCCCGCTCCGAGTCACAGCGGCACACTCGGTGATCCAGTTCGAGGCTCGCCTATTTCGGCATGGAACACCCAAGAAATGGCAGCGATTGCGCTGCAGCGGAGAGGGCGGGATTCGAACCCGCGATGGAGTTTAACCCCCATACTCGCTTAGCAGGCGAGTGCCTTCAGCCACTCGGCCACCTCTCCGGGTCCGGCGGGCAGTGTAAACACCCGAGGGCCAAGGTCGTTGATTGTCACGTGGACCCATCATCCCCCGCCACCGACGGCGCCGTCTGCGCCCTGCTCGCGGTCTCCCGCCTGCTCGCGGTCGCGACCGACGGCGGTGCGGACGACATCCACGCCTCGCTCGTCCGCGAGGCGCGGGAGTGCTTTGACGCCGAGGGCGTCGTGCTGGTCGGCCAGGAGCCGGGCCGGCGCCTGCGGGTCCTGCACGGCGACGCGCCGCCGGAGCTGCTCGGTGAGGAGATCGCGCTGGACGATCACCCGGTCCTCGCCGAGCTGCTCGACCGCCGCGTGCGGCTGCTGCGCGCCGACGCCGAGCGCGCGCGCCGGCTCGCCCCGCTGATCGGCGGCGAGCCGCCGGTCTCCGCGCTCGTCCTGCTCCTGCGCGCGAGCGACGGCCTCGACGGCCTGCTCATCCTGCACGGCGTGCACCCGACCTCGATCTCGGCCGTGGACGCGGAGATCGCCACCGCCTTCGCCGACGCGGGCGCCGCCGCCCTGCGCCGCATGAGCGCCGTGGCCGAGCACGAGCGCCAGGCCGACCAGCAGCGCGCGCTGACCCGCGCCGCCAAGTCGCTGAACGAGTCGCTGGACCTCGAGACGGTTCTCTCGCGCTTGTGTCAGGAGGCGGCCAAGGTGCTCGGCGCCGACGTCGCCGCGGTCTACCTCGGCGACGGCGGCGCCGACATGGTCCTCTCCACCGCGCACGGCCTGCCGCCCGAGGCGGCGGGGTGGCGCATGCCGGTCGGGACCGGGCTGGCCGGCAAGGTGATGCTGCGCGGTCGCGCGATGCTCACCAACGACTACCAGCGCATCGCCGGCCTGCCCGAGGACTCGCCGCTCCCGGCGGACCACCGCAGCGCCATGGCCGCGCCGATGGTCTGGGACGGCAGCATGCGCGGCGTCCTATCGGTCGGCTACCGCGAGTCGCGCGCGGTGACGATCGCCGACCTCAGCGTGCTCGAGACCGTGGCCGAGCTCGCCGCGGTCGCCTGCGCGAACGCCAGCGCGCACGCGGGCCTGGCCCAGGTGGCGCGCACGGACGGGCTCACCGGCTGCCTCAACCACGCCGCCATGCACGAGGGCCTCGCCCGGGAGATCGAGCGCGCGCTGCGGACCGACCACCCGCCGCTCTCGCTCGTGCTCGTCGACCTCGATGACTTCAAGCAGGTCAACGAGACGCATGGTCACCTGATCGGCGACGAGGTCCTGCGGCGCGCCGGCCACGCGCTGCGCCACGCCACGCGCCCGTACGACCTCGCCGCGCGCTACGGCGGGGACGAGTTCGCCCTCGTCGCCGTCGACGCCGACGAGCACGCCGCCGTCGACGTCGCCCGGCGCGCGCTCGCGCGCGTGGACGAGGCCATCAGCGAGCTGCTGCCCGACGGCGGCACCGCCGGCACCGCGGGCGTCGCGCAGTGGAGCCCGGGAGTCAGCGCCGTCGAGCTCGTCGCCCGCGCCGACCGCGCTCTGCTGTATGCCAAGCACGAGGGCCACCGTGGCCAGGCGTTCGCCTTCTCGACCGTCCCCGATCACTTCCGGCCGGCCCGCTTCGCCCGCGAGGACCGGGGCCTGCCCGACCCGCCGCCGATGCCGGTGATCGACGCCACGCTCGACTGGCCCTCGGGCCGGCTCGACGAGCGCCTGCGCAAGCGCACGCGGCAGCTCGCGGTCGCCAACGCGCTGGGCGCGCGACTGGCCGCGATGACCGACCCGGACGAGATCCTCGACGCCGCGGTGGAGGAGCTGCACCGCGCCTTCGGCTTCTTCTGCGTCGCGGTCATCCGCATCCGCCCCGACGGCCTGGTCGAGGCCGCGGGCATGCGCGGTGCGCCGCTCACACGCCCGCTCGAGCCGCCCAGGACCGAGCCGGCCGACGCCGGGCTGATCGGCCGCTGCCTCACCACCCGGCGGCCGGTCCTCTCCCACGACGTGCACGCCGAGCCGGAGTACGTGATGACGCCGGCGACCACCGACGTGCGCTCGGAGCTCGTGGTTCCGCTATGGGTCGGCGACGAGCTGCTCGGGGCGATCGACGTCGAGGAGCTCGAGCCCGGGGCCTTCGACCAGGACGACGTCACGCTGATGGAGACCGTCGCCGCCCAGCTCGGCTCGGCGCTGCGCTCCGCCGTCCTCTACCAGCGCCTCGAGCGCGCCTACCTCGGCACCGCGGAGGCGCTGGCCGCGGCGCTCGAGGCCAAGGACGCCTACACGGCCGACCACGCGCGCTCGATCGCCGCGCAGGCCGAGGCCGTCGGCCGCACGCTCGGCATCGGCGACGACGCCCTGCGCGACCTGCGCTTCGCCGCCGTCTTTCACGACATCGGCAAGATCGCCGTGCCCGAGTCGGTCCTGCATAAGCCCGGGCCGCTGACCGCCGACGAGCGCGCGATCATGGAGCGCCACACGGTCGTCGGCGAGCAGATCCTCGCACCCGTCGAGTTCCTCGCCGACGTGCGCCGCCTGGTCCGCCACGAGCACGAGCGCTTCGACGGCGCCGGCTACCCGGACGGCCTCGCGGGCGCCGGCATCCCGCTCGGCTCGCGCGTGATCCTCGTCTGCGGCGCGCTGCACGCGATGACCAGCGACCGGCCCTACCGCAAGGCGATGAGCTTCAGGCGCGCGGTCGCCGAGCTGCGCCGGCACGCCGGCCGGCAGTTCGATCCCGAGGTGGTCGAGGCGCTGCTCGACGTGCTCGCCGCCGACGGGCTCAGCGTCCCCGCCGCGCCCGCCTGATCGCCAGCGGCGATCAGACCCCGAAGATCGCCAGGTGCACGCAGCCGGCGACGAAGCCGAGCACTGCGCCGTGCAGCACGAGCAGCCATTCGTCCTGCTCCATCGCCGCGCGAAGCATCTGCGCGAAGTCCTGGTTGGAGAGCTCCTTCATGCGCGTGGTCATGAGGTGATGGATCTTCTTGGCCTGGAGCTTGTTGAACGCGGGGTCCATCAGCGGGGTCATCGTGTAGTCCACACTGTCCGTCGCGACGGACTCCTTGATCGCGTCGTACTCGCGCGTGCCCATCGCCACGCGCACCAGCGACTTGAACTGCCCGCTCGCCCGGTCCACCGCCGGCCGCAGCGCACTCTCGATGACGGCCCGCGTGCGATCGGCGCGCGGCCCGCTCATCAGCTCCTCGCCGATGTTGGCCACGGTGACGATCTCGTCGGCGACGACGGTCGCGTAGATCTCGGCCGCGTAGTCGCGGCGCTTGATGAACAGCCCCTGCCACTCGTAGCCGAAGATCCGCCGCGGGTCGGCCGGCTGGAAGATCATGGCGATCGCCAGCCAGTTGGTCCAGTAGCCGACGATCGTCCCGAGGACCGGCAGCACCCACCAGTGCGGCAGCGCGTGGACGATGAAGACGGTCGGGATCCCCAGCAAGAAGCCGAAGAAGAACCCGAAGTTGATGATGAACCGCAGCTCGCGCTCGCCGACCTCGCGGAACATCCGGTTGGCCAGCTCCGGCCGCGCCTCGATGTGGCGGATGACCATGAGCTTGACGTCCAGCAGCTGGTCGATGTTCTTGCCGATCTTCTCGACCACGACCTCGCGCACGATGCCCGGCAGCTGCGCCTGCACGCGCTCGTGGACCGCGGCGCGCACCTGCGACGGGAGGTCGCTCCACAGCTGCGGATGCTCCTTGCGCATCGTGCGCTCGACGAGATCGCGGATGTCGTCCTTGGACGTCGCGATCACGTGGTCGGCCATCGCCTCCGGCTCGATCGCCTCGTAGAAGTCCGAGGGCGTGCCGACCTTGGCGATCGTCTTGTCGACCGCGATCGAGCCCATCTTCGCGGCCCGGCTGGGGATGATCCCCTGCCAGCCGATGCCGCCGTGCATGACCCCCGGGATCTGCTGCACCTTGCGCGGGAGCAGCCGCACCATGGACGCAAGACCCGGCAGCCGGATGCCCTTGAACTCGAGCGGGTTGAACAGCATCCAGATCCCGGTCCAGTTGGTGATGTAGCCGATGATCCCCGTGAAGACGGGGATGGTGAGATCCTTGAGCATCGACGCCCGGCTAGCCGGCCGGGTCGGGCGCCGGCCCGTCGCCGTTCGCCGCGTGGTGCTTGGCGGCCAAGAGTGCGGCGGTGTCCAGCGGCAGGCAGGTCTCGCAGAAGTCGATGCCGAACGGCGTCAGGTTCACGGAGCGCCGCACCGTCCTCCCGCGGCCGGCCTTCTCCAGCGCGGCCAGCACATCGGGCTGGGCCTCGAGCACCTGGTAGGCGCCCATCTCGTTCAGCGGCTCGCGGCTGAACCAGACGAGGCCGAGGCGGTAGAGGTTGTTCAGGTAGGCCTGCGTGCGGTCCACGTAGCGCAGCCCGGCCTGCTGGCCGATCATCGACAGGCCGGACTCGACCAGCTCGGAGCCGAGGTCGAGCGGGCGCCAGGTGCGGACGTCGACCGCGGCGCGGGCGCCCTCGATCGCCATCAGGCGCAGGATCCGCGCCTCGTCGGGGGCCATGCTCATCAGGATCCGCTCGTAGGCCGGGTGGGTGACGTCGCTGTCCTCGGCGGCGGCGGAGCGGGCGAGCAGCTCGGCGCCGCGCTCGCGCAGCGCCGCCATGTGGTCTGCCGGATGGCCGTTGGTCGAAGGGTCCTCGGGGATCTGGTCCAGGCGCTGCTCGATCTCCGTGACCCCGAGCAGTCGGCGCAGCCGGTCGCGCAGCTGCGTGCTCATCCCGTCGATCAGGTCGTTGGCGGCGTCACCGGACAACACGAGCCGCAGCGCGCCGTCGACCGTCCTCAGCGAGACCTGGGCGCTCCAGCCGAGCGTGCGCAGGTAGGCCGTCAGCGCGATGCGGACGAGGCCGGGCGCGGCCGCCAGCATGCCGGCGTTGGCGTGCTCCTCGACCTCTCGCAGCTGCGAGGTCTCCCCGGCGCCGCTGCGTGGCTCGGTGACGCTCACAACCCCCGATCGTATACCCCTGGGCCATCGCCGCAACGCCGATGCGAGGATGCCCGCATGAGCGACGCCATCTTCTCGACGCCGACCGACGTCTCGGGCCTGCGCGACAAGGTCGCGCTCGTGACCGGGGGAGCCGGCGGCCTGGGCCGCGCGACATGCCTGGCACTGGCCGAGGCCGGTGTCGAGGTCGTCGTCGCGGACGTCCAGCAGGACACGGGGCGGGAGGTCGCCGAGCTGGTCGGCGGGCACTTCGTGGCCTGCGACGTGCGGACGCCGGCGGCCAACGAGGCGGCGGTCGCCTTCGCCGTCGAGCGGTGCGGCCGGCTCGACCTCGTCCATCTCAACGCGGGCGTGACGACCGGGTGCGGGATCGGCGAGGACTTCTCCGAGGAGCTCTACCGGCGGGCGATGGGCGTCAATCTCGACGGCGTCGTCTTCGGCGCGCACGCGGCGCTGCCGGCCTTGCGCGCGGTGGGCGGCGGCGCGATGGTGGCGACTGCCTCGCTGGCCGGGCTGGGCGCAGTGGCCCTGGACCCGATCTACGCGGCCAACAAGCACGCGATCGTCGGGTTGACGCGGGCCCTGGGGCCCGTCCTGGCCGGGGACGGGGTGCGCTTCAACGCGGTCTGCCCGGGCTTCGCGGAGTCCGCGATCATCGCCGACGCGCGCGTCGACCTCGTCGCGGCGGGCTTGGACATCATCCCCGCGGAGACGGTCGCCGCGACGGTCGTGCGCCTGTTCGCCCTGGAGGACGTGACGGGCGAGTGCTGGTTCGTGCAGCCGTGGCGCGAGCCGGCCGCTTTCCGCTTCCGCGGGGTGCCGGGGCCGGGCGAGCGCGCGGTGTCCGCATGACTTCGACCTTTCCGGGCGACGACCTCGTGCCGGACGCGCGGATCGTCATGGACCGGCACGCGGCGCTCGGCGCCACGCCGGCCGAGGTCTGGCCGTGGTTGGTGCAATTGGGCAAGGGCCGCGGCGGCTGGTACCTGCCCCGGTGGTCCGAGCGGGTCCTCCCTGCGGGACGGCGCGGGCTGCGGCGGATCGAACCCGGGTTGCAGGGGACGGCGCCCGGCGACGAGATCCCCGACTGGGGCCCGGGCGATCCGGTCTTCCGCGCGATACAGGTCGACGCGCCGCGCGCCCTCGTGTACCTGTCGCTGCGCGACCCGGGGCGCGGGCACCGCTGGCCTGTGCGCGACGCCCGGCCGCTGGCGCTCGACGTGCTGGCGCTGAGCTGGGCCTTATTGCTTAGCGAGGACGGCCGCGGCGGGACGGAGCTGCACATCCGGCTGCGGATCGACAAGGGCGCCTGGCAGGCGGATGGTCGCGCTCGCCGGATCTCCCTGCTGCGCCCGTTCATGGAGGTGTTCGACTGGCTGACGATCGTCGGGCTTCTCGCCGGCCTGCGCGAGCGGCTGGCCTAAGGCCTGCGTGCCGAGACGACCTCGCTCGGCAGGCTCAGCTGGCTGACGTAGCGGCGGTCGATGTCCGTGAAGCCCACCTGGCGCAGCAGCGGCTCGGCGCGGATGCCACGGCAGTTGCCAGTCAGCGGCAGCCCGGTCCGGTACAGCAGTTCCGGCAGCATGTGCCGGCGCTTCTCGCCCGGCGTGACGTTGACGAGCACCACGCGTCCGCCGGGCTTGAGGACGCGGAAGAACTCTTCCAGCGAGGCGACGATCCGCTCCGTCGGGAGGATGTCGAGCACATAGCTGCTCGTCACCGCGTCGAGGCTCGCATCCCCGAAGGCGAGGCCGGACGCATCGCACAGCGCGACATCGGTCTGGTCGAGGCCGGCGCGGGCGATCCGTCTCCTGCTCGCCTTGACCATCCCCGGCGCGAGGTCCAGCCCGACCGTCCGCCCGGTCGGGTTGTCGCGAGCGAGGTCGGCAAGCATCGCCCCGGAGCCGCACCCGACCTCCAGCGTCGTGCCGCCGGGGCTCTCGCCGAGCAGCTCCCGCACCTGCCGCCGCACGCGCGAGTCCGCAACCCGCCCCCAGCCCTCGTAGAGCCACGCCACGCGCGAGTAGAAGTCCACGACCCTGGCGGGGTCGCGATGGACGTCGTCGAGTCCCATCTCCGCGACCCTACTCGGGCCGCAGGACTAGCCTTCCCCGCGCGCCCGGCCCGGAGGGGTGGCAGAGCGGTTGAATGCGCTGGTCTTGAAAACCAGTGAGTCGGCAACCCCGGCTCCGAGGGTTCGAATCCCTCCCCCTCCGCTGAGGCGACCGCGCAGCGAGAACAGGCGGCGGAACCGCTCGGCCACGCGCCGGCGCTGGACCGCATGCTCTAGGGCTGCGCGACCGGCACCGGCGTCACGCCGCTGTCCTCGGGGTGGACGAGAACGGCGCCCTCGCCGGTGGCGTAGGCCTCCTCGCCGTGCTGGACGATGTCCATCCCCATCGCCTCCTCGCGCTCGGTCGCGCGCAGCGGCATCACCAGCCCGACCAGCTTCAGCAGCCCGGCGGTGACGGCGAACGCATAGGCCGGGCCGACCGCGACCGCCAGCACCTGGTGGCCGAGCTGCGCCGCGTTGCCGTAGAGCAGGCCGTCGGCGATGCCGTTCCACGGCTTCTGGGCGAAGAAGCCGATGAAGAGGATGCCGGTCAGCCCCGCGAGCCCGTGCGCAGCGAGGACGTCGAGCGTCTCGTCGAGGCGCGTGCGCGGCCGGTAGAGGATGAACAGGTAGCTGGGTACCGCCGCCAGCGCGCCGAGCGCCATGGCCCAGCCTGGGCTGATGAAGCCCGCCGCGGGCGTGATGCCCACGCACCCCACGATGATCGCCGTCGCCGCGCCGATCGCCGTCACCTGGCCGCCGCGCACCAGGTCGATCACGAACCACACCGTCAGCGTGCAGGCCGGCGCGAGCAGCGTGTTGGTGAACGCGAGCACGCTCGGGCTGCCGGTCGAGAACCCGCTGCCGCCGTTGAAGCCGAACCAGCCGAACCACAGCAGCCCCGCCCCCAGCAGCGCGTACACGGCATTGTGCGGGAGCAGCGCCTGGCGGCCGTAGTCCTTGCGCGCGCCGACCACGATGGCCGCGGCGAACGCCGAGAAGCCCGAGCCCATCTCGACTGGCACGCCGCCCGCGAAGTCCAGCGTGCCCGCGTCCTGCAGCCAGCCGCCGCCCCACACCCAGTGCGCGAGCACGGCGTAGACGAGCAGCGACCAGAGGACCATGAACACGAGGAAGGCGCTGTAGCGCATGCGCTCGACCACCGCGCCCGACACCAGCGCCGCCGTGACGATGCAAAACGTCGCCTGGTAGGCCATGTAGAGCAGGTGCGGGATCGTCGTCCCCTCGCGCGCGTCGAAGCCGACGTCGTGCAGGAACGCGTGGTGCAGGCCGCCGATGAACCCGTTGCCGCGGTCGAAGGCGAGCGAGTAGCCGAGCAGCGCCCACGCGACGGTGACGACGCCGAGCGCCCCGACGCTCATCATGAACGTGTTCAGCGTGTTCTTGGACCGGACGAGGCCGGCGTAGAAGAGGCCCAGCGCCGGCGTCATCAACAACACCAGCGCCGTGGCGACGAGCATCCAGGCGGTGTCGCCCGGATCGACGCCCTTCATGGGTCCACCGGCGTCACGGCCGCCCGGTCGCCTTCGCCGGTGCGGATGCGGATCGCCCGCTCGAGCCCGACGACGAAGATCTTGCCGTCGCCCACCTCGCCGGTCCGGGCGCCGGTCTCGAGCGCCTCGATCGTCCGGTCCACGAACTCGTCGGACACGGCGATCTCTAAGCGCACCTTCTTCGCGAGCTCCATCTTGACCGTCGTCCCGCGGTAGGTCTCGACGCGCTCGAGCTCGCCGCCGTGGCCCTGGACGCGGCTCATCGAGACACCGCGCACCTCCGCCCGGTACAGCGACTCCAAGACGTCGTTCGCCTTCTCCGGACGAACGATGGCGATGATGAGCTTCAAGGTGCAGTCCCCCAGGGGCAGCGTGACGAGCGAGCGACGCTCCGCGCCCAATCCTCCGGGGCCGGCGGCGCCCCGAGAATGTCCCGGCGGTGATTTTTCCCCCGGCGGGTTTGGCCCGGTGGATAGACGCCCGGCGGCGCCGCGGTGGTAAGCGAGCCCGTTCGTATAATCGCGAGGTGGGCAACGCGACGACGGTGGACGTGACGACGGCGGATGGCGTGGCCGACGCCTACCTGGCCCGGCCGGACGACGACGACCCGCACCCGGGGGTGCTGTTCGTGATGGACGCGCTCGGGTTGCGTCCACGCATCGAGGCGATGGCGGATCGCATCGCGGCGCGGGGCTACGTCGTGCTCGCGCCGAACGTCTTCTACCGCGCCGGGCGGGCGCCGGTGCTCCCGCTGCCCGACTTCACCGACCCGGACAACCGGGCGCGCTTCATGCAAGCCGTGCGGCCGCTTATGCAGCAGTTGGGCCCGGAGACGATGGTGCGCGACGGCGCCGCGTACCTGGACCTCCTGTCCCGCGAGGCGCCAGGACCGGTGGGGATCACCGGCTACTGCTTCGGCGCGCGGATGGGCTGGCGCATCGCGGCCGCCCATGCCGACCGCGTGGCGGGGCTCGCCGGCTTCCACGGCGGAGGCCTGGTCAGCGACAAGCCGGACAGCCCGCACCGCTCCGCCGGCGACCTGCGGGCCGAGGTCTACTTCGGTCACGCCGATCAGGACCAGAACATGACGCCGGAGCACATCGCCGTCCTCGATCGCGCGCTCGACGAGGGGGACGTGCGCTACCGCTCCGAGCTGTACGAAGGCGCGCTGCACGGCTACACGATGTCCGACACCGCCGCCTACGACGAAGCCCCGTCCGAGCGGCACTTCACGGAGCTCTTCGCGCTGCTGAGCCGCACTCTCCCGCCGAGCTGACCTGATCGTGGCAAGCCCCCTGACGGGTGCCCGCCACCACGCTCGACAGAGTCTGGTGCTGATTCTCGGTGCGGGCGGCAGCGTCAGCCACGCGTCGCCGCCTCCACCCGGCCGATTGTTGACGCCAGCGCGGCCACCCTCGGCGCGCGCGAGGGCGTCGACGATCGCGAGTCCCAGGTCCTGGAGGCTACGTCCCCGGGCTAGTGTGGCGCTGTGCCTGCCACCACGATCGACGAGGTCATCGCGCGCCTGAACAGCCTCGATGACACGCTGCCGGCGGACGACGGCGTGCGCTGGTTCAACCGCCTGTACCGCGACGTCACGCTCGCGGTACGCGACTACTGCGGCGCGGGTACCCCGAAGGCGCCGCCGTTTCTCGAGCAGCTCGACGTCGTCTTCGGAAACCGCTACTTCGACGCGCTCGACGCCGTCGACTCGGGAGCCAGCCCCGCGCGCTGCTGGGCGCCGTTGTTCGACGCCCGCCACGACCGCCGGATCGCGCCGCTGCAGTTCGCGCTGGCGGGCATGAACGCGCACATCGGCCACGACCTGGCCGTGGGCGTCGTCGACACCTGCCAGGCGCTGGATGTCGTCCCCACCGGCGACTGCCCGCAGCACGCCGACTATGACGCGGTCAACTCGATCCTGGGCGCCCTCGAGGCAGAGACGAAGAAGTGGCTCTTGACCGGCGCCGTCAAGGAGCTCGACCACGCCGTCGCCCCAGTCGACGACGCCGCGGCCATCTGGAGCATCGAGCGTGCGCGCGACGCCGCGTGGATCCGCTCGGAGGTGCTGTGGCACCTGCGCGAGCACCGCAGCCTGACGGGCGCCTTCCTGGCCGCGCTGGACAGCACCGTCGGGATGGAGTGCCGCGCGCTGCTGCTGCCCCACGCCATCTGACGAGCCTCAGGCGGTCAGCTCCCGCATCTCGACCCAGCGGCGCTCCTTGTCGGCCAGCCGCACGGCGTCGAGGATCGCCTGCACACGGAGCGCCTCGTCCAGTGACGGGTCCGGTGGCGCCCCCTCGCGGATCGACGCCCAGAAGTTGCGCGCGACGCGGGCGAAGGCGTCGCGGGAGCTGGCCTCCAGCGGGCCCTCGCACTCGAGCTCGCCTCCGGCGCGCCCCCACCACAGCCGGCGGTCGGCGTCGAGTGAGACCGTCCCGTCGGCGCCGTGGACCTCGATCACGTCGCCGCGCTCGTGGCGGGCGGTGGCGACGAGGCTGACGACCGCCAGGCCACCTGCGGCGAAGCGCAGCAGGATCGCGTAGGCGTCCTCCGCGGTCACGCTGCGCACGACGCCCTCGGCGTCGGCGCGCTCTGCGACCCCGACGTCGGTTGCGGCGGCCACGGCCTCGACCTCGCCGAACGCCTCCAGCAGCAGGTCGAGGTCGTGGACGCCGTAGCCCTGGAGCCGGCCGCCGCCCATCCCGGCGTCCTGGACCCAGGTGAACGGCCGCGAGTCGGGCTCGGCGTGGTCGGAG
Source organism: Solirubrobacterales bacterium (assembly GCA_038232275.1). Lineage (GTDB taxonomy): Bacteria > Actinomycetota > Thermoleophilia > Solirubrobacterales > Solirubrobacteraceae > DATLGB01. The sequence goes on along the minus strand of JBBSIC010000004.1, from coordinate 60,136 downwards.
AAGACGAGCGAGACCGAGATCATCCGCGGGCGCCCTGCAACCTCGCGGACGCGCTCGATCAGCCGCTCGCGCGCGACCTGGAAGCGGCGGCCGTAGTTGACCGCGCCGACGACGCCGGCCTCCGCGATCGCCGCCGCGACGCGGCGCGCCTCGGCGAGGTCGGCCGCCAGCGGCTTCTCGCACAGGACGTGCAGCCCCCGCTGCGCCGCCGCGGTCGCCACCTCGGCGTGCATGGTCACCGGCGCCGCCACGTGCACGGCCTCGAGGCCGGGGGCGCCGAGCAGCTCGTCGAGGTCAGACGTCCCGAGCGCCACGCCGGCCTCGTCGGCCAGCTCGCGGGCGCGCCCGGCCCGGCGCGACCACACCGCGACCGGCTCGAACTCGTCGAGCTCGCAGAGCACGGGCAGGACGACCTTGGCCCCGTAGCCCCCGCCGACGACCGCGATCTTGACGGCGCTTCCCATGAGCACGGCGGAGGATAGAGACGACCGGTGTGCGAGGATCGCCCGCAACCGATGATCGTCGTCTACGCAGGCCGGCGGCCCGGGGCCGACCTCCCCGAGGACAACGTGGCGTTCGTCTCCGAGCAGATCGAGCGCGTCGTGGCGGGGCTGCGCCCGCGCCTGGTCGTGGGGAGCGCGGCCGCGGGGGCGGACCTGCTCGTGATCGAGCGGCGACGCGGTCCAACGTGCCCGTGCAGGTGCGGCTGGCGGGGACTCGCGCGGCGTTTCGCACCAGCTCGGTCGCCGACAAGGGCCACGCGTGGGAGCTCAAGTACGACACGCAGCTCGACCTCCCGTCGGTGACCGTCGCGGAGGTCCCGCTCGCGGACGGAGAGGAGGCGAGCTACCGGGCGGTCACGAGGAGCATCTCGTCGACCGCGGAGGCCCAGCTCGAGGACGAGGAGGAGCTCGTCGTGCTGGCGGTGAGGACGCCCCGCGCACGCGACGATACCGACCACACCGAGGAGCTGCTGGCCTACCACGAGGCCCGCAGCCGGCTCGTGCTCGAGGTCGATCCCGCGCGCCCGCGCGAGGCGTCCGAGCCGGCCTTCGTCGCCATGCCCTTCGGCCTGAAGCCCTACCCCGAGCGCGGCTGGAAGCAGTTCGAGGCCGACCTCTCCTACACGCGGATCATGACGCCCACGCTGATCGACGCCGGCTACCGCCCGGTGCGGGCCGACACGGACGCCCTGCTCGAGGCGATCGACCACGCGATGCTGCGCCACCTCAACCGCTCCAAGCTCGTGAACGCCGGCCTCGCGATGCTCAACCCCAACGTGATGTGGGAGATCGGCCTGCGTCACGCCTGGCGGCGCTCGGGCACCGTGCTGATCGGGCCGAAGTGGGTCACGAGCCCATTCGACGTCAAGCGCATCCCGCTGCACCAGTACGAGCGCACCGCCCGCCGGATCAGCGACGCGCACGCGGTCGCGGCGATCAAGCGCCTGCGTGAGGTCCTGGCCGACGTCGGACTAAAGCGCGTCGACAGCCCCGTCTTCGCAAACGTCGGGCCGGAGATGGAGGACATCGTCCTGCCGGCGCTCGACGAGGCGGCCGAGGCCGAGGCCGGCCGCCTGCTCGAGGGGATCTCGCACGAGCAGCTGCTGGGCGGCACGCCGCCCGAGACCCCGTCCGAGCTGTACGCGCGGGCGGCCCCGCTCACCGACCAGCAGCGCAAGTCCGCCGGCCGTCAGCTGGCCTTGCTGCGCGACGCCGGCGACCCCGCCGCCATCATCGACCCGCTGCTCGGGGGATCGCGGCCTCTAGACGAACCCGTCGAAGTGCCCCGGCGCGACGCTCTTGGCCAGCGCCTCGCCGACGGCCCGCAGCTCGGGGATGTGGTCCGTCGAGTCCATAGCTGGATCTGCTTCGCCTCGATCCTGCCCAGGCCGTGATCCGCAAGCCAGTCAGCCGACAGCTCGGCGTTGTAGCGCATGTAGGTGAGGAGCTTCGGCCATTAGGAACAGCTGGAAGGCCGGGTTGTTGTAGACGGTGACGCCGCCGTCGACGAAGACCGCCGGCCCGGTGTCTCCGACATCTATGACCTCGGGCGGGAAGAACGTCGGCGCGGCCGTGCTGGCGCGGATGAGCTGCCACAGCGGCAGGTCGAGGTTGGACGCCTCACGGTCGCGCTGGTTGTAGAGCGCCGCCGGGTTGTTCGACAGCGGCCAGGGCGAGTCCGTGCTCGCGTTGCGCATGACGATCATCAACAGGATGCGCAGCTTCTCGCTGCCGAGCGTCGTTTCCTTCCCGAGGACCGTCTTGAGCAGGCCGGCGAACTGCTCGTCCTCGTAGTGGGAGCGCCAGCGTCGCAACAGGCTCGCCTCGTCGAACATCTGCTCGCCGTGGTCGACGTAGAACGCGCGGATCTCGTCCACCCGCATGCCCACCGCGATGCACGTCGCGACGACCACGCCGGTGCTCGTTCCTGACACATAGTCGAAGTAGTCCGACAACACGAATGTGTCGTCCCGGCCGAGCCGGCCTTGCAGCGTGCGCTCGATCTCGGCGAGCACCTCGATCGAGATGAGGCCGCGGATCCCGCCGCCGTCGAGAGCGAGCAGCTTGCGCGGACCGGTGCGCGCGACAGTGTCCTGGACGGTCATGGGAAGCCGGAAACGTATCGCGTATTCATAGGTCTTTGGTTCTGACTCCATGGAAAATGTTCTATTTGAACCGGCAGGCCGGTATGCATACATTTCGACTCCGCCGATGCCTGCCCCTCAGCTACAAGACCTTCGGCAGCGGCTCGGCTCGACCCTGGCTCACCTGCCTGACCAGGTGCGTGACGCCCGTCCGGATGCCCTGCGGAAGGAACCGCTCGCCTCAGTCGCCAATGCCTTCGTCGCCGGTTTCGCCGTCGGCAAGGTTGTGAAGCGCGTCGTACGGTGAGCCCGGTCGTCGAGGACGTCACCCAGTCCGGCGAGGCGTTCATCGACGCCGTCGAGCGCGTCGCCGATCACTCGGTGCACCTCCTCTCCGAGGAGCTCACGCTCGCCCGCCTGGAGATGGTCGAGAAGCTGCCGCTCCTCGCCGGTGGCCTCGTCCGGGCGATCGTCGGGTTCACGGCCGCGCTCACCGGCATGCTGGTGGCCTCGTTCGCCCTCGCGTTCCTGCTAGCCGACTACGTCTTCAGCGATCACCCGTGGATCGGCTTCGCACTGATCGCGGTGGTGCTCTTCGTCGCGGCGGCAGTGTTCCTGAGGGGCGCCTGGAGCACGTCGCGTGGAGCGATGCCGCCGCTGCCGACCCAGGCGATCGACCAGGCCGGCAAGATACGAGGAGCCTTCCGCAGGTGAGCGCGACTCGGAGCAAAGACGAGGTACTCCGCTCGCTCGAGCACCACCGAGCCGGGATATCCAAGGGCGTGACGGACGCATCCAACGCCGCTCGCCAGACCGTCGCAACCGTTCGCAGCATCCCTGAGGACTGGGAGGAGCTCCTCCCGGAGCAGGCGCTTGAGCTCATCCACACGGACTGGCGCGCGAAGCTGGACTGGCGCGGCTACGCGGCAGGCCACGAGGACCAGCTCCAGCAGGGGGCGGCCGTCGTGGGCTTCGTGGCGGCCGGGGGGGTCGTCGTCCCCGGGCGGCGCAACAAGGGTTCGATCGTTTTGGGAAGGCGGGCGATGAGAGTGGACAAGACGTCAAAGCAGCTCGGACGGGCGATGGCGGGGATCGCCGCCGCAGATGGGTCTCTGCGGCGCGGGCGGCTGCGCAAGGGCGGTGGCCGGCTCATCAAGACCGGCCGGCGGCTCGCGGTGCTCGGCGGCGTGGGAGGCGGCTGGGCCTACGTCGTGACCGACGAGGCGGACCGCCAGCAGGCGCGGGACGCGGCAGGCAAGAAGGTCAAGGAGATCGCCGATCTCGTGATGGACCGGGTTGACGAGATCCAGGCCGGCGGCGGTCCGGCCAAGCTGCTGCAGCGATAGGCAGCCCGGCCAGCGCTGGGCGGGCCGAAGGCCCGGAGAGCGTTCCCGTGCCAGACGACCGCCGTGAGGCGGTCAAGGTGGTGCGCTAGCGCGCCTGCAGCGCGTCGAGCCCGACGGCGGTGGCCAGCACGAGCCGCCGGTCGAGCCGGTGGTCTGGATCGGCCGTGAAGTCCATGTCGTAGATGTCGCGCCACTTCCAGCGGCGGCGGCGGTGCTCGCCGAGGACCTCGTCCCCGTGGACGAACTCGAAGTCGTAGGCGATCGGGAGCCAGTCGGCGTAGTTGCCGACGTACGGGACGAAGCCGACCAGGCGGCGGAAGAGCGCCTTGGGCATGCTCTTCTCGCGGACGGTGGCCACTTCGACACCGCCGGCGTCGAAGAGCGTGTACGTCGAGCGCAGCAGCGAGGCCCCGAAGACCTTCTGGATCTCCCCGACCTTGACGCCGGCCGGGTCGGTGACGTCGTAGCGGGCCCGCGGGTCGAAGCGCTGGCGCGCGAGGATTTTCAACAGCTCCTGCGTCTTGCCCTCGTCGGTGAAGAAGCGGATGTCCTCCTTGAACTTGAAGCGCTTCTGCTCGACGAAGCAAAACGGCTCGCCGTCATCGTCCTCGCCCTCGGGAACCGAGAAGACGTACTGGTTGATGACGAGCTTCACGCGCTGGCGCATGACGAAGCGGTCATGCTGGTTGGGGTCGAGCATGGGTGGTTCCTAGCAGATCCTCAGGCGGCTGCCGCGCGGCCCTGAGGGTTAGGGCGCAGGATCGGGCTCCCCCAACCACCAGGAGGTAGAACCGATGTCCCGCCCCACCAGAATCCTCGCCTACGCCGGCGCCTGTGTCGCGCTCGCGCTGGGCGGCGCGGCGATCTCGAGCGCCGCGTCGAAGAGCTCGTCCTCGTCATCGCCGTCCGCGCAGAGCCGGCCGGCGCCGCCCAACGGCCAGGGCATGCCCCCCGACCTCGGGCCCCGCGGCCGCCACACCGGCGCCGACGGCAAGCAGGAGCAGGCCCTGTCGTCGGCCGACGCCGCCAAGGTGAAGGCGGCTGCCGAGGAAGGTCTCCGGTGGCACCGTCGAGCGCACCGAGACCGACGGCGACACCGGCTCGCCCTACGAGGCGCATGTGCGCAAGGCCGACGGGTCCGAGGTCGTCGTCTACGTCGACAAGGACTTCAACGTCACGTCCGTGGCATCGATGCAGCACCCGTGAGCGGCGGGTAGACGCCCGGGCTCGATGCGACCCGCACAGGGCGGGTCGCATCGAAACCGTCCGCGGCGGAGTACCGACGCAGGTCGCCGGGGTAGACGCGGCTCGCGATGGCCTCCCTCGCCCACACCTTCCAGCGCCTGCGCGTTCAGGCGCGGACCGCCACGGCGCGCGGCGTGCTCAAGGACGTGATGGATGGCTACGAGCGCAACGACATCCTCACCTACGCCAGCGCGATCGCCTTCCAGGTGCTCTTCGCGCTGATCCCGCTGACCCTGTTCGCGCTCGGGCTGCTCGGCTTCCTGGGCCTCGAGGACTACTACACCAGCCACGTCGTGCCGCAGCTACGGGACTCGACCTCGATCGCCCTGTTCGGCGTGATCGATGCGACCGTGCTCAAGGTCCTCACCGCCAAGCAGGGCTTCTGGATCACGATCGGCGCCGTCGTCACGGTGTGGGAGATGTCCGGCGCGGTGCGCGCGATCATGGGCGTCTTCGACCGCATCTACGAATGCGAGCGCGAGCGCAGCTTCCGCGAGCGCTACACGGTCTCGATCCTCCTGGCGATCGGCACCGGCCTGCTGCTGCTGGCGGCCGTCGCGGTCACCCAGTTGCTCGGGGACGTGATCGGGTTCCTGCGCTGGCCGCTCGCGGTGGTGCTGATGTTCGCCACGGTGACGATGTTCGTGCGCTTCGCACCGGCGGAGCGCGATCCCGACGCGCAGTACGTGGGCATCGGATCGGTAATCGTCGTGCTCTGCTGGGTGCTGACCTCGGTCGCCTTCGGCCTCTATGCGACCAGGATCGCCGAATACGGGAGCATCTTTGGCAACCTCGCCACCGTCATCGTCCTCTTCGAGTACCTCTACCTGTCCGCCGGCGCGTTTCTCACCGGCGCGCAGCTCGACGCGCTCATGCGCAAGCGGCTGGAGGAGTGAGGGCATGGTGGCAGCGACCGGGCGGGAGTCGCAGATTCGGCATCAAATAGATGCCCGATCCACGAATGCCGGGGGGGCCGGGCCGGCGGTGGCGATGAAGCCACAACCTCCACACGGCCCGGCGGGGCTAGCTCAGGTGGGCGAGCTTGTGCGGGTTGTTGACGATCCGGACGTTGGCGACCACGCCGTCGGCGATCTCGAGCGCCAGCACGGAGACGAGGCCGTCCGGGCCGTCGACGCGCACGCCCGGATCGCCGTTGACGCGCACGAGCGAGACGACCGCCTCGAAGTCGATCTTGCGCTGCACGCCGATCAAGAAGCGGGCGGCCTTGGACGCGCCGTAGATCGGCTTGCGCGCGGAGGGGACGACGCCTCCGCCGTCGGAGTAGAGGATCGCGTCGGCGGCGAGCACGGCGGTCAGGCCCTCGACGTCGCCGGCCGTGGCGGCCGCGAGGAACGCCGCCACCACGCGCTCCTCCTCCTCGGGCGCCACGGGGAAGCGCCGGACGGGCTCGCCGACGCGCTCGCGCGCGCGCCGGGCAATCTGGCGGCAGTTGGCCGGGGTCTTTGCGAGCGCGTCCGCGATCTCCGAGTACTCGAGGTCGAACACGTCGCGCAGGACCAGCACCGCACGTTCGACGGGATTGAGCCGCTCCATGGCGACCAGCAGCGCCAGGCTCAGCTGCTCAGCCTCGACGACCGCCTGCGCGGGGTCGTCGGGGGCGGCGAGCAGCGGCTCGGGCAGCCACGGGCCGACGTAGGTCTCGCGCCGGGCGCGCGCCGAGCGCAGGCGGTCGATCGCCAGCCGCGTCGTGACGGTGACCAGGAACGCCTCGGCGTTGCGGACGGCGTCAGTGTCGGCGTCGCGCCAGCGCAGCCACGCCTCCTGCACGACGTCCTCGGCCTCGTCGACCGCCCCGAGCATCGCGTAGGCGACGCCGAGCAGCCGCGGGCGGCAGGCGGTGAAGACGTCGTCGACGGGCCTCACGCGGGCACCGCCCGCGGCGCGCGCACGAGCGCCCGCGCCGCCTCGGCGCCGCTGGCCAGGGCGGCGTCGGACAGCCAGCCCTCCGCGCCGATCCAGTCCCCCGCCACGAACAGCCCGGGCGCGTCGGGGACCGCGACGCCCGGCCGCCCCGCGAGCCCGCCCGTCGCCGGCGTGGCGATCGCCGAGACCGCCACCATCCGCGCCAGGTGGCGGCGCACGAGCAGCTCGTCGCGCCAGCCCGGCTGGACCGTGTCCGCGACGGCCTCGAGCCCGGCCTCCGGCATCGCCCCGTAGGAGGCGAGGCTGAGCAGGTCGCCCGCCGGGTCGCGGCGCGGCGTGTGCACGGAGCTGTAGGTCGGCTCGTCGATGCCGAGGCCGAAGCGCCGGCTGGGCTTGGGCAGCCGGCGCAGACCGAGGTCGAGCGCGCTGACCTCGGCGGGCGGGCCCGGGATCGCCACCCGGTCGCCGATCAGCCGGTTGACGGCCTCGGGCCGGCCGGCCGCCACGATCACGGCGTCGGCCTCGTGCTCGCCGTCGTCGGTGATGATCGTCCACCCGATCCCGCGCGGTTCGAGGGCGCGGACCGCCGTGCGGGTCTGCATGGTCGCGCCGCGCCGCCGCGCCTGGACGGCGAGCGCGTCGACCAGCGACTGCCAGCCGCCGCGCACGTAGCGCACGCCGGGGTACAGCGCGAGCCGGATCTGCGCCGCGGCGACGTCCGCGCTCAGGCGCTCGTGGTCGGCGACGAAGGTGGTGAGCCGGACGAGCGCGCCGGCGGCCTCGCGGGCGGCGGGGTCGCTCAGCTCGCCGGCGATCCACTCCGCGGTGCTCATGGTCTGGAGGCCGTCGGCTCCGCGCATGATCCGGGCCGTCCAGCGGCCGACCTGGGCGAGGGCGTGCGGGCCGGCGGCGACGCGGCGCGCCCGGCCGCCGCGCAGCAGCACGGAGGTGCGCAGCGCGGTGGGGTTCCAGCGCGGCGGGTCGACGCCGAGCGCGCGCAGCTCGCGCATCCCGGCGCCGCCGGCGTAGAGGGCATGCGGGCCCTGGTTGAGGTCGAAGCCGTCGCGGTGCTCGGACGCGGCACGGCCGCCGAAGCCGGCCTTGGCCTCCAGCAGGGTGACGGCGACACCCGCCCCGGCTAGGCGGGCGGCGGCGAGCAGCCCGGCCGGGCCGCCGCCGATGACGATGGTGGTATTGGCGATCATGCCCTCAAGACGAGACGGCCTGACCGCCCGTGACAGGGTCCGCTCGCGGTCAGCCGCTGTTGGCGGCTCACCGTTCGCGGTCAGCCGCTGTTGGGCGGCTCGGCCTCCGGGAGGCCCGGCAGCGGGGCGTCCTCGGGATCCAGGTCGGGCGGCGCGCCGAGCGGCTGGTCGGCGACCTCGGTCCCCTCCCCGCCCTCGCGCTCGGGCGGCGTGTCTCCGATGTCCTCGTCCCAGGTGATCTCAGGGGGATCCTCGGCGCTCATGGCCGCGCCTGTACCCGCGCGGGAGCGCCCCATGCCTGCAGCACCTCGGGGACCACGACGGATCCGTCGTCGCCCTGGCCGTTCTCGAGCAGCGCGATGATCGTCCGCCCGACCGCGACCGCCGTGCCGTTGAGCGTATGGACGTGGCGGACGCCGGACGCCGTGCGCTCGCGGATGTCCAGGCGGCGCGCCTGGAAGTCCGTGGTGTCCGAGGTCGAGGTGAGCTCTCGGTAGCGGCCCTGGCCGGGCAGCCACGCCTCGAGGTCGTACTTCTTGGCGGCCGAGGCGCCGAGGTCTGAGACCGCGATGTTGACCACGCGGTAGGGGATCCGCAGGGCCTGCATGATCTCCTCCTCGATGGCGAGCAGGCGCGCGTGCTCGTCGAGCGCCGCCTCGGGCGCGACGAAGCTGAACATCTCGACCTTGTCGAACTGGTGGACGCGGAAGAGGCCGCGCGTGTCGCGGCCGGCCGCGCCCGCCTCGCGGCGGAAGCACGGCGAGAAGCCGGCGTAGCGCAGCGGGAGCGCGTCGGCGTCCAGGATCTGCCCGGCGTGCAGCGACGCGAGCGCGACCTCGCTCGTCCCGGCCAGAAAGAGCGGGTCGTCGGCGAGGCGGTAGATCTGCTGCTCGGTGTCTGGCAGGTATCCGGTGCCGAAGAGGGCCGGCTCGCGGACCAGCGCCGGCGGGATCACCGGCTCGAAGCCGTGGCCGCCGAGCAACTCGAGCGCCCAGCGCACGAGCGCTAGCTCGAGCAGTACGAGGTCGCCCCTGATCACGGCGAAGCGGGCGCCGGACATCTGCGCGCCGGCCTCCATGTCGATCATGGTGCCGGCGAGCTCGAGGTGGTCGCGGCCGGCCTTCGTGGCGTCGCCGACGCTGCGCAGGACCGTATCCTCGTCGGCCGCCGTCGGGTCCGGCGGGTTGGGCAGCGAGGCCAGCGCGGTGGTGTACTCGGCCGCGATCGCGGCCAGCTGGAGCTCGAGCGCGTCGCGGCGGCGCTTGACCTCCTGCAGCCCGGCGATCGCCTCCGCGGCGTCCCCGCCGGCCAGCTTGGCCGCGGCGATGGCGCCGCCGGCCTCGTTCTGCTGCGCGCGCAGCGCCTCGGTCTCGGGCAGCAGCTCGCGGCGCCGGCGGTCGAGGCCGAGCACGTCGCGCAGGCGCTCGTCCGAGCCGTCGCCGCGGCGGGCGAGGGCCGCGAGCACGGGCTCGGGATCGCGACGGATCGCCTTCACGTCCAGCATCTGACGCTGAGGCTACTTCTGCGCGACCTGGGACCGGCAGTCGCCGGACTTGGGCGTCGACGTGGCCCCGCCCGGGCTGGGCGTCTGCTGTGAGTCCTTGCCCGAGAAGGTGGCCACGAAGCAGGCAACGACCTTGGCCTGCTCGCCCACGACGACGTTCTGCGGCATCGGCCCCGACGAGAAGCCGCCGTTCTCGATCGCGTAGAGCACGTCGGGGTACTGCTCCTTGCGCACGTTGAAGTTCGGCCCGTCCTTGTACTCGCGGCTGTTGACCTTCAGCGAGGAGCCCTCTGTGGATGCCACGTCGTAGGTGTGACAGCCGCCGCAGCGCTGGTTGAAGATCTTCGCGCCCTCATAGAGCGGATCCCTCTTGGCGACCGCGAGCTTCGTGCCCCCGCAGCCCGACGCCGCGACGGCGGCGGGCACCAGGATCAGCGACAGGAGCAGGCGGTGCCTCATGACGGCGGAGAGCATACGGAACAATGGGCCGCTGGCATGCGCCGACTCCTCCTCGTCCTGACCTCCCTGGCGGCCCTGACCGCCGCCGGCTGCAACAGCTCCGAGACCACGCGGCGCCCGAGCCTCAACGTCTCGATCACCACGCGGGACTTCCGGCTGTCCCCGCAGAACGTCGCGGTCCGCCACGGCCTCGTGACCTTCGTCGTCACAAACGCCGGGCGCGAGCCGCACAACTTCAAGCTCCGCGGCCGCGGTCACAACCGCGGCGGGATCGCGACCCTGCGGCCCGGGAAGACCGGGTCCGTGACCATGCGCCTCAAGCGCGGCAGCTACACGATGTACTGCAGCCTCGGCCGCCACGAGACGCTCGGGGAGTACGGCACGGTCGTAGTGCACTAGAGAAACCCCTCCACCCCGGCAGCCCGCAGCGCCAGGAAGAACACGACGAGGGCCGAGGCGGCCATGACGCCGGTCTCCCGCCGGACGATCTCGAGCACGATCTCGCGCTGGACGGGCTCGGGGAGCCGCTCCATGTCGCGCGCCGCCTCGAGGTCGTGGCGCACGAGCACCTGGTCGGCCGCGACGAGCCGCAGCTGCTCGGCCACGAAGGAGACGGCGATCGGGAGCACCCCGTAGAGGATGTGCAGGCTGGCCGGCTTGTGGCCGAGCGCCAGCAGCGCGGCGCCGAGCAGCACCTGGACGACGAGCGCGGCCTGGGAGATCCGCAGCAGCGTCCAGAACCTAGGCTGTGGTACGGCACGCCACCACGACCAGGCACCCCAGCCACCGGCTCCGAGGCTCGTCAACAGGACGAGCGAGCCGACTATGGCGTGGACGGTGGGCAACTTGCGCGTTGGGTCATTTGTGACACGGACGCACAAGAAGCTATCCGCGGTGCTACAAATCGACCTAGTGATCCGCTCCTACCTACCCGCGATCGTCTTCCTCGTCCTGGGTGGAGCCGTCGGCGTGGCCTTCGCGGTGCTCAACACGTTCCTCGGCCCGCGCCGGCCGCTGAGCGCCAAGTCCGACCCGTACGAGTGCGGCCTGCCGTCGGAGGTCCAGCGCTCGTTCAAGTTCGGCATCAGCTTCTACCTCGTGGCGATGCTGTTCATCCTGTTCGACATCGAGGTGCTGTTCCTGTACCCCGTCGCGATCCAGCTGCGCAGCTTCGGGACCTTCGCCCTCGTGGAGACGCTCGTGTTCGTCGTGCTGCTCTTCGTGGCCTTCATCTACGTCTGGCGCCGAGGAGCCCTCAATTGGAGATAGTCCGTCGCGAGCCGCTGCAGGACGACTTCCGCGCGCGCCAGTTGCGCGCCCGCGACATGCTGCGCGGGGACCTCGAGGGGCCTGAGTTCGAGAAGATCGTCGCGGAGTCGGTCATGACCACGACGCTGGACCGCGCCGTCAACTGGGCCCGCTCGAACTCGCTGTTCCCGGCGACGTTCGGCCTCGCCTGCTGCGCGATCGAGATGATGTCGATGGTGGCCGCCCGGCTCGACGCCGCGCGCTTCGGCTTCGAAGCCTTCCGCGCGTCGCCGCGCCAGGCGGACCTGCTCATCCTCAGCGGCCGGGTCTCGATCAAGATGGCGCCGGTCATCCGCCGCATCTACGACCAGATGCTCGAGCCGAAGTGGGCGATCGCGATGGGCGCCTGCTCGTCGAGCATGGGCGTCTTCAACAACTACGCGCTCGTGCCCGCGGACAAGTTCATGCCCGTCGCCGTCCACGTCCCCGGCTGCCCGCCGCGGCCCGAGGCCCTGATGCACGGGATCCTCAAGCTGCGCAAGCAGATCCAGGCCGACCCCGACCAGGGCTGGCGCGCCCGCTACGGCGGCGAGGGGACCGAGGAGCTGCTGCCCGACGCCGCCGTCCACTCCCCCGCGATCAATCTGGCCGGCTCCGCCGGCACCGGCTCCGCCTCCACTGGCCCGGACGACCCCGGTGCCTGACGCCACCGGCCTAGAGCTGATCGCGAACGACCTGCGCGATCGGGACGCCGACGGCGTCCTGGACACGGACTTTTATCGCGAGAAGGCGGCGCTGCTCGTCGCGCCCGCGTTCGTGCCGGCCGCGCTCGAGCACCTGCGCGCGAAGGGCTTCGGCTTCCTCGCCAGCGTGCACGGCGTCGACTACTTCCCGGACGAGCCGCGCCTGGGCGTGCACTACGAGCTGCTGGACATGCGCGCGGTCGACCGCATCACGGTCAAGGCGCGCGTGCACACCGAGGATCCGCACCTGCCCTCGGTGACCAACGAGTGGCCGACCGCCAACCACCAGGAGCGCGAGATCTTCGACCTCTTCGGCGTCGTCTTCGACGGCCATCCCGACCTGCGCCGCATCCTCATGCCCGACGACTACGAGGGCCACCCGCAGCGGCGGGACTTCCCGGTCGGCGGGGAGCCCGTCCTGTTCACGCACAACGAGACCAAGAGCCCGGGGTGGTGGAGATGACCGACATCGAGACCACCACGCGCACCGGTGCCCTCGACGTCTCCTCAATCGACCAGAGCGCCGCCTCCGAGGAGCTGCTGACCCTCAACTTCGGCCCGCATCACCCCGCGACGCACGGCGTGCTGCGCCTGATCACGACGCTCGAGGGCGAGGTCGTGCGCGACCTCAAGCCGATCATCGGCTACGTGCACACCGGCATCGAGAAGACCGCCGAGGACAAGGCCTACTGGAAGGCCATCCCCGTCATCGAGCGGATGGACTACCTCGCCTACTACTTCAACGCGTACGCCTTCTGCGGTGCCGTCGAGACGCTGATCGGCCTCGACATCCCGCCGCGCGCCCAGTACCTGCGCGTCATCCACATGGAGCTCAACCGCATCATGAGCCACCTCGTGTGGCTGGGCACGAGCTGCCTGGACCTCGGCGCGATCTCGATGTTCTGGTACTGCTTCCGCGACCGCGAGCAGATCATGGACCTGTTCGAGATGTCGTCGGGCCAGCGCATGCACACGCGCTACTTCCAGGTCGGAGGCGTCTTCGAGGACATCCCGCGCGGCTTCGACGCCAAGGTGCGCGAGTTCTGCCGCACGATGCCCAGCCGCGTCGACCAGTTCGGCGCCATCCTCGACAACAACCAGATCGTCATCCAGAGATTGTCCGACGTCGCGACGGTCGACGAGCAGACGCTGCTGGACCTCGGCGTGACGGGGCCGCTGCTGCGCGCCACGGGCAACGCGTGGGATCTGCGCAAGGCCGCTCCGTACTGCTCCTACGAGAAGTTCGACTTCAAGATCCCCGTCGGCTCGGTCGGCGACAACTACGACCGCTACCGCTGCCGGCTCGAGGAGATGCGCGAGTCGGTGAAGATCATCGAGCAGGCGCTCGACGGCCTGCCCGAGGGCCCGTACATCACCGACGACCGCAAGTACGCGCTGCCGCCGCGCCACGAGCTGGCGACCTCGATGGAGGCGCTGATCCACCACTTCAAGCTCGTCACCGAGGGCTTCCGCGTGCCGGCCGGCGAGTGCTACTTCCCGATCGAGTCGCCGCGCGGCGAGCTCGGCTGCTTCGTGCGATCCGACGGGACGAGCAAGCCGGCTCGCGTGCACATGCGCGACCCGAGCTTCGTGAACCTGCAGGCCATCCGCGTCATGTGCAAGGACCTCTACATCGCGGACTTCATCGCCACCCTGGCGATGCTCGACCCGATACTCGGGGGCATCGACCGATGAAGGCGAAGCCGATGGCGAGCGCCAAGCGCGAGACCACCGACGCACTGGCGCACCTCGTCCGACGCTTCGAGCACGGCTCGCGCGTCCCGGGCTGGGACGAGGCGGCCGACCTGACCAAGGACCCGGCGGTCGTCCCCGACCCGGCGACCACTCCGGTCCCGCCCGAGCTGGCGAGCCTGATCGAGGTCTCCATGACGCGCTACCCGGACCGGCGCTCCGCGGCGATCCCCGCGCTGCGCGCCGCCCAGGACCACCACGGCTGGCTCTCGCCCTCGGCGATCGAGCAGGTCGCCGCCGTGATGCGGCTGACCCCGGGGTACCTGATCGCCGTCGCGAGCTTCTATGACATGTTCGAGCACCGGCCGGTGGGGCAGAACACGATCTACGTGTGCACCAACATCTCGTGCTCGCTGCGCGGCGCGGACAAGGTCTTCGAGGCGATGGTCGACGCCGTCGGCGACGACCCGGACTTCAACGTCCGGTCCTTCGAGTGCCTGGGCGCGTGCGACATCGCGCCGATGGCCAGCGTCAACGCCGTCTACGTCGGCCCCCTGAGCATCTCCGACTGCGACACGATCGTCGCCCAGCTGCGCGCCGGCCAGCCGACGCTGCCCGACAAGCAGCTCGGCGGGCGCCCGGTCGCCCGAGCCTGGTGGGCGTCGGGCCGGCACCCCGAGGGGGAGCCCGCCGGCGGGCGCGGCGCCGAGGGTCCGACCGCTATCGGCAACTGACCCCATGGAGCTCCTCTTCAAAGACATCGACGCGCCGGGCCTGAACACCCTGCGCGTCTACGAGCAGCGCGGGGGCTACGAGATGTCGCGCCGCGCGCTGGACATGCACCCCGCCACCGCACTCGAGGAGCTGCAGGCCTCCGGGGTGCGCGGTCGCGGCGGCGCCGGCTTCGCCATGGGCAAGAAGGCGTCGTTTCTGCCCCAGGGCGACATGGACAAGTACCTCGTCTGCAACGCCGACGAGTCCGAGCCGGGGACCTTCAAGGACCGCGAGCTGATGCAGAAGAACCCGCACCTGCTGATCGAGGGCGTGCTCATATCCGCCCACGCGGTCGGAGCCAACAAGGCCTTCATCTACATCCGCGGCGAGTACGACTACGTCGCCGACATCCTCGAGGCGGCGCTCGCCGAGGCCAAGGCCGCCGGCCATGTCGGCGCGCTGGACCTGTGGTGCCACCGCGGCGCGGGCGCCTACATCTGCGGCGAGGAGACGGCGCTGCTGGACTCGCTGGAGGGCAAGCGCGGCAACCCGCGCCTCAAGCCCCCGTTCCCGGCGGTCCAGGGCCTCTACCAGGGCCCGACGCTGATCAACAACGTGGAGACGCTGATGAACGCGCCGATCATCCTGCGGATGGGCGGCGCCGAGTACGCGAAGATCGGCACGGAGACCTCGACGGGCACCAAGGTCGTGTCGGTCTCGGGCTGCGTCCAGCGCCCCGGCAACTACGAGGTCGTGCTGGGCACGCCGACGCGGGAGATCATCTTCGACCTGGCGGGCGGGCCGCCCGAGGGCCGCTCGATCAAGTGCTTCTTCCCCGGCGGCTCGTCGTCCCCGGTGCTGCCGGGCACCGACGAGAACCTCGACCTGCCCTACGACTTCGACGCCCTGCAGAAGGCGGGCACGATGCTCGGGTCGGGCGCGATCATCGTGGTCGACGACAGCGTGCCGATCCTGGACGTCTGCATGAAGACGGCGAAGTTCTACCGTCACGAGTCCTGCGGCAAGTGCACGCCGTGCCGCGAGGGCACGAACTGGACGGTGAAGATGCTCGAGCGCATCGAGCGCGGCGAGGCGACGCCGATGGACCTCGACATCATGTCCTCGATCTGCGACAACATCATCGGGAACTGCCTGTGCGTGCTCGGCGACGCGATGGCGATGCCGGTCTCCTCCATGATCAAGCACTTCCGTAAGGAGTTCGAGGCGCACATGGAGCACATGCAGCTGACCTCGACCGAGATGTCGCGCGGGCCGCACGCCGGCCCGTACGACGTGCTGGAGCCGATCGGCGTCGCGACGGCGGCGCTCGGCTAGGAGGTCGTCCGATGCCCCGCCCTGAAGTCAAGCTGGTGACGTTCTCGCTCGACGGCCGCGAGGTGACCGCGCCGGAGAACGCGATGCTGGTCGACGGCGCCAAGTACGGCGACATGAACATTCCGGTCTTCTGCTACGAGCCCAAGCTCGGCGCGCCCGTCGGCGCCTGCCGCATGTGCCTGGTCGAGATCGAGGGCATCCCCAAGCTGCAGACCGCCTGCTCGACGCCGGTCAAGGACGGCATGGTCGTCCACACGCAGACTGACCGCGTGCACGAGGCCCAGCGCGCGATCGTCGAGTTCCTGCTCATCAACCACCCGCTGGACTGCCCCGTCTGCGACAAGGGCGGCGAGTGCCCGCTGCAGGACATCACCTACGGCTGGGGCCCCGGCACGACCCGCTTCATCGAGCCCAAGCGCCACTTCCGCAAGCCGCTCGAGCTCTCGCCGCTGATCGCGATCGACCGCGAGCGCTGCATCATGTGCTACCGCTGCGTGCGGTTCAGCCAGGAGATCGCCGAGGACTACCAGCTCGTCATCCAGGAGCGCGGCGCGAACTCCTACATCTCCACCTTCGACGGGCGCCCCTACGTCGCGCCGTTCAGCGGCAACATCACCGAGCTGTGCCCGGTCGGCGCGCTCACCTCGTCGACCTACCGCTTCCGCGCGCGCCCGTGGGACATCGAGGGCTCGGGCTCGGTCTGCACCTTGTGCCCGGCGCAGTGCAACGTCGAGCTGACGGTGCGCGACGACAGGGTCATGCGGGTCCTCGCCCGCGACCACGACGGCGTCGACGACGGCTGGCTGTGCGACAAGGGCCGCTACGCCTTCCAGTACACGCACGTCGACGAGCGCATCACGCAGCCGCTGGTGCGCGGGTCCGGCGGCCTGCAGCCCAGCTCGTGGGAGCAGGCACTCCACGCGGCCGCCGGCGCGCTGGAGCTGGCCGCGGGCAAGATCGCCGCGGTCGCGGGCGGGGAGACCACCAACGAGGAGGCCTTCCTGGCGCAGCGGCTGCTGCGCGACCAGCTCGGGTCGAACCACCTCTGCGCTTCCCCGGCGGCCGAGCTGCCGGCGCGGCTGGCGCGCGCGCTCGCCGCTCCGCGGCTGCAGGCGACGGTCGCAGACCTCGAGTTCGCCGACACGATCCTGATCCTCGACTGCGACCCCGTCGACGAGGCGACGATCTGGGACCTGCGCATCCGCAAGGGCGTGCGCCGCAACCACGTCAAGCTCGCGATCGCCTCCGCCCGCCCGACGGCGCTGGACCCCAACGCGGCGGTGACGCTGCGCCACGCGCCGGGACAGCTCGAGGGCCTGCTCGTCTCACTCGACGCCGCGCTCACCGGCGACGAGGGCAACCTGTCCGGCGCCTCCACGGCCGCCGGCACGAAGGCCGCCGAGGTGCGCGCCCTCGCCTCGCTGCTGTCGGGCGGGGGCGGCGAGGTCGTCATCGTCGCCTCCGAGCGGAGCCTGACGCCGGCCGCGGCCGCCGCCCTGCTCAACATGGCTTCGCGGCTCGGGCTGAGCGGGCGCGACGGCGCCGGCCTGCTGCTCGCCCCGACCTCCGGCAACGGCCGCGGCCTGCGCGAGGCGGGCTTTGCCTCGGGCATGGGCCCGGGCTACGCGCCGGTGGACCAGGCCGGCCTCGGCGGGATGGTCGTGGCGGAGCTGGCCGCCACCGTTTCCGTCCTGTACCTCCTGCACGCCGACGTGCTGCGCACCCACCCGGACCGCGACGCCTGGGCCGAGGCGCTGCGCACGGTGCCGACCGTGATCGCCCACGAGTCCGTGATGACCGACACCGTGCGCGAGTACGCCGACGTCGTCTTCCCGGCCGAGGCCTACCCCGAGAAGGAGGGCACGGTCGTGCACCCGGACGGCCGCCTGCAGCGGCTGCGCCCGGCCATCGGCCGGCCGGGCGCCGTCCGCGCCGGCTGGTGGGTCATCGCCGAGCTCAGCGCCCGCGCCGGCGCGAGCGACGAGCGCTTCGCCGCCGCCTCCGAGGTCTCAGACGCGCTGTTCGCGGCCGTGCCGCACTTCCGCGGGCTCACGCTCGACGCGATCGGCGGCCGCGGCCTGCGCTGGCAGGAGACCGACGCCGCCGCGGCGTTCGACCCGCCCGCCTGGGAGCCCGTGCGCCTGTCCGTGCCCGACGCCGCGCCCGGCGGCCTGCGGCTCGGGACCTTCCGCACGCTGTGGGCCTCCAAGGAGGTCGACATGTCCCCGATCCTGCGCTTCGCGCGCCCGGCGCCGCTCATCGAGCTCTCCGCCGTCGACGCCGCGCGCCTCGGCATCGCCCACGGCGAGGAGGTCGAGGTCGCCTGCCCTGTCCGTCCCGGCGAAGCCGGGCATGGGCCTGCCCGCCCCGGGAATGGAGACGGCCACCGCCTGCGCGGCCCCGCCGTCGTGCGAGCCGCGGTGCCCCCCGGCAGCGTGTTCGTGCCCGAGGGCATCCGCGCCGCGCCGGCCAACCTGCTCACGGGCACGGTCGTCGAGGTGCGCGGCCTGCACACGCGCGTCGAGGTCCCGTCGGTGCTCGGGGTCACCGCCGCCCAGGGGATCGAGGGGCGCAGCCAGCAGCCGACGGAGTCCGACGCCGTCGGCGGCATCGGCGGCGACGCGCCGCTCGCCCCCCAGGAGGGCTCGGGCGACCAGACGGCCGACGCCCCGAGCGCCTCCGACGAGGACTCCGACCCCGACACGGCGACGGGCGGCGCAGCTTGATCGCAGTCGTCGGCTACTTCGAGCCGTGGTGGATCCAGATCGTCAAGGCGCTGGTCATCTTCGGGGTCTTCCTCGGGATGCTGCCGATCATCATCGTCGTCGAGCGCAAGCTGCTGGGCCGCTTCCAGCACCGCTACGGCCCGAACCGCGTCGGCCCCTTCGGCTTGCTGCAGCCGCTCGCCGAGATCCTGAAGTTCGCCACCAAGGAGCCGATGCAGCCCAAGACGGCGGTCGGCTTTTTGTTCGGCCTCGCCCCGGTGATCTCGATCGTCACGGCCGTCGCGGCCATCGCGGTCGTCCCGTTCTCGAACACGGTCGACATCTTCGGCACCCAGGTCGGGTTGTACGGGATCGACTCCGACATCGGAATCCTCTACGCCTTCGCCTTCGGCGCCATCGCCTTCTACGGGCTGATGCTCGGCGGGTGGGCGTCGGGCTCGAAGTACTCGTTCCTCGGCGCCATGCGCTCGGCCGCGCAGCTGATCTCCTACGAGGTCTCGCAGGGCCTCGCGCTCGTCGGCGTGATCATGACCGCGCAGACGCTGTCGCTGACCGAGGTCGTCACGGCCCAGCAGGGCATGTGGTACATCGTGCCGCAGTTCATCGGCTTCCTGGTCTTCCTCGTCGCGGGCTTCGCGGAGACCAACCGCGCGCCCTTCGACCTGCCGGAGGCCGACGCCGAGCTCGTGCAGGGCTACATGACCGAGTACGGCGGAACGCGCATGGTCGCCTACCTGTTCGCCGAGTACCTGAACCTGCTGATCGTCTGCGCGATGGTGACCACGCTGTTTCTCGGTGGGTGGCTGCTGCCCTTCGGCATCGACCCGCCGACCTGGGTCGACCCGTTCGTCGTGCTGGGCAAGATCTTCGCGCTGATGTTCTTCTTCTTTTGGATCCGCGCGACGCTGCCACGGCTGCGCTACGACCAGCTGATGAGCTTCGGCTGGAAGGTCCTGCTGCCGCTCGCAACCCTCAACGCCCTGGTAACCGCGATCATCCTGGTGATTCAATGACTCCTCCGTACCACCCCGCCGCCGACGCGGTCGTCCAGCCCCGCCCCCAGCCGGGCGCCGCGCGCGGCACCTACCGCACGTTCGGCGAGACCCTGCGCGGCCTCAAGACCACGATGGCCCGCTACGTGGAAGGGCCGAAGACGATCCAGTACCCGGAGGAGAAGGTGCCGGTCTACCCGCGCTTCCGCGGCCGTCACAAGCTGCACACCTTCGAGGACACCGGCCTGGAGAAGTGCGTCGGCTGCTCGCTGTGCGCCGCCGCCTGCCCGGCCGACTGCATCCGCGTCGTGGCCGCCGAGAACACGCCCGACAACCGCGTCTCGGCCGGCGAGCGCTACGCCGCCGTCTACGAGATCAACCTGTCGCGCTGCATCTTCTGCGGCTACTGCGAGACCGCCTGCCCGTTCGACGCCATCACCATGGGCCACGACTACGAGATGTCCGACTACAACCGCTCGGACCTGATCTTCACCAAGGAGATGCTGCTCGCCGAGCCCGTCGAGCGCACGCCGCTGCGCAACGAGGGCGAGTAGGGCGAGACGGAGGGGCAGCGGGCGAGGCGGGCGGACGCCTCGGGCGAAGTCGCTGCGCGAAATGGTCGTCACGGGGGATTGCTGGGCGCATCCACCTCGGTGGCGCCCGGGCATCCACCTCAGCGCGACGGTGACCGCGGGCCGTTGACGAGGCGGCGGGGGAGCGGGACCGGCGAGAGCTTGTCGGCGACGAGCCCGGCAAAGCGCCGTGGCTCGGCCTTGGCGACGAGCGCGGCGAGCTCCTCCCGGTCGGCCTCGGAGAGGTTGCGGGTGCGGCCCTTGCCCTTGCGCACGAGCTCGAGCAGGCGCCGGCGCTCGCCGGCGCCGAGTAGCGACACGTGGTCGCGGGCGAGCAGCGCGATCTCCCCGATCGAGAGCAGCTTCATGATCGGGAGCCGTTTCAGGCCGGGGAGGCGGGCGGCGCGGCGGCCGAGCATGTGCGTCACGAATCCTGGCATGGCGTACAGGGTGGCATGACTGCCCGGCTAGACGACGCGGCGCCGCGCGAACGCGTAAGATCGCCGCGTGACGCCACCTCCCGGTACCTACACGCTCGGCCCAGGCAACGCCTCGCTGCGGGTTCTCACGGCCCGCCAGGGCATGGCCGCCAAGGTCGGCCACGACCTCGTGCTCGAGGTCGGCAGCTGGGAGGCGACGCTGACCACCGGGGACGCGCCGACCTTGGAGCTGTCGGCGCACGCCCGCTCGTTCACGGTCCTCGAAGGCAGCGGCGGCGCCAAGCCGCTGACCGACGGCGACCGCGCCAAGATCATCGACGGCATCGAGTCCAAGGTCCTGGGCACCGCGCCGATCCAGTTCCGCTCCACCGGGCCCGGCCAGGGAGACCTGGAGATCAAGGGCGCCACCAGGCCCGCGAGCTTCGATCTGACGATCGGCGACGACGGCGCGATCGAGGGCCGGGCGACGATCGTGCAGAGCGAATGGGGCATCAAGCCGTACACCGCGCTGATGGGCGCGCTGAAGGTCGCCGACGAAGTTGTGGTCACGGTGCTAGGCAAACTCCCGCAAAACCCCTAGTCTCTACCGGAGTCGGGCATTCGCTCGGCCTTGAAAATGATGTGAGCGGTTCGCAGTAAGTGCCCAGCACCCTCCGCGACCTCGCAGCACCATCACTTAACCGGAGGTACCGCAATGGCCACTGGAACCGTCAAGTGGTTCAACAACGACAAGGGCTTCGGCTTCATCACGCCCGACGATCAGGGCAAGGATCTGTTCGTCCATCACTCCGCGATCGCGGGCAGCGGCTTCAAGTCGCTCGAAGAGGGCGCGAAGGTCGAGTACGAGGCGCAGGAGGGTCCCAAGGGCCCGAACGCCGCCAACGTCCGCACGATCTAGAACCACCGTCGCCCAAGGCGCGTGGCGCTCGGCGGGGGTGTACGCTCCGCCGCCGAGTGCCGCTCGCCCTCTCCTCCTACTTCGTCGTAGAGGCCCTGCACATCATGGCCGTGGTGATCGCCTTCGGGCTCCCACTCGCCTATCCGCTGCTCGTGCCCTACGCCCGTAGCGCGCACCCGCGAGCGATGCCCGCGGTCCACGACTTCCAGCACCGGCTCAACCAGCGCGTCACGGCGCCCGGCACGGTGCTGATCTTCCTCTTCGGCGCCTACCTGGCCAGCAAGGCGGACCTCTGGGGCGAGGTCTGGGTCATCGTCCCGCTGATCATCCTGGTTGCCATCGGGGGCATCGGCGGCGCGATCCTCGACCCCCTGACGCACAAGCTCGCCGAGTCCGCCACGCGCGACGTGTCCCGCTCCGACGCCCCGGGCGCCGTGCAGTTCAGTCCCGAGTACGAGGCGCTGTACCAGCGCTACATGCGCGTGGAGATCCTGCTCGGCGTGCTCGTGCTGGTGGCCATCTTCTTCATGGCCGCCAGGCCGTTCGCCTGACCCGCCTCGAAGAGCCGATTGTCCTGGCGCGCGCGAAACGGGCCGCGTTCACATCGCGGTCAAGTCCTGTCCTGAACGGTCCGTACGCTGCCGACATGCGTGAAGCAGCCATCAGCGTGACCGGCCTGGTCAAGTCCTTCGGCGACGTGCGCGCCCTCGACGGCGTCGACCTGGAGGCCGAGCAGGGCACCGTGCTCGGGCTGCTCGGCCCCAACGGGGCCGGGAAGACGACCGCCGTACGCGTCCTGACCACCCTGCTCAAGCCGGACTCCGGCACCGCCCGCGTCGCGGGGCTCGACGTCGTCGCCGACGACGTGGCCCTGCGCCACCGGATCGGCCTGGCCGGCCAGTACGCGGCGATCGACGAGAACCTGACGGGCCTCGAGAACCTGACCATGGTCGGGCGCCTGTACGGGATGCCGCGCAAGCCCGCCAAGGACCGGGGGACGGAGCTGATCGAGCGCTTCGACCTCGCCGACGCCGCCCACCGCCCCGCAAAAACGTATTCCGGGGGCATGCGCCGGCGGCTGGACCTCGCCGCCGCCCTCGTCGCCAAGCCGCCGGTCCTCTTCCTCGACGAGCCGACCACGGGCCTGGACCCGCGCAGCCGGCTGGAGCTGTGGCGGACGATCGAGGAGCTGGTGGCCGAGGGCAGGACCGTGCTGCTGACCACCCAGTACCTCGACGAGGCCGATCGCCTCGCGCATCGCATCGCCGTCATCGACCACGGGAAGGTGATCGCCACGGGCACGTCGGACGAGCTCAAGGACCGGGTCGGCGGCGAGCGCCTCGACGTGACGCTGACTCGCGCGGAGGATGCGCCGCGGGCCGTCGAGGCCCTGGCCGGGATGGGCGACGCGCCGCCGGCGGTCACCGACATGCGGGTCGAGGTGGCGGTGCGCCAGCGCACCGGCGCGATCGTCGAGGCGGTGCTGCGGCTCAGGGACGCCGGCGTCGAGGTCGACGATCTCGTCCTGCGCCGCCCGACCCTGGACGACGTGTTCCTGACGCTCACCGGCCGCGTGGCGGAGATCCCCGAGCCGCAGGAGGAGACGGCGGCATGAGGCGGCTCGTCAGCGACACCCTGATCATCGCCGAGCGCAACCTCGTGCGCATCACGCGCGCCCCCGAGCTGCTGCTCGCCTTCACCGTCCAGCCGGTGATGTTCGCGCTGCTGTTCGTCTACGTCTTCGGCGGCGCGATCGAGACGCCGGGCTTCTCGGACTACGCGGACTTCCTGATTCCGGGGATCATCGTGCAGAACGTCGCCTTCGGCGGGTTCGTGACCGCGCTCGGCCTCAACGAGGATGTCCACAAGGGCCTGATCGACCGCTTCCGGTCGCTGCCCATGGCGCGCGCGGCGGTGCTCGCCGGGCGGACCCTCGCCGACGTCGTCACCAACCTCCTGTCGGTCGTGATCCTGCTCGTCACCGGGCTGATCATCGGCTTCTCCTTCCACTCAAGCGTCGGCGAGATCCTGGCCGGGGTCGGGCTGCTGCTGTTCTTCGGCTACGCCTTCTCCTGGGTCTTCGCGCTGCTCGGACTGCTGGTCTCCTCCCCCGAGGCGGCCAACTCGGTCGGGTTCATCGCCGTCTTCCCGCTGACCTTCATCTCCTCGGCCTTCGTGCCCACAGAGGGCATGCCGGATGTCCTGCGAGCGTTCGCGGACGTCAATCCGTTCACGATCGTGGTCAACGCGATGCGCTCCTTGTGGATCGGCGCGCCGGCAGGCGACAACGTCTGGGGGGCGTTCGCCTGGTGCCTCGTGGTCCTCGTGATCTTCGCGCCGCTGGCCGTCGCGCGCTACCGCCGCGCGGCGGGGCGCTGAGTCAGCCGAGGTCGAGCTACCGTGTCAGACCGATGGAGGACGCGCTCACCCGGCCCGTGTCGGTCAACCGGCAGTCGAAGAGCTTCGGCGAGATGACCCTCGAGGAGGTGCGCGCCCGCGGCGAGGAGCTGTCCGCCGCCGTGGGCTGGGGCCCGACGGCCAAGATCGCGCCCGTCGCCCGCGCCTGGAGCGACCTGGCCCGCGGGATGGAGGCGGCCGGGGCCGAGACGGTCTCCGACGTCGGCGCGCAAGCCACCGAGATGGCCCAGAAGCTCTGGGTCATCCCGCCCGGCGGCAGCTTCCTCTAGCCGGCCGCCGACGACGCCCCAGCGTCAAGTCGACGCGGGCGCATCACCGGCGGCGGACCAGGACGGCACCGAGCGCCACGATGAAGGCGATCTGCCCGAGCGTCGCGGCGGTGCCCAGATTGGCGGCGCCGAGCGCCTCCGCGAGGGCGGTGACGGCGACGAAGACGAGCGCCAGGAGGCCGAGGTCGCGGAGCATCAGCGCATCAGTCTGACGAACGGGACCGCGCCGACCCGTCGCCCCCCGTAGGATTGCGGCCCTCGCATGGCCGAGGTCGTCTTCTTCATCGCCGCGATCGGTGCCATCGCAGGGGCGGGTGGCACGGTCGCCCTCCGGAACCCGTTCTACTCGGTGCTGGCGCTCGTCACGCACCTGCTCTGCCTGGCCGCCCTCTTCCTCCTGTTGCGGGCGGAGTTCGTCGCGGCGGCCCAGGTCGTGGTCTACGCCGG
This sequence comes from Solirubrobacterales bacterium, assembly GCA_038232275.1. Classification (GTDB taxonomy): domain Bacteria; phylum Actinomycetota; class Thermoleophilia; order Solirubrobacterales; family Solirubrobacteraceae; genus DATLGB01. The sequence continues at coordinate 35,412 of JBBSIC010000004.1, read as the reverse complement.
AGCGATCATGGTGCTCTACGTCTTCGTGTCGGCCTACGTCGGCCGCGTCGATCACTCCGTCGGCCCCAATCCCGGCCCCGGCCTGCACTGGACCGCGTGGGCGTTCGCCGGCGCGCTGATGGTCGAGCTGTTCATCGCGGTCCTCGGCTCCGGCCTGACCGTCCTGGACAAGCAGGGGACGGGGTTCTTCCCGGGCTTCGGCTCCCCCGCGGAGCTCGGCAAGCTGCTGCTCACCCGCTATTTGCTCGCCTTCGAGGTCGCCTCCTTCCTGCTGCTGGTGGCGGCCGTGGGCGCGGTCATCCTGGCCCGCCGGCGCGAGGGCCTGGAGCCGGCCGGGACGGTCAGCGTCGGCGACCTGTTCTCGTCGACTGTGCGCACCGGCACGATCGACGAGCACGAGGCGGGCGCCCAGCTGGAGTCCGGGGGCTCGCCCAAGCGATGAGCACCACCTGGTACCTGCTGGTCTCCGCGGTCGTCTTCTGCATCGGCGCCGGCGGCATCCTCGTCCGCCGCAGCCCGCTCGTGATCCTGCTCTGCCTCGAGCTGATGCTCAACGCCGCGAACCTCGCGCTGGTCGCCTTCTCGCGCGCCCAGGGCAACCAGGACGGCCAGATCTTCGCGGTCGTCGTCATGGTGGTCGCGGCCTGCGAGGTGGCCGTCGGCCTCGGCCTGATCGTGGCGATCTACCGGCGCAAGCTGCCCGTCGACGTGGACGAGCTCCGGGAGCTCCAAGGGTGAGCCTGTACGGCTGGCTGATCCTCGGCTTCCCGCTCGCCGGCACGGCCGTGATCGCCCTCACGTGGAAGCGGCTGCCGGCGCGCGCGCACGGCGCGATCGGGACGGCGGCGATCGCCGGCGCCTTCGTGTGCTCCGTGCTCGCCCTGCTGAAGCTGCAGAGCCTGCCCGCGGATCAGCGCCAGGTGGTGGCGGTCGGCTGGGACTACGCGAAGTCCGTCGGCGTCGACGCCGAGCTGACCCTGCTGCTGGACCCGCTGAGCATCTTCATGTGCCTCGTGGTGACGGGCGTCTCGACGCTGATCCACCTCTACTCGACGGCCTACATGGCCTCCGACAAGGGCTTCTCGCGGTTCTTCGCCTACATGAACTTCTTCGTGTTCAGCATGTTGCTCCTGGTCCTGGCGGGCAACTTCCTGGTGCTGATCGTCGGCTGGGCGTTCGTCGGCGCCGCGTCGTATCTGCTGATCTCCTTCTACTACCGGCGCACGACGGCGACGAAGGCCGGCATCAAGGCGTTCGTCATCAACGTGGTCGGCGACATCGGCCTCGTGCTCGGCACCTACTTTCTCTTCAAGCACCTGCACACGCTCGACTTCGTCAAGGCCTTCGAGCGCACGAACGAGACGTTCACGCGCAACGACGGGGACCTGGTGGCGGGCTGCGTGCTGCTGTTGGTCGGCGCCTTCGCCAAGTCCGCGCAGGTCCCGCTGCACACCTGGCTCCCGGACGCCATGGAGGGCCCGACGCCCGTCTCCGCGCTGATCCACGCGGCGACCATGGTCACGGCCGGTGTCTACCTGATCGCCCGCATGTACCCGCTGTTCGAGCAGGCGCCGCTGGCCGCCGACGTGGGCGCGGTGATCGGCGCCGCCACGCTGCTGATCGCCGCCACGATCGCGCTGGTGGTGACCGATCTCAAGCGCGTGATCGCGTACTCGACGATGTCCCAGATCGGCTACATGATCATGGCCGTCTCGAGCGCCGCCTACGCCGCGGGCATGTTCCACCTGCTGACCCACGCCTTCTTCAAGGCGCTGTTGTTCATGGCGGCCGGCTCGGTGATCAGCGCGATGGGCGGCCTGCAGGACCTCGACAAGATGGGCGGCTTCCGCAAGGCGATGCCGTTCACCTACGGCTGCATGATCATCGGCGGGTTGGCGCTCGCCGGCGTCCCGCCCTTCTCCGGCCTGTTCTCCAAGGACGAGATCATCGCGCTGGAGTTCGAGCGCGGCGGCTTTCACGCCGTGCTCGGCGTGATCGGCTACCTCGGCTCCTTCATGACCGGCGTCTACACGTTCCGCATGATCTTCCGCGCCTTTCACAACGAGCCCGTGCCCGAGGCCGCCGGGCTCATCCACGGCCACCTGGTCCACCACGACGTGCCGGTGAACCCGGCGACCGGCGAGGAGGAGGACTCCGACGTCGGCTTCCCCGGCCCGGAGCACCACATCGCCGAGCGCGAGCCGGCCATGAAGGTCGCGATGGGCGCGCTGGCGCTCGGCGCGCTCGGCCTCGGCGCCCTGCAGCTCCCGGGCGTGACCGACGTCGTCCACACGTTCCTCGAGCCGACGTTCGCCGACTCGCGCTTCTACGGCGCGCTCGAGCCGTCCACGAGCTCGCAGTGGATCGGCCTGGTCGTGGGCGCGGCGCTGGCGCTGGCGGGCATCGGGCTCGCCTACCGCCTGTGGGTCAAGCAGCGGACGGCGCCCGGGCTGCTGCGCGCGCGCCTCGCGCCGCTGCACGCGTTCCTCGCCAACAAGTGGTACTTCGACGAGCTGATCGAGGTCGTCGTCGTGCGGCCGTCCGCGTGGTTCGGGCGCTTCGCCGCCAACACGTTCGAGCGCCTGGTCGTCAACGGCCTGCTCGTCGGCGGCACCAGCGGCGTCGTGCGCGCCGGGTCGGCCGCCGTCCGGGCGATCCAGTCCGGCTTCCTGCGCGCCTACGCCGCGCTGCTCCTCGGGGGCCTCACGGCCCTCGCCCTCTACTTTTTGATCAGCGCCCAGTGACGATCCACCTCGCCCTCCTGCTCCTCGCGCCGATCGCGTTTGCGGCGATCGGCGCCGTGGCGCCCCCGCGCGCCGCCGCGCCGCTCGCGCTCGCCGGCACCCTGGTCGCGCTCGCGTTCGCGGTCGCGCTGGTGCTGGACTTCGACCACGCGCAGCGGGGCCTGCAGTACGTCACCGACGACGACTGGATCCCGGCGCTCGGCATCCACTTCAAGCTCGGCGTCGACGGGCTGAACCTGTGGCTCGTCGGCCTGACGGCGCTGCTGTTCGCGGTGACGGCGGTGTGGACGCTCGTGCGCCCGCAGCCCCGCCCGCGCCTGTGGGCCTTCCACATGGCGCTGGCCGAGACGGCCGTGCTCGGCGCGTTTCTGGCGCAGGACCTCGCGCTGTTCGTCTTCTTCTTCGACCTGATGCTCGTGCCGTTTCTGTTCCTGCTGCTCGGCTGGGGCGGCCCGGACCGCCGCCCGGCGACGCTGAAGATGATGATCTACACGCTCGTCGGCTCGCTGCTGATGCTCGCGGCCGCGGTCGCGACGGCGACGCTCACCGCGCAGGCGTCCGGCGGCTCGATCACGTTCGTGCTGGCGGACCTGGCCAAGGTCCATCTGAGCCCGGGCACCCAGCGCGTGATCTTCGCCGGCTTCGCGCTCGCCTTTTTGATCAAGATGCCGGCCCTGCTGGTGCACGGCTGGATGCCGGACGCCTACCGGCAGATGCCGATGCCCGCGATCGCCGTCTTCTCCGCCGTGTTGTCGAAGGTCGCCGCCTACGGGTTCCTGCGCATCGCGCTCCCGCTGTTTCCGGACGCGACACTCGACTTCCAACTGGTGCTCATGCTGCTCTCGGTCGGGGGCATCATCTACGGGTCGGCGATGGCGTTCACGCAGACCAACCTGCGCCTGATCCTCGGCTACTCGTCGCTGGCGCAGCTGGCCTTCATCACGCTCGGGATCTTCTCGCTGCGACCCGAGGGCGTTCAGGGAAGCATCCTGCAGGCGGTCAACCACGGCCTCGTCGTGCTGCCCTTCTTCTTCATCGTGCTGCTGGCCAGCGAGCGCGCCGGCGGCTCGGAGGACATCCGGGACCTCGGCGGGCTGGCCTTCCGCGGTCCGGTCATCGCGACGCTGGCGCTGATCGTGGCCTTCGCGACGCTCGCCATCCCGGGCTCGGCGAACTTCGCCGGCGAGTTCTTCATCCTGCTCGGCGCGTTCAAGGCGTACGTCGTGCTCGCGTGCGTCGCCTTCACGGGCGTCGCGCTGGCGTCGGTCTACGTCCTGCGCGCCTACATCCGGACCTTCCACAACCGGGCCGGACCGCGCGTCGCCGGCGGCGACCTCACATGGCCCGACCGGTTCGTGCTCGTGCCGCTCGTCGCGGCCATCCTCGCGTTCGGCTTCTACCCCCAGCCCGCGCTGCGCGACAGCGAGCAGGCGGTCGGCGGCAACGCGTCGGCGGTCCTCACGGGCGTGAGGTCGGTGCCGTGAACGGCTTCGCCGCCGGGACCGTCAAGGGCCCGCACATCGACTTCGCGGCGATCTCCCCGCTGATCGCGCTCGGCGTCGGCGCTGTCGTCGTCCTGCTCGCCGGCCTCATGCGCAGCCGGCTGGTGCGCACCGGCGTCGTGCCGGGGCTCACGGTCCTCACCCTCGTCACGGCGATCGGCCTGTGCGTCTCGCAGTGGGACACCAACACGGCCGTCATCGCCGGCGCGATGCGCATCGACGACCTCACGCTCGCGCTCACCGTGATCTTCTGCGCGGGCGCGATCGCCGCCGTGGCGCTCGCGATCGGCTCCGCCGCCGCCGAGGACGCCGGCCACGGGGAGTTCCACGCGCTCCTGCTGTCCTCGATCATGGGCATGGTCGTGCTCGCGGGCGCGACGGACCTGGTGGCGCTGTTCATCGGCTTCGAGCTGCTGTCGATCCCGCTCTACGTGCTGTGCGCGAGCGAGCTGCGACGCGCCACCTCGCTCGAGTCCGGCCTGAAGTACCTGATCATCGGCTCGGTCGGCTCGGCGACGCTGGTCTACGGCCTGGCGTTCGTCTACGGGGCGACCGGCGCGACGGGGTACAACGCGATCGCCTCCTCGCTGGACGCCTCGGGCTTCAACCACGACGTCCTGCTGCTCACCGGCGTCGCCCTGGTCGTGACCGGCCTGGCCTTCAAGGCGTCCGTCGCCCCGTTTCACCAGTGGACGCCCGACGTCTACGAGGGCGCGCCCACCCCGATCACCGCCTTCATGGCGGTGGCGACCAAGGCCGCCGCGTTCGGCGTGATCCTGCGCTTTTTCGACGTGGCGCTGATCTCGGCCTTCGACACCTGGGCGCCGATCCTCGCGGTCCTCGCGGCGATCACGATCGTCGTCGGCAACGTCGGTGCGCTCGGCCAGTCCTCGCTCAAGCGCCTGCTCGCCTACTCCTCGGTGGCGCAGGCCGGCTACCTGCTCGCCGGCGTCGTCGTCGCCACCAAGCTCGGCGTCGCCGCCACGGTCTTCTACCTCGCCGCCTACCTGCTGATGAACCTGGCGGCCTTCGGCGTGATCGTGGCCCGCGAGCGCGCCACCGACCGCGGCGACGACCTCTCCGCCCTCAACGGCCTGAGCACGGAGAATCCCGCGCTCGCCTGGGCGATGACGATCTCCATGCTCGCCCTGGCCGGCTTCCCGGCGACGGTCGGCTTCTTCGGCAAGATCTACCTGATCGACGCGGCCGTCGACAACGGCTACGCGTGGCTCGCGGTCTTCATCGTGCTCGGCTCCGCCATGTCGCTCGCCTACTACCTGCGCGTCGTCGCGGCGATCTGGGCGGGCAGCGAGGACACCCGCCTGCAGCGGACCACGCCGGCCGGCCGGCCGGTGATGGCGGGCGGCGCAGGCGAGCTGCCGGCGGGCGGCGGCGCGGCCGCGGCGCGCGGCGGCGGCCACCCGCTCGCGCTCGGCGTCGCGGTGGTGTGCGCGGCCGCGATCATCTTCTTCGGCGTCTACCCGCAGCCGCTGTTCGACGTGGCCCAGGACGCGGGCAACGCGCTGACGTCCCTGCTGGGCTGAGCGGGGGGAGACTATTGCGAGCGCCACGGCTAGGAGAAGCGTGCGCTCCTCCACCGGCCAGGCCACCACGGAGTACGTCGCCGTGCTCGCGCTGCTCGTGCTCGTGCTCGCCGGCGCGGGCACCGCGATCGCCGCGCCGGACCTGCCGCGCGCCGTCGTGCACCAGCTGCACGTGGCCCTGTGCATCGTGGGCGGGGACGTGTGCCGCGCCTCGGACGCCGCGCGTCGCGGCCTCGAGCCCTGCGTCGTCGCCGGCGAGGACCATGCGCGCGCGAGCGGCGGCTCGTTTCTCTTCCTGCGTTCGTCCGGGGGCGAGACCTGGGCCGTGCAACGGCGCTCGGACGGCACCATCGCCCTGTCGTCAAGCTACGACCAGCATCTCGGCGCCGGGGCGGGCGTCGGGCTGGAGCTCGGGCCGGTGATCTCCGCGGACGCCGAGGTGAGCGGCGACGTCGGCTTCCGCTCGGGCCAGACCTGGGAGCTCGCGAACGAGGCCGAGCTCGCGCGCATCCTGCACCGCGTGCACGGCTTCGACCTCAGCAACGGGATGCACAGGCTCGTCGCGCAGATCCGCCCACCGGACGACACCTTCCTCGAGGGTGGCGGGCGCGCGGGCGCCGAGCTCTCGGCGAGCGCGATCCGCAGCCTGTCGATCGGCGGCGGTGACGCGCGCGCTGCGCTCGGCCGGCGCCACGGCCGCGACGGGACGACCTACTACCTCGACCTCGGTGCGGCGACCTCCGGCCCGCTCGTCGACCTCCTGCCGGGCCTGGACCGCGACGCACGGGTGATGGCGGAGTGGCACACCGGGAAGACGCCCGGGCTGACCCTGCGCGCCGCCGCCGGCGGCCACGACGGCGTCGAGACCGAGACCGTCGCCAGCCTGCGCATGGACGACCCCGCCGACCGGGCGGCCGCCGGCCGCGTCGCGCTGCTCGACCTCGACGACCCGGGGCTCGCCGTGCGCGACCTGATGCGGCGCATCAACGACCATGGCACCGTGCAGCGCTTCACCTACCGGACCACCACCGACGAGCACGAGTGGGCCTACGGCGTCAAGCTCGGGCTCGAGCTGGGCATCGACCACAGCTCCTCCGTGATCCGCCGCAAGCTGATCGGCGCGCAGATCGTCAACGGGGTGCCGGCGCGGCGGGCGGACTGCCTGGGGGTGGACTAGCTTTCCTGGGATATGCGTCCCAAGAATGCGAACATCGCCTCCGGCGCTCCTTCCCCTGTTCCGTTCCGAGATGCAGGTGCGCCTGCTCGCGCTGTTGCTCCTCTGGCTGATGTCGGAGCTCATCGACGGGTGACTTCTCGGAAACGAAACGGTTGACCCGGAGTGAGTCAGGCGCGACGTTGCAGCGGGTCGGTCCAGCGGAGCCCGTCGAACCGCGCGAAGTCCCGGTCGGTGCTGTAGAGGACCAGACCGTGCTCGATGGCGATTGCGGCCAGGTGCGCGTCCGGCACGAGGTCGGCCTTCGACTCGCCGGCAAGCAGCTCGGTGAGTATCTGCGCGTGATGGTCACTCGGCTCGGGTGCCCATGTCACCGGGAGCGCGAGCCACGCGCTTACGACCGCAGCGGCGTCGCGCAGCGCGATCGGACGGCTCAGCACTCGCGGGCTGGCCGACAGGCGCAGGAACGCGAGCAGTGCTCCCCACGGCAGCCCGACTCTGTTCGTTCCGTTGAGCCGCTCGTCGAGCCAGGTCTTGGCGGCTGCGTGAGCCTCGAACTGCTCGTGTACCGAGTACATGAGCAGGTTGGCGTCTACGAGGATCAGCGGTGGTCCTCGCCCTCGGCATGGTCGATCGCCGCCCCGACGTCATCCACAGAGATGAGCGGACGGCCGCTGTCGAACGTCGGCGTACTGAATCGGCTCGGTGGCGCGGCCGCGTGATCGCGCTCGTGCGCAAGGCCGAGCCGAACCAGGCGGTTGACATCGTCGCGCAGCGTCCCGCTCCTTTCGCCGCGCCGACGCGCCAGCTCAGCCGCGACATCGGGATCGAAGACGATGGTGGTACGGATGCATCGAAGCATAACGGGACGTATGCCGATGTGCGTGGGTGTCGACCACAGCTCCTCCGTGATCTAGGCGCCGAGCTCGAAGAGCAAGGGCTCAAGGCTCGCGGCTCGCCCGCTGGGCGGCGACGAGCTTCTCCCAGCAATCGATGATGCCCTGGCGGATGGCGGGTTCGAGGTCGAGGTTGGGGCTACTTGGCCAGCAGGGTCTACAGGGCTGTCAGATGGTCTTTGCGGGCGCCCTTGACGGATGAGATGGACAGCGAGCGGTCGAAGGTGACGAAGTGCCCGTCGTGTGCCGTGGCCAGGGCGAGCAGGTAGGCATCCGTGACCTGACGTGGACCGTGCAGCCGAGACCGGTCCACGATTCGAGCGTCCAGGAGGCTGACATCGCAGGTCCAGAACTCGTGCGGACCGCTGTCGCACGCCCGCCTCAAGAGGTCGATGGCCTCGGCAGGCGAGATGGGACTCGGATAGCGCGGCTGGCTCATGATGCGCACGAAGCCGTTCTCGGTGATTGCGCATGATGCCCACCCGTGCTCGATCGCGCCCTCGAGCCAGTCGTGCGCCCGGCGGTGATCGACGTGGTCGCTGTCGAGTAGCGCCAGGAGCACATTGATGTCGAGCAGCGCCCGCGTCATTCGGGCTCGTCTTCCCGGAGTCGGTCGATCAGCGCATTGGAGATGGCAGCGCCTCGGTGCGGCAGGGGCTGAAAGCCGTGGTGCCCGGCGCCGGGGTGATCGTCGGGTTGCCGACTTTGCCTAGTCAGTGCTTGACGGACGAGATCGGACATCACCTGCCCAGCCGAGCGCTTCTCGCGCCGTGCGCGCTCCTGCACGGCGAACAGAACGTCATCGTCGATCCGGATCGTAGTGCGCATGCATCTGATGCTAGTGCATCACTCGATGCGAGTGTCGGTTCCCGACGGGCGGGCCATCGTGTCGAGAAGCGGATACTCAACTGGGCGGGCGCGTGATCGGCATCGGTTGCTCGCGCGGCAGGCTGGGGCGGTGTCCGATGGGTGCCAGCCGCGCGGGGTGTCCCGGCGCCGCTCACTGAGCGGGCGCGTGTGTGTCGAGCAGTGGGAAGTCGAACTCGTCGACGTCCTCACGTGCCCCTGACGCACGATGCAGCGCCAGCGCGCCATCCACAACGCCGGCGGCAATCGCCGCGTCGGCGATGACCTCGGGCTCGGCCTCGACCAGCCGCCGATCGCCGTCGACAGGGTGCATCGCGAGGCCAGCGCGCTGCAGCGCGGCTCGAGCCCGGCGAGATCGGCCGCCCGACGAAGGTCAGGGTCGCCGGTGGATCCTCAGGCTGCCGACTTCGCCTGCCCCTGAGCGGATTGGAGCGCCCGGAACGCTTTCGCGGCCGTTCCCCGGCGGCCGGGACTCTCGTGTGTCAACGCCTCGATGAGTTGGCTCACGGCTGAAGGCACCTCGGGGCGTATGGCCTGTACGGGAGCGAGGGCCTCAGCCGTGGGGGCGACATTGGTGAATAGCTGATGGAGCAGCACGCCGAGGGCGTAGCGGTCCTGCGCGAACGACGCCTCTCTGACGTCCATCCACTCGGGCGGCGCGTATCCGGCGGTTCCCCAGGGGGTAAGGACAGGTGTCCCGGCGCGTGCGGCGCCCTCGAAGTCGAGCGGGCGCACCTTCCCCTCGGACACGATCAGGTTGGCTGCCTTTAAATCACGCCAGACCCAGCGGCGTTCGTGGATCTGGGCGAGCACGGCCGCGCACTGCCCGCCAATGTCGAGCGCGGTCGCGATGGTCAGGGTCTCGGATTGCGGCTGCAGCATGTCAGCCAGAGAGTCGCCCTCGATCCACTCCAGAACCAGATAGAGATTCCCCTCCAGCTCGAAGTGGTGGTACACGTCGGGAGTCGGCACGGGAGTCGGTTTGAGTTCAAGCAGCACCTCGAGCTCTCGCTCGGCCCAGCCGCGGCCGTCGCTGCCGTCCCATTCGACTTCGCCGCCGGAACGGCCCTCTTTGAGCAGACACAGGCGCGCCGGGCGGGTGGTGAGGTCGAGCGCCCGGTAGACCCCGCCCTTCCCCCGTTGTACGAGCGCTTGGTAGGCGCGGAACTTGGTCGCCAGCGGATTCCCGGGCGGGACGGGGGTCACATCATGCAGGATCAGCCCTGGTGGACACTGCGCCCATTCGGGATTCCGAGTCCGTTGATCCTCCACGAGCGAGCCGTCCGGCGCCCGCACGCGCGAGCCGTCGTCGCCGTCCTGCGCCGATCCGAACGATCCGTAGCGTGTGAACACCGAGCTGCCGGACGCCACCGGCTGCTCGAGCGGCACCGCCGGGCCAGCGAACGATCGGGTGGCCAAGTCGAGCTGGTGCGCGAGCACGCAGGCCTCGTCGTCACTGCTCGGATAGGCGGTCAGGAACTTCCCCACCTGCACGTACCCGTAGAAGAGGCCACAGTTCAGCTTCTTTAGCATCAGCAGCGACGCTGGCGCCTTGAACAGGACCCCTCGCGCCTCAAGCAGGGGAGCGACGGCGTTCAGGACAGCGGTCGCCGAAAGGATGCTGGCGGAGACGTGGAGCTTCCAGCCCTGCGGGGGGACACCGTCGCGTGGACTCGGGCTGGACCGCCACTCGGACCCGCTCGGCACGACGGGAAGCCATCGATCTGCGGCACCTGCCCATTCGCGCTCGAGCGCGTCGAAGGAGACGGCACGGGTCCTCACAGCAAGCGCGGACCACCGGAGGACCGCACAGCCTTCTAGCGCCTATTCAGACTTGACGAAGATCGTCGTGGTCGTCGTGGTGGTCGTCGTCGTCGTCGTGATTCCGCAGGGCAGCGAGGTCGTCGTCGTGATGGTCGTCGTGGTCATGCCCGTGGTGGCGCCCCCGAATTCGTTGTCATCCACGCTGACCAGTTGCGACAGCTCAGCGGGGCTGTCTGCGAACTCGCCGAGCAATGCCTCCCAGGCCTCGCCGCTGAAACCGGTGGCCCCGGCACTGTCGATCGCTTGCTCATTTGCCTGCCGGGAGGCCTTACCGGCCTTCTCGGCAAGTTCAGCAGCAAAGATCGGATCCCCGATCGCTCGATCGATAACCGCCTGAATCTTCACGGCGCACCTCCTGTTCGAACACCCGGATGAGGTCATCCTCTACGCTCCCGGATTCCGAGTCAACCTCCGCTTAGCCGGGCTTGACTAGGACACCTCGGTTCGTACGGAAGCTCAGCGAGGCCGTCCCGGGTTTCACAGAGACTTTGAAGCCAGGATTCCTCGTGGAGAGGAAGCTCCCGAACCATGGCCAGACCGAAGAAGTACCCGATGAGCTGATTCAGCGCGGTACTTCGAGGAGCGCGCGAACGAGGTCTGCGGGCTCTACCTACACGGTCGCCGCCACGGCGACCGCCGGCTGCCCGTCGCTCAAGTTCGCCGCCGGCTGGAGCCATCGGAGCGACCCGCAGCTTAGAAGGGGCTCCAGGAGGGTTGGACACAGTGGGACTTCGAAGTGATGGAGACTGCAGCCGGGGGCAGCGGCAGACGCTCAGGTCACCTATTGGGACGCGACGTCACGCAGCTTCCGTCGTTTCCCCGCATGGTCGTGGGCCGGAAGCGACGTCAGTTCCGCCGTACGCGCCTGTAGAGGTGACTGCGGGCAGGGCGGTGGAGCAGGCTGCGCGCCGCTCGTCGGGCTGTGCGATCCTTCGCTGGCTTCGGCCTGCGAGTGTGCTCGCAGTGACCCAGATCTGGGAGATGTGATGGTCGGCAGGAGATGGCGGCGGATGACGATGGTGGCGGTCATGACCATCGGCATGATGGCCGGGGTCGCGGCGGCTGCGTAGGCGACGGTGGGCTTCACGCCCGCGACGGGCTCCCCGTTCGCCGCCGGCACCAGCGCGACCTCGGTGGCGATCGCCGACCTAAACGGCGACGCAAGGCCCGACCTCGCGACCGCCAACTCCAGCTCGGGCAGCGTCACGGTGCTGCTGGGCAACGGCAGCGGCGGTTTCACGCCCGCGCCCGGGTCGCCGTTCGCCGCGGGCAGCGGCCCGTTCTCGGTGGCGATCGCGGACCTCAACGGCGACGGAAAGCCCGACCTCGCGACCGCCAACAGCGGCACCGCCAACAGCGGCTCGGGCAACGTGACGGTGCTGCTGAACGCCAGCACTGCCGCTCGCGGCCTGTCGGCGGACCCGCCGGACCAGTGGGGCCAGCCGGACCGGCGGGCTCATCAGGAGCCAACGGCGCCGATGGAGCCACCGGGTCCATCGGCCCGACCGGGCCCGCTGGACCGATCGGCACGGGAGCCGCAGGGGCGGGTGGGCCGGCCGGACCGCAGGGCCTACCGGGCGCCTCGGGCGCGCGCGGTCCCGCCGGACGGGCCTCCAAGGTGACCTGCAAGGTCAAGAAGGCCAAGTCGGCCAAGAAGGTCAAGGTCACGTGCAAGGTCATCACCAGCCAGCCACCACGGCCCGGCTCACCCCGCGGGCGCCGCACGATCGCGCGACGCGACCTCAAGGCCGGCATCCGCCGCGTCGTCTTCCGACTCGCGCGCCGCGGCCACGGCCGCTACAGCCTCCGACTCAGCTGAACACGCCCGATGGCGGTCGGGGTCGTCGCGGTGTAGACGGTCCCGATCTTCCCCGGCTGCGCCACCACGGGGTCGCGATGGACTACGAGGTGCTCATCTCACTCCTACGCGCGACGCCTACGACGCGGCCAGCTCAGAAAGCGGTTACCGAGAGCTGAAGATCACACCCCCTGAGCCAGTGTCCGGCTTCAGCGGTTGGGCCCAGGTTGTGACCAAGGTGGTCGATGGGAGCAATCGGGCCACGCTCTTCGGGTGCGAAAACCCCGTTAAACGCACCCGAGCGAGGCGGCCCTTCAACTCGTCCGCACCAGGAAGCAGCTTCTGGCTCGGTTTTATCGTCACCGAAGCGATCGGCTTCGGCGGTAGCACGCTGAGCGGGTCGTGAAGCGAAGCGGACGCTGCTCCGGTCGAGACGCCAGCATCGCTGCTGGCCGCCGCATCGCAAAGCGCTGGCTTGGCCGGCGAGCGCTAGCCATGCCGACCCTGTCGCACTTTGCGAGCTCCCCAAGATGCCCTCCGGACCCCGCGCTAGATTCAGCCGCCCGTGAGGTATCCAGTCGACGAGCTCACCCCCGTAGAGCGCGCGCGCATCGCGCCGCACGTGACCAACCTCGACCAGCCGGTGTTCGCGCTGGCCAACCTGCCGGAGACGGTCAAGGGCGCGCTGTTCGCGCGCTACTCGCGCTACCCGGGGACGCTGCGCCGGCTGTTCCTGGACGAGTTCGCGGACTCCCTCCCGGCCACCGGCCAGACCGCCTACGACGGCGACGAGGGGAAGCGCGCGGCCGAGCTCTACGAGCGCATCTTCGTCGGCTACGGCGACGACTCGGTCGCCCAGCTCGGCGGCGCCCACGTCGCGGCGGAGTGGTGCTCGAACATCCTCACCAAGCTGATCCAGCGCCCGCGCCTCGGCGCCTACCTCGAGCAGAGCACGCGCTACCTGGCCTACGACCGCGAGATCCCCGGGGGCGGATACCGGTACTACCGCGACGACCAGCTCGGGCCCGCCTACGCCGCCGCGATGGACGCGCTGTTTGAGACCTACTCGGCCGCGCTGCCGCGCGTGCGCGCCTGGGTCGACGAGACCTTCCCGCGCGCCGACGGCGAGTCCGAGGCCGCGCGGCGCCGGGCGGTCAACGCCAAGGCGTACGACCTGCTGCGCGGCCTGCTGCCGGCCGCCTCGCTCTCGCACATGGGCATCTACGCGACGGGCCAGGCTTACGAGCAGCTGATCCTGCACCTGATCGGCCACCCGCTGCCCGAGGCGCGCCGCTACGGCGAGTTGATCCTCGACGCCATCAAGGCCGTCATGCCGAGCTTCGTCGCGCGCGTGCAGCGCCCCGACCGCGGCGGCGAATGGGTCTCCCACCTCCAGCGCCGCCGCGCCGCCGGGGAGCACTGGGCCGCCCGTCTCGGCCTCGACCGCCCGGAGGGCGACGACCGGCCCGCCGTCACCCTGACGCACGTCGACGGGGACGAGGAGCAGCTGCTGGCCGCGCTGATCTTCGAGGAGTCCACGGCCTCCGAGGCCGCCGCCCGCGCCGCGGTCGCCGAGCTGAGCGGGGCGGACCGCGCGGCCGCGATCGCCGCGCTCGTCGGGGAGCGCGCCAACCGCCGTCACCGCCCAGGCCGCGGCTTCGAGGCGCTGCGCTACCGCTTCGAGATCGTCTCGGACTACGGCGCGTTCCGCGACCTGCAGCGCCACCGCATGCTGACCGTCCAGTGGCAGGCGCTCTCGCCCGACCTCGGCGCCGGCGTGCCGGAGGAGGTCGTCGCCGCGGGCGTCGGCGACGCCTACACACAGGCCCTTGACCGCTCGCGGGCCGAGTACTGCCGCCTGGCGGACGCCGGCCTGACCGACGCCGCGCCGTACGCGCTGTGCCTGGGCTACCGCATCCGCTACGTGCTCGACCTCAACGCCCGCGAGGCGATGCACCTGGTCGAGCTGCGCTCGGGCCGCGAGGGCCATCCCACCTACCGCGCCGTGGCGCACGAGATGCACCGGCAGATCTGCGCCGTGCACCCCGCCGTCGGCCGGGCGATGACGCACGTCGACACGACGGCCGAGCCGCGCCTGGAGCGCATCCTCTCCGAGCTGCGCACCGAGGCCCGGCACAAGGCGCCCATATGAGGTCGACCACGAGACCGCGGAACGCCTGAGGCTCAGGCCTCCTTCGCCCGCTCGAGCTCGGCCTGGCGCAGCTCGATCCGCCGGATCTTGCCCGTGAGCGTCTTGGGCAGCTCCGCGACGAACTCGATCTTGCGCGGGTAGGCGTAGGCCGAGAGGTGATCGCGGACGTGGTCCTTGATCGACTGCTCGCACTCCGCGGAGCCGGAATACCCGTCGGCCAGCACGATGAAGGCCTTGACCACGCTGCCGCGGCGCTCGTCGGGCGAGGCGACCGCGGCGGCCTCGGCGACGGCGGGATGCTCGAGGCAGGCGGACTCGACCTCGAACGGCCCGATGCGGTAGCCGGCGGCGATGATCACGTCGTCGGCGCGACCCTCGTACCAGTAGTAGCCGTCCGCGTCGGTCGATGCGGCATCCTTGGTGTGAAACCACTCGCCGCCGAAGGTCTCCCGCGACGCCTCCTCGTTGCGCCAGTAGCCGAGGGGATAGTGCGGGTTCGACCGCGCACGCAGGCAGATCTCGCCGCGCTCGCCCTGCCCGACGGGGTGCTCGTCCTCGTCGAGGATCTGGACGTCCCAGCCCGGCATCGGCTTGCCCATCGAGCCCTCGCGCACCTCCATGAAGGGGAAGTTCGCGACGAGCGGATAGGACTCGGTGAGCCCGTAGTAGTCGAGCACGGTGACGCCGTACTGCTCGCGGAACCACCTGATCGCCTCGGGGTTGAGCGGCTCGCCCGCCGAGCAGACGACGCGGAAGTCGCACGGGTAGGCCTTGCCGGCGTCTGGGATCGACATCATCGAGCGCATCGCGGTCGGCGTCGTGAAGACGTTGGTGACCTCGTTGCGTGAGAGGAAGTCGAGCTGCTGGCGGGCGTCGAAGCCGCCCTGGCGCTGGAGGACGCACTGGACCGCGCCGTAGCGCCACGGGCCGAGCAGCGGCGCGATGCCGGCCGCCCACGCCCACTCGCCCATGCCGTGGAAGCGCTCGCCGTCGCGCACGTCGTGGCAGTAGACGAACTCCTCGTGCCCGAGCACGTAGCGATGCGCGTGCACGATGCCCTTGGCCCTGCCGGTCGTGCCGGACGTGTAGTAGAGCTGCGCGGGGTCGTCGGCGGCGGTGTCGACTGACTCGAACTCCGTCGGCCGGCCGTCGAGCAACCCCTCGTCGAGCACGAGGATGCTGCCATGCGCGAAGCGGTCGCGGTTGGCCGTATCGGTGACGAGCACCGTGGCCCCGGAGTCGTCGAGACGGTGCTTGATGGCGTCGTCGCCGTAGAGCACGGACATGGACAGCAGCAGCGCGCCGAGCTTCCAGGTGCCGAAGAAGACCGCGGCCGTCTCCGGCGTCGGCGGCAGGACGACGGCGACGCGGTCGCCGCGCTGCACGCCGGCGTCGGCGAGCGCGTGGGCGGCCTGCGCCGCGAGGTCCTGCAGCTCGCCCCAGCTGACCTCGCGCCGCTCTCCGTCGTGGCGCTCGTGCACCATCGCGAGCTTTTCGCGCGGGTGCTTGTCGCACACGTCCTGCGCGATGTTGAAGCGCTCCGGAACGTCCCAGCTGTGGTTGTTGACGGCCTGCTCGTAGGAGGTCGAGGAATCGATCGACACGGCTGCTCCTTCCCTTGCCGGAAAGGCTACCCAGCCACCCGCTTCGGCACCGGGGCCGGCGGCCGCTAGGTTGGCCGGCATGAAGGATCGGCTCGCGGCGTACTACATCGAGCGAGGCGCGTTTCTGGAGGGCCGCTTCGAGCTCACCGGCGGCGGGACGAGCGACTTCTACGTCGACGGTCGCCTGATCGCGACCTACCCGCCCGCGCTGCGCCTGATCGCCGCCGGGTACGCGCGCCTGATCGCCGAGCACGACCTGCTCGACGACGACGGCACGCTCGTCGGTCCGGCGCTCGGCGGCGTGCCGATCGTCACGGCGCTGGGGCTCGAGCTCGACCGCCCGTTCGTGATCGACCGCGGCAAGGCCAAGGGCCACGGGCGCGGCCGGCGCTTCGAGGGCAGCTTCGGCGAGGGCCCGCGCTGCCTGCTCGTCGAGGACCTGATCACGTCCGGCTCGACGCTGCAAGACACGGTCCGCGCCCTGCGCGAGGAAGGCCGCGAGGTCGACACCGCGCTGGTCACCGTGGATCGCCAGGAGGGCGGGCCCGCGGCGCTTGCCGCGATCGGGGTCACGGTCCGCGCGCTGCTCACCCAGGCGGATCTGCGCGCCGCCGCCGGTTCGAACCCCTAGGGGGAGATCCCGATGGCGGGCGGGCGGTGGGAATGCCAGAGTGGCCGCCATGACCTCCCCAGTCGCCACCTCCGCAGTCGTGACCGCTCGCGGGCTGACCCGCGTCTACGGCGAGGGCGCGACGGCCGTGCACGCCCTGCGCGGCGTCGACCTCGACGTCCAGCCCGCCCGCCTGACGGCCGTGATGGGCCCCTCGGGCTCGGGCAAGTCCACGCTCATGCACGTCCTCGCGGGGCTCGACAAGCCCGACGGCGGCACCGTGTCGATCGCCGGCGTGGAGGTCACGGGCCTCGACGACAAGGGGCTGACCGAGCTGCGCCGCGAGCACATCGGCTTCGTCTTTCAGTTCTTCAACCTGCTCCCGATGCTCACCGCGCGCGAGAACATCCTGCTGCCCGCGGAGATCGCCGGCGAGACCGTCGACCCGGCCTGGCTCGACGAGCTCGTGGAGAAGGTCGGCCTGGGTGACCGGCTCGGCCACCGACCGAGCGAGCTCTCCGGCGGCCAGCAGCAGCGCGTCGCCGTGGCCCGCTCGCTCGCGAGCCGGCCGACGGTCCTGTTCGCCGACGAGCCGACGGGCAACCTCGACTCGACCACGAGCGCCGAGATCCTCGAGCTGCTGCGATCGACGGTCGACGGCTTCGGCCAGACGACCGTGATGGTGACGCACGACCCCGAGGCGGCCGCCATCGCCGACCGCGTGCTCAACCTCGACGACGGCGCCATCGCCAGCGACGAGGTGCGCAGCTGATGCGCCGCGTCGCGCTCCAGGGCCTCTGGCTGCGCCGCGGCCGCGCGCTGCTCACGACGCTCGCCGTCGTGCTCGGCGTCGCGATGGTCTGCGGCACCTACGTCCTCACCGACACGATCTCCAAGGCGTTCGACACGATCTTCACCACCGGCAACGCCAAGACCAGCGCCGTCGTCAGCGCGCGCGACGTCGTCGACCAGTCCACGAGCGGAAAGGCGACGATCCCCGCGTCGCTGCTGACCAAGGTCCGATCCGCGCCCGACGTCGCCGAGGCGAGCGGCCTGGTGCAGGCGAGCGGCCAGGGCACCGACCAGATTCGGCTCATCGGTCCTGACGGCAAGACGATCGGCAACCAGAACGCGCCCAAGCTCGCCTTCGGCGTCGACTTCGGGGCCACGCGCTTCAACCCGTTCACGCTCAGCGCGGGAGACTGGCCCAAGGGCGACGGCGAGCTCGCGATCGACCGCTCCACCGCCGACAAGCAACACCTCAAGCCGGGGGACAAGCTGGGCATCTCCGCCCAGGGCGCGAAGCGCACCTTCACGATCACCGGCGTCGCGCGCTACGGGAAGGTCAACTCGCTCGGCGGGGCGACGATCGGGCTCTTCGACGTCCCCACCGCGCAGAAGCTGCTCGGCAAGCAGGGCCGCTTCGACACGATCTCCGTGGCCGCCGCGTCCGGCGTGCCGGACAAGCAGCTGGCCGCCGGCCTGCGCTCGGTCGTCGGCAAGGACGCGACGGTGCGCACCGGCGCCGAGCAGGCCGCCCAGCACTCCAAGGACATCGAGGAGGCGACCTCCTTCATCCGGTACTTCCTGCTCGCGTTCGGCTTCATCGCGCTCGGGGTCGGGGCCTTCGTCATCTACAACACGCTCACGATCACCGTCGCCCAGCGCGTGCGCGAGCTGGCGACGCTGCGCGCGCTCGGCGCCTCCGCGAAGCAGGTCCGCCGCTCGGTCCTGCTCGAGGGCCTCGCGCTGGGCGCGCTCGCCTCGGTGCTCGGGCTCGTGCTCGGCTACTTCCTGGCCAAGGGGCTCTCGGCGGCGTTCGTGGCGCTCGGGATCGACCTGCCCAAGACCGATCAGGTGCTCAAGCCGCGGACGATCGTGGTGTCGCTCGCGCTCGGCGTCGTCGTCACCGCGCTGGCGAGCATCGCCCCCGCCCGCCGCGCGACGTCGATCAGCCCCGTGGCCGCGATGCAGGAGGGCGCGAAGCTGCCGCCCAAGCTGGGCGCCCGCCGGCCCGCGGTCGGGCTGGGCATGCTCGTCCTCGCTCTCGTGCTGCTGGGCGTGGGCGCCTTCGCCGGTCTGAGCACCGCCGTGGCGCTCGGCTTCCTCGGCGGCGGCTGCCTGATCCTCTTCGCGGCCGTGGCGATGCTCGCCAACCGCGTCGTGACCCCGCTCGCCCGGGTGCTCGGCGCGCCGGCCAAGCGGGCCGGCGGCGCGGCGGGCCGCCTCGCCCGCGAGAACGCGACGCGCAACCCGGCCCGCACCGCGAGCACCGCGGGCGCGCTGATGATCGGCCTGGCGCTGGTCACGCTCGTCGCCACGCTCGGCCAGGGGCTGCGCAGCTCGGATCGCAAGTCGCTCGAGGATCTGGTGTCGGCGGACACCGTCGTGACCGCGAAGAACGGGTTCGACACGATCCCGTCCGCCGCCGGTCGCGCGGTGGCCAAGCTCCCCGGCGAGCACGCCTACCCCGTCCGCCACGACCGCGCGAAGGCCTTCGGCGACACCGTCTCCGTCGACGGCCTCGCGCCCGGCATCGAGTCGGTCCTCAGGCTGTCCTCCGTGCCGCGGCCGGGACAGGCGCTCGTCGAGAGCGACTACGCCGACAAGCACCACCTGCACACCGGGTCCGAGCTCGCCGTCGTCACGCCGAGCGGCAAGCGGCTGCGGCTGCGGGTCGCGGGCGTGCAGAAGCGCACCTCGGTGCAGAAGATCGATCCGCTGCTGGCCAAGGTACTCGTCTCGCAGGCGACCTTCGACGGCGCCTTCCCGCGCCCGGGGGACGCGTACGTCTTCCTGTCCGGGCCCGCCTCGGCGAAGACGGTCCAGAAGGCGCTCGCGCCCTTCCCAGACGTCGAGGCGCGCTCGCGCGCCGCGTGGGTGACCAAGCGCGTCAACGCGATCAACACCCTGCTGAACCTGCTCTACGTGCTGCTCGCCCTGTCGGTGATCGTGAGCCTGTTCGGGATGGTCAACACGCTCGTGCTCACGGTCTTCGAGCGCACGCGGGAGATCGGGATGCTGCGCGCGGTCGGCATGAGCCGCCGCCAGGTTCGGCGGATGGTCCGCCAGGAGAGCATCATCACGGCGCTGATCGGGGCGGCACTCGGACTGCCGCTCGGCCTCCTGCTCGCCCGGCTGCTCTCCAGTGCCCTGGCCGACCAAGGCGTCGCCTTCGCGGTCCCGGGCGGCGCGCTCGTGATCTTCACGATCGTCGCGATCCTGGCCGGCGTGCTCGCGGCGATCGCGCCGGCACGGCGGGCGGCGCGCCTGGACGTGCTCAAGGCGCTGCAGTACGAGTAGCCGACTAGGCCTCCTCCTCCTGGCGCTCCTTGACCTTCTTGTCGAGCGTCTTGACGACATCCGGGTCCCGCAGCGTGGTGACGTCGCCGAGCTCCTTGCCCTCGGCGATGTCGCGCAGCAGCCGGCGCATGATCTTGCCCGACCGGGTCTTGGGCAGGTCGTCGGCCCAGATGATGCGCTTGGGCCGCGCGAGCTTGCCGATCTTCTTGGCGACGTGCTCGCGGATCTCGTGGACGAGCTCGTCCGTGCCCTGGTCGTCGTCGCCCTCGAGCGTCACGAAGGCGCACACTGCCTGGCCGGAGTCCTCGTCGGCCTGCCCGACGACCGCCGACTCGGCGACCTTCGGATGCGAGACGATGGCCGACTCGACCTCGGCGGTCGACATGCGGTGGCCGGAGACGTTGATGACGTCGTCGACCCGGCCGATGACCCAGAAGTAGCCGTCGGGGTCCTTGCGCGCCGCGTCGCCGACGACGTAGATCTCCTTGCCGAACTTCTCGAAGTAGGTCTCGATGAAGCGGTCGTCCTCCTTGTAGAGGGTCCGCAGCATCCCGGGCCACGGGCGCTGCAGGGTGAGCAGGCCCTGCTCCGTGCCGGCGTCCTCGTTGTCCTCGGTGACGACCTCCGCCCTGATGCCCGGCATCGGCCGGCCCGCCGAGCCCGGCTTGGCGTAGTCGACGGCCGGGAGCGTCGTGATCATGATCCCGCCCGTCTCCGTCTGCCACCACGTATCGACGATCGGGCACCGCCCGCCGCCGATGACCTTGTGGTACCAGAGCCAGGCCTTGGGGTTGATCGGCTCGCCGACCGTCCCGAGCAGCTCGAGCTTTGACAGGTCGTGCTTTTCGACGTGCTCGGTGCCCCACTTCATGCAGGCGCGGATGGCGGTCGGGGCGGTGTAGAACTTCGTCACCCCGTACTTCTCGCACAGCTCCCACCAGATGCCCTTGTGCGGGTAGTCGGGGCCGCCCTCCCACATCACCGACGTGGCGCCGTTGGCCAGCGGCCCGTAGACGATGTAGGAGTGCCCGGTGACCCAGCCGACGTCGGCCGAGCACCAGAAGACGTCCTCGTCCTCGTGCAGGTCGAAGACGACCTTGTGCGTGTAGGCGACCTGGGTCAGGTAGCCGCCCGAGGTGTGCAGGATGCCCTTCGGCTTGGCCGTCGAGCCCGAGGTGTAGAGGATGAAGAGCGGCGTCTCGGAGTCGAAGGCCTCGGCCTCGCACTCGGCGTCGGCCCGCTCCATCTCGTCGTGGTACCAGACGTCGCGCTCGCCCATCGGGCAGTCGTTTCCGGCGTGCTGGACGACGACGATCGTCTCGAGCGAGCCGAGGTCGCCCATGCTCTCGTCGACCTGCTCCTTGACGGGCGCGGTCTTGCCCTTGCGCCGCGCGCCGTCGACGGTCACGAGCACCTTGGCCTCGGAGAACTCCATGCGCTCCCTGACCGAGGCGGCGCTGAAGCCGCCGAAGACCACGTTGTGGATCGCGCCGATGCGCGCGCACGCCAGCATCGCGACGGCGACTTCGGGGATCATCGGCAGGAAGATCCCGACGACGTCGCCCTGCTCGATCCCGCGCGCCCTCAGGACGTTGGCGAACCGCTGCACGTCGCGGTGCAGGTCGGCGTAGGTGATGTCGCGGGTCTCGCCCTCCTCGCCGTGCCAGTGAAAGGCCACGCGGGCGCCGTTGCCGGCGTCCACGTGGCGGTCCACGCAGTTGTGGCAGACGTTGAGCCTGCCGCCGACGAACCACTTGTAGAATGGCGGGTCGGACTCGTCGAGCACGGCGTCCCAGCGCTCGCCCCAGTCCAGCGCGCCGGCCTGCTTCTCCCAGAAGCCCTTGAAGTCGGACTCCGCCTGCTCGTAGACCGCCGGATCGGTGACGAGCGCCTGCTTGACGAAGTCCTCCGTCGGCGGGAAGCTCTCGACCTCCATCAGGGACTCGAGGTCGTGCTCGAGCGTGCTGTCCGGCTGCTCTTCAGTGGACACTGCGTCTCCTCTGATCGAAGGTCGAGTCCAGGCGGTTCATCGCTTGTTCATGGGCCCCACCGGCATGACGGTGCGGCCGAACGTCGCGTTCGTGACGCCCGCAAAGGAGGCATACCAAGCCGCGAGTGCGGTCGCCAGCCCGAGGTAGCCGCCGGCCTGTGTGAGACCGGTCGTCCCCGTCCACTCGCCGATGCCGAGCAGCCAGAACGTCGGCGCGAGCAGCAGGAAGACGACGGCGATCGCGGCAGTCGTCCGCAGCGAGGCGACGAGCATGTACGTCGTGAAGACGCCCCAGCCGACGAGGTAGACGCCGACGGCCGGGCCGAGGGCGGCCTCCGGGACGCTCTTGGCGTAGAACTGCTCGAAGGCCCAGAACGACAGCCAAAAGCCGCCGAAGGACGAGAACGCGAGCGCCCCGAACGTGTTGCCCGTGCGGAACTCCCACATGCCGGCCAGCAGCTGCACGAGCCCGCCGTAGGCGAGCGCGAGGCCGAAGACGATCGGCTCGCCCTTGGCATCGAGGATCTCCGCGTTGTACATGCTCAACACGAAGGTCGTGAGCGCGAACGCGGCAAGGCCGAGCGGGCCGGGATCGGCGACCTTCCAGCCCCCTCCAACGGCTCCTGCTTCCATGATGCAGTCCCCCTCGTCTTCCCGACGACCAGCGTCCCCTACGACGCCGAGCGTCGATGGATGGTTGCCGTTGGGGCTAACCGCAGCGGGAGCGCGTCAAACCGCCGGGGCCGGGCGAAGGCCTCAGCCGCGTCGCTTGCGCTTGCGCTTCTTGGAGGACGGATGCGGCTTCGCCGGGCGCCCGGCGGCTGGGACGGGCCTTTCCGCGGCCTTGGCCTTCGGCTTGGCTACGGGCCCACCGCGCGCCGTCTGGCGCTCCTCGCGCAACTGCGCGCCGGTGGGCCACGGCTCGGCCTTGCCGGTGATCCACGCCGGCGGTGTCCCGCCGGGCCACCGCTGCAGGATCAGCAGGGCGACCGCGAGCAGCCACACCGGCTGCAGCACGTCGGAGAACAGCGGGACGGGCAGGACGACCATCACGCCGACGAAGATGCCCAGGATCCCCCACGCGCGTGGCAGCAGCCCGGTGCGCATGCTGTGCAGGGCGACGAGGACGTAGGAGCCGGCCAGGACGAGCCCGCCGACCTGCACGATGATCTGGCCCGCGTCGAGCGCGAGCGGGCGCGAGATGTCCGCGAAGGCCTTGATCGTATGGGAGGAGGCGAGCAGGTCGTCGACCCACGCGCGCGTCCCGAGCGCGACGAGCACGGAGCCGACGAGCACGGCCGCGGCGCCGACGAGGGCCATGTTCGTGCCGAAGCGCGGGAAGCGCTCCGAGCGCGCGCGCGCCGCACGGGCCAAAAACGAGAGCGTGAGCGCCGCCGCGACTGCGGCGAGGCCGAGCAGGACCGCCCCGGCCAGCACGGAGGCGGCGTGGTCTGAGAAGAACTGAAACAGCGGGACGCGCAGGCTCTCGTGATCGCCGATCGGCCCCGGCCGCTCGAGGTTGCGCAGCGAGTCCGGGAGCGTCGGCGTCGGTGCGCCCGTGAGCGACAGGCGGCTGAAGATCGCGCCGAGGATCGCCAGCATGGCGGCGCTGATCGCCGCGATCGCCGCGCGGGGCCGCTGCTCGGCCTCCCAGGCGAGCTGCTCGTCGGGCGACGCGGTCGGTACCTCGGCGGTGGCCATGCAGCACGGAAGCTTAGGGTTCAAGTGGTGAGCGCCGACGCCACCTGCCCGGCCTGCGGCGGCGCGCTGCGCGCCTGGCGTCGCGCGCCCGATCACGAGCCGGCCTCGGGCGCCACGCACCTGCTGCTGCGCTGCGCCGCCTGCGGCACCGCCGTGACGGCCGGGCCGCCCCCGGAGTTCTCCGCCGCCCACGAAGCCGGCGCCTACCGACCGGGCGCCCCCCGCGGCGCGGGGACCGCGGCCCCCATCCTGCACGCGTTCGACCGCCGGCGACTCGCGATCCTCGCCCGGGCGGCCGCTCCCCCGGGGCCACTGCTCGACGTCGGGGCGGGTCGCGGGCGCTTCGTCGCGCACGCGCGGACCGCGGGCTGGGACGCGCGCGGCATCGAGCCGTCCGGGCGCTCGCGCGCCGCCCACGTCGAGGCGGTCGCGCTCGAGGACGCCGCGGTCGCGGCGGGCTCACTCGGAGCGATCACCCTGTGGCACGTGCTCGAGCATGTCGAGCGCCCCGGAGCCGCGCTCGAGCGCCTGCGCGGCTGGCTCCGGCCCGGCGGCGCGCTGCTGGCCGGCGTGCCGAACCTGGACTCGCTGCAGGCCCGCCTGGCCGGGCCGCACTGGTATCACCTCGACCTGCCGCGGCACCGCACGCACTTCACCGCCCGCGGCCTGCGGACGCTGCTGGAGCGCAGCGGCTTCGCGGTCGCCGCCACCGAGCACGTCCTGCTCGAGCACAACCCGTTCGGGCTCTGGCAGTCGCTTGTCAACCGCGTGACGCCGACCCCGTCCTGGCTCTACCACACGCTCAAGCGCAACGCGCCGCTGCGCGTCAGCGACGCCGTCCCCACCGCCCTGGCGCTGCCGCTGGCCGGAGTCGCCCTGGCCGCCGAGGCCGCGGCTGGGACGGCGGGCCGGGGAGGCACGGTGGCCGTGCTCGCGCGGCGGGTACGATGATCGCATGGAAGGCTTCGGCGGTTTCTTCAATGACCCAGACCTCCAGAAGCGCCTGCAGGAGGCGATGGAGCAGATGCAGGGCGCGCAGAACCTGGCCTGGGCAGACAACGCCATCAAGCTCGCGGTCGACATGACGTGCGCCGCGGTGGCTCGCATCAACCTGCAGGGCGGCGCGGAGGACCAGGCGCAGCAGATCCGGGCGGTGATGGTCGTGGTGTTCCCGGAGGCCGTCGCACTCGTGCGCGAAGCGCGCCAGGGCCTGTCCTAGGGCTCGCGGTGCTCAGGCGGGTTCCCGACGGCGGCGGCGGCCGTCCGGCGCCTGGGGCCCGTCGTCGGGCGGCTCGTCGCCTGGTGACTTGTCGCCGTCGGCGGCGCGCGACGCCTTGCCGGACGCGATCGCCTCCTTGAAAGAGCGGAACTTGAAGATCGTCACCAGGGCGATGAAGCCCATCGCGAGCGAGAACACGCCGATGGCGATCTGCTGGCCGACGGAATAGGCCGCGACGACCGAGCTGCTGCCGAAGACCTTCACGAGCAGCGCCTGCTGCACGCCGGCGCCGCCCGGCGTGAAGGGCACGATGGCCGCCACGGCGTTGGTCCCGAGCACGAGCAGGACGTTGCGCACTGACCCGCCGACCCCGAACGCCTCGAGCAGGCACCAGAAGGCCGCACAGCGAAACAGCCAGCCGGCGAACTGGACAAGCCACACCTCGCGCAGGTAGCGGCGGCGGTCCCGCAGGATCGCGACGCCCTGGCGCACGCGCGCCCAGAACGCCCGCACGCGGGCGCTGAGCAGCGCGAAGCCGGCGAAGATGAGGATGCCGAGCACGGTCAGGCCGAACAGCGTCCCGCGCGGATGCGCCGCGAGGTAGGACAGGTCGAACGCGTTGAGCTTGGAGAAGTCGGGCGGCTTGGGAAAGACGCCCTGGCTGAACGCGAAGGCCAGCACCGGGATCGCGATCGTCAGGTCGAAGATGCCCTCTACGAGCAGCGAGGAGCCGACCGCGGGGTAGCTGGCCTTCGGAATCGACGTCTTGGTCAAGAACAGCTTCATGACGTCCCCGCCGCGCGCGGGGACGACGTTGTTGAAGCCATAGGCGGCCATGTAGGCGCCCCAGACGCGGCGCCACTGGATCGGCTCGTCCGGGTAGGCGGCGCGCAGCACCGCAAGCCAGGCCCGCGAGCGCAGCGTCAGGTAGATCCCGAAGAAGGTCAGCCCGAGCAGCAGCGTGAGCCAGTGCACGCGGGCGAGGTTCGCGAAAAACTCGCCGACCGAGTCGAAGAAGGAGCCGATGGACGCGAGAGTCACCGCGGCCCCACCGTACCCTGTGGGCATGCGCCGGCTGGCCCTGTCGGGCGTCGCGCTGATCGTCCTGCTGGCGCTTTTTTATCTCGTGCGGTCGTTCTCGGCCGGCGACGTGCGCGACCTGATCGAGTCGGCGGGCGCACGGGACTTCTGTGCATTTGCCCCCGCTCTGAGGGGTGAAATGCACAGGTTGCCGGGTCGCCGGGCGCGAGCGGGCGTTTGGTTCCCCTCCCGGGAGACACGACGCACGCGCAAGCGGCACGCCGAGGCATCGCGGGCGGTGGTCTCCTCCTTACCAGCCCAGCCGTAAACGCTCCGAGCCCCAGAAACGCCGTCAGCCTGCTTGACTCGCGCGGGCGATGCGTCCCGACCCGCCCGACCTGCCGCCGCGGCCCGAGCCGGCCGACCTCCAGGCATCGCGCATCGACGGCGCCCGCCTGGAGGGTGCGAGCCTCGCCGGCGAGCGCCGGCCCGGTCTCGGACTGGTCGACTGCGAGCTGCGCGGCTGCGACCTCGCCAACCTCGACGCCCCGGGCGCCAGCTGGCGGCGCGGCACGTCGAGCGCGGCCGCCTGACCGGGGCGAACCTCAGCCAGAGCACGCTTGGCGACGTCGTCCTCGCGGACTGCCGCGCGGACCTCAGCGCCTTCGCCGGCGCGCGCCTGGAGCGCGTGCTGGTGAGCTCGTGCGTGCTCACCCAGGCCGACTTCCAGCAGGCCGGGCTTCGCACCGTCGTCTTCGACGACTGCGACCTCACGGGCGCCGACCTCAGCGGCGCGCGCTTCGAATCGGTGGAGCTGCGCGGCTGCAGGCTCGAGGCCGTGCGCGGGCTGGACGGCCTGCAAGGCGTGCGCATGCCGTGGGCTGACGTCCTCGCCAACGCCGGGCCCTTCGCCGCGGCGTGCGGCGTGCAGGTGCTCGACGGCTAGCCCGAGCCGCCGCACCCGCCGCAGCCGCAGCCGCAGTGGCACGTAGCATGCCCCTGCATGGGGCTCGACGACCTGCTCGCCACCATCGACCGTCTCGGGGGCCACGGGGCGCACCCGGTCGTGCCGATCGAGCTGTTCCTGGATGGAAACGACGACACGGCGTCGATCGCGCCCAACCTGCGGCGCCATCCGGGCATGGAGCTGTTCTCCGAGGTCTTCGGCGAGATGCTCGCGCGGGGCGAGGTCCACGACGTCCTCGCGCAGATCGACGAGGTGCTCGACCCGCCCGAATGGCCCTACGTCCCGGCCGTGTACGTGATCACCACGGCGCCCCCGCACCAGATCGCGCGCTGGGCCGGAGAGCTCGAGCCCGACGAGGAGCTGCTCGACAAGCCGTGGTTCGAGAACCCGCCCGGGCTGCCGCCGCTGCCCGCGGGCCACGCCCTGGTCGGCCTCTGGTGGGACTGACTCAAACGGCGGCCAGCGCCGCCAGCACCTCATCGTCGTGCGTCGTCGGCTTGGCCTTGGCGATCACGTGCTCCACGACGCCGTCGCCGCCGATGATGAAGGTCGAGCGGGTCGCGCCCCAGTATTTGCGGCCGTAGTTCGACTTCTCCTGCCAGACCCCGTAGGCCTCGCAGGTCGCGTGGTCTGCGTCGGCCAGCAGCGGGAAGTTGAGATCCTGGGCGTCGTGGAACTTCTTGACGTCGGAGATCGGGTCGGGGGAGACGCCGAGGACCACGGCGCCGGCAGCCTCGTAGTCGCCGCGATGGTCGCGCACGCCGCAGGCCTGCGTGGTGCAACCCGACGTGTTGGCCTTGGGGTAGAAGTACACGACGACGGTCCGGCCGGCGAAGTCACCGAGCGAGACGTCCTGGCCGTCGTGGTTCGGAAGGGTGAAAGCAGGTGCGCGCTCGCCGGGCTCGATCATGGCTGCGAGGCTACTTCAGCAGCCGCGACAGCCGCCGGTCCTTGAGGACGCGGCCGCCCGTCTGGCAGAGCGGGCAGTAGGTCATCACGTAGTCCTCGTAGAAGACCGCCTCCAGGACGGTCTCGCAGCGCGGGCACGGCTCGCCCTGGTGGGCGTGGACGCGGGCGACCTTGGCCTGCTTGTCGGGCAGCGGCAGCGCCCAGTGCTCCGCGTAGTACTCGACCGCACGGCCCAGCTCGCCCCCGATCGCCTTGCGCAGGGCCTGCGCCTCCGCCGCCGACAGGTCGTCCCCGCGCTTGAACGGGGACAGCTTGGCCGCGTACAGGATGTCGTCGACCCAGGTGCGGCCGATGCCCGCCAGGACCTGCTGGTCGCGCAGCACGGAGTGCAGCGGCCGGGGAAGGTCGAGCCGCTCGCGCAGGTCTGAGCCGGCGGGCGGGTCCGGCCACGCCTCGGGCCCGAGGTGGCGCAGGTGGCCGTCCTCGCTGAGCCCTTCGACCGTGTAGAGCCGCGCCCAGGCCGCCTGCTTGGTGCCGAACTCGCGCAGGCGCAGCTCGCGGTCCCCGTCGAGGCGGATCAGCAGCCGCGACGTGCGGTCCTTCATCGACGCGCGCTTGGCGTAGAGCTGCAGCCGGCCGGCGCTCATCAGGTGCATGACGATGGTCAGGTGCCCGTGGCCCTCGCTCTCGGCCTCCAGCAGGATGAGCTTGCCGCGCCGGCGCAGCCCGGCGATTGCCGACCCTTCGAGCGCGGGCAGCGGCGGGTCGAACGTCTTGAGCACGTTGACGCCGGGGGCGAGCGCCGATTGCACGGTCGCGCCGCGCACCGCGGCGTCCAGCAGACGCACGGTGGCTTCGACCTCGGGGAGCTCCGGCACGGCGAAGGACGTTAGCTTCAGGGGCATGGATCCCTGGGTGCACGACCAGGCGGAGCGCATCGCCCGCCACGCCGAGCGCGAGCTGGAGGCGCTGGTGGCCGTCTCGTCGCCGTCGGGGGACCACGCGGCGGCCGAGGAGTGCGCCTCTGTCTGCGCCGCGCTCGTGGGAGACGAGGCCGAGATCGAGCGCCCCGCGTGCTCGTCGTCCGGACACGCCCCGGACCTGCTCGCGCGCCTGACTGGCACCGGGACGGGCCGCGTCCTGCTGCTCGGCCACCTCGACACCGTGGTCGCCCACGACGTCCATCAGCCTCTACGGCGCGAGGAGGGCAAGCTGTACGGGTCCGGCAGCATCGACATGAAGGGCGGCGACGTCCTGGCGCTCGGCGTGCTGCGGGCGCTCGCCGGCCGTCCGGAGCTGTTCGCCGACGCGGCGCTGCTGCTCGTCTGCGACGAGGAGTGGCGCACGGCCCCCTTCGCGCACGCGGAGACCTTCGCGGGCTGGGACGCGTGCCTGTGCTTCGAGGCGGGCGAGACCGACGGCGACGGCGAGGATGCGGTCGTCGTGCGCCGCAAGGGCGCCGGGACGCTGCACGTGCGCGCCCACGGGCGCGCGTCGCACTCGGGCTCGGCCCCCGACGCCGGCCGCAACGCGCTGCTGGCGCTGGCGACCGTCGCGCAGGCGGTCGCGACCCGTCACGATCCCGAGGGCGAGCACCGGCTGACCGCCGTGCCGACGATCCTCAAGTCGGGCGACGCCTTCAACGTCGTGCCCGGCGACGGCGAGCTGTTCTGCGACCTGCGCGCGGACGATCGCGCCGCCTTCGACGCGGTGCTCGCGGCGGTGCCGGAGTCCTACGAGGGTGTCCGCCTGCAAGCCGGCCTGCTGCGCGTCTGGCCCGGCATGGACGCGCGCATCGCAGACGCGCCGGTGATCGAGCGCGCCGCCGCCGTGCTCGGCCGCCCGCTGCACGGCCACGCGCGCGGCGGCGCCAGCGACGCCAGCCACTTCGCCCCGGTCATCCCCGTCACCATCGACGGCCTCGGCCCGCGCGGCGGCCGCGCGCACAACCCCGACGAGTTCCTGCTCGCCCGGTCCCTGCGCGAGCGGGCGGAGGTCGCGCTTGCGATGACGCTGGCGGCGCTCAGCCAGCCATAGGCTCGAGCTCGGCCGGCCGCAGCAGGGCGACGAGCGCGGGGGCGCCGTCGAGCTTGACGACGGCGATGCCGCCCTTCTTGAAGTCGATCCGGGCGTTAGTCAACGCGTGGACGACGTCCGTGAAGTCCGGGTCGTGGCCGACGACGAGCACGTGGGCGCCGTCGTCGTGGGCCAGCAGCAGCTCGCGCGCGTCGTCGGCCTCGAAGCCTTCTTCGAGCACCGGCGTCTCCTCGAAGGCGACGCCCAGCTCCTCGCAGGCGAGCCGCGCCGTGTCCCGTGCCCGGACCTTCGGGCTCGAGTAGCAGCCGTCGAGGTCGACGCGCGCGCGCGAGAGCGCCCTCCCCGCCGTGCGGGCCTGCCGCTCGCCCTTGGGCGTGAGCTCGCGGTCGAAGTCCGGACGCGATCCGTGCGGCACCGCATCGCCGTGCCGCAGCAGCCAGAGGTGCTTCGCCATGCGGCCAAGCGTATCCGCGCAGACGGGCTACCAGTAGCCACGCGCCGCGTCGGCCTGCTCGACGCCCCAACGGGCGTCGTCGGGCGACGGGGCGCCCACCATCTAGGCGAAGGTGTGCATGAACTGCAGCGTGTCGTCGTAGCGCAGCGAGCCGGTCAGCGGCACGAGCCGCGTCTGGCCCAGGCCGGCGCGGAGATCGAGGCGGATGACAGCGAACTCGGGGGTGGTGCCGTCGTAGGGATAGGTCGACTCGATCCGGCCGACGATCTGGCCGGACAGGTCGACGGCGGTCAACCCCAGGGGGCTGAACGATTGCATGCGACCAGGATCGGCGCCGGGACCCCGACGCTGTAGAGCCGGGCCCGTGCGCGGACTCCTGGGCGACGTCGGCGAGCCGCTGCCCGGCTGACGCCGCTACGGGGAGTGGACCTGCTAGGTGACCGACGAGAGATCGAACGGCGGATCCTCGCCGAACGTCTTGCGGTATCGCCCGCGCAGGAGGTCGTGGCGCCGGGCGGCCTCGGCGTGCCGGCCGCGGCGCACGAGCATCGCCAGCAGCTCGCGCTGCACGGTCATGTCGAAGGGCTCGAGCTCGGCGAGGCGGTGCAGCTGCTCCGTCGCGCCCTCGAGGTCGCCCCCGGAGCGCTTGATCTCCGACAGCCCGCGCAGCGCCTGGGCGGCCAGGTCGCGCAGGCGGTCGCGCTCGGCGAACGCCCACTCCGCGTAGGCCTCCTCGGCGAGGAAGTCGCCGCGGTAGAGGCCGGTCGCGCGCGCGAGGGTGACCTCGGCGACCTCCGCCTCCCCGTGCAGGTGGGCGCGGATGCCCTCGCGCACGCAGGTCTCGAAGTCGTCGGCGTCGATCCAGATCGCCGAGCGCTCGAGCTCGTAGCCGCCCGAGCGGGCGGACACGAAGGCCGAGGCGCCGTGCTTGGGGCGCTCGGGCTCGAGCCGGTCGCGCAGGGTGTGCATCGCCTGGCGCACGCTCGTCACGCCCTTCGGCCCCGCCGCGGGCCAGAAGGTCTCGATCAGCTCGTCGGACGGGACGATCCGCTCCCGGTGGGTGACGAGGTACTTGAGCACGTGGCCGGGGCGGTGCCCGAGCCACTCGCCGGCCAGCGGCCCCTCCCCGCTCTCCACGCGGCTGCGTCCGAAGGTGAAGATGCGCAGCCGCGGGCCGCCCATCCAGTGCGGCTCGGTGCGACGGCGCCGGTCGCCGACCACGCCCGTGCGGATCTGGAGGACGACGGCCGGCTCGGCGCCGCCGAAGGGCGCGGCGGTGATCCAGACCGAGCCCGCGCTCCCGCCCCGCTGCGGGAGGTCGACGCGCACCTCGGGCAGCGGCCCCTCGTGGGAGAGCGCCAGCTCGGTGACGCAGTGGTCCGCGAGGGGGGTGTTCGCGCGGCGGCAGTCGAACAGATCGCAGCAGCGGACCCGCTCGCGTTCGAGCATCGCCCCGAGCAGGCCCTTGGCGCGCAGGTTCGTGCCCTGGACCTGCCCGCGCGCGTCGACGACGACGACGCCCGCCGGGAAGAACTCGAAGACGGCGCGGTAGGCGACGGGCGTGCGCAGCCCGAGGTCCGCTGTGCGTGGCGTGATTCCGTCGCTCAATGAGTCCCCTTGCGCGGTCAGACGGTCCGACTCCGGACGTCTTTTGGCGCTTGATTCCCTCTTAACCTAGAGGTTGACTGGCAGATGACGGACACCGGACATGCTGCCCCCTGTTCGCTCAGTGCCGCCTCCAGGGGGGAGGCAACTCATGACCAAGTCCGCCACGTCGTCCGTCCTTCCCACCGCCGTCAAGCGCGAAGCCGATCGCCTCGCCGCAACCGGCCGCGGTGAGCGCTTCCGCCGGCGCCGCATCGAGCCCGCGCACGACGGCGAGGACATCGTCCTCGCCGCGATCGCCGACGCCAAGCTGGGCGACGAGGACGCGATGCGCTTCTTGTACCTGGGCTACGCCGACAACGTCTACGGCTACGTCTGCTCGATCGTCCGCGACGAGCACGAGGCCGAGGACGTCACGCAGCTGATCTTCGCCAAGCTGATGACCGCGCTGGCCCGCTACGAGCCGCGCTCGGTGCCCTTCTCCGCCTGGATCCTGCGCATCGCCCACAACGCGTCGATCGACCACATGCGCGGCCGCCGCGCCGTGCCGTGCGAGGAGGTCCGCTCCCCCGAGCTCGAGGACGCCTCGCTCGCCCGCGAGCGCTCGCAGGACCTGCGTATCGCCCTGGAGAAGCTTCCGGCCGAGCAGCGCGACGTGATCGTCATGCGCTTCGTCCTGGGCCTCTCGCCGCACGAGATCGCCGTGCGGCTCGGGCGCTCGCAGGACGCGATCCACGGCCTCCAGCACCGCGGCCGCATCAGCCTGCGCCGCGAGCTGACGGTGCAGCACTCGGCGCCCGCGGCGATGCGCACCGCCTCCTAGTCGCGCCTCCCGCGACCGTAGACCAACTTCACGAGGCGGTCGAGCGACTTCGGGGTCTCCGGTCGAGTTGTAGGTGAACGCCGTGGCCGCTTGGCCGCTTGGCGGCGTGAGCGGGCCTTTCGACGCTGAGAAGTTCTTCGGGTCCGGCGTCGGCGGCAGCACCACCGCGACGCGGTCCCCGCGCTCCACATCCGCCGCCGCCAGCGCGTTGGCGGCTTTCGCCGATAGGTCCTGCAGCTCGCCCCAGCTCAGCTCCCGGACGTTCCCGTCGGGGTCTTGGTGGACCATGGCCGCCTTGTCGCGCGCGTGCTTGTCGCACACGTCCGTCGCGATGTTGTAGCGCTCGGGCACGTTCCACGAGTGCTCCGAGACGACCTGCTCGTATGTCCGCTCCATCCCAGGGCGAACATCCCTCAGA
The DNA here is from genome assembly GCA_038232275.1 of Solirubrobacterales bacterium. Classification (GTDB taxonomy): domain Bacteria; phylum Actinomycetota; class Thermoleophilia; order Solirubrobacterales; family Solirubrobacteraceae; genus DATLGB01. The sequence continues at coordinate 2,251 of JBBSIC010000004.1, read as the reverse complement.
TCAGGCCTGGGACAGCGCCACGGCGACCGCGAAGCCGAGCATGGTCGCCAGCCCGGCCGAACGCCCGCCGTCCTCGCGCGCCTCGGGGATCATTGAGTCGATGAGCATGCAGAGAACGGCGCCGGCGGCGAACGCGTTGACGACGCCGCGCACCTCGCCCGACGCGGTGTCGAGCAGGCCGTAGCCGAGCGCGGTCGCGACGATGCCGGTGACGGCGACGAGGATCCACAGGCCGAGGATGCGCGCACTAGACGAGCCGGCCTTGCGCAGGTCGGCCGCCGACCCGACCGACTCGGGCAGGTTGGAGACGAAGATGGCGACAATCAGCGCGATGTTGACCTTGGCCCCGCCCGCGAGGCTGATGCCAAGCGCCGTCTGCTCCGGGATACCGTCGAGCTGCGCGCCGAGGGCGAGCACGGCGCCGCTGGACGAGCCCGACCCCTTCCCCCGGTGCGGACGGCGCTTGCCCGAGCGGGACTCCAGCGCGCGGTCGCCCACGTAGAACGTCAGTGCGCCCGCGGCGAGCCCGGCGCCGAACAGGATGACCCCGCCCTGCTTGATCGCCTCGTCCGCGAGCTCGAAGCTGACCGAGCTGACCAGCGCGCCGGCGCCGAAGGCGAGCAGGGTGCCCACTGCCCGCGGCGGGAGGTCGACGGCAATGGCGAGCACCGCGCCGATGAGGAGCGACGACACCGCGAGGGCGCCGATTGCGAGGGCGTGGACCATCGCGTCAGCGTACGGTCAGCGTCGTGTGCATGCCCAGCGCTTCGTGCTGGGGCAGCGGACAGAAGAGCGTCTAGGTGCCGGGCGCGAGCGTCAGCGTGCGCTGGGTGACGGTGCCCGCGGCCTGCTCGCCGCTAAACCGCCCCCCCGGCCTCCGCGCGATCAACCGGCTGCAGCCCGTCACCGCCGACGAGCTCGTCTTCGCGCTGCGCGAGGACCTCTGACCGGCGGAGCCTGTCAAGTCCGGTGAGACACCTGCGGTCGGTTTTTAGTGAGGCAGCCTCATCAGTCGGCGTGGGCTTGTTGATCCACGCGGCGGTCGGCACCGGCGGTGGTGTAGGCGCTCGGCGGACGAACCGCTCGGGCGTGGTGGCGTAGGCGGCGTCGAGGACGCGCTGGCGCTCGGTGTGGACCTGTTCGGCGCGGCCGTAGTGGACGGTCGCCGGTGTCATCAGGCCGATCCCCCAATGACGGTGGACGTTGTTGTTGTAGTAGTCGAAGAACTCGCGGCAGAAGCCGCGGCGTGCTCGATTGAGTCGAAGCGGGAGGGGAACGTGGGCCGGTACTTGAGCGTCTTGAACTGCGCCTCGGAGAAGGGGTTGTCGGTGCTCGTGTAGGGCCGGCTGTGGGTCTTGGTACGCTGAGGTCGGCGAGCAGGAACGCGACCGGCTTGGACGTCATCGAACTGCCCCGGTCGGCGTGCACCGTGAGCTGCCCACGCGGGATCTGCTGCTGCTCGCAGACCTGGGCGATCAGCGCCTTGGCGACCTGGCCCGATTCGCGGTGCTGGAAGGTCCAGCCGACCGCGTAGCGGCTGAAGACGTCGAGGATCACGTAGAGGTAGTAGTAGGTCCACTTCGCCGGGCCCTTGAGCTTGGTGATGTCCCAGCTGTAGACCTCGTTGGGCGCCTCGGCGAGCAGCTCCGGCGCCAGCATCGAAGATCAGCGAAACCGACCGGCCGCAACATCCTCGCCGCGTTCCAAGGCCTCGGCCTCACCTACACCCACACCGGCATCCAACTCGACACCCAACAACACATCCTCAAGCTCCTACAAATCGAACCGCCGTTGCCAACACAGGCAGACCATGCAACGCAGGTCACGTCCGCGAGGCCTGGCCTCCATTTGCAGCGGATTCGATCGCGCTTGACCCCGGCGCCCGGCTCCGCTGATCGGCAACGAGGTCCGGGCGAGGGACCGCCCGGACCATCGCGGACCTGGCGATCCGGGCACCGAGCCTCAGCCTCTCGTGGGAATACGGCGATCGTCTACCCACACGATCCAGCGAGGAGGCCCCGATCACCGCCCGCCCATGCGCAGTTATTGTTGGCGAGCCCTTAGTCCGGCTTATGTAACTCTGGAGCGAGAAGGGCGCGCGGCGCGTAGGTGTGTGTAGGCGGTGGTGAGCGCGGTTCGCATAGGACGGATGTCCTGGTGGGCGGTGGAGAGCAGGTATCCGCCTTGGATCGCGGCGATCGTGGCCTCGGCAAGCACTGCCGGTTGAGCCGACCGAGCAAGCGCACGGCTC
>JBBSIC010000003.1:0-102432 GCA_038232275.1 Solirubrobacterales bacterium | reverse complement strand
GGAGATCGGCTGCTGGGGCCCGGTCGTGCAGTGCAACATCGTCGAGCGCGGGGCGATCAACCACATGGGCGGCTGCATGGTCGCCGGCGGGGCGTGCATCGGCTGCACGATGCCGGGCTTCCCCGACAAGTACAGCCCCTTCTACAAGACGGCGCCCGGGTCCGCGGTGAGCGGCAGCATCACAAAGGTCACCGGCGGCGTGATCCGGCGGCTGCGGCGGATGTCGATGAAGAGCGGGAACCATTCGCCGCTATGGGACAGCGTGGGCGCGGTCCCCTCGGCCTGGGCGGAGGACCAAAGCGGCGCCGGGCCCGTCGACAGGGTCGAATCGTACTTCTACAAGAAGCTCCAGTACCGAGGCTCGGTGGACTACGGTAAGCGCAACAAGAAGCAGCCGCTGCCGCAGAGTCGCGACGTGTTGCGGCAAAAAAACGTTGGCGGTAGCCGTGTCATCGACGTGCTCGATGAACGGCCTACGTCCCGAGAGGAGCTGTAAAGCCGGTATGTGCTTCAAGAATCTGCCGATCGAGTTCGACGCGCAGGGAAATGCGACGCTCAAGCCCGGCGTCGCCGACCCCTACTCCTATCGCGAGACCGCGGCCCCGACCCCGATCGAGGACGACCCGGAGCGCATGCGCGAGCTGTTCGCGCGCAACGGCGCGGTCCGGCGCGTGGACTTCGACCCGGTGACGCGGGTCGCGGGCGCGCTGGCCTTTCACACGGTCGTCGACCTCGAGCGCCGGGAGGTGCTCGAGACGGCGTCGATGGCGACGCTGTTCCGCGGCTACGAGGTGATCCTCAAGGGCCGCGACCCGCGCGACGCGATCTTCATCTCCAGCCGCGCCTGCGGCGTCTGCGGCGGCGTGCACGCCACGTGCTCGGCGCTGGCCTGCGAGATGGCCTTCGGCATCTCGCCGCCGCCCATGGGCGTCGTCGCCCGCAACCTCCTGCTATCGGTCGAGTACCTCTACGACCACCCGATCCACCTCTCGCTGCTCGCCGGCCCGGACTTCTCCGAGGAGGCGGTGCGCGAGACCAACCCGGAGATCTGGCAGCGCGCCGAGAACACCCGCTGCGAGCATCGCGACAAGCACGGCTACGAGTTCATGTCCGATCTGATGACCGACCTCACGCCGCTGACCGGGAAGCTCTATCTGGAGGGGCTGCACTACACGCGCCTCGCGCGTGAGGCCTACGTCCTGATCGGAGGCAAGTACCCGCACCCGCAGACCGTCGTGCCGGGCGGCGTGAGCACCACGATCGACCCCTCCGACCTCAACGAGATCATGCTGCGGGTCGTCAAGTACTTCGACTACGGGCGCAAGACCGCGGCCATCTGGGACGACCTCGCCGAATTCTTCTACGACGTCAACCCGAAGTACCGCGACGTCGGGTCCCGTCCCAAGAGCATGCTCGAGCCGGGCCAGTGGGACGACCCGTTCGCCTACGACGGCACCTACGAGAACTGCGACGCCTGGGGCCGCAAGCGCTGGGCGCCCCCGGGCGTGCTGGTGGACGGCGAGCTCGTCACCACCAGCCTGCAGATGCTCAACGCCGGCGTCGAGGAGTTCGTCGAGCACGCCTTCTACGAGGAGTGGACCGGCAACGGAACCGGCTCCCCGCACTACAAGTTCCCCACCGACCCGGCGGGCAACCCGCTGTCGCCGTACCACCCGTGGAACAAGGAGACGATCCCGAAGCCGACGGCGACCAACTGGAAGGATAAGTACTCCTGGTCGACGGCTCCGCGCTGGGACCGCCAGGCGATGGAGACGGGCGCCTACTCGCGAATCTGGGCCGCGGCGATGACGCCGAACTACCGCCAGAGCGACTACATCGAGCCGACCGGGCACAGCCTCAAGATCCACCTGCCCAAGGCCGAGATGCCCAACGAGACGATCGAGTGGAAGATCCCCGAGACGTGGGGGGCCTTCGAGCGCAACCGCGCACGCGCGTACTGCATTCTGTACACGTCCGCGATCGCCTACGACAACCTGATGATCGCGTACGACCTGCTGCGCAAGGGCGGGCCGGACGCCAAGTCCTCGACGCCCTACAAGGTCCCCAAGGACCACCGCATCGGCGTGGGCCTGTGGAGCGCCGGCCGCGGCTACCTGACCCATCACCTGGAGATGGACAAGCAGGTGATCCAGAACTACCAGATCCTCACCCCCTCGACGTGGATGGCCTCGCCGAAGGACCCGTTCGGCAACCCGGGCCCCTACGAGGAGGCGGTCATGGCCACGCCGCTGCTCGAGAACTACGAGAAGCCCGAGGACTTCAAGGGCATCGACGTCCTGCGCGCGATCCGCAGCTTCGACCCGTGCATGCCGTGCACCACGCACATCCACACCGACGACCGGACGATCTCGCGTGAGATCGTGAGCTGCGCCTGCGGTGCGACCGGTGACCATGAGCATTGAGCAGGGCTGACGGCCTGTGCGCGTTCTCGTCTGCGGAGTCGGCTACCGGTTCCTGCGCGACAACGCGCTCGGGCTGCACGTGACCGACACCCTCGGGCCCCAGGCGACCAACGGCGTGGAGTTCGAGGACCTGGGCTATCACCCGGTGGGGTTCACGCAGAACCTCCACGAGCGGGAGCCCTACGACCGCATCGTGTTCGTCGGCGCCGTGAGCCGCGGGCGCGAGCCAGGCGAGGTGACGACCTATCGTTGGGACCATGCCCTACCCTCGCACAAGGAGATTCAGGAGCACGTTGGAGACTCCGTCACGGGGACCATTTCGCTGGACAACCTGCTCATCGTCTCCGAGGCGTTCAAGGCGCTGCCGGAGGATGTCTGGGTCGTCGAGGTCGAGCCGGCCGACGAGACGTGGGGCGAGGGCTTCAGCAGGCAGGTCGAGGACCGGCTGGACGAGATCGAGGAGACGGTATGGAGTTTGACCAGGCTGTAGCAGAGCTCGACACGCTGGTCGCGACCCTCGAGCGCGAGGACGATGAGCGCGCGCTGCTGCTGCTGCAGCTCATCGACGCGGTCCACCGCCCCGCCATCGAGCTGATCGTTCACGGTGAGCTGGACCACCCGGTCGCCCAGGCCGTGATGTCGATGTACGACCTCGCCGAGCTCGACCAGCGCACCGAAGCCGAGGAGGCGCTCGACGAGATCCGGCCCTACATCGAGTCCCACGGCGGCGGGCTCGAGCTGATCGACGTCGTCGACGGCGTCGTCCACGTGCGCATGCACGGCTCGTGCAACGGCTGCGCGGCGTCGGCCATGACCCTGCGCCGCGGGGTCGAGACCAAGTTGCGCGAGCGCCTGGACTGGTTTGAAGAGGTCGTCGCTCACGACCCGGAGTCAAACGGGGGCGGCGAGGCGGCCAACGGGCTGCTGCAGATCGACGACGGCCTCCTGCAGATCACCGACATGCGCCGGCCGGTCTTCACCGACGCCGGGCCGCTGGCCGATCTGCCCGAGGGAGCCAAGAAGACCGTGGAGGCCGACGGGAAGTCGATCCTGATCGTCAACGTCGATGGGGAGCCCTACGCGTTCCGCAACCTCTGTCCGGCCGAGGGCGGGCGCCTGCCGCTCGACGGCGGCCGCGTGACGGGCTCGATCATCGTGTGCCCCTGGCACAACTGCCCCTACGACGTTCGCTCGGGCAAGCGGGTGGACGACGAGCCGGGGCAGCCGTCGCTCGCGATCGTGCCGGTCGCCGTCCAGGACGGCGTGCTGCGGGTCGCGACGAACGTCACGTGACCGAGCTCCGGGTCAAGCGGGTGCTGGTCGCCGGCGTCGGCAACGTGCTGCGCGGCGACGACGGCTTCGGCCCGGCCGTGACCAAGCTGCTCGGCCACCTGCCCGAGGGCGCCGAGGTGGTCGAGACGGGGATTGGCGGCATCGCCCTGCTGCAGGAGCTGATGGCGGGCTGCGACGCGCTCGTGCTCATCGACGCGGTCGAGCGCGGGGCCCCGCCGGGGACGGTGTTCCTGATCGAGCCCGACGTTCAAGAGGCGGTGCACGTCCCGGATGTCCACCTCGCCAACCCGGACCGCGTGCTCTCGATGGCCAAGACCATGGGCGTGCTGCCCGATCGCGTCGTGATCATCGGCTGCCAGCCGGCCGTGGTGGATGACCTGTGCGAGGAGCTCTCGGAGGTCGTGCAGCGTGCTCTGCCGATCGCCGTCAGCAAAATCGAGGAGTTGGTCGATGCCTGGCTTTAGTTCCATCGAAGAGATGAGCGCGGCGCTCGGCCGCGAGCGCTACCTGGTCGACGACGGCCTGGCCACCGTCGTGTTCCTCGCGCTGCGCCTGCGCCGGCCGCTCCTGGTGGAGGGCGAGCCCGGGGTGGGGAAGACCGAGCTGGCCAAGGCGATCGCGGCGGCGTCCGGCGCGCCGCTGATCCGCCTCCAGTGCTACGAGGGCATCGACGTCCATCAGGCCCTGTATGACTGGGACTATCCGCGCCAGCTCCTGCAGCTGCGGGCGGGCGGCACCGCGCAGCTGTACTCGCACGAGTTCCTGCTGCGGCGCCCGCTGCTGGAAGCGCTCTCGCAGCCTGGCGCCGTGCTGCTGATCGACGAGCTCGACCGCGCCGACGACGAGTTCGAGGCGTTCCTGCTCGAGTTCCTGTCGGACTTCCAGGTCACGATCCCGGAGGTGGGCGTGATCCGCGCCGAGCAGCCGCCCACGGTGATCATCACCTCCAACCGCACGCGCGACCTGCACGAGGCGCTCAAGCGCCGCTGCCTGTACCACTGGATTGACCATCCGGATCTGGGGCGCGAGGTGGCGATCGCGCGCACGCGACTCCCGCACATCAGCACGCAGCTGGCCGACCAGGTCTGTGCCTTCGTCCAGGATCTGCGCTGGTTGGACCTCTATCGCTCGCCCGGCGTCGGCGAGACGCTCGACTGGGCCGAGGCCTTCCATACCCTGGGTCACGACGAGATCGATCCGAAGACCGCCGACCGGACGCTCGGCGCGCTGCTCAAGGAGCGCGACGACCTCGACCGCATCCGCGGCAAGGGCCTGGACGGCCTGATCGAGCGGGCGACCGAGCGGGCGACGGACTTCCGCCGCAACGGAGGCCAGCAGTGAGGTTGCGTCACGGCGAGCAGCTGCCGGACGACCAGGCCGTCGTCGCGGCCGCGGTCGGCTTCGCACGCGCGCTGCGCGGCTTCGGCTTCTCGGCGAGCGTGGACAGCGAGCACGTGTTCCTGCGCGCCCTGACCGAGATCGACGTGCGCGACCGCGAACGCGTCTACTGGGCCGCGCACAGCGCCTTCGTCCACAGCCCCGACGAGCGGCCGGTCTTCATCGCGGTCTTCGATCGCTTCTGGGACGGCCGCCCGCTCGTGCTCGGCGAGGGCTCGGCCGAGCACGGCGAGAGCGACGCGCGCATGAGCGGCTCCCATCACGGCGGTGAGGCGCTGCCCCAGTACGGCGGCGAGGGCAAGCAGGCGGCCCCACTGGACGGCGAGAAGAACCGCGGCACGCGCGAGATCCCGAGCGCCGAGGGCGACCAGGGGATGAGCAACCAGCAGATCGGCGTCCTGGCCGCCTACAGCGCCGCCGAGACGCAGAGCGAGGAGACGCGCCTCGCCTACCAGGAGGACGAGCTCGCCGCCCTGCGCATGCTGGCCGAGGAGCTCAAGCGCTCCGCGCCCCAGCGCCTCTCGCGTCGCCGGCGCCCGGCGCGCTGCGGCGACAAGCTCGATGTGCGGGCGACCGTGCGCGGATCCATGGAGACCGACGGCGAGGCGTTCCGGCTCTCCTACTCGGCGGCGGTGCCGCGGCCACGCCGGCTCGTGTTCATCTGCGACGTATCGGGCTCGATGGAGCGCTACTCGCGCGTGCTGCTGGCCTCGCTGAAGGCGGCGGTCGGCGCGGCGCGCAAGGCCGAGGCCTTCGTCTTCGCGACGCGGCTGACGCGGCTGACCCAGTCACTCGGCGGCCGGGATCTCGAGCGCGCGCTCGATAAGGCGCGAGCGGCCGTCCCCGACTGGTCCGGCGGGACCCGCATCGGCGGAGCGCTGTCGGAGTTCAACAACCACTACGGCCGCCGCGGCTTCGCGCGCGGGGCGATCGTGCTCGTCATGAGCGACGGCTGGGATCGCGGCGACCCGGTCGAGCTGGCGAGCGAGGTTCAGCGGCTGCAGCTGCAGGCGCGGCGGCTGGTGTGGATCAACCCGCGGCCCATGACCGTCGACGAGCAGCCGCTGGCCATCGGCATGCGGGCGGCGCTGCCCTTCGTCGACGAGTTCGTGCCGGGCCACGATCCGCGCGCGGTGGCGGGCCTGGCCCGGCTTATCGGCGGTCTCGGAGACGGACGCCCGGCCCGGCGGCAGCTCGCGCGGACTGCCAGCTGAGGCGGACCGCTAGCAGCTGAGGCGGACCGCTAGCTGAGCCGGCGAGAAGCCCGGGTCACGGGTAACGCGGCGGCTGGGCAGCAGTGGCGGGGACCTGGCGCGCCTGAAGTCGCTCGACACAGTCTTCGAGCGCCTGACGACCAGCCGCCAGGTCCCTGTTGATGTCGACGATGACCGGGGCCGCCGGACCGGTCTTGCTGGTCACGACGTCGATGCACGCGAGCACGTTGACGAGGCGGCGGCTGACGCCTTGAAGGGTCACGATGACGATGACCAGATACGCCGCGATGACCAGCACGGCGACGATCACGAGAAAGAGGAAGACGGCAGCGGAGGCGGCTATCGCGGCGATCATGGGCTACCTGACGCCGTCGAGGGCGCGGACGTAGCGCGTCAACTCGATGTTGGCCTGCTTGACGAGCTCGCGGGTGCGGCCCAGTTCCTCGAGGGCATCGAGATGGGGGCCGAAGAGCGACACGGAATCGTTGATGTCCTTCGCGTAGCCGCCGATCTGGCGGATGGGCTCGCGCACCTGCTCGAGCACGAGGATCACCGCGGGGACGATGACCAGCAAGAAGATGGCGTCGCCGATCCACAGGCTCATGGCTGCCCGACCTCCTGACGACCGAGTTGCTCGAGCCGCGCGGTGGCGTGCGGCAGCGTCCCGGCGATGTCCTCCAGCGCGGCGTTGACCTGCCTGATGTTCGAGCGCACGGCCAGGAGCTGACGCTCCACCGCGCGACCGCCCCAGGTGACCTCGGACAGGGTCTTGGCGATCGAGCGCAACCGCGCCGCCACGATCAGCAGGCCGCTGGCCAGCACCGCGACGAGGACAACGACCTCGACAACGGTCAAAAACGTGAGGAGCGAGTCGCTCACCGGTAGACACCCTCTCCGTTGCGTTCCGCGAGGAACTTGTCTTGTCGCATCGTCTCCTCCCGCAGGGCTCGCAGGACCGACGCGGTCCCGGCGAGCTGGTACAGACCGGTGGTGTTCTGTGCCACCCGCGACGTGACGGTCCACAGAGAGTCCACGCCGATGTCGATGTCGCGGCAGAGCGACCAGAGCAGGGACACCAGGAGGATCACGACGCAGACGACCACGAGCCCGATACCGAGGGCGACGTACCAGAAGACCTTCTCGTTGCCCGCCACCACGGCTAGGAACATCACATCTTCTCCCTTAGGATCGCGCCGGCGGCCTCGCTGGCTTGCCAGATTCCCGTTGCGTTCTCGTTGAGGTCCTGGATCTGCCAGACCGGGAACGTGCTGTCACGCGCTTCGCCCATCCGGCCGATTCCGTCGACCGCCTGGTCGACGATGCGCGCCGCGTACATCAGGATCAGGGCGACGAGAACGACGACGACGGCGACGATCGTGAACCCGAGGCCCAGGCCCACCCACCAGCCGGTATGAGATTGCGACTCGCCCGTCAGAGCCGCCTGGAGAACCATCATGGGCGGAGCGTAACACACTGCTGTATGCCTGCAACACCTACAACTTCCGGACCTGGCGTACAGGCCTTCAAACCCGGCTGTGTGTCTGCTACACCTAACCCGATGCCGCTCAGCAACCATGACTGCGACGAGCCGGCGACGCTCGGCGAGAGCCTGATCGCTTGAGCGATCAAGAGCAGTCCCAGCTGATCTCCGTGCGGACCGAGCTCGTGTTGCAGGAGCTCGTCGAGAGCCTCGTCGCGGAGGCCGCAGCGCGCGCGGCCAAGCCCGTGGCGCCCGAGGTCGAAGCGTCGTTGCGGGGCGCCCCGGCGGTGCTCGAAGCCGTGGAGCCGATCGACGAGGCCGCGCGTGAGGCGCTCATCCGCCTCGCGCGCGCAGGGTGGTACGCGCGCCTGCGTGAGCTCGAGCGCTTCGCGCCTGCGCGCCTGCCGTTGGCGGCCGCGCTCTCAGAGGCGTTGTGCGACGGCGACTGGGCGGCCGCCGCGTCGACCTGCGCGAGCCTCGTGGCGCAGGAGCCGCTCGAGCGTCCCGAGCCCGCCGACCCGTCGGCGGTCAGCTGGCGAATTCCCGGGCCAGGGGGGCACGTCCGGCACTACGTCGCCATGCGCGCCATCGGAGGATCCCCGGAGGCCGTCGACGCCGCGCGCGCGCTCGGCCACGACGATCCTTCGCCGCTCAAGCGTGTGTGGCTCCTGGGCTTCGTGCTCGCGGAGGCCGCGCGTGCGCGGGAGGGCGCGGCCGGGTCGACAGCGTCCGACGAGGGTGGCCGGCGACCGGGATGAGCTGCTATCGCAAAGCCTCGTCGCGCGGCGCCTATCCTCGTCTGAAATCCATCGCAGGCCGAGTCTCGGAGGAGCCATGAAACTCGCGATCGCCGGCAAGGGCGGGGCAGGGAAGACATCCATCTCGGGGACCATGGCGCGGGTGCTCGCCCGCTCGGGCCACGACGTTCTGGCCATCGACGGGGACTCGAATCCGAATCTCGCTGTCACGCTGGGGATCGACGCCCACAGCATGGATTCGCTGCCGACGCTCAACAGCAGCCTGATCCGGCGCGAGAACGGCGGCACGGCGCTCGCCACGACGCTCGAGGCGATCTACGAGGGGCACGGCGTCCAGGGCCCCGACGGCGTGAAGCTGCTCATCATGGCCCACCCGCAGCACGCCGGCACCGGGTGCCTGTGCTCCGTCCACGCCACGGTGCGAACCGTCATGCACGAGGCCGCCAACGGCGAGAACGAGGTGTGCCTGCTCGACACCGAGGCATCGCCGGAGCACCTCTCGCGCGGCACCACGATGTACGCCGAGACGATGCTGTGCGTCGTGGAGCCGTATTACAAGTCGCTGGAGACCGGGCGACGGATGGCGGCGCTCGGGGTCGACCTGGGTTTGCCGCGGATCGCGCTGGTGGCGAACAAGATCCGCGACGAGCGCGAGCTCGAGGCGGTGTCGACCTTCGCCGAGCGCAACAACCTCGAGATCGCGGGCGTGATCCCGTTCGACGCCGCGCTCCCCGACGCCGAGCGCGCAGAGAGCTCGCCGCTGGACTTCGCGCCGGACTCGCCCGCCGTGCGGGCGATCACCGAGCTCGCGGAGCGCGTCGTCGCCGGTGGATGACTAGACGGCGGGCGAGTCCTCCTCGCTGAGCCACCGCGCCAGGCGTGCGATCTCCGTCACCGCGGGTGCGTCCGGCGCGTGCTCGAGCACGGGGACGCCTGCGCGCTCCGCCTCGGCGACGAGCGGGTCCCACGGCACGATCGCGGTCGCGCGGAGGCCGAGGAAGGACTCGATGCGCCGCACGTCCTCGGGGGCGCGGACCTTGCTCGCCACGAGCGTGATGCGCAGCTCTGGCATGTGGGCGCCGACGCGGGCGGTCCGCCGCGCCGCCAGCAGCGACATCGATGACGCCTCCGCCACCAGCAGCAGCCGGTTGGCGTAGGGCACCCAGCCGTAGCCGACCTGACGGGGGCCCGCGGGCAGGTCCCCGACGATGTGCCACTCGCGCAGCGCCGCGGCGTTCCCGACGCCGTGGATGACCCGGTAGAAGGCCTGGATCGCGGGCATGATCTCGCGCGAGCCCTCCGATGTCGCCTTGCCGCACTGCAACAGGCGGACGCCGTCGGGCGCGGGGGTCGCGTAGCGCTGCACCGCTCGCACCGGGCCGACGCCGGGCGCCATCCGCCAGCGCCCGTTCTCACCCCGCAGCGCCGCCTCCATCAGCGGCGGCGGCTGCGGCGGCGTGACGCCGAGGGTGATCTCGATGCCGGGCAGCAGGTCTGAGTCGAGCGCCAGGACGGTGCGCCCGCCCCGCCCGAGCAGCCGTGCCAGGGTCCCGGCGAGCACCGACTTCCCGGCGCCGCCCTTGCCCGCGACCGCGAGCCGCACGGGCGCCGATGTGGTCGGCGCGCTCACCGTCTCGACCCCCTGGCGGTGAGCGTCAGCGGAGCGGCCGTATAGGCGATGCGGACGGGCATGCACCAGATGACGATCGAGCGCGCGTCGCTGACGCGCGTGCCGGGCGCCAGCCGATAGCTCTGGTCGCCGATCGTGGCGGTCAGCGGGCCGACGACGCGGTGCGGCGCAGCCAGCACCTGGCGGGTGGTGCGCGGCGCGCGCGCCCGGCTCAGCCACACGAAGAGGTCGCTGTTGGGGTCCGTGACGAAGTGCTCGAGCCGCAGGCCGAGACGGCCGGAGGGGAGCCGGTACACCGTGGCGGTGCCGCGGCCGGCGCGCTCGATCGGGGTGAACGCGCCGCTCGCGGCCGCGCGCGACGGCGCCATCCCGGTCAGCGGCGGCTCGTGCACCGGCGTGTCGACCTCCTGCTCGACGGTCAGCCGCCACGGCGCGGAGGCGGTCACGGTCAGCCGCCGGGTTCCGGTGCCGACGACGGTCACGCTGTGGCGACCGGGGCAGGTCCCGTGGCCGGTCGCCGAACCGGCCGGCTTCGGCGTGATCGCCACGCTCAGCGTCCCGGCCCGGCACTGCCAGCGCATCCGCCACTGGATGGCATGCCGGTCGATGGTCACGGTCGCGGTCTTCGATCCGGCTCCGCGGAGGACGCTCAGCCGCTGCCAGTGCGGCGCCGCGCGGCGGCTGGGGTCGGGCGGCCGGAAGTTGTGCTCGATCGCGACGAACGGATCCTTGCGCGGCCGCTGTGCGCCGCCGCACCCCCCGACCAGCACCGCCAGCCCGCAGGCCGCCGCAGCGGCCCTCACCGGTCAGCTCCGTCGGCGCGTGCCCGCGCCACTACGAGGCGCCCGATGCGCTCGCCCATCGGGAGGCCGGCCGTGCTGTCCATCGGGTAGTGGATGCCGCCGTACACGCGCGACATCGCCGCCTCCCGCGCCCGCCGCCGCCAGAGGGCGGCGTCGGCCGGGAACAGGTAGGCGAGCACCTCGGCCGCTGCGCCGGAGTAGACGGCGTGGCCGGACGTGTAGGACGGGAAGAACGGCGTCTTGAGGTAGGGCTTGAAATGCCGGTCGAGGCCGAGGTCGCGGATCGCGTTCTCCGGCCGGGCGACCCACCAGTGGTACTTGGCGTCCCAGCTCGCCACCCCGCCGTCGGCCATCGCGGTCGTGAGTAGGGCGAAGATCCGCGCGGCGCGGGCCTGGCTCATCGCCGGCTGGTCGCGCAGGTAGCCGAGCGTCACCTTCATCCAGCGCCCCGGCGGCAGCTCGGTTCCCTCGCCCCCGGCCCAGAAGTCTGCGAGGTACTTCTGGTGTGCGGTGAGGTGGCGCGCGGTGTCGAGCACGGCCTGCGCCTGCGCGCGGAACTCCGGGGAGCCGTAGGCCGGCGGCGGCGGCGGCCGGTCCGCGCCGCCGGAGGACAGGACCCACGTGCGCCATGTCCCCGCCCCCGGCGACACCGGTCGGGCGGCCGAGCCCGGCGGCGGCGCCCACGAGCCTGGCGCGTGGGGGACGCGGCCGTGCCACCTTCGGTCGGAACCGTCTCTCCGGCCGACGGCGATCGCCCTCTTCGCCACCGCGCGGCCGAGCGCAAGCCCCGCCGCGGCGTCGGCCGCCCGCGCGGCGCCGCCCGCGACGAGGTCATGCGCCGCCCGCTCGGCATCCTGGTCGAGCTGGGCGTCGGGGTACTCCGGGAACGCGTAGGCGATCACGCGCGAGCCGGCCCCGGCGATCGCTGCGCGCACCGACGGATAGCCCGACTCGCCGGGGAACAGGGACGCGCCGCCGATCGCCGGCTCCGGGTAGCGCTGTTGCCAGTGGGCGGCCGCCACCGCGGCGTCCTCCATCGCCACCGCGACGAGTGCGTAATCGCGGGAGGCCGTCACCGGATCCTTGGGACGCCGGGATACGAGCTCCATCGCCCGGTCGAGCCAGGGCTGGACGGCGTACTCGGCCGCCTCGGCCTTCAGGCGGCGCGACTCGGCGTCCGTCCGGGCGGCGACGGCGGCGCGAGCGCTCGCGAGCGTGTGGCGGGCAGCGGGGCTGCCCTTCGCGGGCGGGGGTGACACGGCGACGTCCTCGGCGGAGGCCAGCGTCCAGGTGCGCCAGGTGGCCACGGCCGCAGGCGGGTCGGCCGGCGCGCTCGCACGTGCGCGGGAGTCGGAGCCGCAACCGCTCGCGAGCAGCGCAGCCAGCAGCACGAGGCAGGCCGGGAGCCGGGTCGTCACGCCCCGTAGCCTATTTGCCGCATCGAGACTTGGCGTAGAGGGCCGGAGCACCTACCCTTGGACTATGAAGATCGTCGTAGCGGGAAAGGGCGGCGCCGGCAAGACGACCGTCTCGGGGACCATCGCGCGGACACTCGCGCGCAGCGGGCGGCAGGTGATCGCCCTCGACGCCGACCTCAATCCGATGCTGGGCGTCACCCTCGGCCTCGGCATGGACCGGACGGAGGAGCTGGCGGGCGTGCGCCAGGCCCTGCAGGACGGCGAGCAGGAGCACGAGCCGACCGTCGAGGGCATGGTCGACAACTTCGGCGCCGACGCCCCCGACGGCGTCCGCGTGGTGATCGCCTCGCGCATGGACAGGCCCGACGGCGGATGCGCGTGCTGCGGGGTCAGCGCGGACAAGCTGCTGCGCGAGCTCGAGGCGGAGGACCGCACCGTCCTGGGTGACCTGGAGGCCGGGGTCGGCGTGCTCACCCGCATGGCGGGAGGCAGCGTCGACGTCGTCCTGGTGGTAACCAACCCGACGGTGAAGTCCATCGAGGTCGCTCGCCGCGCGCTGGACACGGCGGTGGCCCGCGAGGGCCGGGTGCTGATCGTCGCCAACCGGGTGCAGACCGAGGCGGATCTCGACGCCATCACCGCCGCCCTCGGCCCGCACGAGGTGGTGCTGATCCCGGAGGATCCGGTGATCGCCCGGGCCGATGTCGAGGGCATCGCGCCGCTGGACCTCGACGCGAGCGGTCCGGGCGTCCGCGCGCTGGTCGCGCTGGGCAATCGCCTCGCCGCGGCGGCCTGACGCTCCGCCGGCTTCGGCTTCGGCTGCGCCGGTGAAGGTCGCGGTGGTCGGCAAGGGCGGGGCTGGGAAGTCGGTCATCGCCGGGACGATGGCCCGGCTCGCCGCGCGCGAGGGCGCACAGGTGCTCGCGCTGGACTCCGACCTCGTGCCCGGCCTCTCGCTGAGCCTGGGAAGCGGGCCCGAGCCGGCCGAGCCGCCGCTGCTCGAGGCGGTCGAGCAGGACGAGAGCGGCCGCTGGGGCTGGCGCAAGGGCATCGACGCGGTCAGCGCCGCGCAGGGCTTCGCGAGCCCAGCCCCCGACGGGGTGCGCGTCCTGCAGCGCGGCAAGGTGGGGGGCGCGGGGTTCGGGCCCATCGTCGGCTCGAGCAAGGCCTTCTGGGAGGTGGTTCACGGCCTCGTCGACGCCCCGGCGTTCGAGGACTGGACCTTCATCGGCGACCTCCCGGCCGGCGCTCGGCAGACGGCGGAGGACTGGGCGCCCTACGCCGAGACCTATGTGGTCGTCGTGCAACCGAGCGCGCAGTCCGCGCTCACGGCCCGCCGCGTGGCGCGACTCGCCCGCCTGCAGGCCCCGCAGGCCGACGTCGTCTTCATCGCCAACCGCGTCGACGGCGAAGCCGACATCGGCCACGTCGAGCAGTGGATCGGCGAGCCGGTGTTCGCCTCCCTGCCCGCCGACGAGGGGGTGGCCGCCGCCGAGCGGCTCGGCGTCGCTCCGATCGACCACGTACCCGACTCGCCGACGATCGCGGCGATCGGGCGCCTCGTGACGGCGCTTGGTCTAGGCTCCGCGGCATGAGGCTCGGAGGGTGCATCTCGCTGCTGCGCGGGCTCTTGGCGGTGGTCGCCGTCGGATGTGCGCTGGCGCCGGGCGCGGCGGCCGAGCAGGCCGCGCAACCGGCCTCCGCCGCGGCCGGCAGGCTCGACCTCGGCCGCTATCACAGCTGCGTGGTGCTCGGCGACGCGAGCGTGCGCTGCTGGGGCTACGGTGGTGACGGCGCGCTGGGCTATGCGAGCACGGCCACGATCGGCGACGACGAGACGCCCGCAGCGGCCCCGGCGGCGGACCTCGGCGCGGGGCGCACCGCGGTGGCGCTCAGCGCCGGAGCGGTCCACACCTGTGCGCTGCTCGACCACGGCGCCGTGCGCTGCTGGGGGTTCGGCGGCGACGGCCGCCTCGGCTACGGCACCACCGACAGCATCGGAGACGACGAGCCACCGGGCGCGGCGGGACCGGTCGACCTCGGCGCCTCTGCGCAGGCGATCACCGCCGGGCGCGCGCACAGCTGCGCGCTCCTCAACGGCGGCTCCGTGCGCTGCTGGGGGTTCGGCTTCGACGGCCGGCTGGGATACGGCAACACGGAGAACATCGGCGACGACGAGCTCCCGAGCGAGGTCGGCCCAGTCAAGCTCGGCGCCCCCGCGACGGCGATTACCGCCGGGGGCTCGCATACCTGCGCGCTGCTCGCGGGCGGCAGCGTGCTCTGCTGGGGCTTCGGCGGCAACGGCCAGCTCGGCACCGGGACCACGAGCAGCCTCGGCGACGTCAAGACCCCAGACACGGGCGCCGCCGTCAACTTCGGTAACGGGCACACCGCGGTGGCCGTCAGCGCGGGCGACTTCCACACGTGCGCGGTGCTCGACGACGGCACGGTGCGCTGCTGGGGCTACGGCGGCAACGGGCGCCTCGGCTACGGCGACACGCAGTCCATCGGTGACGACGAGCAACTCGATAGGGTCGGCCCAGTCGATCTCGGCGGGCATGGCGCGGTGGCGATCAGTGCCGGCGCCGATCACACCTGCGCGCTGCTTGACGACGGATCGGTGCGCTGCTGGGGCTACGGCGGCAACGGACGGCTCGGGTATGCGAGCACGCAGGACATCGGAGACGACGAGACGCCCGGCTCGGTCGGCCCGGTCGGCCTCGGCGCCGGGCGCACGGCCGTGGCGATCAGCGCCGGCGGCAACGGCACATGCGCGACGCTGGACGATGGCAGCGTGCGCTGCTGGGGCGATGGCGCCAACGGCCGCCTGGGCTACTGCAGCGGCGCCACGGTCGGCGACGACGAGTCGCCGGGGTCGGCAGGCCCGGTCGACCTCGGCGTCGCGGGCAGCCCGGGCGCGGGCTGCGCGAGCGCGCCTCCTGCACCGGCCGCCCAGCCGAGCACGCCGCCGTCAGGCGGCGGCGGTGGCGCGTACACGCTGCCGCCCCCCGACCCTGCGGCCGCTGCGCTCGCCGCCCAGAAAATGCGCGCCGCCGCCCTGCGCGGCTGCCTGCACCGCGTGTCCGCCCGCGCCAGGCACGACCGGCGCCGCGCCCGGCACCGCTCCGGGCGCAAGCGCGCGAGCGCGCTGCGCCGGATCACCCGCCGCGCCGCGCGCGGCCGCCGCAACTGCCTCAAGCGCCACGGACGCACGCCCGGCCGCATCGCCCACCTCGCTGCCGTGGCGACCGGCCGGCACACGGTCCGGCTGACCTTCCGGGCGGCTGGAACCGATCACGCGAAGCCGCCCGCCGCCCGCAGCTATCTCATCAAGCAGTCCCTCCACCGCATCCGCGGCCGGCGCCGATTCCGCCGCGCCGGCGCGCTGTGCAAGGGAAGCTGTGCCTTCAAGGTCACCGCGGTCGGCGCCAGGATCAAGCTGACGATCGCCCACCTGCGCCGCCACCGCACCTACTTCTACGCCGTCGCCGCCCGCGACAACGTCTCCGCCCGCACCGGACCGCGCTCGAAGACCGTCAAGGCACACACGCGGTAGACCGCGCCGCGCTGAGGTCCCGCGGCGCGGGCGCGGCGGCGGGGATCACCGCCGCGCCCGGCGCTTCCGGGCCTCAGCCGGCCTTGACGTGGACCGGCTTGGCCTTGTCGGCCTTGAGGCGCTTGTTGCCGGCGAAGCGCCCGGTCATCTTGATCGTGACCGGGCGGTCTTGGCGAGCAGGCGGGCGTCGAGGCTGGCCGCGTGCGCGGCGCCCGGCAACACGACCAGTGCCGCGAAGGCAGCCGATGCGACGATCAACTGCTTGCGAGCGAGCGCTAGCGGACCCATCTCTTCCCCCCCAAGAATGCGGTGTGAGGGCCAACGTAACGCTTGCCGGCCCCGGCCCGCAATGAGTGTCATTTGCATCTAGCGCCGAGATCCGGCGATCGGGCAGCTCGACGTCTTCGCCGCTCGTGCGGCGGGAGTGAGGTGGGAGGCCGCGATCGCCGGCCGCGTGTCGTCGCCGGCCCAGCCACAGCGGATCGATGGCTATACGCGAAAGCTGTCGTCCTGACTATCGGTCGGGGGCATACAGCGAGTTCACATCTAGGGCGTCGCCGGCTATGACGGGCTCTCACAGTCGTCGCGCCGCTCCGGGCAGCGCCCGGACACCCGCCGCCGCCTCCCCTTCCCGGCGCGCTCTATGTCTGGTACACCTATTGTCTGAGGCTGGCCACGCAGGATCAGACGAGGAGTCCGGGGGTGATGAGCTTGGAACGGGAGCATGGCGAGCGCGCGACACGCGGCTCCACGCGCGTGCCGGCCGGCCTCTCGCCGGCCGCCGGTCCGAAGCCGCTCGCCGCCGCAGCGCCGGGCACGGTCCCGGCCGGGGCCTAGCCGTGCCTGTCTCGGCGCCGCCCGGGGCGCAGCGGCGCCGGTTCCGCGTCACGGGCATCGTCCAGGGCGTGGGCTATCGCCCCTGGGTGCACCAGACGGCGAGCCGGCACGGGCTGTCCGGGTTCGTGCTCAACGACGGTCGCGGGGTCGTCATAGAGGCGGAGGGCCCTCCCGGCGCCCTCGACGCCTTCGAGGCCGAGCTTCGCACCGACCCGCTGCCGCTGGCGCGAATCGACGCGCTCGAATGGCGACCGATCTCGGCCACGGGCGAGCCGGTGTTCCGCGTCAGGCCCAGCCGGACAATGGGCGGCGGCGCCTCGATCCCGCCGGACGCGGCGACGTGCGACCAGTGCCTGCAGGAGCTCTTCGATCCGGCTGACCGCCGGCACGCCTACGCGTTCATCACCTGCACGGCGTGCGGGCCGCGCTTCACCGTCGTTCGCTCGGTCCCCTACGACCGCGCGCGGACCACCATGGCCGACTTCTCGCTGTGCGAGCAGTGCCGGTCGGAGTACGAGGATCCCGCCGACCGCCGCTTCCACGCCGAGACGATCGCCTGCGATCGATGCGGCCCGCGCCTGTCCATGCCGCTCCACGACGCGGTGGCCCTCCTGCTCAGCGGAGGGATCGTCGCCATCAAGGGCCTGGGAGGCTGGCACCTGGCGTGTGACGCGGGCGACGAGGACGCTGTCGCCCGCCTGCGCGCGCGCAAGCGCCGCGACGACAAGCCCTTCGCCGTGATGACGTCCGACCCCTCCTCGTTGACGGAAGCCACGGACGACGACCTCGCGCTGCTGCGCTCCCCGGCCCGGCCGATCCTGCTGCTGCCGCGGCGCGCGGATGCCGCAGTCGCTGCGGACGTCGCACCGGGCAGCCCGTGGCTCGGTGTCATGCTTCCCTACACCCCCGTGCACCACCTGCTGATCGACGGAGCCGGCCGGCCGCTCGTCATGACCAGCGGAAACCGCACCGACGAGCCGATCGCGGTGACCGACGCCGAGGCGCACGAGCGACTGGCTGACATCGCCGACGCGTTCCTCGGCCACGACCGGACGATCCATCGCCGGTGCGAGGACTCCGTGATGCGGTCTGGATCCGTGATCCGGCGGTCGCGCGGCCTCGCGCCGAGTGCGCTCCCGCTTCCCGTCGGCGCTCGCCGGCCCGTGCTGGCGGTCGGAGCCGAGTTCAAGGCGACCTTCTGCGTGGCGAAGGGCCAGCAGGCGTTCGTCTCGCCTCACCTCGGCGATCTGAACTCCGAAGAGGCTCTGCGTGCCTACAGCGCCGACCTCCGCCTGTACCTCGAGATGCTAGACGTGCATCCCGAGGCGATCGTCTACGACCTGCACCCCGACTATCGCGCGACGCGCTGGGCGCTCGAGCAGGACGGCGAGCCGATCGGCGTCCAGCACCATCATGCGCACGCGGCCGCATGCCTGGCCGAGCACGGAGAGATCGGGCCGGCGCTGGCGGTCGTGCTCGACGGCACGGGCTATGGGCTCGACGGCACGCTCTGGGGCGGAGAGCTGCTGCGGTGCGACCTCGAGAGCTTCGAGCGGCTCGCCCATCTTCAGGCGCTGCCGCTCCCGGGCGGGGAGGCGGCCATCCACGAGCCGTGGCGCATGGCGGCGGTTCACCTCGAACATGCCGGTCGCCCGGTACCATGGGAGCGGTGGTCCACTGTGAGCCAGGCGCTCGCCGTCAACGCCCCGCACGCGTCCGGGGCCGGCCGCCTGCTCGACGCCGCCGCCGCGCTGCTCGGCGTCCGAGAGATCATCAGCTATGAAGGTCAGGCGACGGTCGAGCTGGAGCAGCTGGCTGCCGGCGTCGAGGCCGATCCGTATCGCTGCCGTCAGATCGGCGACGTCATCTTCGGCGCCGACCTCATCGGAGCGGCACACGACGACCTGCACGCCGGCCGGCCGCGCGAGCTCATCGCCGCGGCGGTGCACGAGGGCCTGGCCGCGGCCTTCGCTGCCGCCTGCTCGGAGAGCGGTGGTCCGGGCCTGGTCGTCCTCAGCGGCGGGTGCCTGCAGAACGTCCGCCTGGCGACGTCGCTCCGGCGACGGCTCGAGCAGGACGGCTTCAAGGTCCTCACACACGAACGTGTCCCGCCGAACGACGGTGGGATATCCTACGGACAAGCCGCGGTCGCCGCGGCAAGGATGGCTTGACATGTGCCTTGGAATTCCAGGAAGAATCGTAGAGTGGGTCGACCGCGACAACGCGATCGCCACGGCGGAGGTCTCCGGCGTTCGCCGGGCGATCAACCTCGGGCTGATCGACGACGCCGAGATCGGCGACTGGGTCCTCATCCACGTCGGGTTTGCGATGTCCCGCCTCGACGAGGCGGAGGCCGACGCGACCTTTGAGTTCCTGCGTCAGCTCGGCGATCCGTACGAGGCGGAGCTCAAGGAGTTGAAGGCGAGCCAGATCGAGTGAGGTGCGGGCGCTTGCCCGCGGACGGTCGCGATGCCGCTGCTCACCGCCGCGCGCTTGGGTAGTGTGCTTGCATTCCCCGTCATGGACGCCGAGGAAGTTGAGGAAGGCCACTCGCTGTTGGCTCGACTGTCGAACGAGATGGTGCGAGCGCAGAAGAAGTACTGGGGCAAGGGTCCCCTCGGAGCCAAGTCCTACATGTTCGACGACATGCTGTTCATCGTCATGCGCGGAGGCATGACGACCGCCGAGCAGACGATGATCGACTTCGGCCAGCACGACAAGGTGCGCGACTTCCGTCAGACGTTCGAGAACGAGATGACGGAGCGCCTGACGGACATGATCGAGGACCTGACGGGGCGCACGGTGCTCACCTACCAGTCGCAGGTCCTGTTCGACCCGAACGTCGTCATCGAGATGTTCGTGTTCGACGAGCCGGCAGGTGCGGGGCCCAAGGCCGCCACCGCCGAAGGGCAGCTGTCTCGAGGCGAGGTCGGGCAGGCGACTGACGAGGACGTCGCTTCACAAGGTCAGTAGCACCAGCCCGTCAGGCCGCCAGGGCGACCGGCACCCGCGTGGCCACGCAGACGTACAGCGCGTCGTCGCGCACCTCGACCGCGTGCACGGCCACCGGCGGGCAATCGTGGCCGAGCGGCTCGCCCGTGATCAAATTGAAGCGGCGCTGGTGCAGCGGGCAGGTGACGCAGGCGTCGGCGACGAGCCCGTCGGCGAGCGGGCCGCCGCGGTGCGTGCACGTCGCGTCGGTGCAGTGCCAGCCGGCGGCCGTGTGGAAGACCGCGACGCGGACGCCGTCGACGAGCGCGGTGCGGCCCTCGCCCACCGGGACGTCGCCTACGCGGCATGCGCGTACGAAGCGGGCGCTCATGCCGGCGCCTGCACGAGCTCGAGGTACTGGGTCGGGTGCGCGGGCTCGCGCGCCTCGGCCGCCCACGGGTCGAAGGCGGCCGCCTTGGCGAGCCGGAAGCGCTCGAGCAGCGCCCCGCTGCGCTGCGGATCGAAGACGACGGAGCGGATCTCCTCGAGGCCGACGCGCGGCACGAAGTCGTAGGTGCGCTCCAGGTAGTCCGCGTGCTCGCGGTAGTACTGCAGGAAGGTGGTCATCACCCGCATCGCCTCTCGCTTGTCGGTCACCGTGCACAGCACGTCCGCCTCGCGCACCGTCGCGCCCGCCGCGCCGCCGAGGCGCACCTGCCAGCCGCCCTCGACGGCGACGACGCCGATGTCCTTGACCGTCGCCTCCGCGCAGTTGCGCGGGCAGCCCGACACGCCCGACTTGACCTTCGCCGGCGTGTGCAGGTGCTCCCAGGAGCGCTCCATGTCCGTGGCCAGCGCGATCGAGTCGCCGACGCCGAAGCGGCACAAGTCCGTCCCCACGCAGCTCTTGACCGTCCGCACCGCCTTGGCGTAGGCGAAGCCGGAAGGCATGTCGAGGTCGCGCCAGATGGCGGGGAGGTCGGCCTTGGCGATGCCGAGCAGGTCGATGCGCTGGCCGCCGGTGACCTTGACCATGCGCGCGCCGTAGCGGTCGGCGGCGTCGGCGATCCGCCGCAGCTCGTCCGGCGTCGTCACGCCGGCGTACATGCGCGGGACGACGGAGAACGTCCCGTCGTTCTGGATGTTCGCGTGCACCCGGTCGTTGATGTAGCGCGCGTGGCGCTCCTCGCGGTGGCGGTTGTCGTTGAGCTCGGAGACCAGGTAGGCCAGCGCCGGCTTGCAGGCGCCGCACTGGCGCCCCGTGCCGCACGCGGCGCTGACCGCGCTGACGGAGTCCAGGCCGTCGGCGCGCACGCGGGCGGCGACCTCCTCGCGGGTCTGCTTGCGGCACGGGCACAGGTAGGCGGGCTCGTCCGCCGCGTCGCCGGCGACGTCGAGCACGATCTCGCGCACCATCGGCTTGCACGAGCCGCAACCGGTCCCCGCGCGCGTGACGGCCATGACCTCGCGCGGCGTCGCGCAGCCGCCGTCGGTGACGGCCGCGGCGATCGCCTGCTTGCAGACGCCGTTGCAGTCGCACACCTGGGCTGCGTCCGGGAGATCGGCGGCGGTGAGCGCCGCGGCGTCGGCGAGGCGCCCGAGCGGGTCGGCGACCTCCTCGCCGGTGCGGATCGCGTGCAGCAGGTCCTCTGTGCCGCGGATGTCGCCGAGGAGGATCGCGCCGGCCGCGCGCCCGCCGGCGACGACGAGCTTGCGGTAGCTGCCCGGCCCCGCCACGGCGGCCGAGCCCTCGCCCTCGGCGCTGCCGATCGACACGAGGTCGATCCCCGCCACCTTGAGCTTGGCCCACTGCAGCGAGCCCGCGTAGGGGTCGCCGTCGCGCCCGAGCAGCGTGTCGGCGGCGACCCGGCACTGCTCGAAGATCGGCGCCACCAGGCCGTAGACCGTGCCTTCGTGCTGCGCGCACTCGCCGACCGCGACCACTCCGGGTGCCGACGTGCGCAGGCGGTCGTCGACGACGATCCCGCGCTCGACCTCCAGGCCCGTGTCACGCCCCAGCGCCACGTTCGGGCGGATGCCGATCGAGACGACGACGACGTCGCAGGCCAGCTCGTCGCCGCCCGCGAAGCGCAGCCCGCGCACGCGCCCGTCGTCGCCGCCGAGCACGGCCTCCGTCGCGTGCTCGAGGCGCACGTCGACCCCGAGCGCCTCGAAGGCGTCGAGCAGCATTCCGGCCGCGGGCCCGTCGAGCTGGCGCTCCATCAGCCGGTCGACGAGGTGGACGACCGTCACCGAAGCGCCGCGCGCGAGGGCGCCGCGCGCCGCCTCGAGGCCCAGCAGGCCGCCGCCGACGACGGCAACGCGGGCGCCGTCCGCGGAGGCCAGCCGCCGCAGGCCGTCGACGTGCTCGGGCCCGCGGTAGGCCATCACGCCCTCGCGGTCCAATCCCGGCAGCGGCGGCAGCAGCGGATCGGAGCCCGTGGCCAGGGCGATCGCGCCGAAGCCGCGCGTCTGTCCGTCGGCGAAGGTCACCGTGCCCGTCGTGGGGTCCAGCCCGGCCACCCGGCGGCCCGTGAGCAGCTCCACGCGCTCGTCGGCGTACCACTCGTCCGGCCGCAGCCGCAGCGCCTCGCACCCGTCCTCGCCGGCCAGCAGCTCGGAGAGCCGCACGCGGTCGTAGGGGGCGAAGGGCTCGCCGCAGATCAGCGTGATCGCGACCTCGGGGTCGCGGGCGCGCAGCTCCTCGGCGAGCGACTGGCCCGCGATACCGCCGCCGACGACGGCGACGCCGCCGGAAGGTGCGCCTGAGCGGTACATGCCGGCATCCTCGCGGAGGGCGATTTCGCCTGAGGGCCCGCCTCGTTGCCCTCCGATGACCGCATGGTTTCGGCCGTGTTTCCGCTGCGACGGGTGTCGGAGCGCCTTTGGCCAGCGGGCGGTACCGCCCGCGCCCGCCGCCTGCGACGGTGGGTGGGATGCTCGAGCTCGACGAGTCGCCCGAGGGAGAATTCGCGCTGCGCACGGCCAAGAGCCGCGGTGTGCGCTTCGTGCGCCTGTGGTTCGTCGACGTGCTCGGCCTGCCCAAGTCCGTGGCCATCCCGGCCTCCGAGCTCGAAGGCGCCCTGGAGCGCGGCGTGAGCGTCGACGGCTCGGCGCTCGACGGCGCCCTGCGCGGCCGCGAGCGCGACGTGATCGCCGTCCCCGACCCCGGAAGCTTCCAGATCCTGCCCTGGGCGGCGGACGAGCGCGTCGCGCGCATGTTCTGCGACCTCCGCATGCCGGACGGCTCGCCGTCCCCGGGCGACTCGCGCTTCACCCTGGCCCGTGTGCTCTCCCACGCCGCCGACCTCGGCTACCAGCCCCAGGTGGGCGCGGAGGTCGAGTTCTTTCTGTTCGGGCCCGACGGCGCGGCCCTGGACGGCGGCGGCTACTTCGACTTCCATCCGCAGGACGCCGGGTCGCCCGTGCGCCGCCGCGCGATCGAGCACCTGGAGGGCATGGGGATCCCCGTCAAGGCGTCGCACCACGAGGCGGCGCCGTCGCAGCACGAGATCGACCTGGTCCACACCGACGCGCTGTCGATGGCGGACGCGATCGTGACCCTGCGCGTCGCCGTCAAGGAGGTCGCCGCCGCCGACGGGCTGCTGGCCACCTTCATGCCCAAGCCGCTGTCGGGCGCCTTCGGCTCCGGGCTGCACCTGCACCTGTCGCTCGACGAGGACGGCGAGAACGTCTTCTATGACGAGGACCCCGAGCGGCCGCTGGCGCCCCTCGGCGCGGCCTTCATGGCCGGCGTCCTCGCGCACGCCCGCGAGTACACCGCGCTCACCTGCCAGTGGTCGAACTCCTACAAGCGCCTGGCGCCCGGCTACGAGGCGCCGGAGGCGGCGACCTGGACGCTGCACGGCCGCTCGGCCCTGGTCCGGGTGCCGTCCAACCGGCCCGGCGTGCCCGGCGCCGCGCGCATCGAGCTGCGCTCGCCCGACCCCGGATGCAACCCGTACCTGGCGCTGGCGTGCGTCATCGCCTCGGGCCTGAAGGGGATCGAGGGCGGCTACCAGCCGGCGCCGCCCGACGAGGAGCGGCCGGCGACGCCGCCGCTGCCCGACAACCTGATCGACGCGATCGGCGCGCTCGGCGAATCCGAGCTGGTGCGCGACGTGCTCGGCGACCGCATCGTCGACGCCGTGCTGCGCAACAAGCTCGGCGAGCTCGAGGCCGAGCGGGCCACGGTCACGGAGTACGAGCGCTCGATGCTCTTGAAGGCCCTGTGACCGACGCCTGGATCATCGGCAGCGACGAGACGTCGGTGAACGAGGCCGTGCGCGCGGTCGCCGAGCTCGGCTTCCGGCCGCTGCGCGTGCACGCCAACGGGACGCTCGCCGTCGACCAGGGCACGGGCGGCAGCCGCGGGGCGCCCGCCGTCGCGATCGTGATCGACTGCCTCGAGTCCCTGCGCACCCTGCGCGGGACCGCCGACCTCCAGGACGTGCCCGTCGTCCTGTCGCTCGAAGCCGACCAGATCGGCGACGGCGGCGCGGCGGTCGACGTCGACGAGCTGCTCGTGCGCCCCTACGCGCCCGCCGAGCTGCGCGCGCGCATCGCCCGGGCGCGCAGCCAGGTCAACGGCATCTCCGCAGACGACGTCGTCCGCATCGGGAGCCTCGAGATCGACCTCGCCACCTACCAGGTGACGGTCGCGGGGGAGCCCGTCGACTTCACCTACATGGAGTACGAGCTGCTGCGCTTCCTCGCCACCCACCCCAACCGCGTCTTCAGCCGCGAGGCGCTGCTCTCAAGCGTCTGGAGCTACGACTACTACGGCGGTGCGCGGACGGTCGACGTCCACGTGCGCCGCGTGCGGGCCAAGCTCGGCGCCGAGCACGCCCAGCGCTTGAAGACCGTCCGCTCCGTCGGCTACCGATTCGAGGCCCGATGACCGCCCTGACCAGCGTCCCCCGCCGGAGCGCCTACGTCGGCTTCCGCGCCTATATCAAGGCGATCGGCACGGGCCAGCGCGGCCGCCGCGCCCTCTCGCGGGAGGAGGCGCGCGACGCGCTGCGGGCGATCCTCTCCGGCGAGGCGACGCCGGCGCAGGCGGCGGCGTTCTTGCTGGCGATGCGGATCAAGGGGGAGACGCCCGACGAGCTGGCGGGGTTGACGGAGGCGCTACGCGAGCGCGCCCGGCCGCTGCAGGCGCGCACGGACCGCCCGCTGGTCGCGTGCGCGGGCGGCTACGACGGGTGCGTGGACGCGCCGTCGCTGTCGCTGGCCGCGGCGGTCGTGGCGGCCGCCGCCGGGGCCGGCGTGATCGTGCACTGCGGCGCAAGGATCGGGCCCAAGTACGGCGTCACGCCCGCCGACGTGCTCGCCGCCCTAGGCGGGCCGGGGCGCCCGACCGGCGCCGAGTCCGAGGCGATGCTCGAGCGCGCCGGCGTGACGGTCGTCCACGCGGGCGCGGTGCTCGACGGCTGGGACGCGGTCGCCGCCCTCCGCGACGAGATCGGCCTGCGCGGGCCGATCCACTCCGCCGAGAAGCTCGTGGACTTCTTCGGCGCGCGGCGGTTCGTCGTCGGCTACACGCACGCCCAGTACGCCGAGCGCCTCTGCGGCGCGCTGGAGCTGCTCGACGCCGAGGTCGCCTACGCCGTGCGCGGGCCGGAGGGCTCAGACGTCCTGCGCCCGGGCCGGCCGGTCGCGCACTTCGCGGGCGAGCCGATGGAGCTCCCCGAGTCGCTCGGCGACCGGCTCGCAGACGCGCCGGGCGCGGCTGCGGCGGCCGCGCTCACCCGCGCGGTGGTGGCGGGGGAGGCGGACCGGATCGTCGCCACCTGCGTCACGCTCAGCGCCGGGCTGCGGCTGCACGCGACGGGGCAGGCGGACACCGTGCTACGCGGCATGGCCGCCGCGCGCGGGGCGATCGCCGACGGCCACGCGCAGGCGACGCTGGACGCGCTCACCGGCGTCTGAAACGCGACGGAAACAGCCCGGTGTGCGTCCGGACACGCGAGGCACACGGAGCGGATACCGCCGTTTGAGAGCGTCGGGCCATGACCACAACGACCCTCGCCCACAGCCGTGCCAGCGTTTGGAGCCGGGGTCGCTGGATCGAACACTGGGACCCCGACGACGAGGCCTTCTGGGAGAACGGCGGCCACGCGATCGCGCGCAAGAATCTCGTGCTCTCGATCTTCGCCGAGCACATCGGCTTCAGCCTCTGGGTGATCTGGGGCATCGTCGTGCTCAACCTGGCCAACGTCGGCATCGTGCTGTCCGTGCCCGAGCAGTTCTATCTGACCGCGCTGCCCAACCTCGTCGGCTCGCTGCTGCGCATCCCGTACACGTTCGCGATCCCCCGCTTCGGCGGGCGCCTGTGGACCACGGTCAGCGCGTCGCTGCTGTTCATCCCGGCGCTCGCGCTGGCGATCGTCGTCCCCAGCGGCTGGCTCGCCGGCCAGGCGCACGGCACGCAGATCGTGGTGCTGCTCGTGTGCGCGGCCACCGCGGGCTTGGGCGGTGGCAACTTCTCCTCGTCGATGGCCAACATCTCGTTCTTCTATCCGGAGAAGAGCAAGGGGATGGCCCTGGGCCTCAACGCCGCCGGCGGCAATCTCGGCGTCGCGCTGTCGCAGCTGCTCGTCCCGCTGGTGATCATCGTCGGCGTGCCGGCGGCCGCGGTCGCGCTGCCCGAGCACCATGTCCATCTCGCCTACGCCGGGCTGATCTGGCTGCCCTTCATCGCCCTGGCGGCGCTCGGGGCATGGTTCTACATGGACAGCCTCACGCAGGCGCGCACCGACAAGGCGGCCTACGTGGCGTCGGTGCGCGAGCCGCACACCTGGCTCATGTCCGTGCTCTACATCGGCACCTTCGGGTCGTTCATCGGCTACGCCTTCGCGCTGCCGCTGGTGATCAAGAACACGTTTCCGGAGTTCCTCGCGTCGCACGCGTTCATCGCCACCTACCTCGCCGGGCTCGGCTTCGTGGGCGCCCTCGTCGGGTCGCTCGCTCGGCCGCTCGGCGGCTGGATGGCCGACCGCCTGGGCGGCGCGCGCGTCACCCTGGCGACCTTCCTCGGCATGGGCGCCCTGACGCTGCTGGCGATCGCCGGGGTCGAGGCGCATTCCTTCGGGCTGTTCTTCGGCGCCTACATGGGGATCTTCCTGCTCGCCGGGATGGGCAACGGCTCGACCTACCGGATGATCCCGGCGATCTTCGCGGCGCTCGGCCGCCGCGAGGCGGACGCGACCGGCGCCGAGCTCAAGCCGACGCTTCTGTCCTACAAGCGCCGGGCGGCGGCGGTGATCGGGATCGCGGGCGCCGTCGGCGCCTTCGGCGGCTTTCTCATCCAGGTCGTCTTCCGCCAGGCGAGCGTGTCGATCAGCGCTGCCGTGAAGGCCGCCGAGACCCCGGCGCAGAAGCTCGCCGTCGCGCAGGCGCACGCTGACTGGTCGGTGCCGGCGCTGTGGGTGTTCGTCGGGTCCTACGTCGTCTTCGGCGGCCTGACCTGGTTCTTCTACCTGCGCCGCAGCTTCGCCACGCAGGCGGTGCCGACGCTGGCGAGCGCGTCCGTCTGATCCTCATGGGGGCGAGAGTGCGTGCCGCCGCGCCTATTTCGGTCGGTGCCCAACGATTCAGGCATATGTGACCCGCAAGGTCGGGAGGCTCGCCTCGCCCGGCTCGCGGGACGCCAGCATGGCGTCGTGAGCCTGGAGCAGCTGCTCGCACTCGGCTTTGCGGAGTCGTGGATCAAGCGGGCAGCAAGCAGCGGGAGGCTGACCCGCGTGTACAGAGGCGTCTGCGCCTACGGCCATCCCAGTGGCCGCCTGCAGGCGCGCACGATGGCCGCTCAGCTCGCCATGGGCCCGGACGCCGTCGTCAGTCACCGCACTGCCGCCGCATTGCTCGGCATTCGCCCCGAGCACCCCGGCCCGATCGAGGTCACGCTCCCAAATTGGCGCCGCAACCGTCCCGGCATCCGCGCGCACGAGAGCCGATCGCTGACCCCCGACGACGTACGCATCTGGTACGGCATCCGAGTCACGAACGTCAAACGCACCCTCGTCGACCTCGCCGACGTGCTGACCGCCGACGAGCTCGAGAGCGCCCTCTCCGAGGCGCACCGGCTCGGCCTCATCGACCGCGCCACCACGCGCTTCCCGCACGATCCCGGCCGCAAGGGCCTCGCCGCCGTGCTGAAACGCGGCGCCCGCATGACCCGGTCCCAGATCGAGCGACGCTTCCTTCGCGACCTGCGCAAGGCCGGCGACGTCCCGCTCCCCCTCACCAACCACCGGATGCACGGCTTCGAGGCGGACTGCTACTGGCCCGACCACGCCCTGGTGGTCGAGATCGATGACTACCGCACCCACGGCGACCGGCTCGCGTTCGAGCGCGACCGGCGCAAGCAGACGGCCTACACGCTCGTGGGTCTGCGGCTGCTGAGGATCACCGAGGAGACCCTGCCCGGAGCGGTCGAGACCGTGCGGACGGCGATGGCGACCCGACGCTAGGCGTGGCGGGCGAGCAGCGCGCGGACGTCGCCCGCGCATCCGCCGCACCCGGTGGACGCGCGGGTGGCGTTGGCGACCTGCGCGACCGTCGTCAGGCCGCGGGCGCGGATCGCCTCGTCGACGGTGCCGGCGGTGACGCCGTTGCACGAGCAGACCAGGGCGTCGGGATCAGCGTCCGGCGCGGGCTGCGCGGCCCCGGCGTCGAGGAGGTCGGCCACGGCGAGCTCACCGCGCAGCGCCGCCGAGCAGCGGCGGGCGTCGCCCGTGGCGGCGCCCATGAGGATCGCGCCGGTGAGGCGATCGCCGTCGAGGATCAGCTTGCGGTAAGTGCCCGAGCGCGTGTCGCGCAGGACCACCTCGTCCTCGTGTGCCGCCGCATGTGCTCGCCCGCCGGCGTAGACCTCGACGCCCGCGATCTTGAGCGTCGTCGCGGGCGCGACGGGGTGGAAGGCGCCGGGGTCGCCCACGATCGCCGCGCCGGCGACGCGCGCCTGCTCGGCCAGCGGCGCCCACAGGCCGTGGACGACGCCGCGGTGCTCGGCGCACTCCCGACGGCGAAGACCGCGGGAGCGGAGGTGCGCAGGACGTCGTCGACCACGATCCCGCGGGCCGTCTCGAGGCCCGCCTCCCGCGCGAGCGTCGTCTCCGGCCGCACGCCCGCGGACATCACGACCAGGTCGGCTGGGAGCGCCGTGCCGTCGTCGAGCTCGACGTGCGTCGCGGTGATGGCGCGCGCGACGCGGCCCGGGTGGGCGGCGATGCCGCGGTCGGCGAGCTCGGCCTGAAGCATCGCCGCGGCGGTCGGGTCGAGCTGGCGGCCCATCAGGTGCGCCGCTGCCTCCACCACCGTCACCCGCAGCCCGCGGGCGCGCAGGCCCGCCGCGGCCTCGAGCCCGAGCAGGCCGCCGCCGAGGACGACGGCGCGCCGGGCGCGGGCGCCCCGCAGGACGGCCACGTCCCCGCGGGTGCGGAAGCAGTGGACGTGGTCAAGGCCGGCGCCCTCGACGGGCGGGACGAACGGGCGTGAGCCCGTCGCGATCACCAGCGCGTCGTAGGTCCGCGTCGTGCCGCGCGCGTCGGTGACCGTACGCGCGGCGGTGTCGACGCTCGTCGCGGCGCACCTCACGCGCAGGTCGACGCCATGCTGCGCATACCATTCCCGGGGCCGCAGCTCGAGCTCGCCGGGGCCGACCTCCCCGGCCAGCAGCTTGGACAGCAGGATGCGGTTGTAGACCGGCTCCGGCTCCTCGCCGAGCATCGTGACGCGCGCGTCGGGGTGACGGCGCAGCACCTCCTCGACGACCGCGAGGGCGGCCATGCCGGTGCCGACGACGACGACCCGGCGGCCCTGCCAGGCGGCCCGGAGCGCGCGGACGGGCTCCAGCCGCACGGCGACGGCCTTGAGCTCGGGCTGCTTGGAGGTCGGGTCGACCGCGGCGCAGGTGAGCGCGTTGAGCGCTCCCGCCCCGGCCGGCGCGTGCAGCGCGCCGAAGTGAAAGGGCGCGAACGCGACGCCGGTCGGGAGGCTGTCGTCGAGGGCCAGCAGCATCCGCACCGTCCCGCGGCGCGAGCGCAGGCGCACCTCGTCGCCGTCGCGCAGCTCGCCCGCGTCGTCGGGATGCACGCTCACCGTGGGCGCGCCTGCGGTGGAACGCAGCGCGCGCGACTTGCCCGTCCGCGTCATCGTGTGCCACTGGTCGGCGAGGCGCCCGGTGGTCAGCAGCAGCGGCCAGAGCTCGTCGACCGGATCGGCAAGCTCGGCGTGCGGTGTCGCAGCGAAGCGGGCGCGCCCGTCCGGCGTGTGCACGCGGCCGTCGCCGTACAGCCGCTCCGCCGTGGCCGCGTCGGGTCCCGCCGGGGCCGGCCACTGCACGCTGCCCTCGCGCCTGAGGCGCTCGTGCGAGACGCCGGAGACGTCGCACGGCCGCCCCGCGGTGCACGCGGCGAACTCGTCGTAGACCTCGGCCGGCGACGACCACGCGAAGGCGTCTCCGTGGCCGAGCCGGGCCGCGAGCCCGGCGTAGATCTCCCAGTCCGGCTTCGCCTTCCCCGGGGGGTCGAGCAGGCGGCGGACGAGCCCGACGCGCCGCTCGGAGTTGGTCATCGTCCCCTCCTTCTCGGGCCACGCCGCGGCGGGCAGGACGGCGTGGGCGAGCGCCGAGGTCTCCGTCGGATGGTGGCAGTCCTGGACCACGAGCAGCTCGGCGCGCTCGAGCGCCGCGCGCACGCGCCCGCCGTCGGGGAGGGAGACGACCGGGTTCGTGGCCGCGACGAGCAGTGCGCGCACGCGGCCGTCGAGCAGGGCGTCGACGAGCTCGGTCGCCGTGAGCCCGGGGCGCTCGGGCAGGGCCTTCACGCCCCAGTGCGCCGCCATCGCCGCGCGGTCCTCCGCGTCGTCGACGCGGCGGTAGCCGGGCAGCAGGTGGGCGAGGCCGCCGACCTCGCGGCCGCCCATCGCGTTGGGCTGGCCGGTCAGCGACAGCGGCCCGCCGCCCGGCCGGCCGAGGTTGCCCGTCGCCAGGCAGAGGTTGATCAGCGCCCGGTTCTTGAGCGTCCCGACGGTGGACTGGTTGGCGCCCATCGACCACAGCGTCATCGCCGCCCCGGCGGCGCCGAAGGCCCGCGCCGCGCGCAGGATGTCGGCCTCCGGCACGCCGCAGACCGCGGCCGCGCGGGCCGGGGTCCACTGCGCCGCGGCGGCCAGCGCCGCGTCGAACCCCGTCGTGTGCCGGGTCACGAAGCGCTCGTCGAGCAGCCCCTCGGTCGCGATCACGCGCAGCATCGCGTTGAGCAGCGGCAGGTCGGTGCCGGGGCGGACGGGCAGGTGCAGCGTGGCGTCGCGCGCGGTCGGCGTCGCGCGCGGGTCGGCGACGATCACCGTCGCGCCCTCGTCCTGGCGCTCCCGGATCCTGCCCCACACGATCGGGTGACAGGCGGCGGCGTTTGAGCCGAGCAGCAGCAGGCAGTCGGCCTGCGCGAGATCCGCGTAGCCCGGCGGCGGCCCGTCGGCCCCGAACGCCCCCGTGTAGCCCGCGACCGCGCTCGACATGCACAGCCGCGAGTTCGAGTCGACGTTGTTGGTCTGGACGAAGCCCTTCGCCAGCTTGTTGACGGCGTAGTAGTCCTCGGTCAGCAGCTGGCCGGAGACGTAGAAGGCGACGGCGTCCGGCCCGTGCTCGGCGACGATGCGCTGAAGCCTGATGGCCACCGTCTGAAGCGCCTCGTCCCAGGTCGCCTCGACGAAGCGCTCGTCGCGCGAGGAGCGCAGCAGCGGCACCGTCGCCCGGTCGCGGGCGTGCACCGCGGCGCCGAGCTCGGTCGGCTTGCGGCACGTCCGCCCGCGATTGACCGGATAGTGCGGGTCCTCGCCGACCCGGACCACGCGCCCGGCCTCGACCTCGACGGAGAGGCCGCACCCCGTACCGCAGTACGGGCAGAGCGTGGGGTGCGCCGCGGCCACCCGCGCATACTCCGCGACGCCCGTTTCCCCACTTCGACCACACCGTTTCGGGTTGATGAACAGCCCGGACCGGCTCCGTGGTCAGCTCCTCGGCCTCAGCCGCGCAGCGAGTCCGGGCGCTCGTGGGTGGCCTGGTGCCAGTCGACGTACCGGGCGACGCCTTCGGCGAAGGCCACCTCGGCCTGCCATCCGAGCTCCTTCCGCGCCCGTTGCGGGGACACGTGGACGCCGTGGAAGTCTCCGAGGCGGGCTTCGGTGTGCACGACGTCGGTGTCGCCGATGAGGGCGGCCACGATGTCGGCGATCTGCCGGATGGATGTGTCCTCTTCCCCAACCAGGTTGTAGACGCGGTTGGCCGCGGCGGGCGCCAGCGCGGCGACACACCCGCGGGCGAGGTCCTCGACGTGGATGAACCGGCGGGTCTGCGCGCCGGAGCCGGCGATCGTCAGAGGCTGGCCGGCCAGGGCTCTGCTCACGAACTGCGGTACGACGGCCGCCGGCCGCGCGCGTGGCCCGTAGGGAATGCCGAAGCGCAGGATCGTGTAGCCGAGGTCGTACAGCTCGGCATAGGACGTGCAGTACATCTCGCCGGCGAGCTTGGTCGCCGTATAGAGGTGCGTCGGGAGCGGGAGCGCCGCTGCTTCGTTGACGAGCGGTCCGCTGAGCCCGTTGTAGACCCAGATCGAGGAGGCGTAGACGACGCGCTCGACGCCGCCGGCGCGCGCGGATTCGAGCACGTTGAGGGTCCCGCGGGAGTTGACCTCCTCGGCCCAGGCGGGATCCAGCGCGACTTCGCTGACATCGGCGATCGTGGCGAGGTGAAGGACCGCGTCGCAGCCGGTCATCGCATCGTCGAGCGCCCGCCGATCGCTGAGCTCCCCGAGATAGGTGTCGACCTGTTCGGGTGCATGAAACGGTGATGGCTCGATGTCGAAGATCCGCGGCTCGTGACCACAGGCCCGCAGGGCGTCGACGACGTGGGAGCCGATGAAGCCCGACCCGCCGGTCACGAGGACCTTGCCCGGACCGGTCATCGGGTCGCGGCGCGGCGATCGCGCTTCGGCTGGCCACCGCGTTGAAACCAGGCGAAGGCGAGGGCGAGCAGCAGGACGCCGACGACGGCTGCCGGGATGATCAGGGCGGGGCGCTTGGTCACGGAGTCTCCAGGGTCAGGCGATGAGGAAGTAGATCGAGGCGAGGGCGCCGGCCGCGAAGCAGTAGATCGCGAACGGCGTCAGCCGGTTGGTCTCGAAGAAGCGCATCAAAAA
Source organism: Solirubrobacterales bacterium (assembly GCA_038232275.1). Classification (GTDB taxonomy): domain Bacteria; phylum Actinomycetota; class Thermoleophilia; order Solirubrobacterales; family Solirubrobacteraceae; genus DATLGB01. The sequence continues at coordinate 69,489 of JBBSIC010000003.1, read as the reverse complement.
GCGGACGGCCAGATAGGCCGTGACGGCCGATCCGATCGCGCCGACGAGCGCGGGTCCGCGGATTCCGTCTCCGGCGTGGCCGAAGAGCTGCGGGAGCTTGAGCGCGGCCGCCGCGCCGATGATCGGGGTCGCCAGCAGGAAGGCGAACCGGGCGGCGTCCTCGTTTGAGAGGCCGACCAGCAGGCCGCCGCCCATGGTCGCGCCGGAGCGCGAGAAGCCCGGGATCAGGGCGATCGCCTGGGCGGCGCCGACCTTGGCGGCGTCCAGGAAGCTCAGACGGGCCGCGATCCGCATGTCGGGATCGCCGATACCACCATCGATCTGGCTGGGCGCGCGCCGGCGCAGCCGCTCGGCGCCGAAGAGCAGGAGGCCGTTGAGCATGAGAAACAGGGCGGCCGACTGGGCGGAGGCGAAGACGTTGCGACAGCGCGTGCTCGAGCAGGAGTCCGAGCAGGCCGGCCGGGACCGTGCCGATGACCAGCAGCCAGCCGAGCTTTGCGTCGGTGTCGTCAGGCGCGATCTCGCGGTCGCGCAGCGACCTCCCCAGCCCGCGGACGATGCGCACCCAGTCGCGCCAGAAGAAGCCCAGCAGCACGAGCGCCGTCGCGAGGTGGGTGGCGACGAGGAACGTGATGAAGTAGTCGTCGTTCTGGTGGATGTCCCACCCCAGCAGGCGCGGCAGGATCACGCTGTGCCCGAGGCTCGAGATCGGAAACAGCTCGGAGACGCCCTGGAGCAGGCCGAGCACGAGTGCCTGGAGATAGGAGATCGGATGCAAGCGATCAGCCGGCCGCCCGAGGTGTCGCGACGTGCCCCGGCTTGACGCCGGCGGGGCAGCCGCCCCCGGGGGGTGATGGAATGGGGCGGTCGCGGCGGACGTAGATCGGATAGCCGCAGATGGTTGCGGCGCGCCGGTAGTCGCGCAGGACGAGGGCGGCGGTGACGCCCTCGGGGTCGAGCTTCCAGTGGCCGACGTCCTGCCATTGGATCAGCCACGTAGGTCGCGACGGGGAGGCGAGGAGGCGCTGCAGCTGCCCGACCGCGCCCGGGTGGGCGCGGATCATGAGGCTCCACATGTACGGGTACGGCGTCCGCAGGCCGTCGTAGTAGGCGATGTCGGCCCGCGCATACATCACGTACTGCGTGTCGCCCGGGCGGGCGTGGGCGCGGACGTAGCCGGCGACGGCGAGATCGGCCTGGTGCAGCGGATGCGCGTGGACGTACCCCCCGCCGCCGACGAGGACGACGGCCAGGACGGTGGCCGTCGTCAGGGTGGCGCCCCGCACGCGCGGCGGCGCGGCCGCCAGGGCGAGCGCCGCGGCGACGCTGACTACGGCCACGAGCTGGATCAGGTAGTGCGGCCAGTAGCTCCCGCCGCCGAGGACGCCGGCGGTCGCACCGGCCATCCAGGCGGCGAAGGTCGCCAGCAGGACACGGTCGCCGCGCATCGAGCGGACGCCCGCCACGGCCACCGGAATCGCCAGGACGAGCCCCGAGCCGACCGCGGGAAGCAGGAGATTCGCGATGCGTACGTGGAGCGGGATGTCCGAGCCCGAGAGCGTGTGCAACGCGTCAAGCCGGAAGCCGAACATCGCGTAGAGGATCCCGCCGTCCGGGAGATGCGCGGCGACCTGCCAGCCGATCAGCGCGGCCAGCGGGATCAGTCCTCCCGCGAGGTACGCCACGGGCCATCGCCACCGCACGCCGCGATCGTTGAGGGCGGAGGCCGTCAGAAACGCGAGGCCGGCCACGCCGGCATCCAGAAACGACTGCTTCACGAGCGCGGCGCTCACGGCCAGCAGGCCGGCGGCGAGCACCCAGCGCACGGTCCTGCGCCGATGCGCGAGCACGAGGCACAACACCGAGAAGCCGGCTGCCACGGCGGCGAGCAGCTCGGCGGGGGTGAAGACCGCGGCCAGGGCGACCGAGCCGGTCAGCAACGCGGCGAGCAGGCCGGCGCTGCGTCCGACCCGGTCGCCGCCGACGGCCCGGCCCAGGAGCGTGACGGCAAGGACGAGGGCCAGCGCCGCCGCCGCGCCGAGGGCCCGGACGCCGAGATCCCCACCGAGGACGGCGGCCTTGAAGGCCAACACGAGCAACGGCGGACGGTCCAGCCAGTAGGACCCGTACAGCGAGCCGTGGCCGGAGCCCCAGTGGCGGGCGATGTAGGCGATGCCGCCCTCGTCGACGCCGAGCGCCGCACCCAGGTACGGCGCGCGCAGCGCCAGCGCGAGCAGCAGCGCGCCGGCCAGCGCCAGCCGGTTGCCACGCCGAGGGTCCGCGGTGGCTGGCGCCGGGGCGCCCGGCCGGTTCCGCGCCGGCGTCGATGCGCGCCGCAGGCTCGACCGCTTGGCTGGAAGGGCGACGGACATCCGCCCCACAGTGTCGACGCCGGATGAGGCCAAGATGAACCGCTAGGCGGGCAGCGTGATCCAGACGTCGGCGCCCTCGGGCGTGTTGACGGCTGCGGCGGTCCCGTGGTGCGCCCGCGCGATCGTCGCCACGATCGGCAGACCCAGGCCGAACCCGCCGGCACGCCCGCCTCCGATGCGCTCGAAGAGGTCGGGCAGGGTCTGCGGCTCGATTCCGGCGCCATGGTCGGTGACGTGGATCTCGAGGTTCGCGGCGCCGCGCAGGGCGGTGAGCGTGACCGGCGGCGCGCCGTGACGCAGCGCGTTGTCGATCATGTTGCCGAGCGCCTGCTCGAGACGCAGCTCGTCGGCGTGCACCAGCAGGCCGCGGGGAACATCCGCGCGCACGACGGCGTCGGCGATCAGTGCGAAGCGGTCGACCACGTGCTGGGCGACCTGCCCGAGATCGATCGTCTTCGGGTTCAGCGGGAGGGTGCCGGCTTCGCCGCGGGCGATGACGAGCAGGTCCTCCGCCAATCGCGAGAGGCGCTCGACCTCTTCGCCGATCGACTCGAGCGCGGGGCGCAGCCCGCTGTCGATCGGCGCGTCTTCGAGCGCCAGCTCGACTTCGACCTTGAGGATGGCGAGCGGTGTGCGCAGCTCGTGGCTGGCGGTGGCGAGAAACTCGCGCTCGTGCTCGGCGGCGGCCTCGAGGCGGCCGAGCATCGCGTTGAGCGTCTCGCCGAGGCGCCAGACCTCGTCGCGGGTTCGCGGGAGCGGCAGGCGGGCGTCGGAGGTCGCCGCGGAGATCTCCGCGGCCCGGCGGCGCATGCGCTCGACCGGACGCAGGGCGCCGGAGGCAACGAGGTAGCCGGCGCTGGAGGAGAGCAGCAGGATCAGCGGGCCCCCGATGACCAGCACGCCGCCGAGCGACTCGAGGGCCTTCTCGCGCTGAACCATGGAGGTGCTGACGACGATGACGCGGCCCGGCGAGCCGGGGCGGCCGATGAGGCGGACGGCTTCCCGGCGCTCGAGTCGCACCTCGCCGGCGAGCGCCTCGCGCAGGTGCCTGCCTTCCAGCAGCGGAGCCCCAGAGGCGCGCGGAGAGGCGGCCAGCACGTTGCCCCGGGCGTCCAGCAGCTGAGCCGGCTCGCCTTCGACCGCAAGCGCGCGGCGCAGCGGACCGCCGTCCGGCGGGCGGGCGAGCCGGGAGTACTCGGCGGCGCGGGCGCGCAGCGACGAGTCCAGGGAGGCGTCGAGCCCGTCCTTGACCTCGATGAAGATGTACACGCCGGCGCCGGCCAGCAGCACGGCGCTGGCGGCGGCGAAGGCCAGCGTGAGACGCACCCGCATGGGCAGCGGCAGGCGCCGCAGCTGCGCCCTCAGTCGTCGCACAGCCGGTATCCGACACCGCGCACGGTCTGCAGCGAATGCCGTCCGTAGGGCCGGTCGATCTTGGCGCGCAGCTGCAGGACGTGGACGTCGACCACGTTGGAGCGGTTCTCGTACTCGCCGTCCCACGCGTGCTCGAGCAGCGCGAAGCGGCTCAGCACCTGGTTGGGATTGCGCATGAACGTCTCCAGCAGCGCGAACTCCTTGGCCGTGAGCGCGATGGGGTCCTCGCCGCGCCAGGCTCGGTGCCCGATCGGGTCGAGCCGGAGCTCGCCGACCTCGAGCAGCGGCGCCTGGCTGACGGGACCGCGGCGCGTGAGCGCACGCACGCGGGCTCGCAGCTCGCGCAGCGAGAACGGCTTGGTCAGGTAGTCGTCCGCCCCGGCGTCGAGGCCGTCGACGCGGTCCGGGATCTCGCCGAGGGCGGTCAGCATGAGGATCGGGCTCCAGACCTTGTCGGTGCGCAGCCGGCGACAGACCTCGAGCCCGTCGATCCCCGGCAGCATCCGGTCGAGCAGGACCGCGTCGTAGGTCGTGGAGCGGGCCCGCCACAGCGCCTCCTCGCCCGTTGGAGCGACGTCGACCGCGAAGCCCGCGCCTTCGAGGCCCCGGCGCAGCAGGGTTGCCATCTTCGGCTCGTCTTCGGCGACGAGGATCCGCATAGGTCGACCTCAGGATGTCAGGCCGGCCGCACGGCGGTCGTGGTCGCCTGTCCAGCTCGCGACATCGGACCGTCCCGATCGCGCTCGATCTAGCCTTGACCGCCGATGTCCACCTCGACCTGGCTCCTCGTCGGCCTGGGCGCCTTCGCCGCGCTGTATGCCGCCGGCGTCCTCGCGCTGATCGCTCTCGGGCGCCGGAGCGACGCGCGCGCGCTGGCCGGGTTCATCCCGGACTGCCTGGTACTGGTCCGTCGGCTGATGGGCGATGCGCGCGTCGCGCGCCGGCGCCGGTGGCTGCTGGGCGGGCTGGTGGCCTATCTGGCACTGCCGTTTGACCTGGTGCCCGACTTCATCCCGGTCGCCGGGCAGCTCGACGACGCGCTGGCGGTCGCACTGGTGTTGCGAGTCGTCCTGCGCGGTGCCAGCCGCGCTCTCCTCGAGGAGCACTGGCCGGGACCGCGGCAGTCGCTGCGCGTGATCGGGCGGCTGTGTGGGATCGACATCGGCCGACGGTCGGCTGGCGCGACGTGAGCTCAGCGCCGCCTGGAGTCGCCGCCGCCACCGCTCTTGCCGAACTTGCGGAATTCGAACTGCGCCCCGCCCAAGAGCGCCAGCACGGCGCGGAAGGGCAGGGTGATGATGTCGAGGATCAGGCCGACGATCATCTGGAGCACGTTGAGGATGGCGGAGAGCATGCCGACGAGCTACCCGTCGCCCCGGCGCGGGAACCCCTTCTCTCCGCACCGCGGCCCTGCCGAGGCCCCTAGTGCCGGTCGGAGCTACCCGCCGGACGCCGGGCGCCGCGAGGACGAGGAATCCCCCTTGGCCGCAGCGACCTCGCGAACCGCCGTGGACAGCTCGGACGCAGAGCCGCGCTTGAAGGCGACGCCGGCGACCAGCTCGAGCCCGCTCGGCAGGCTGCCGGGCTCTTCGAGGCTCGTGTAGATGAGTATGCGCGGCCCCGTGGGCTCCAGGGCGAGACGCCGGGTCAGCTCGACGCCGGCCGCGGTCGAGCCGTCGAGGTCGATGACGGCGACGTCCGGCCTTCTCGTGTGGATTAGCGGGAAGGCGTGCGCCGCCGTGGCGGCGGTACCGACGATCTCGCAGTCGTCGGCGCGCAGCGCGCTCTCGATGTGCTCGCGGAGGCGCTCGTCCTCCTCGACGATCAGCACCCTGGTGCGCGTGCTGGGGGCCACGCCTTCCACGATCGCGCTCAGCTCGTCGATCGAGTCGAGGAAGACGCGGACCACGGCCGGATCGAAATGGGCTCCGCTGCCCGCAAGGATCATCTCCACAGCCCTGTCGCGGGAGAACCGGCGCCGGTACACGCGGTCGTGCGTGAGGGCGTCGAAGACATCGGCCACGGCGACGATCCGGCCCTCTATCAGGATGTCGGACCCGGAGAGCCCGCGCGGATAGCCGGTGCCGTCGAAGCGCTCGTGGTGGGTCCAGGCGACGGTGGCGGCCAGGTCGAGCACGGGGCTCTCGGATCCGTAGAGGATCCGGTAGCCGATCTCGGCGTGGGTCTCCATGACCGCGCGCTCCTGGACGTCGAGCGCGCCGGCCTTGCGCAGGATGGCGTCCGGGATCCCGACCTTCCCGATGTCGTGCAATGGACTCGCGAGGCGAAGGAGGTCGCAGCGATCAGACGGCAGGTGAAGCCCGCGCGCGAGGACGTTGGAGAGCCATGACACCCGCTCCACGTGGTTGCCCGTGTCCTCGTCGCGGTATTCCCCGGCGATCGAGAGCCGCCGGATCGTCTCCTCGCGGGAGTCGTTGAGCTCCTCGGCCATGCGCCCGAGGTGGTGGAGCGCCTCGTTGAGGGCGGCCGTGCGCTCGTCGACGAGAACCTCCAGGCGCTCGCGGTACGTCCGGTTCTCGATCCGCAGCGCGCGCTCGCGCAGCGCGTTGGCGACGTTGATCAGCAGCTGCTTCTCGCCGAACGGCTTGACCATGTAGCCAGACACGCCGAGGCTGGCCGCCGCGTCGGCCGTGCGCGTGTCGTCGACCCCGCTGACCACGATCGCCGCGAGGTCGCGGTGGTGCGCCAGCACGTCTGCGAGCAGGTCCAGCCCGGTCTCCCCGGGCATGTGGAGGTCGCACAGCATCAGGCTGCAGGACGTCTCGGTGAGAAGCTCCCTCGCCTGGGCGCCTCCGCTGGCGGTGATGCAGTGGTAGCCGGCCTGCTCGAGCTGCAGTGCCAGCAGGCGCCGCATCAGCTCCTCGTCGTCGACGACAAGCACCGTCTCCGGCGCAGGTTCGATCATCGGCCGACATGACCTGCATCGGAGCGCTGGCTCGGTCTCATACCTTCCTCGGGATCGCGAAGGAGAACCTTAGCGGTCGGGGTCGTGACGAAAAGTCTACGTCGCCTTGGCGGTGCCCGTTTGAGAACGGTGCGCGTCCTGCGGGGCTCGCGTGGTCTCCGGGGCGTCGAAGAGCATGGCGATCAGGATGGTCGGCACCTCGGCGGTCATGTCGCGCTCGAGTCGCTTCTCCGCCTGCTCCTCGATCTGGGCCAGCCGGTCGAGCGTCGCGGTGACGAGCGCCGAGGCTTCGGCGAACCCCTGCTCGTCGAGCCGGGCGAACTGGCGCGCCACGTGCGACTCGGCGCGATCCATCTTGCCCTGCTCTGCGGCCTGGGCGATGACCTCGGCGATCTGTCCGAGCGTGGCGGCGTCGAGCGCTTCGCGAACGACCATCGGCAGCGTCTCCCAGGCGGCCGCGGTGATGCGCGGGCGGGCGGCGAGGCTATAGCGGTGCTCGACGGCTCCGCGCACCATGCGGCGGCCTTCGAGCTCGATCAAGCCGAAGTCGCGCAGCGCACGGACGTGGTAGCTGAGGTTCTCCAGCGGTACGCCGAGCGTGGTCGCGAGCTCCTTGGGCGTGGCGGTGCGGCGCTCGAGGATCGAGAGGATGCGGACCCGCAGCGGGTGCGCGAACGCCTTGACCAGCCGCGGGTCCTCGATGTCGGTGATGGGCTTGCTCATGAGAGGTGCGCACGCAGCTTCGCGCGTGCGCGATGGAGGCGGACCTTAACCGACCCTTCCGGGATCCCGGTCACCCGGGCGATCTCGCGCTGCGTGAGATCGGCCCGATAGCGCAAGGCCACGAGGGCGCGATCGCCCGCCGGCAGTTGCTCCACGGCGCGCTGGACGTCCAGCGCCACCAACGCGTCGTCAGCCGCCTGCGGAGACGCAGGCGGCTCCGCGGTCGCGGAGGCCCAGCTGCGGCCGTTCGGGCCCGCCATCCAGCGGGCGGCTTCTCTGCGTGCGATCGTGGTCATCCAGGCGGTCGGGTTGTCGGGGGCGGCGGCGGTCTGCCAGGCCCGCCAAGCACGAAGCATGGCCTCCTGGGCGGCGTCTTCGACAGCCGCACCCGGAAGCCAGCCGGCGGCCTTGCACGCCGTCTCACGCAACGTGGTCCAGTCCGGGGCGTCGGGGTCACCAGAATCTTTCTTTAGCGCGCGGAACGAATCGTAGCGCTCAGCGGGTCTCTCTTGGACATGCCCGTCTTAGAACCCTCGCCGGCGCTCCCGGCATACGAAGGCCTCGCCGAGCACTACGACATCTTCACCCGCGATCACGACCACTGCACGTGGCTGGCGCGGCTCGAGGCGCTCGCGCGCAGACACGGTCTCGCCGGCAGGTCGGTGCTCGACCTCGCCTGCGGAACCGGGAAGAGCCTCGAACCGGTCCTGGGGCTGGGCTACACCGGCGCCGGCTGCGACCTCTCCCCGTCGATGCTGGCCCGCGCCCGCCGGCGGCTCCCCGGCGTCTGGCTGTGCGAGGCCGATGTGCGTGACCTGCCGCCGCTGGGGCGCTTTGACTGGGTGACCTGCCTCGACGACGCGCTCAACTACCTCATCGACGACGAGGATCTCGCCGCGGCGCTGTGCGGCATCGCGTCCGTCCTCGCCGGGGCCGGCATTGCGACGTTCGACCTCAACACGCTCTCGGCTCACCGCGAGGGCTTCGCGAGCACCTGGGTCGTCGAGCAGCCCGAGCGGTACCTGTGCTGGCAGGGCAAAGGGTGCGACGAGGGTCCCGGCGAGGTCGGTAGGGCCGACATCGACGCCTTCGTCGCCGTCGACGGAGCCTGGCAGCGCGAGGTCACCCGCCACGAGCAGCGCTGGTGGAGCGCCACGGACGTGGCAGACGCCGCCGAGCAGGCAGGGCTCACCGTGGTCGCGACCTACGGGCAGCGTCCCGGCGCCCGCCTCCAGGATCACCCGGACGAGGTCCGGTGCACGAAGACCATCTTCTTTCTCCGCCACGCGAAAGGAGGCGCCATGATTCGCCAGCCATAATCCCCGGAGGCACGCTGTGACTCGGCTCATCCGCCGTGCCCGTACTTCCATAGCGCCGCGGTCGGTGGATCGGCCGCGGCGCGAAGGTCACACGGCGGTTGGTGTTGCGCGCAGGACGCGGTCTCGGGTGCAACACGACGCGCGCGGGCGCGCCCGGGCGCGAGAGATCTTGCGTACGCCGCGCGCCCGGCCCGGCCGGCCCGGCTTGAGCGGCTCACGCCGTATCCTCTGCGCATGGGCACCTTCGCGCTGAGCGAGCGGTGGAACGGGTGGTCGAATCTGGACGTCATGATCGAAGCCGCGCGCGCCGCGATCGCCGCCGGCCCGCTCGATCCGGTCGTGTGCGAGGTCACGCTCGAGTCCGACGACGACACCGCGAGGCTCCCCGGCCTCGATGAGGCGGAGCAGCTCCTGCGAAGCGGGGTCGAGCCGCTGTCCATGGACATCTATGTGGCGCACGTCCCCGAGTCCGACGCGAGCGTGACCCTCATGTACAACGGCCGCTGGCTGCGGCTCGACGCGTCGGGCGGGGACTGGCAGCGTGCGCGTCAGGCCTTCGACGCCGCACGGGTCGAGATCGCGGTGGTCGCGGGCATCACGACGTTCAAGCTGCCGTAGCGCACACGTCTCAGGGGCGGTCGGCCTCGGCGGTGAACCACTCGGGGATGATCAGCGTGCCGTCCGGCGAGCTGCTGATCCCGTCGGGCGGCCAGCGCTGGGGAAAGGGCGGGCGCTTCCAGACCCACTGCTCGCCGGTATAGGCGTAGTGGAAGCGAATGGACTTCAGCAGCTCCTTGCGATGCTCCGGACAGGCATAGCGGCGTGGCCCGAGGAGCCCGCCGGCGTGCCACACCAGCCACTTGCCGGGCATGGCGTCGATCAGCTCTCCGAACAGATCCTCCCCGGTGGAGGCGCCGATGGCGCTGCGGGTCGCGTCGTCGGGCAGGCAGTGGCAGATATCGCAGCGAAACCGATAGCGCACGGGCATCGGCCAGAGGGTAGGCCCGTTAACGCCATGGCGCCAGCGGATCTGCCGAAGGCCGGTCTGGTGCCGGCCTTCGCGGGGAACCGCCGGACGCCGGTTCGGGTACTCAGCCGCGCGTGGCTTCCGTCAGCGCGCCCGCGACCTGCTCGAGGGCGCCGTTGATCCCACGCACCTCGGACTCGATCGGCTGCACCTGCGAGTCGATCGCCTTCACGCCGATCGTGATCAGCTTGAGCGACCCCAACGCCTTGGTCAGCGTCCCGGCGATCGCGATCAGGTAGCCGGCCAGCACGACCACCAGAAGCAGGACCTCTATGAGGGTCAGAATGATCAGTAGGGAGTTCATTTCTTGCTGCTCCTCTCCCGCCTAGGGGCGGTGATGCTCGAGTTCTTGTACGAGCTCGGCGCCACGTTCGCGCGTGCTCTTCAGCAGGTGGGTCATGATCGTGTTGTGCTCGACGCGGCGCCCGGCCTCCCATGCCTCGGCCACGGTCTCCTCGACGACGAGCACGGTCCGGCGCAGCACCTCGAGCAGCGCCCCGACGACGACCAGGACCACAAGCCCGGCGGCGAGCGTGACCAGCCACGCGTCCTGGTTGGATGTCAGCGCGAGGACGGTGGTCATGGCTTGCCCGCGCTGATTCCTGTGGACGAACCCGCCATGGGACCTGGCCCGGGCGCCGCCCGCTTTGCTGCTGCGGGCGGGGGTGCCGAGCCGTTGACGATCTCCAGGTACGCAAGCGCCAGTGGCGGGACCTGGGCGCAGAGGTTGCGGGTCCGGCTGAGCTCACCGACGCCCTGCACCCCGTTCGTCAGGAACGGCGCGACGTTGGGTGCGTCGGCGGCGAGGCGCGAGATCTCACGCGCTGGACGCAGCACTTCCGTCAGCAGGAAGATCACGACGCCGAGCACGACCAGCCCGACGATCAGGCCGAGGATCGCGAGTATCGCGAGAAGGGTGCTGATCGCCAGTAGACCCATGATCAGCGCCTCGCCCACTTGCTCGGGCCGCGGTACCTGGTCCCGGGATTGACGCCGCCCGCACGGGCGGGCAGGGCCCCTTCGCCCCGCGCCTTGCGCAGGCCGTTGGTGATCCGCGCCACCGCCAGCTGTGTGCGACTGACATCATGCAGCGACCTGGTCTTGCTGCTCACGCCGTCGAGACCGTCGATGATGGCGAGCGTCTCGCCCGTGATGCGGCGGGCGACGCTGATGATCGCGAGGAGCAGGACGGCCGCCACGACGACGACGGCGGCGCCGACGATCCACCCGACGGTCCACCCGCTTGCGAGGGCGATCATGACTTTCCCCCCATGCCGCCAACCCACATGCTCCCAACGCAATGCCGGACCATCTTTACCCCGCTTCCGTCGACCCCTCGACACATCGGAAACTGATGTTTATCACATGCGCGTTCGGAGCTCGGTCCCGTCGACGCGCGGCGACCCGGGCAGTATCCTCTGAGACGTGCTCGATGTTCGTCGGCTGCGTGTACTGCGCGAGGTCGCGCGGTGCGGGTCGTTGGCCGCGGCGGCGGACGGGCTCTCCTACACGCCGTCGGCGATCTCCCAGCAGATCGCGACGCTCGAGCGCGAGGCCGGGACCGCGCTGCTCGAGCGCCGCGCCCGCGGCGTGGTGCTCACGGAGGCCGGCCACCTCCTCGTCGAGCACGCCGAGCAGATCCTCGCGCGGCTCGCCGCCGCCGAGGGCGCCCTGCGGGAGCTCGCCGACCTGCGGCGCGGACGGCTGCGGATCGCCTCGTTCGCCACGGCGGGAGCGACCGTGCTCCCGCGCGCCGTCGACGTCTTCCGCGCTCGCCATCCCGAGGTCGAGCTGACGGTCGCGTCGGCCTCGCCGGCCCAGAGCGTCGCGGGGCTGCGGGAGGGGCGGCTCGACCTCGCGCTCACCGTCGACCTGGCCGAGACGCCGCTCGAGGGGGTCGCCGTGGTCCATCTGTTCGACGACCCGTTCCGGCTGGGGATGCGGCGCGACCACCCGCTCGCCAACAAACCCGATATCCGGCTCGAGGACCTCGCGTCCGAGACGTGGATCGACGTCCCGGACACGCTGTCGGGCGGCAAGGCCCTGAGATCGGCCTGCAAGCGGGCCGGGTTCGTGCCGAAGGTGAGCTTCGAGAGCGACGACTACATGGCGATCCACGGGCTCGTCGGCGCGGGCGCGGGCCTGGCGCTCCTGCCCGACCTGGCCGTGTATCCCCCCCATGACGGCCTGGTGCTGCGCGACCTCGGCCCGCAGGGCCCGTGGCGCGCCATCCAGGCGGCGACACGGGGCGTGCCCTTCCGCTCGCCCGCGTCGGCCACGATGCTCGACGTGCTGCTCGAGCTGGGGCGGCCGCAGCGGCCGCACGCTCAGCTCACCACCGCTCCGCCGAGCCTGTAGGACGGTTCGAAGTCCGGGTCGGTGAGCGCCGGGCGGTCGGCCCGGAACGCCTCGATCGCAACTGCTCGAGCACGACCTCCGGGACGTACGCTCCAGCCTGCAGGTATCCCCGGCGCTCGAGCTCGAACAGGTAGCCCTCGGCGCACAGCACGGGGCCCTGCTCGAGGTGGCCGAGGAGATCGATCGTTGCCATGGCGCCACGGTGGCAGCACGGCGTGGTGCGAGCCAACAGGCTTCGGACCGGATCCCGTTAGCGGTGCTTCACGGGCTACGCTGCCCGCCCATGGCGAACTACCTGTATAAGCGCGCGGACGGCTCGCTCTTCGAGACCGAGCACCCGATGAGCCAGGACGCGCTGACCGCGTGTCCGACGACCGGCCAGCCCGTGGTGCGGGTGCCGCAGTCCTTCGGCTCCATGCACGGATTCGGAACCGACTTCTACAAGGACGCCAAGCGCGCCGCGCTTCCGAAGACCTACACCCCCGGGGCCTGACCGCCACCGCCGTGCTCGCCGGATACGAGCGTCTGAGGGGACGGCCGGACCCGCGAGTTGCCGCGAGGTACTTGCAATAGACAGTGTCCGGACGTACGGTGTCCGCCTGCTCCTCCGGTTGGGAGAGAGGCAGGAGAGAGGAGCCGTAATGGAGTTGTCCCGCTGGACGCGCATCAAGGGGTCGCTGACCCCGGCGCAGTGGCGCCGTGCCGGGATGCTTGCGCTGTTCATCGGGATGCTCCACGTGATCGGCTTCGGACTGCTGTTCGGATTCGTCGTGCCCAGCCACCTCAGCCTCGGCGCCGGCGGAGCCTTCGGGGTCGGGGTCGGCATCACGGCATACACGCTGGGCATGCGCCATGCCTTCGACGCCGACCACATCGGCGCGATCGACAACACCACGCGCAAGCTGATGGCCGAGGGCCAGCGACCGCTCAGCGTCGGGTTCTTCTTCTCGCTCGGGCACTCCACGATCGTGTTCCTGCTGGCGGCCGCGTTCGCGGTCGGCATCCGCGGCCTCAGCGGCGCCGTTCAGAACGACAGCTCGACGCTGCACAAGGCGACCGGGCTGATCGGCCCGACGGTGTCCGGCGTGTTCCTGGTGATCATCGGGATCATCAACCTGATCGTGCTGATCGGCATCGTCAAGGTCTTCCGGCGCATGCGTCAGGGCGAGTACGACGAGCGGGAGCTCGAAAAGCAGCTGAACTCGCGGGGCTTCATGAACCGCTTTTTGGGCCGCGCCACCCGGGCCGTCAAGCAACCCTGGCACATGTACCCGCTGGGGCTGTTGTTCGGCCTCGGCTTCGACACCGCGACGGAGATCGCGCTGCTCGCCACCGCCGGCACCGCCGCCGCGGGCGGCCTGCCGCTCTACGCGATCCTGTGCCTGCCGATCCTCTTCGCCGCCGGCATGTCGCTGCTGGACACCATCGACGGCGCGTTCATGAACTTCGCCTACGGCTGGGCGTTCTCCAAGCCCGTGCGCAAGGTCTTCTACAACATCACGATCACCGGGCTGTCGGTGGCCGTGGCGCTGATCATCGGGATCGTCGAGCTCGTCGCCGTGCTCGCCGACAAGCTCAGCCTCACCGGCTTCCCGTTCTCGTTCATCTCGAACCTGGACCTCAACTACGTCGGCTACGGCATCGTCGGGCTGTTCGTCGTCACCTGGGTCGTCGCGCTCGCGGTCTGGCGCTTCGGCCGCATCGAGGAGAAGTGGTCGGCGCACCTGCAGCCGACCGAAGTGGAGTGATCGGGCGCGAGCCCCCGGCCAGCCGCTACGGTCGTGCTGTGGGCGCCCGCACGGAGACCCAGAGCCTCGAGAGCAGCGCGGATCCCGGCGTCGTGCTCGAGCTGCTCGCCGACGCGCGCAACCTCCCCGACTGGGCGCCCGGGTTCGCCGATGCGGTCAGCGGCGACGTGCAGGCGGGGTGGCGGGTGATCAAGGACGGAGAGGAGTTCGCGGTGCGCGTCGCCGTCCAGCGCGACGCGGGCACCGTCGACTTCCTCCGCGAGATCGCCCCCGGCCGGGAGGGGGGCGCGTACGTGCGCGTCCTCGCCGGCGCCGCGGGCGGCAGCGTCATCGTGATGACCCTGCCCGTGCCAGCCGATGTCGATCGGGCGGTGGTCGCCGCCACTTTGAGCGACGAGCTGGCCGCCCTCAGCCGGCTCGCGGCCTGAGATGATCGCCCATTGCGCGGGACGCTGACCTGCTCGCAGCCCGGCGCGTGCGCAGGGCTGGCGGACCGCCGGCTGAGCCGAGCGCAGGCGCGCCCAACCAGGCGGCCCGGCGGACCAACATGTGGACCGTCGCGCCTCCGCGACGTATGATGGAGACAGCCAAGGGGGAGGAAGACGTTTCATGGGTGAATCAGGATTCGGCATCGCACAGCTGGGAGCGGCCGTCATCGGCGTGGTCTATCTGGCGGCCGGGGTGATCGGCTTCTTCATCACGGGCCTCGGCTCGTTCACGGGGAACGGCACCGACAGCCTCCTGAGCTTCGACATCAACCCGTTCCACAATGTGTTCCACACGCTCGTCGGCGTCTACCTGCTCATCGTCGCGACGATGAACCGGACGGCGGCCGAGGGCGCGCTCATCGGTGGCGGGGTCGTGTACCTGGTCGCCGCGTTCCTGGGGTTCGACAATCACCTGCAGATCCTCTCGATCAACAGCGCGACCGCATCGGACAACTTCCTGCACATCGCCTCGGGAGGCTCCGCGCTCCTGCTCGGCGTCATCTCGGTGTCAATGAACCGCTCGAAACGTTCCCGCGACCCCGTCCAGCAGTTCTGAGTCCCGCTTCAGCGCACCGGCCCCCGGCACCTGGAAGACGAGCGAGATCAGGCGTTTGCGGCTGAACAGGAAGTAGTGGACATGCGCGCCGCGGCGCCCTCCGGGGCCCGCGGCGAACGTGTAGGCGTAGCGGTAGCCCGGCAGACCGTCCAGCGTGATCGCCTCCGGTTTGGAGAGCAGCTTGACGCGGCGGTCGGCGGCGACGAGCGAATCGGTGAAGCCGCGGGCGATCCCGAGCGTCTGCTTCGTCACCGTGAGGTCGACGGGCGCGACCCGGATCAGCAGCGAGACCTTCGTTCCGTCGGCGACCAGCAGCCGCACTTCCTTGTCGGAGGGGTCGGGGGCCTGCACGCGCGTCCACGTCTTGGGGTAGACGATCGAGAAGCCGTCCTCCGGGTCCCTGAAGGTGACCAGGCCCTTCGGGACGGGCGACGGCGCGGTGGTGGTGGGCGCCGGGGAGCCGGCGGTCGCGGGCCGCTTCCTGCCCGGCCCCGTCGACGGTGACGAGATGATGCTGCTGCCGACGGCGATGGAGGCGCCAAGGGCGACCAACGCCAGGAGCGCCGTGAGCGCCAGCCGCTGCCGCCGGCTCACGGCTCAGTCGTCGGGATCAACGAGACGGGACGTGCCCGCGCCCGAGAAACGACTGGCGGGCGCTTCGGGCGCGGGAGCAGCGGGCTCAGGCGCCGGCGGCGGCGGCTCGGCTGCCGCGACATCCGGCGCGGGCGCGGCGGGCTCGGTCTCGGTTGCAGCCTCCGTGGGATCGAACGCGCGCCTGTAGCGGATGACCTCCGGCGCGGAGGGCGGCGTCGTCGGGAAGTCGAAGGCGCGTTGATGACGGATGACCTGCGGCTGGTCCTCGAAGGCCGGCGCCGGCTCTGGGGCCGGTGCTGGTGGCGCCATGGTCGCGGTCGAGGCCATCGGCGCCGCAGCACTGTAAGCCGGGGCCGGCGGGGTCGGCGGGGTCGGCGGTCGGTGGCCGGCCGCCGGCGCCTCCGGGGGCGCGGCGGACAGCGGGTCGACCGAGGCGATGAGCTCGGCGGCCCCGCTGGCGCCGACCTTGCTCACGAGCAGCCCGGTCAGGCCGTCCCGCGCGGTGGCGAGGTTGTCGATGATCGACTCGACGACGTAGCCGACCGGTTCGGTCTGCTTGGCGATCGTGCCGACCGCCCCGATCACGGTTCCGAGCGACTTGTTGACGTCCACGAGGACTCGCGCGATGCCGATCAAGAACGCGGCGAGCACGACGACGATGACGACGGCGATGATGATGGTGGCGACGGCGGCAGCGGGCATGGCGTCAGAGGATCTCGTCGAGGGCCGCGCCGTAGCGGGCGAGCCCGTCGGTGGTCTGGCTGACGTAGCTCAGGGTCTTCACGAGCTCCGGGACCGGCTCGAGGTCGGCCACCATCTGGCCGCCGACCTGGCCGATGTCGTTGAGCGTGCGGCGCACGGTCTTGGCGGCGTCGAGCACGCCGCGCAGCAGGAAGATCACCACGGGCGCGATCACCAGGAGCAGGACGAGGTTGCCGATCCACCAGAGAATCATGCCGTGCTCCTAGCCCCGCGCGACGGCTTCGGCTTTTTCGGCGATCCCCGGAAGCGCGCCGACGATGTCTTCCAGCGGCGCGTTGATCGGGGGCACCGCGACGCCGATCAGCTTCAGATCCCCCTCGATGCCGCCGAGCGCGGAGCCGAGTGTCGCGAGGCCGGCGGCGATGGCGTTGAGCCGCTGGCGGATGCGGATGAGCGCGAGGGCGAGGACCACCACCAGCAGAACGGCCTCGAGCACGCTGATGAGGATGAACGCGGCGGTGCTCATCGCAGCTGGGACTCCAGGTAGCCGTCGTGAACCAGGGCCTCTGCCTTGATCATCTCCAGGACCGGGCCGGTGTCCGCCAGCTTGACGATCGACGAGGTGTTCTCCGCGACCTCGCCGCCGACGTCGAGCAGGCGGGTGACGCTTGCGGCGATGTCCCTCAAAAAGCTAAGCAGGAGCAGCATCAGGACGACGACCACGGCGAGCACGACGCCGCCGATGCCGAGGGCGACCGCCCAGAACGTGTGCGTCTCGGCAAGCGCGACGACGCTCATGATCCGGTCAGCGCCTTCCGGGCCGCCCGCGCGGAGCGCAGGATCGAGATCGCCGAGTCGTTGATCTGCCCGACGTCCTGCAGCGTCTGCGTCTGGTCGCGCACGACCGGCAGGGCGGCGGTCGCAACCCGCGCCTCGTCGGCGATGCGCGAGGCCAGCGTGAGGACGACCCCGACGATCACCACGACGACCGCCACCACGAGAAAGCCGAGGACAAGCCCAACCCACCAGCCCGCGTAGGAGGCGGCGATGATCACCGCAGGAGCCCTCCGCGCCCACCTGGTGTCAGGAGGTCGTGCAGCACGTCGACCACGGACTTGCCGGTGGACGTCCCCGCGGTCGCGCTGACGACGTCGCTGGCGACCTTGCTGACGACCTTGCCGGCGGTCTTGGTGACGGTCTCGCCGGTGTTCTTGCTGACGACCTTGCCGGCGTTGTTGGTGACGACCTTGCCGGCGTTCTTGACGACCTGGCCGGCGTTCTTGCCGGCCGGCCTGTGAGCGGTCTTGTGGGCGGTCTTGGCCTTCCAGTGCTTTCCGAGGAGCAGCAGCTTCAGCGCGTTGGGACTCATCCTGCGCCCCGACCGGGTCCGCGAGCAGCCCTGCGTCGGGCCGACCACGTTGATCAGGGTGCTGCAGTCGATCCCGTTCGCGCTGCTGTTGATGTTGGGCACGATCCCGCGGACGGCCGCCAGGTCGGCGCCGGCCGAGGAAAGGATCTTGCGCGCGGTGACCGCGCGGCGGTTGATCCCCGCCACCTGGGTGTTGATCCCCCCGCTTGCCGCCTGGCCGTTGATCCCCCCCTTGCGGACGATGGTCGTGAGGATCCCGCTGCCGCGCGAGCGGATGCCGACGACGCTCGCGTTGATCGCGCGCGCGTCCGAATTGATGCTCCGCGCGCTCGCGTTGATGTTCTTGGCGCTCCGGTTGATCGCCACCACGTTGGAGTTGATCGAGCTGGCATTCGCTCCGATCGCGTTGACCGTCGTCCGGATCCCCTGGACGTTGGTGCCGATGTCGCCCACGACGTTGTGGATCGAGCCGGCCTTCTTGAGGATCGACTTGGCGGTGGTGTCGATCGTGCGCGCGGCGCCGAGCGTGTCGGAGGCCTCCTTGGCAAGCGGCTGCGCAGCGTCGTTGATCTTCTTCGAGATGTTCGCCGTCTTGATGGCGAGCTTGATGCCGCGCGTGTCGGTCCCGATGTTGTTGACCTCGGGACGGATGACGTCGACGTCGCGGTCGATCCGCTTCGCCGCGACGAGCGTGCCGGTCAGCATCAGCACGGCTGCCAGCGCCCACACGATGACGATCACGAGCAGGGTCGGAGCCAACCCTTTTCTACCTGTGAGGATTCCGCGCATCTAGAACCTCAGCACTCGGGTTGCGGGTTGGTGAGGCCCGGGAGCGGGACCTTCAGCACGGCCGACTGGCAGATGCTCGTCAGGTGGCTGTTGACCGACACCAGGCCGCTGTTGATCGCCGAGGCGTCCTTCTCCACCGGACCCACCACGCTGTTGACCCTGGCGACGTTGATCGGGATCAGCTGGGTGCCCTGGCTGCCGATGTTGCGGGCGTCTTTGAGCTGGCTGTCGATCGAACGGACGAGTCCGCGGACGTTGACGAGCACGCCCGAGGTCCCGCGCAGCGACCCGTTCGTGTCCTTCAGCGACGAGGACGTGCCCCGCAGCGACGATTCCGTGTCCACGAGAGACCCGGAGATGTTCCCGACCTGTCCCGCGACGGTGCGCAGGGTGCCGGAGGTGCTCACCAGCGAGGACGACGTGTTCGACAGCGATCCGGTGGTGCTGGCCAGCGAGGTGTCGACGCTCTTCAGCGAGCCGTCGATCGAGGTCAGGGAGCCGAGGATGTCGCCGGCGTCGCCGGTGATCGGCTTCAGCGCGCCGTCGATCTTGGTCAGGTTCGTGTTGATGTCCACGATGTGATCGGGCAGCGGGCGCACGTTGCCCTTCACGTCGACCACCGCGTTATCGGCCTCCTTGAGGCCGTTGTCGATCGAGTCGAGGGCGCCGACGATCCCGATGAGGAATCCGATCACCACGACCACGACCAGCAGGCCGACGGTGGCGAAGATCCAGATCCAGCGGACGTCTGAGTTTACGCGTGCCATGCTGTTCTCCTCACCGTGTTCCCTTGCAGTCGGAGACGTCGCCGCCGCCGCCTGGGAGCTTGCGGTCGATGCACGCCGCTGTGTCGTTGGCGCCCTTGGCCTGACCGAGGATGTTGCCGGTGTCGACCTTGACCGAGGTCGCCAAGCTAATCGTCTTGTCGAGGCCCTGGTTGATGTGCAGCGCGTCGGTGTCGATCACCTTGGCCGTCGAGAGGATCGACCCGGCACTCCCGTTGATCCCTCTCGCGGTGCCGCTGATGGTCCCGGCGATGCCGTTGATCGACCGGGCGGTCGTGCCGATCGCCTTGGCCGTCCCGTTGATCGCCTGAGCGCTCGAGTTGATCGAGCCGGCGCTGCCGTTGATGCTCTTGGCGCTCTGGTTGATCGTCGTCGCGCTGTTGTTGATGCTCCCGGCGATCGAGTTGATCGAGCCGGCCTTGTTGTCGATCGTGCCGGCGCTGTCCCGGATCGACCTGGCGCGGGCGACGACGCTCGTCAGCTGGCCGTTGAGCGGCTTCGCCGACTTCAAGATGGAAACCGCGAGCTTGTTTGTGCGGTCGAGCTGGATGATCGAGTCGGTCGACAGGTTGATCCCGCGGCCGCTCTTGGCGATGTTGGTCGCCTTCTTGTCGATGGCCCGTGCGATGCTGACCGTGCGCGCCAGCAGGATCGCGGCGAGGACCACGGCGACCACGAGGACCACGGTGATCAACAGGTTGGTTCCGAGGACCTTCCGGTCGTCGCCCGACGAACGGTCGTTCCCTGCGGGCTCCCCGGTGCCACCGGCGCGCGCTCTCGGCGGCCGACGCCTTACTGCGGACATTTGACTCTCCCCTTCGGCGTCAGCCGTGCGTTGAAACGGACCGCCATCGTGCTTGCTTCCCCCAACAGAAACCGCAGCGTAGACACTTGGGCCGGTTGTGTCTAGCGGCTGGTGTCGATTACCCAGGATTCCGCGGCATCGCGCGGCTCTGACCGGCGGCGTGCTCGAGAGCTTGGCGCGCGACGCATCTTCACAGCGCCGAGGTGCGTTCCGCGCCGCCGACCACCCGGTCGGCGCGCAGGCGGCCGATCTCGGCGTCGGTGAGGCCGAGGACGTCGGCGAGCACCTCCTCGGTGTGCTCGCCCAGTTGCGGCGCGCGGCGGGCGGGCAGCCGCTCGCAGGCCTCGAAGCGCAGCGGCGAGCCCGGCATCAGGTAGGTGCCGATGCCCGGCTGCTCGACCTGGGCGAACATCGGGTTGGCCACGGAGCAGCGCTCGTCGTTCTCCAGCAGCTCGCGGAAGGTCCAGTACGGCCCCCAGCACACGTCGTGCGCGTCGAAGATCGCCTGGATCTCCTCGAGCGTGCGGGCCCCCGTCCACGGCTTGAGCACGGCGCCGATGACCTCGCGGGCGATGAAGCGGTCGCCCTCCAGGCTGAGGTCGACGCCCATCAGCTTCTCGATCGTCGTGACGGCCTCGGCGATCTGCGTGGCCTCGACGAGGCTCGCCCACTGGCGGCTCGTGAGGGCGACCACCATGATCCGCCGGCCCTCCTTGGTCGTGAAGTCGCGGCCGAAGGCGCCGAACAGGTAGTTGCCGTCCTTCGGGCGATCGATGCCGTTGATCTGGACCTCGGCGATGTTGCCGAGGTTGCCGACCATGGCCATCGCGACGTCGGCGAGCGCGACGCTGACCACCTGCCCGTCGCCGGTGCGGCTGCGGTGGCGATCCGCGGCCAGCAGGCCGGCGGCCGCGAGCGTGCCGGTGATCGCGTCCCAGGCCGGGAGCAGGTGGTTGAAGGGCACTGAGACGTGGCGCGGGCCGCTCGCCCAGGGAAAGCCGGTGGCCGGGTTGACCGTGTAGTCGACGGCGGAGGAGCCGTCGTGGTTGCCCGTGATGTTGACGGTGATCAGGTCGGCCCGGCGCTCGGCGAGCTTGTCCGGGTCGAGCCACCCGCGCAGCGGGAAGTTGGTCAGGAACAGGCCGGCGTCCGGGCCAGGCGCGGTGACCAGCTCGGTGATCAGCTCGCGGCCCTCTGGGGCGCGCAGGTCGATCTCCACCGAGCGCTTGCCCTTGTTCAGGCCGGCCCAGAAGAGGCTGCGGCCGTCCTTGGTCACCGGCCAACGCGTGTAGTCCAGGCCGCCGCCGGGGGGATCGAAGCGGATCACGTCCGCGCCGAGCTGCGCGAGCGTCATCCCGCCGAGCGGGGCGGCGACGAACGCCGAGCCCTCCACGACGCGCATGCCCTCGAGGATCCCTGTCATGCCATCACTCCCACGAACCGCCAGTCGAGTACCGGATGTGCTTCGCCGTCGCGCAGCGCCCGGACCTGGGCGCGCAGATCGACCAGGCCCCCGTCGGCGAGCGGGTGGACGGCCTCGAGCGCGAGCTCCGTGCGCAGCACGTCGCCCTCGAAGACCGGGCCGAGGTGGTCGCAGCCGCGCCAGGCGACGATCGTCGCCAGGTTCGGCAGGGCGCGCGTGGCGTGCGCGGCGGCCAGGGAGATCGTGTGACCGCCGTAGACCAGCCGGCGTCCGTGCGGGCTGGCCACGGCGTCGGCGTGCGCGGCGGCCAGGTTGAGCGAGAGGCGGACGAGCTCCGGCGCCGCCGTGACGGTGTCACCGGCCTCGAGCTCCCAGACCGTGCCCTCGACGAGGTCGGCGAGGTGTGAGCCCGGCAGCTCGCGCAGCGCGCCGAGCGCCCAGTCCTGCGGCACCGCCGCCCGCAGGTCGTCGAGCTCCATCTGCTCCGGGATGCCATCGAAGCCGTCGGCGTGGCCGGTCTTGGCCTCGCCGTCGCGCAGCGGGAGCATCGGGCAGCGCCAGAAGTCCAGCACCGCCTCGCCGCGCTGGTTGACGGTCGCGATCCGCAGCACCGCCAGCCCGGTCGGCGCGCTGCGGCTCTGGCGCAGGGCGACGACCTCCGTGCGCGTGCCCAGCGTGTCGCCGGTGAACACCGGCCGCAGCAGGATCAGCCCGCGATAGAAGAGGTTGCCGCGCACCCGCTGGGTCGGCTGCGTGGACTGGCCGATGGCCACGTCGCAGACGAGGTTGGGATGGATCAGCGGCCGCTGTTGCCCGGTCACCGCCCGGTTGAGCTCGGCGTCGAGTCCGAGCCGCAGACGGTCGCCGGTGAGCGCCTGATGCAGCGCCGCGTGGCCGTCGGTCAGCGTCAACGCCGGCGCGTCGTAGACCTGCCCGACCTCGAGATCCTCGAAGTACGGGCCGCCGACCAGAACCGTCTCCGCCGCGCGCGCCACAGCGCGCATCGTACCCGGCGTGAGACAATCGTCACCGATGCGCGCTCGCCGCTCCTGCCTGTCCGTCCCCGGATCCTCCTCGCGGATGCTCGAGAAGGCGCGCGGGCTGGAGGCCGACGAGATCGTCATCGACCTCGAGGACGCGGTGCGCCCGGACGACAAGCTCCAGGCGCGCGATGCCGTGGTCGCGGCGCTCGCCGAGGGCTCGTGGCGCGCCGCGACCGTCGCCGTGCGGATCAACGCCACCGACGGCCCGTGGTTTGAGGACGACGTGCGGGCGCTGGCGGCGGTGGCGGGCGACGCGCTGGCGTGCCTCGTCGTGCCGAAGGTCCAGTCCGCGGACGATGTCGAGCGGGTGGCGCGGCTGTGCGGCGACCGCGCCTTCGGGCTCGAGCTGCTGATCGAGACGGCGACCGGCCTGGCCAACGCCGCCGAGGCCGCGCGCGCCAGCGACCGCGTGGAGGCGCTGATCGTCGGCTACGCGGATCTGGCCGCTTCGCTGGGGCGTCCGCCGATCGCCGCCGGAGAGGATCCCGCCGAGCGCTGGAGCTGGGTGCTCGACAGCGTGCTCGTGGCCGCGCGTGCAGCCGGCGCACAGGCGATCGACGGGCCATACTTCGACCTCGCGGACCTCGAGGGCTGCCGCCGCTGGGCCGACCGGGTGCGTGCCCGCGGCTACGACGGCAAGTGGGCGCTGCACCCGTCGCAGGTCGAGCCGCTCAACGCGGCCTTCTCCCCGACGGAGGAGGAGCTAGAGCGCGCCTCGGAGCTGCTCGCTGCCCTCGACGCCGACGGGCGCGGGGCCCTTCGCCATGGCGGTGAGATGATCGACGAGGCCTCGCGCAAGCAGGCCGAGCAGCTGCTCGCCCGCGCCCGGGCGGCTGGGGCCGGTCCCGCGGGCTGAGCCGCCCGACTACGTCGGCACGGGCGTCCCGGTGACGCTGGTCTGCATGGGCGCCGGCCCGCCGGTCGGCGCCAGCTCGATCACGAAGCTGCTCCCGCGTGGAGCGCGCGGGAGCACGCGCACGCGGCCGCCGTGCGCCTCGGCGATCTGGGCGGACGATGGCCAGGCCGAGGCCGCTGCCGCCCAGCGCGCGCCCGCGCGCGCTGTCGATGCGAAAGAAGCGGTCAAAGACGCGCTCGCGTAGGGCCTCGGGCACGCCCGGCCCCTCGTCGTGCACGCCCACCGTCCCACTCGCGGAGGTGACGCGGACAGTCCCCCCGGGCGGGGTGAAGCGGATCGCGTTCTCGATCAGGTTCCGGACCGCGCGGCCGAGCTCCTGCGCGTCGGCGAGGACGGGCGTCGCCTGCGCTTCGTGGGCGAGCGACACATCGCTCTCCCGCGCGAGCGGCCGCAGCGCGTCCACGACCCCGGCCGACACCGTGGCGAGGTCGGTGGGCTCCAGCGCGACCTCGTAGGCCCCCTCGTCCGCGGCGGCCAGCGTGAGCAGGTCGGCGACCGTCCGGCTCATCCGCTCCACTTCCTCGCGCGCGCTCAGCAGCACCGCGCGCGCGGCGGGGCCGAGGTCGTCGGCGCGCAGGCTGACGTCGATCTCCGCGCGCATCGCGGTCAGCGGCGTGCGCAGCTCGTGCGAGGCGTCGCCGACCAGGCGGCGCTGCTCGCCGACCGCTCGCTCGATGCGGTCGAGCATCGTGTTGAACGTGCGCGCGAGGCGCGCGACCTCGTCGCCGGTGCGGGGCTCGCAGACACGGTCCCCGCGGCGGTCGGCGCCGCTCGCCTCGGCTGTGCCGGTGATGCGGGCGATCGGCCTCAGCGAGCGCCCGGCGAGCCACCAGCCGCCGAGTGCGACGGCGAGCAACGCGGCCGGGAGCGCGATCGCCAGCAGCGTGGTCACCCGGCGAACGGAGTGGAGCACGCTCGCCAGCGACTGCCCGGCGACCACCGTCTCGCGCCGTCCGTGCCGCAGGACCGGGTGCCCGGCGACGCGAAACTCGTGCACGGACAGGGTGCGCGTGGTGATGACGACGTGCCCGGCCCGCACCTGTGCCAGCTGGGTCGCCGAGAGCATCGGTCGGGTGGCGACCGCGTCCCCGAACGTCCGCACCAGCCGGCCGTCCGCAGCCACGAGCTGGGCCGCGGCGCGGTCGCCCTTGAGCACGGTCTTCGAGGAGTCGGTGAACTCCGGCAGTCCCTCCCGGCCGTAGTCGCCGGCGACCTGGGCCGTCGCGGGTCTGAGTGCGGCGTCGACGCCGCCGAGCAGATCGGTGCGCAGGCTCACCACCAAGAAGATGCCGACGGCCGCGATGACCAGGGCCAGCAGCGCCACGAACCACAGCGTCATCCGGAGCCGCAGCGTCACGCGGCACCGAGCCGGAAGCCCACGCCGCGGACCGTGTGGATGAGCGGCCGGCCGAAGGGCCGCTCGAGCTTGCGCCGCAGGTAGCCCACGTAGACGTCGACGACGTTCGTGGACCCGTAGAAGTTGGCGTCCCACACGTGCTCGAGCAGCGTCGTGCGGCTGACAACTTCTCTGGGGTGGCGCGCCAGGAACTCCAGGATCGCGAACTCGCGCGCGGTGAGCTCGACGGGCACGCCCGCGCGGCTGACCACCCGCGTGGCCGGGTCCACCACGAGATCGTCGACGGCAAGCCGCGGCGCGCGCTCGGTGGGGATCCGGCGCATGACCGCGCGCAGGCGCGCGAGCAGCTCGCCGAAGTCAAACGGCTTGAGCAGGTAGTCGTCGGCGCCGGCGTCGAGCCCGCCGATGCGGTCGGTGACCTGTCCGCGCGCCGTGAGCATCAGCACGGGCACCGGATTGCGCCCGTCGCGCAGGGCGCGGCAGACCTCGAGCCCGTCGCGGCGCGGGATCAACACGTCGAGCACGACCGCGTCGTACGCGTAGACGGCGGCGTTGCGCAGGGCGGCCTCGCCGTCGCCGACATGATCGACGGCGTAGCCCTCGTGGCGCAGGCCGCGCGCGAGCACGGACGCGAGCTTTTCGTCGTCTTCGACCAGTAGCACCCGCACGCGCGCGGCTCCCGTGGCCCCTACTCGCCCGCCGGGGTGTCCGGGATCGCGGCGTCAGCGGCGTCGGCCTCCACGTCGCCGGGGCCGACGACGATGCCGATGATGGCCTCTGGCATGGCTGCCTCCTGGAGTGGTGCGGGAACTGTTCCACACCATCGTGAGGCTTCGGGTCTGAGAGCAGGTTGAGGACAGCCGCGCCGCTCAACGCCCTTCCCCAGGCTCGCGGCCGGGCCGTTCCGCGTGACCGCGGCTCAGCGACGCTCCCGCGAGACGAGCATGGCCCCGTCGGCGCGCACGATCAGGTCGTCCACGGACTCCTGGAGGCCTGCTTCGGCGAACCCGACGGTGATCCCGGCGCCGTCGTGCTTGGAGGCGATGTGCGCGGAGATCTCCTCGAAACGCTCGCGGACCCCGGCCAGATCCTGTCCGACGAGGCAGCAGACGAACTCGTCTCCCCCGAAGCGCATCACGACGTCGTACGAGCGCAGTGCGAGCTGGATGCACCGGGCGACGCCGCGCACCAGCTCGTCGCCCTCCCCGTGCCCTTGACTGTCGTTGAGGGCCTTGAGGCCGTCGATGTCGACGAACGCGACAACGAGCGGCTCGTGGGCGCGGCGGGTGCGCGCGAGCTCTCGCTCGATCGCCACCATCCCCACCCGGCGGCGCAGGGTGCCGGTGAGGTGGTCGACGCCTTCGACCGCGATCTCCTCCGCGGCCGCCCTGCGGTCGTTCGCGGCGTGTTCTCTGTCCCTGCCGGCCTGGGCACGGTCGCGCGCCGCATGTTCGCGCTGCGCGGCTGCCCGAGCGCGGCCCGCCGCGGCGCGCTGGCGGTCTCGGGACGCCCGGAGCAGGCCGTCCTGACCGACGTCCGCGTCGTCACCGGCTTGCGCCTGGGGGGCCTCAAGCTGCTCGATCTCGGCGTCGAACGCGGCTGCGAGCTGGTCGCGGGCGGCGGCGGCGGCGTCACGCGCCTCCGCCTCCTGATCGCGGCGCTCAGCCGTCGCCTCGCGGATGCGCGAGGTCTCTGAGCGGACCTGGGAGGTGACGTCGCGCTCCAGCGCGGTCTGCGAACGGGTGCGACGCGTGTGCGCGGCGATGGCCGAGTCGGCCCCGGGGCCCTGGACGCGGTCGCTGTCGGCCTGATCGAGATCGGCGGCGCGCTGATCGCGGTCCGAGGCGACCTGGTCGCGGTCGGAGGCGGCCTGGTCGGCGTCGGACGACGTCTGATCGAGACCGGCGCTGGTCTGATCGCCGTCAGACGAGGTCTGATCGCCGTCAGAGAGGTTCTCCGGTCTCTCCGCGGCGGTAACGTCCCCGGACACGATTTCCTCGCTTCTCCGTGCTCTGTGAGAACCCCCCGGGCAAGAGCGCAGGTCGAGACGCCCGAGGTTGATTCTCATCCATGCTAGGGCGGGACCGGTTTCCGGCAGTTCACGATCGCCTCACCAAGTGCCGCGGGCCGGGCCAGCGCGTCTGGCCCGGGGACCGCGGCGAGGCTACGCCGGCTGGGGCGCCGGGGCCTCGATCTGGTCGCGCTTGGTGATGCTCAGGTAGACGACCACCGCGAGGATGGCGGACAGAAACAGCGCGCTCGTGCCCGTGGTGCCCAGGCCGAGGCCGCCGTCATGCCGGGTCTGCGAGAGCAGGTCGCCGATCGACGCGCCGAGCGGCCGGGTGAGGATGTAGGCGATCCAGAAGGCGAGGATGGCGTTCAGGTTGAACCGCACGTGCGCGAGGTACACGAGCGCGATGACCCCGCCGAAGATGAGCGCCGACAGGGCGTAGCCGACGTTCAGGCGCTCGGCCACGAGGTCACCGGCGGCGGTGCCCAGGGCGAAGGTGAACAGCACGGCGAGCCAGTAGAACAGCTCGCGCTTGCGGGTGACGATCGTGTGGATCGAGAGGGTCTTCTCGTTCGCGTACCAGACGGCGAACGTGATGGCCAAGGCGACGGCGAAGACCACGCTGCTCACCTCGAGCGCGACGCCGAAGTTGTCGGTCAGGTTGTCGGTGATGAGGGTGCCTACGACGCTGATCAGCACGACCGCCAGCCAGTAGATCCCGGGGATGTACTTGCGCAGCCGGACTTGGAAGAAGAGGGCCACCGCCAACAGGCCGGCCATGATCAGGCTGGTGCCCGTCAGGCCGAGCCCGACGTTGTCGTTGAGGAAGTCAGCGGCGGTCTCGCCCACCGTCGTGGCCAGGATCTTGATGATCCAGAAGAAGATCGTGACTTCGGGAACCTTGTTGAGCAGCGTCTTCGCGAGGCTCCGGCGGTTCGGTGTCTCCGTATAGGTGGTCGCCATGACCCCAGGGTGGCCCAGAGCACCTGAACTTCGCCTGACTGCCGGTTGACAGATGCGCAAGGGCCGTCGCGTGGAGACGACCGGGCGCGACCTAGGCTGGCCCGCTCGTGACTGTGCGCTGGCCGGCCCAGATCCTGCTGGTCGCCGTGATCTGGGGCGCGAGCTTCATGTTCATCAAGGTCGAGCTCGACGCGGGCGTCGCGCCGGTGCACATCGCGCTGCTGCGCTGCGTCTTCGGCGCCGGCGCGCTGCTGGTGATCCTGCGGTTGCGCGGCGAGCGCGTACCGCGCGACCGCGAGCTGTGGAAGCACCTGCTGGTGGTGGCCGCGCTGATGAACGCCATGCCGTTCGTGCTCTTCGCGTACGGGGAGACCGAGGTCTCCTCGCTGCTGGCGGGCATCTTCAACGCGACGACGCCGCTGTTGACGCTGGTCTTCTCGCTCGCCGTTCTGCCCGACGAGCGGCCGACCCAGCGCAAGGTCGCCGGCCTGCTGGTCGGCTTCGCCGGCGTGCTCGTCGTGCTCGCGCCCTGGAACGGGCTCGGTGGCGGCTCGCTGCTCGGCGCGCTCGCCTGCCTGGGCGCGGCCACCTGCTACGGCCTCGGCTTCCCGTACATGCGCCGCAACCTCGGCGGCCGGCCGGAGTCCAGCGTGGCGATCTCCGCCGTCCAGGTCTGCCTCGGCTCGCTGCTGCTCGCGTTCACCGCGCCGCTCGGAGCGCTGCCCGGCCGGGCGCTCGGCCTCGACGCCTGGCTGTCGATCCTCGCCCTCGGCGCGCTCGGGACGGGCGTCGCGTACATCATGAACCTCAACGTCGTCCGCGCGGCCGGGGCGCAGACGGCGTCGATGGTCACCTACCTGGTGCCGATCTTCGCCGTGTTCTTCGGGGTCACGATCCTGGCCGAGGGCCTCACCTGGCACGAGCCCGCGGGCGGCCTGCTGATCGTCGCCGGCGTGGCGCTCGCCCAGCGCCGGTAGCTCCGGCGCATCCGGCCGCTGCGGGGCGTGCCGCGATCTCCTTCGTGAGAACGGTTCCGCGGAACCGCGTTTGCCTCAAATGTGTGCCAACTGCTTGACAGCGGCCGCTTCCTGGTGTTCGCAGTGATCGCCGTCCTGGGTTGCCAGAGGAGCGCCTCGCCTCCCAGGCGCCGGCTCGGCCGAGCCTCACGCCGATTCGAGCACCAGCTCGCGGAAGGCGGCGGCCGCCGGCGTCAGGCGGCGCCCGGCGCGCCAGGCCAGGGTGACGTCGCGGCGCAGCACCGGATCTGCGAGGCCCACGACGGCGAGGACGCCCGTGGTGGCCTCGATGTCGGAGCGTGGGAGCACCGTGACGCCGAGGCCGTGGGCGACCATGTCGCGGATCCGGCGCACCTGGTCGGACTCGAAGGCGATGCGCGGCTCGAAGCCCTTGTCGCGCGCGGCGCCCACGACCAGCTCGCGCAGCCGGGTCCCGCCGAGAAAGCAGACGAAGTCGTCCTCGCGCAGCTCCTCCAGGCGCACGCTGCGGCGCCGGGCGAGCCGGTGGGCGGCGGGGAGCACGACGACGAGCTCCTCCTCCACCAGCCGGTGCAGCTCGAGGCCCGGGCCGATCTGCTCGGTGACCGACAGGAACGCGAAGTCGAGCGCGTCCGTACGCAGCAGGGCGGCCAGCTCGTCGCTCGGCCGCTCACGGACGGTGAGCTCGACGCCAGGGTGACGCTCGTGGAACGTGCCGAGCAGCCGCGAGAGCTCGATCGGGCCGAGCGTCCCGGTGGCGCCGATCGTGACGCGCCCGCCGCGGACGCCCGCGAGGTCGGCGAGCTCGGCCCGGGCGGTGTCGACCTCGGCCAGCGCGCGGCGTGCGCGGTCGACCAGCAGCTCCCCGGCCTCGGTGAGCGCCACCCGGCGGGTCGTGCGCTCGACGAGCGGCAGGCCCACCTCGGCCTCGAGCCGCCGGATCTGCTGGGACAGCGCGGGTTGGGCGACGAGCTCGCGCGCGGCCGCGCGCGTGAAGTGCCGCTCGTCCGCGATCGCGACCAAGTAGCGCAACTGGCGCAGTTCCATATCGAAAGCTTATGAGTTCAAGAGTGATCGCGTATTGGACAACTCAATGAGAAAGCGAGAGGCTGTGCGAGCAACACCCTCTCCTCACCCTCAACGGACCGCACTCTCTGGGCCTCATATCCCGCCCGAGACTGCGGTCCGTAGTTTCTTTCGGGCGCTAGCGCACCTCGGCGAACCGCTTCTCCACCGCGAGCCGGCGCTCGTCGTCGCTCAGCCGGGCGCGGATGCGCACGAGGCTGACCGCGCCGAGCACGACGGGCACCCCGAGCTGGAAGACGCGGTAGCCCAGCACCGCGGCCGTGGCGAGGCCGAGCGGCGCGCCGTAGAGCGCGAAGGCGGCGATCAGCCCGCCGTCCGTGCCGCCGACGCCGCCGGGGGTCGGAAGCAGCGCACCGGCGTGGCCGACCGTGTACGCGAGCACGAAGAGCGCAACCGGCGGCCCCCCGCCGCCGAAGGCCCAAAAGCTGGCGGCGAGCGCGGCGACGTCGAACGCGTAGTAGGCCACGCTGCCGGTTGGAAGCAGGCGGCATCCGTGGCGCAGGAGCTCGAGGCTCGTTTTGACGCCGCCGTTGAGGAAGCGCCGCAGCCTCCAGAGGCCGTGGCGCAGCTTGCCGCCCGCCGGCTCGGGCGGGACGTCGGTGTGGGAGAAGAGCACGCTGACGGCGATGCCCCCGAACCCGATCGCGGCGGGGATCAGCGACGCCGCCGGCGACGCCTCGCCGGTCACCCACGCGAGCAGCCCGAACACGACCAGGGCGAGCAGGCTCACGCCGCTCGTGACCAAGAACAGGGCGGCGTGGCGCTCGGCGGCGTGCTCGGCCGGCACGCCCGCGCGGCGCATCACGAACGTCCCGAAGGCCGGGCCCCCCGCGCCGCCGGCGGGCAGCAGGACGTTGGCGCCCTGCTCGGCGAAGCCGAGGGCCACGGACGAGCGCCACCTGACGCGGCGGTCGAACACGCCCCACAGCGCGGTCACGAAGCCGAGCGAGGAGGCGAGCGAGCACAGGCCCGCGACGACCAGCCAGAACAGGTTTGCGTCCGCCACCCGATCGCGCACCTCCCCGACGCCCGGGAGCGTGGCCAGCGCGACGGCGACGGCGACGGCGACGGCGACGAAGAGCCCGACGCGCCGCGCGATGCGGCCGACGTCGAGGGTCGGCTCGCTCGCGGTCGCGACGCGGTCGGTCATCGCGAGCCGGCCAGCACCGGTTCGCGGAGGGCGGGGGCGCGCGGCGGGGTGCGGCGGCGGCCCGGGATCAGGGCGGCCACGCCGATCCCGGCCAGCAGTGCGACGGCGCACACGGTGAAGGCGAGGGTGAACGCACCCGCCGTCGGTCGCCCGGCGGCGAGCTGGCCGGCCAGCAGCGTGCCCGCCACCTGCGCGCCGAAGGCGCCGCCGAGGGTGCGCATGACGGTGTTCATCCCGGTCGCCACGCCGGTCTGGTCCTGGCGCACGTTCTCGACGATCAGGTTCGCCATGGCGGCGAACGACAGGCCGATGCCGAGCCCGAGCAGCGTCGAGGCGACGTAGACCTCCCAGTGCTCCGCGCGGGCGAGGCCGAGCAGCAGGAAGGCGGTCGCGCAGAACACGATGCCGGCCACCAGCGGCGGCTTGGAGCCGAAGCGGCGCTCGAGGCGCCCCGTGAACTGGCCGACCAGCAGCATCGCGATCGTCGAGGGCAGGAGGAACAGGCCGGCGCCGGTCACCGACGAGCCGAAGCCGTAGCCGGTGCTCGCCGGCTCCTGCACGAGGGTCGGGATGAGGATGAACGACGAGTACATCCCGACCCCGATCAGGACGGCCACGACGTTGGTCGTCCAGACGCCGCGGATCCGCATCATCTGCATGTCCACGAGCGGCCCGCGGGAGCGCAGCTCGGAGCGCACCCAGGCCGCCAGGATCACGAGCCCGACCGCGAGCAGCCCGAGCGTCCGCGACGAGCCCCAGCCCCAGTTCGTCGCCTGGCTGACGGCGAGCAGCACCGCGGACAGCCCGGCCGACATCAGCACCGCTCCGGCCCAGTTGATCGAGCCGGGCGTCTTGATCGGCGACTCCGGCACGTAGAAGTGGGTGGCGACCATCGTCAGGACGATCGGGATCAGCGGCAGCCAGAACAGGAAGTGGTAGTTGAGCCCGTCGACGATCACCCCGGCCAGCACGACGCCCAGGCCGCCGCCGATCCCGAACAGGGAGGACATCAGGCCGATGCTGCCGGGCACGCGGTCGCGCGGGAACTCGTCGCGGATGATCGCGAAGGCGATCGGGAAGATGCCGCCGCCGACGCCCTGCACCACGCGACCGGCGAGCAGCCAGCCGATGTCCGGGGCGAGGGCGGACATCAGCGTTCCCACCGCGAGGCCCGCCAGCGCGAGCATCAGCATGCGCTCCTTGCCGAACGCATCGCCGAGGCGGCCCATGATCGGGGTCGCGATCGAGGCGCTGAGCAG
Organism: Solirubrobacterales bacterium; assembly: GCA_038232275.1. Taxonomy (GTDB): domain Bacteria; phylum Actinomycetota; class Thermoleophilia; order Solirubrobacterales; family Solirubrobacteraceae; genus DATLGB01. The sequence goes on along the minus strand of JBBSIC010000003.1, from coordinate 37,351 downwards.
GTAGGAGGTGAGGATCCAGCTGACCGCCGTCTCCGAGGCGCCGGTGGCCTGCTGGATCTCCGGCAGCGCGGGCGCCACGAGCGACTGGAGCAGGGCGAAGGCGATGCCGGCGGTGGCCAGCACCGAGAGCGTCACGGCGGGAGAGGTTCGGGGAGCGGTCATGGGGGAGGAAGCGGAACCGTGGTTCCGGCCAGAGACAAGCTAGCGCGCGCCCGTCGGCGCGCGGGCGACCAAGATAGAATTAACACCGCGCGGCCCCACCGCGCGATCCCCCTCAAGGAGAACCTCCCCACATGGCATCCCCCTCGGCGCTCGTCTACGACGCGATCCGCACACCACGCGGCAAGGGCAAGAGCAACGGCTCGCTGCACGCCACCAAGCCCGTCGACCTCGTGGTCGGCCTGATGCACGAGACGCTCTCCCGGCACGGCAGGCTCGATCCCAACCGCATCGACGACGTCGTGCTCGGCGTGGTCTCCCCGGTGGGCGACCAGGGCGCCGACATCGCCAAGACCGCGGCCATCAAGGCCGGACTGCCCGACACGGTCGCGGGCGTGCAGCTCAACCGCTTCTGCGCCTCGGGCCTCGAGGCCGTCAACATCGCCGCCCAGAAGGTCGCCTCGGGCTGGGAGGACCTCGTCCTCGCCGGCGGCGTCGAGTCCATGTCGCGCGTCCCGATGGGCTCCGACGGCGGGGCCTGGGCGATGGACCCGGAGACCAACTACGACACGTCCTTCATCCCGCAGGGCGTCGGCGCCGACCTGATCGCGACCGTCGAGGAGTTCTCGCGCGAGGACGTCGACGCCTACGCGACGCGCTCGCAGGAGCGTGCGGCCCGCGCTCGCGAGGAGGGCCGCTTCGCGAAGTCGGTCGTCCCGGTGCTCGACATCAACGAGCACGTCGTCCTCGACCACGACGAGTTCATCCGTCCCGGCACGACCGTCGAGACGCTTTCAAAGCTCAAGCCGTCGTTTGCGACCATCGGCGAGATGGGCGGCTTCGACGCCGTCGCGCTGCAGAAGTACCACTGGATCGAGACGATCGACCACGTCCACACCCCGGGCAACTCCTCGGGCATCGTCGACGGCGCCTCGCTGGTGACGATCGGCAGCGAGGCCATCGGCGACGAGCTCGGCCTGACGCCGCGCGCCCGCATCCTCGCGACGGCCGTCTCCGGCGCGGACCCGACGATCATGCTCACCGGCCCGGCGCCGGCGTCCAAGAAGGCGCTCGCCAAGGCTGGCCTCACGGTCTCAGACCTCGACCTGATCGAGATCAACGAGGCCTTCGCCGCGGTCGTGCTGCGCTTCGTGCGCGACATGGGGCTCGACCTGGAGAAGGTCAACGTCAACGGCGGGGCGATCGCCATGGGCCACCCGCTCGGCGCGACCGGGGGCATGATCCTCGGCACGCTGATCGACGAGCTCGAGCGCACGGGCGGCCGCTACGGCCTCGCCACGCTGTGCGTCGGCGGCGGCATGGGCATCGCGACCGTGATCGAGCGGGTCTAGCCATGAGCGAGAGCACCACGATCCGCTGGGAGCAGGGCGACGACGGCATCGTCGTCCTCACCCTCGACGACCCGAGCCAGTCGGCCAACACGATGAACGCCGCCTACGCCGAGTCGATGGCCGCGACCGTCGACCGCCTCGAGGCATCCAAGGACGACATCGCGGGCGTGATCATCACGTCGGCGAAGAAGACCTTCTTCGCCGGCGGCGACCTCAACGACCTCAAGCAGGCGCGGCCCGAGGACGCCCAGGAGGTCGCCGAGTTCATGCGCTCCGGCAAGGCGCTGCTGCGCCGCCTGGAGACGCTCGGCAGGCCGGTCGTCGCGGCCATCAACGGCGCCGCGCTCGGCGGCGGCCTCGAGATCGTCCTGGCCACGCATCGCCGCGTCATCGTTGACGACCCCAAGGCCGTCGTCGGCTTCCCGGAGGTCGGGCTCGGCCTGCTGCCGGGCGCCGGCGGCGTCACCCGCTCCGTGCGGATGGTCGGCATCGTGGACGCGCTGATGCAGCTACTGCTGCAGGGCACGCGCCACAAGCCCGCCAAGGCGCTCGAGCTCGGCATCGTCGACGAGGTCGTGCCCACGGTCGCGGACCTGATCCCCGCTGCCAAGGCGTGGATCGCGGCCAACCCGGAGGCGCGGCAGCCGTGGGACGTCAAGGGCCACAAGATTCCCGGCGGCACGCCGTCGAACCCGAAGCTCGCGCAGAACCTCCCGGCCTTCCCGGCCAACCTGCGCAAGCAGATCAAGGGCGCCAACTACCCGGCCCCGCACCACATCATGGCCGCCGCGGTCGAGGGTGCGCAGGTCGACTTCGACACGGCCTCGGAGATCGAGGGGCGCTACTTCGTGGACCTCGTCACCGGCCAGGTGGCGAAGAACATGATCCAGGCGTTCTTCTTCGACCTCCAGCAGGTCAACGGCGACCGCGGGCGGCCCGCGGACGTCGAGCGCCTCCAGGCGCAGAAGGTCGTCGTCCTGGGGGCCGGCATGATGGGCGCCGCGATCGCGTACGTCTGCGCGCGCGCCGGCATCGCGGTCGTGCTCAAGGACGTCTCGCTGGAGGCGGCGCAGCGCGGAAAGGGGTACTCCAAGACCCTCGTCGACAAGGCCGTCTCGCGCGCGAAGTCCACGCAGGAGCAGGGCGACGGCCTGCTGGCGCTGATCACGCCGACCGCCGACGCGGCCGAGGCCCGCGGCGCCGACCTCGTGATCGAGGCGGTCTTCGAGGATCCCGCGGTCAAGGCGCAGGTCTTCGCCGAGATCGAGCCGTGTCTGGCCGAGGGCGCGCTGCTGGGCTCGAACACCTCGAGCCTGCCGATCACCGGCCTGGCCGAGGGCGTGTCGCGCCCGACCGACTTCGTCGGGCTGCACTTCTTCAGCCCGGTGGACAAGATGCCGCTGCTGGAGATCATCAAGGGCGCCAGGCCGTCGGACGAGACGCTGTACCGCGCGCTCGACGTCGCCAAGCAGATCTTTAAGACGCCGATCGTCGTCAACGACAGCCGGGGGTTCTTCACCTCGCGGGTCATCGGGACGTTCATCAACGAGGGCATCGCGATGCTCACCGAGGGCGTCCCGGCGGCCTCGATCGAGCAGGCGTCCTCGCAGGCGGGCTACCCCGCGCCGGTGCTGCAGCTCTCCGACGAGCTCAACCTCAAGCTGATGCGCAAGATCCGCGTCGCCGCGCAGCAGGCCATGCAGGCCGAGGGCAGCGGCTGGGGCGAGCACCCGTCGACCGCGGTCATCGACCGGATGCTCGACGAGTTCGGGCGCCCCGGCAAGCTCGAGGGCAAGGGCTTCTATGAGTACGCGGAGGGCAGGCGCACGCGGCTGTGGCCGGGCCTGCGCGACGCGTTCCCGCCGGTCGCCGACCCCTCGCAGCTCTCGCTGACCGACCTCGAGGAGCGGATGATGTTCATCGAGACGCTCGAGACGGTGCGCTGTCTGGACGAGGGCGTCATCGAGACGGTCGCCGACGCGAACATCGGCTCGATCATGGGCATCGGCTTCCCGGGCTGGACCGGCGGCGTGTTGCAGTACGCCAACGGCTACGACGGCGGGTTGCCGGGCTTTGTCGCCCGCGCCCGCGAGCTGGCCGCCCGCTACGGCGAGCGCTTCGAGCCGCCCGCTTCGCTGGTCGAGAAGGCCGAGCGCGGCGAGGTCTACCGCGACGAGGCGCGCGAGCCCGCGCGCGCGTAGGGCGCACCGTTCGGCGCGGCCGGGCTCCCGGCCGGCCGCGACCGAACGTCATAGGGTCAATGTCGATCGTGTCTGCCGCCATTTCCCCCCTGCGCGCCGTGATCATCGGGGCGGGCCCCGCCGGGTTCTACACGGCCGACCAGCTCCTGAACGAGGGCTTCGAGGTCGACCTGCTCGACGCGCTGCCGACCCCCTTCGGGCTCGTCCGCGCCGGCGTCGCCCCTGACCATCCGAAGATCAAGTCGGTCACGCGCATCTACGACAAGACGGCGGCGCGCGAGGGCTTTCGCTTCTTCGGGGGGATCCGCCTCGGCGAGCATCTGTCGCGGCAGGATCTGCTGCGCCGCTACCACGCCGTCGTCTACGCGACCGGCACCGGCGCGGCCAACCGCCTCGGCATCCCGGGCGAGGACCGCCCCGGCTCGGTCGCCGCCACCCGCTTCGTCGCCTGGTACAACGGCCACCCCGAGGCGGCCGACGACACCTTCGACCTGTCGATGGACCGCGTCGTGGTCGTGGGCAACGGCAACGTGGCGATCGACGTCGCGCGCATGCTCGTGCTCGACTCCGCCGAGATCGACGTCACCGACACGGCCGACCACGCGCTCGATGCGTTGCGTCCCAGCGGCGTGCGCGAGGTCGTCGTGCTCGGCCGCCGCGGCCCGGCGCAGGCGGCCTTCACCAACCCGGAGGTCCGCGAGCTCGGCGAGCTGCGCCGCGCGGACATCGACGTGCGCCTCTCAGAGCTCGAGGGCGCCGAGCCTGAGGACACCCGGGCGCAGCGCAACCTCGAGCTGCTGCGCGGCTACGCCGAGCGGCCTGGGACGGGCGCCAGCCACACCATCTCCCTGCGCTTCTTGCGCTCGCCCGTCGAGATCCTCGGCGCGGGCGATGACGGGCCCGTCACCGGCGTGCGCGTGGCGGTCAACCGCCTGGACGGCGGGCGCCCGGTCCCCACCGGCGAGGTGGAGGAGATCCCGTGCGGAATGGTCGTGCGCTCGATCGGCTACCGGGGCGTCCCGATGGACGACGTGCCCTTCGACGAGCGCCGCGGCCTGATCCGCAACACCGGCGGCCGGGTCTGCGACGACGAGGAGCGCCCGCACCCCGGGGAGTACGTGGCGGGCTGGATCAAGCGCGGGCCCAGCGGCGTCATCGGCACCAACAAGAAAGACGCCGCGGACACCGTCGCACGCATCCGGGATGACCGCGAGGCGGGCCGTCTGGCCACGCCGGAGGAGGCGGACGCCGAGGCGACGGCGGCCTTCTTCGACGAGCGCGCGCCGCACGCGGTCACCTGGGCCGGCTGGCAGCTGATCGACGCGCACGAGCGCCGCATTGGAGAGCAACTCGGCCGGCCGCGCCGCAAGCTGGTGCGCCTGCACGAGCTGCTGGAGACCGGCCGGCGGGTGAAGCCGTGAGGTCGTGACCATCGAATCCCTGACGGTGACGCACGCGGCCGGCGTCGCCCGCATCGAGCTGCAGCGGCCCGAGACGATGAACGCGCTCAGCCTCGCGACCGGCGCCGAGCTGCGCGACGCGCTGATCCGGGCCGGCGAGGATCCCGCGGTCCGGGCGCTCCTGATCACCGGCGCGGGCCGGGGCTTCAGCACCGGCGCTGACCTCAAGGACCCCGACCCGCGGATCACGCCGGAGGGCGACCTCGATCTCGGCTACGCGCTGCGCGAGGTCTTCAACCCGGCGATCCTCGCTCTGCGCGAGATGCCCAAGCTCGCGGTCGCGGCGGTCAACGGCCCGGCGGTCGGCGTCGGCTGCTCGCTCGCCCTCGCGTGCGACTTCGTGGTGGCCGCCCGGTCGGCCTACTTTTTGATGGCGTTCGTCAACGTCGGGCTGGTCTTCGACGGCGGCGCCTCCGTGCTGCTGCCCGCGCGCATCGGCATGACGCGCGCGACGGAGCTCGCGCTACTCGGCGACCGCGTCGGGGCCGAGCAGGCGCTGGAGTGGGGGATGGTCAACCAGCTCGTCGAGGACGACGAGCTGCTGGCGACCGCGACGGCGCTCGCCGAGCGGCTCGCCGCCGGCGCGCCGCAGGCGCAGGCCGCGATGAAGCGCCTGCTCAACCGGCGCGACTACGCGGGCCTGGCCGAGGCGATGGAGCTCGAGGCCCAGCTGCAGTCCGAGCAGGCGAAGACCCCCGAGTTCGTGGAGGGCGTCAGCGCCTTCCTGCAGAAGCGCCCGCCGGACTTCACGAACCTGTAGGCGTCCGGTAGGGCGTCCCGGCCGCCGGCTTCGGCTACCACGCCACCCGCGACGGCTTCGAATCAGACCACCAGCGGCGCCTCGCGCTCCAAGCCCTCTCCTGGCGCGTCGCCGCCGTCACCTACGACCAACTCACCACCCACCACGACCGCACCCGCTCCCAGCTCACCGCGATCATCCGCCGGTGAGCCAGGCCCGCGGGTGGGTCAGCGCACGAGCTTGAACCGCACGTGGCCCCTGTCGTCGGTCTGCGTGACCGCGACCGTCGCCTTGTCCGAGCCCGACCTGGCGGCGCAGGAGAACGTCCCGCCCTTGTCGCCCGTGATGATCTCCGGGCAGCTCAGCTTGACCTGCGAGCCGACCTGCTCGGCAAGGTCCGACGCGATCGAGGCCTCGAGCTCGCGCACGTGGATGAACGGCGCGCTGACCTTCACGTGGCCCTGGTCGTCGGACTCGGTGACCGTCATCTTGCCGCTCGACCCATCGGCGCCGGCGACGGTGCACGTGAACGACTCGCCCTTCTTGGCGGTCAGGCCCGACGGACACTCGACGGACTCCACATCGGCGCCGACCTGCTTGGCGACCGTGGTCTTGATGAACTTCTCGGCCTTCGCGCTGTCGATCCCCTTCGAACAGCCGGGGAGGACGAGGACGGCAAGGAGGAGCCAGAGGGCGGGCGCGCGCATCGCGGGATGCTAGGCCAAACCGCGGGGTTTGTTGGCGGACTGCCAACAAGCTAGGCTCCGGCCTCGCCATGGCCGCCCCCGCAGCACGCTTCACGAGGCTGGAGAGAGACGAGCGCCGCGAGCAGATCCTCGCCGCCGCCCGCCGGCTGTTCTCCGAGCGCCCCCCCGGCGAGGTGTCGACCACCGAGGTCGCCCGGGAGGCCGGCGTCGCCCGCGGCCTGCTGCACCACTACTTCGGGACCAAGCGCGACCTCTACCTCGAGGTGATGCGCTCGATGCTGCGCTACCCGCCGCAGCCGATCCCGGAGGTGTCGGGCGGCGACGTCGATGCGGTGCTCTCGGCGGCCATCGACCGCTGGCTGACGATGGTGCGGCGCAACCGCGCGGCGTGGCTGGCGGCCGTCGGCGCGCAAGGGCTGGGCCGCGACCCGGAGGTCGAGGCGATCGTCGAAGCGGGCCGCGAGGCGGCGGTCGACCGTCTCGTTGCCCTGCTCGACCCCGACGGCGGCCGTGAGCTGCGCGCCGTCCTGCGCGCCTACTCCGGGTTCGCCGAGGCCGCGAGCCTGGAATGGCTCGTGCGCCGCCGGTTGACGCGAGAGCAGGTCCATCGGCTTCTGCACTCCACCCTCACGACCCTCGTGCGCTCCATCCTTCCCGAGATCGCGCAGAAAGGCAGCCCATGATCATCCTCCTAGACGAGCAGCAGGACTTCGTCGCCGCCGTGCGCGACTTCTGCGCCCGGGAGTGCGGCACGCGCGAGCAGCGCGACGCCCTCACCGACCACGGCAGGCACCCCCACAACCAGGGCGTCTACGAGCAGATGGCCGAGCTGGGATGGCTCGGCGTCGCGACGCCCGAGGCGTACGGCGGCGCCGGCGGCGGCCTCGTCGACCTGTGCCTGTTCCTGCGAGAGACCGCGCGCGGGATGGCGCCGATCGGCGGCTTCGGCGTCTCGGAGATCGTCGGCGCGGCCTACGAGCGCTTCGGGACCGAGGAGCAGAAGCAGGCGATGCTCGGCGGCATCGTCGGGGGCGCCGTCGAGGCGATCGCGATGTCCGAGCCCGAGGCGGGCTCCGACGTGGCCGCGCTGAACTGCCGGGCCGAGCGCTCCGACGGCGGCTACGTGCTCAACGGCCAGAAGACGTGGATCTCCGAGGCGCACCTCGCCGACCACATCCTGGTCGTCTGCCGCACCGACACAAGCGGCTCCAAGCACGAGGGCATGAGCATGATCAGCGTCCCGGCGAACGCCGACGGCATGGAGATCCGGCCGATCGAGACGATGGGTGGGGAGGTCGTCAACGACGTCTTCCTGACGGACTGCCACGTCGGCGCCGACCGCCTGCTCGGCGCCGAAGGGCAGGCGTGGCTGCAGCTGATGGCGGGCCTCGACGTCGAGCGGCTGATCCTCGCCGCGCTGATGCTCGGCTGCGCCGAGCGCACCTACGACGACCTGCTGGGCTACGTCAAGGAGCGCAAGCAGTTCGGCCGGCCGATCGGCTCTTTCCAGGCGCTCAAGCACCGCATCGCGGACCTCGCCACGGAGATCGAGTGCTGCCGGCTGCTGATCTTCGACGTCGCCGCCTCGGTCGACGCGAAGCCGGAGGCGATGTTCCCGCGCGCGGCGTCGATGGCCAAGCTCAAGTGCACCGAGGTCGCGAAGAAGGTCGCCCTCGAGGGCATGCAGATGATGGGCGGCTACGGGTACGCCTCCGAGTACGACATGGAGGGCCACGTCCGCCGGGCGCTCGTCTCCACGATCTACGGCGGGACCAGCGAGATTCAGCGCGAGATCATCGCCAAGACGTACGGCCTGTAGGGGCTTTTTCAGGCGGCGGGGCGGGCGCCTAGTGTCCGTCGCCTGACAACCCAGTCATCCGCCGGGGCGCGAACCCGGAATCAGGGGCATGACCGAAAGCAATCCACCCGCGGAGCCGGGGAGCGCGCTCGCCGAGCTGCGCGACGATCCGAGCTCGCGCAAGCGCTTCCTGCGCATGGCCGGCACCGGCGTGGCAGGCGGCCTCGCCGTCATGCTCGCCGCCTGCGGCTCAGACAACAGCACGAGCTCGTCGACGACCAAAACCGGCTCGCCGCCGGCGACCTCGACGCCCTCCGCCACCGCCGACGCGTCCGGGGACCTGAAGATCCTCAACTACGCGCTGACGCTCGAGTACCTCGAGGCCGACTTCTACCAGCAGGTGATCGACAGCGGGATCGTCAAGGACAAGATGGTCGCGCAGCTCGCGAAGTCCTTCGGGGCCACCGAGCAGGCGCACGTCGACGCGCTGACCAAGACCATCCAGTCGCTCGGCGGCACGCCGGCCGAAAAGCCCAAGACCAAGTTCCAGCCGGTGCTGGACAAGGGCCTGAAGACGGTGCTCGAGACGGCCGCGACCGTCGAGAACCTCGGCGCCGCGGCCTACCTGGGCCAGGCGCCGAAGATCAAGGACAAGGAGATCCTCGCCGCCGCGCTGTCGATCCACACGGTCGAGGCGCGCCACGCCGCGGGCCTGAACATGCTCGTGGGTCGCGGCTTCAAGGGGAGCAACGCCCTCGAGGGATCCATTCCGGACGGGCCCTTCGCCTCGCCCATGCAGATGGATGCCGTCCTCGCCGCTGTCAAGCCCTACCTCGCGTGATCGAAGGGATGACCACGATGAAGCACACCAACCCCGAGCTCGCGCAGATCCAGGTGGAGGGCATGACCCGTTCCTCCTTCCTCGTGCGCAGCGCCCTCACCGCCGGCGCCGTCTACGGCACCGCCGCTGTCAGCCCGTTCGTCACCGGGGCCTTTGCCGCGAGCGGCGGCGGCGACCTGGACATCCTCAACTTCGCGCTCACCCTCGAGTACCTCGAGCAGGCGTTCTACGCGAAGGGGCTGAGGACCGTCAGCGGCCTCTCCGCCGACACCAAGAAGCTCGCCAAGGAGCTCCGCGACGACGAGACGGCCCACGTGGACGCCCTCACGAAGGCGATCAAGGGTGCCGGCGGCAAGCCGGTGACGGCCCCGCAGGTCGACTTCGGCAAGGCGTACAAGACCGAGAAGGCGTTCCTCAAGCTCGCCCAGACGTTCGAGGACACCGGCGTCGGCGCCTACAACGGCGCGGGGCCGGCGATCTCGTCGTCCGACATCCTCGCCGCGGCCGGGTCGATCGTGCAGATCGAGGGGCGCCACGCCGCCCTCATCCGCCTCGCCAACGGCGTCACGCCTGCCCCGGACTCCTTCGACAAGGCGCTGGAGCAGGCCGCCGTCCTGAAGGCGGTCAAGCCCTTCATCAAGGGCTAGGACCAGCAGGCACGGCGGGGACCTCCCCCGGGTCCCCGCCGCGCTGGCCCGCCTCGTAGCGCCACAGGGCGGGCAGCGCCACCGCCGTCGCGGCGCAGCCGGCGAGGCACACGAGGCCACCGGAGACGATCGCGGCGCGCACGGTCGTGAGCCCGGCGACGGCGCCCGCCTCCAGGTCGCCGAGGCCCGGGCCCGCGCCCCACGAGACCATCTCCAACCCGGCCAGCCGCCCGCGCAGGTGGTCGGGGATCGTCGCGTTCCAGAGCGTGAAGCGAAACAGCCCGGAGATCGCATCCATGGCGCCGGCCAGCGCGAGGAGGCACAGCGCGGCGACGAGCCCGTCGACCAGCCCGAAGGCGACGATCGCGAGCCCCCAGCCGGCCGCCGCCAGCACGATCGCGCGGCCCTGACGGCGGACGTTGCGCGCCCAGCCGCTCGAGGCCGACGCCAGCACGGCGCCGACCGCGGGCGCGGCGAACAGCAGGCCCAGCGCCCGCGGACCGCCGAGGCCCGGGGCGAGGGCGACGAACAGCGCGCTTGGAAGGCCGAAGATCATCGCGACGAGGTCGACGACGTAGGTGCCGATCAGCTCGGGTCGCGAGCGGGCGTAGGCGAGCCCCTCGCGGATGTCGGACAGCGGCCGCACGCGCTTGGGGTGCGCGGGGGCGTAGGACGGCAGGCGCGCGAGCAGCGCGGCGGAGGCGGCGAAGCTCGCGAGGTCGACGGCGAACAGGACCGGCACGCTCGTCGCCGCGAGCAGCAGCCCGGCCAGCGCCGGGCCGGCGGCGAACGCGAGGTTGGCCTGCACGCCCTCGAAGGCGAAGGCCGTCGTCAGCTCGTCCGGCTCGACCGTGCGCGGCACGATCGCGTCCATCGGCGGGCGCAGCAGCGCGTAGCACGCGGCCCCGGTTGCCCCGCCCACGTACATCGCCCACAGCGCGGGGTGCGGGAGGGCCGTGTTGACCACGAGCCCGGCCGCCACGAGCCCGCCGCCGATCTCGGCGGTGATCACCATGCGGCGGCGGTCCACGCTGTCGGCGAGCGCGCCGCTGTAGAGCGCGATCACCACGAGCGGGACCGCCTGGGCGAGCCCGACCGCGCCGACCGCGAAGGGGGAGTGGGTGAGCGCGAAGACCTCGAACGGCAGCCCGACCGTGGTCATCATCGTGCCGCCCATCGAGATCCCGCGCGCACCGAGGGCCAGGCGGAACTCGCGCCTGCGCCGCAGCAGCGACCAGTCGAGACCGAGGCGGCTCACGCGAGCGCGACGCCATCGGCGACGCAGCGGCCGCGCACGGTCAGCCCGGCGCCGCGGACGCTCGCGCACCGCGGGACGTGCACACAGACGCCGAGACCCATCCGGCCAAGGGTACGAGTGCGTGGTTCGGGGGTACCGGCACCCCCGATGCTCGAGCGCGACGTGGCCCCCGGGATCCATCGCGTGCAGGACGCCTTCTGCAACTGGTACCTCGTGCAGGACGGCTCGCGTGTGACGATCGTCGACAGCGGGCTGCCGCGGTCCTGGGCCTCACTGCTTTCGGCGCTCGCCGAGCTCGGTCGCTCACCGTCCGACGTCGACGCGCTCGTGCTCACCCACGCGCACTACGACCACGTCGGCTTCGCCGAGCGCGCGCGCACGGAGTGGCACCTGCCGGTGTGGGTGCACGAGCGCGACGTGTCGCTCAGCCGCCATCCGCTGCTGTACGAGCACGAGCGGCCGATCGCCGCGTATCTGCGCCACGTCCGCGCGCTGCCGATCCTCGCCGCGGTGATCGCGGCCGGCGCGCCGCTCACGAAGGGGCTCAAGGAGGCCCGCGGGTACTCGACGGAGGCGATTCTCGACGTGCCGGGCCGCCCGCATCCGGTCTTCACCCCGGGCCACACGCACGGCCACGTCGCGCTGCACTTTCCCGAGCGCGGGGTGGTGATCGCCGGCGACGCGATCGTCACGCTCAACCCGTACACGGGCAGGCGCGGGCCGCAGATCGTCGCGGGCGCGGCGACGGCCGACAGCTTCGAGAACCTCGCGTCGCTGGCGCGCCTGGCCGACACCGGCGCGGAGGTCGTGCTCACCGGGCACGGCGAGCCGTGGACGGGCGGGGTGGCGGCCGCCGTCGAACAGGCGCGGGAACGAGGTCCGTCCTAGCCTTTCGCTCATGGAGAACCCGATCGCGCAGCGCCTGGCCGAGTTGGCTGTCCACGTCGGCGCGAACGTGCAGGAGGACCAGATCGTGTCCGTGGGCTGCGAGCCCGGCAAGGAGTACCTCGCGCGCGCCGTCGCCGAGGCCGCCTACAAGGCCGGCGCCCGCTTCGTCGACGTGCAGTGGTTCGACCCCTACGTCAAGCGGGCGCGGATCGAGTTCGCCCGCGACGACACGCTCGAGTTCGTCCCGTCCTGGTATGGCGAGCGGCTGCTGGCCCTCGGCGACCAGCACGCCGCCCGGATCGCCTTCTCAGGTCCGGCCAGCCCCGGTCTGCTCGAGGGGTTGGACCCCGTGCGCGCCGGTCGCGACCGCCTGCCCGCCATCAAGGAGAGCTCGCAGGTTCTCGCCGACCGCACGACCAACTGGAGCATCGTCCCGTGCCCGAGCCCGCCGTGGGCCGCGCTGGTGCATCCCAACCTCGAGCCCGACGTCGCGCTGGCGAAGCTGTGGGAGCAGATCGCCCACGTCTGCCGCCTCGACGAACCCGACCCGGCAGCCGCCTGGGACGCGCGCCGCGAGCAGCTCGAGGGCGCCGCGTCGCGGCTGTCCGAGCGGGGCTTCGACGCGCTGCACTACGCGGGCCCCGGCACCGACCTCACCGTCGGGCTGCTTGAAGGCCACACCTGGATCGCGGGCGGTCTGACGACCGTCGACGGCGTCGCCCACATGGCGAACATCCCGACGGAGGAGGTGTTCACGAGCCCGGATCCGGAGCGCACCTCAGGCACGGTCGCCGCCTCGAAGCCGCTCGTCCTGCTCGACGGCACCGTCGTGCGCGACTTGATCATGCGCTTCGAGGGCGGCCGCGTCATCGAGCTCACGTCCTCCACCGCCCAGGACACGATGCGCACGATCATCGAGCGCGACGAGGGCGCCGCCCGGCTCGGCGAGGCCGCGCTGGTCGACAACCAGGGCCGCATCGGCGCGCTCGACACGGTCTTCTACGACACGCTGCTCGACGAGAACGCCGCCAGCCACCTGGCCATCGGCGTCGGCTTCCCGTTCGCGGTCGCGGGCGACGCCGCGGACCGCGTCAACAGCTCCGAGGTCCACATCGACTTCATGATCGGCTCCCCGCAGCTCGACGTGACCGGCATCGCAGCGGACGGCGAGCGGGTGCCCGTGCTGATCGGCGGCGTCTGGAGGATCTGATCGGAGGCCCGTCGCTACCCTTCACCGCCGTTTCCCAGGAGAGGTGCCGGAGCGGCTGAACGGGCACGACTGGAAATCGTGTGACGGCGGAAACGTCGTCCGAGGGTTCGAATCCCTCTCTCTCCGCTGTACGCACGATCGGCCCGTTCTTGGCCGTGCAGGGCCGAAATCCGTCGAGCGACCGGACAGAGGAGATTCAGCCTCGTCCGAACTTCGGGCGCAGCGCCGGGGGCGTCACCGCTGCCGCGCATTGAAAGCAGCAGAGCTACTCAAACGACTCCAACTCGCGCCTGGATATTCGAAGCGGCGCGGACCCCTTCATTCAGGAGCGGGCCTTGCGGTTGGCGCGGCGCGCCGTCAGGTTCAGGGCGTTTCTTGGCGAGCGCAATGACGCGCTCGGTGTCTTCGTGAGGGCTCGTCATAGGCTGGCAGCCGGGGGCGGCGTGGCGCTGGGTTAGCCCTGGACCTGACCAGGAGGCCCGGCTGGTGGCACCGCTTGGAGCGGGAACGGAATCTGGAACTGCTGGACCTGGATCTGCTTCATGAAGCGGCGTCCCAGGTGGTTCTCGATGAGCTTGACCGTCCCGCTGCGACTGAATGTGATCGACGTGGCATGGAAGACGCTCAGGACAAGATCTTGGACCTCCGCGTCGTCCTCGAGATCGTCCACGGCGACTTCCTGCTCGCGCGCGGCGTCGCGGCCAATACCGAGCCCGTGAGACTGATGCACTTGATGGTTGTTGAACCAATGCGCGGTGTCGGCGGCCAGCGCGTGGGCGTTCTCCTTGTCGGCGAACATGTAGGCCTCGAGCCACTCGCCGACGAGTCGCTCGGCGAGGGCTTCGGCGTTCTCGCACATTTGAAGGAGGGCCGGCCCGTACTGCTGCAACATCGGCAGGTACGCGCCAACGCTGGCGGGATTCTCGGCGACGGCGGCGCGGGCCTTCTCGAACTGGTCGAGGATCGCGCGTGCAGGGATGGCGCCCTGCGGCGTGAGCAGCTGCGGATCGATTGGGCCGAGTTGCGAGTGCTTGCCCATCACGATGCGGTTGGCGGCCAGGGCCCACATCGTCGCGGCACTCATGGCTGCCAGTGGGACAAACACTCTGATGTCGGTGAAGCGACTCCTCAGGTAGCGCACGATGGAGGCTGTGGCCTCGGCCTGACCGCCAGGGCTGTTGGAGTATTACGTCGAGCTCCGGACCGTCGATATCGCGCGAGACCTCCATGAGGCCATGGATGTCTTCAAGACTGATCGAGGTCAATTCCGGAGGAGCGCTACCCCCGAGCCAGGCGGTGGCGTAAAGGAATACTGGCCGACCTGTCTTGGAATGGAGCGTCGCGAGATATCCGACGCGCTTGGCGTCGAGCGCGGGGCCAGCTTCCTCAGGCGGAAGATTTGCGTGTTCGGCGTTGACCTCGTTCAGGAGATCGCCCCAGCCGGGCATCTATTGCTCGTCGGGGATGCTCAGAGTCAGGGTGGTCGACGCGGTGTAGGTGGTGGCCACCGGTACCAACGTTTGCTGGGGTACGAACGGGCGCACCGCGTCGTACGCGCGCACGGCATCGGCGACCCGGGGATCGGCTAGCGCCTGCTCGATGAGCTGCTGCTGCGCCTGTTGCGCCTCGTGCGTCATCTCTCTCCCATTTGTAGGACACGCGGACCCAATCCACGATTCGAGGTTAGCGACCTTACGCGCCGGGTGCCGGCGCGCTCCGTAGGTCTGAGCTCAGTCGGTGTCGACGACTTCGATCACCCCGCTGGTGGCGTCGAGCGCCTCCACTGTCCGGCGCGCGGCCTCGTCGACATGCACGGCCGGCGGCGGCGCCTTCTCGTGTACGTGGTAGGTGCCGGGCCCGTAGAAGCGTCCGTAGCGCAGCACCACCCCGCCGCCGTCGAGCACCGCCCGTTCGTGCTCCTCCACGGCTGCGCTGCTGTCACCTTGCACCGCGAACGCCACGCTCTGGGCGAGGAATCGCCCGGCGGCCGCCTCCCGGGCCGCGGCGAGGAGGTTGCGCGTCCCCTCGCGACGGATGCGATTGTTGTCCGCCGCCTTGGCCGGGATCCGATCGGCGTCCTGCGGCAGGTCGGTGAGCTGATGGATCAGCGCATCGGGAGCGAACGCAACGACAGCCTCGGTGAGGCCGGCGAGGTCAAAGGCATCGCACACGATCGGCTCCGCGCCCAGGTCGCGCAGCCGTTTGGACTTGCGCTCGCTCCTGGTCATGCCGGCGACGACGTGGCCCGCGCTGACGAGCTGGGGCACGAGCTGCGCGCCGATCGCGCCCGTGGCGCCCGCGACGAAGATGCGCATGCTCCGATCCTCCTCTGGTGGCTCTCGGGCGCCGGGTCGGAAAAGCCGTACGACACCCGCGGTCGGAGGAGGATAAGAAGGGGCCGGCGGCTACCGGTGCTGGAGGGCTGGAGTTGGCGTGACCGCGGTGGTTCGGGCCCCCGCGACGTGGCGCACCGGTGCCAGCTCCTCTTCGGAGCTGGGCAGCATGCGCTGCAGCAGCTGGAACCAGGCCGGCTTGAACGTGGCCTGCAGGAACCGCTCTCCCCCTGTGCGCAGCATACGACTGGATCCCGAACTCGATGATCTCGTCCGCCGTGCCGCTGCGCGGGAGGGCGCGTCGGTGTCCGAATTCCTGCGCCGCGCGGCAGCCGAGCGGTCGCAGCGGACGCTCGCGCAGCGCGAGCAGCTCGCGGATGTGATCGGCGCGGTGCGCAGCGAGGGTGGCGCTGCCGCACAGACCGGAGAGGCGTTCGCCGATCTGCTCGAGCAGCAGCCTCACCGACGGTGACGCTCACCGACGCTGGTCCGCTCATCGCGCTGATCGACGCGGGGGAGCCCGAGCATCAGCGTTGCGTCGACGCCCTGGAAGCTCTCGCGCTCCCGCTGCTGACGACCTGGCCGGCGTTCACCGAGGCCATCTACCTCCTCGGCCGATCGAGCGGATGGCTCGGCCAGGATGCGCTGTGGCGGATGCTGCGGCGCGAAGCGCTGGTCCTCGCGGCGCTCGATGTCAGGCGGACAGCGAATGGGGCTGCTCAACGTCCACTTCGCGCTGATGAGCCCGATCTCGCCGTTCGTGGTGCAGTACTGGCGCTCCTTCGAGGAGCTCGAGCGCTTCGCGCGCGACCCCGCCAGCCTGCACCTGCCGGTGTGGACGGAGTTCAACCGCCGCGTGCGCGACTCGGGGGACGTCGGGATCTACCACGAGACCTATCGCGTGGCTCCCGGAACCCAGGAGGCGATCTACGGCAACATGCCCGAGTGGGGCCTGGCCAAGGCGACCGGCGGGGCGCGGCCGGTCGGGACCGCGGCTCGCACCGCCGCCGTCCGCTTCGGCGTCCGCCCCGACGACGAGGCGCCCGTCGAGGGCTACTGAGGCAGCACGTTGATCGCGTGGTCGCCCAGCCCCCACAAATGCTGGACCGCGTAGGCGCGCCACGGGCGCCAGCGCTCGGCGTCGCGCACGGTCAGCCCGAGCGCGGCCAGCGCCGCCATGATGCCCAGGTCGCTCGCGACGAAGGCGTCCGGGTCGCCGAGCGCGCGCATGGCGATCGTCTCGACCGTCCACGGCCCGATGCCCGACAGCGCCAGCAGGTGGGCGCGGGCGACGTCGCGGTCGCCGGCCGGGTCGAGGTCGACGTCCCCGCGCGCGAGCGCGGCCGCGAGGCCGAGCAGGCAGCGGCGGCGGCGCTCCGGCATGGCGAGGACTACCGGGTCCAGCCCGGCGACCGCCGCCGCGGTGGGGAACAGGTGGGTGAGGCCGCCGGCGGGGTCGTCGACCTCCTCGCCCGCGGCCAGGACCATCCGGCCCGTGAGGGTGCGGGCGGCCGCGGTGCTGACCTGCTGGCCGAGGACCGCGCGCAGTGCCATCTCGCCGCCGTCCGCGGCGCCCGGCACGCGGCGGCCGGGCGCGCGGGCGACGAGCGGCGCGAGGACGGGATCGGCGGCGAGTGCGGCGTCGATGGCCACCGGATCGGCGTCGAGGTCGAGCAGCCGCCGGCAAGTGGCGACGGCGGCGCTGCGGTCGCGCGGGTCGGCGAGCGTCAGCTCGCAGGCGATGTGGTCCGGGCGCGGTGCCAGCGCGACGACGGCGGGGCCGCGCGGCAGGCGCAGCGTGCGCCGGTAGGCGCCGTCGCGCCACTCCTCCACGCCGGGCACGGCGGTCGCCGCCAGATGGCCGAACACGTTGTCGGGCCAGAAGGGGGGCTGGAAGGCGAGCCGCATCGCAGGCTACGGTGCCAGCATGAGCTCCGCCGTGACCCCCACCCTGACCGGCGGCTGCGGCTGCGGCGCCGTGCGCTTCGAGATCTCAGAGCCGCTGCAGGCAGCCGGCTACTGCCACTGCACCCGCTGCCAGCACCGCACCGGCGCCGCGGCGGCGGCCTCGGCGCGGCCGGCGCCGGGAAGCTTCCGCGTCGTCGCGGGCGAGGAGCACCTCGGCCGCTGGGCGCCCGGCGGCGGCGGGTTCGACAAGCTCTTCTGCCGCGAGTGCGGCTCGGCGGTCTTCGGCGAGCAGCCGGAGGACCCGAGCGTCGTCACGGTCCGCCTCGGCGCGATCGACGGCGACCCCGGGATCCGGCCGCAGGCCCGCCAGTTCGTCGCCTACGCCGCTGTCTGGGAGCCGATCCCCGACGACGGCCTGCCGCGCTTCGACGAGCGCATGCCGCGCTGACGGCGACCGTCGAGGAGCTGCTCGCTCTGCCGGTGAAGCGCTGACTCAGGCCGCGGGCGGCAGGTCCGCGCGGTGCAGCTGGAAGCCGGCGGCGTCGAGGATGCCGCGGCCAAGCAGCCGTTCGAGGCGCTCGCCAACGGTCTCGTCGCCGACCTCCCAGACGCGCACGCGCGGATCCTCGTCGATCATCTTGAGGCCCATCTGCTCCGGCTCGTCCACGGCCTGGCGCAGCCAGGCGAGATCGTCGGTCGCGCGGCGGGGCCGCTCGACCCGGCCCGGGCTCCACGGGTCCTCGCCGCCCCGGCGCTCTGGCACGCCCGCAGGGCGCGTGAGCGCGACCTCGAGTGCCGACCGCCACGACGGCGTCGTCCGTAGCTGTTCGAGCAGCATGGTCACAGTGTGCCAGTTGTCGCGCCGTGCGGCGCGGGCTCGCGCCGGAAGCGCCCGCCGGCGCGTGCCTCGGCCTCCGGGTCGGGGGTGACGCCGAGATGCAGCTCGGTCGCGAAGCCCGCAGGGTGGCGGCGCTCCCCCAGGACGATCAGCACGAGGCCGAGCAGGGCCCAGCCGGCCAGGATCAGGACCGGCCCGGTCGTGCCGGCGCCGTCGAAGTAGGCCGCGCCCTTCAGGGCGCTGCCCGCGGCGCCGGGCGGCAGCCAGGCGCCGAGCGGGTGCCACGGCGACGGCAGCAGCTCGGGCGCGGAGGCCAGGCCGGAGCCGGGGTTGCCGAGCACGGTGAAGAAGACGAAGCCCAGGCCCATCGCCCGCACCCCGTAGAGGCGCACGAGGCCGCCGATCGGAAGCGCCATCGCCAGCACGGCGACCGCGAGCACCTCGAGCTCGGCGAACCACGGGCCCGGCAGCACGCCGAGCGCCACGCGCCCGATCAGCATCAGGATCCCGCCGCCGAGGATCGAGCCGGCGGCGGCGAGCGACACCCGCTCCAGGACGCCGGCCGCCGGCAGCAGGCCGATCGCCGTCAGCGCCAAGAACGTCGACGTGAAGACGACGGGCAGCACGAGCAGGTTGAGCGCCGCCCCCTGCGGGTCCGCGTGGTCGAGCGGACGGACGTCTGACACCTTCTGCGCCCCGGCGGAGCGGGCCGCCTGCTCGATGACCTTCGTCGCCTGCGCCGACGCGGCGGTCGCGACGATCGCCGACGCGGGTGGGCCGGCGACGATCGCGCCGTAGGCGTCGCGTCTCAGCACGATCACGCGCGCCGCGGCCGCATCGGGGGCGCGGATGACGTCGAAGCCCTGGGAGGGCAGGCGGGCGGCGAGACCGTCGGCCGCCGAGCCCGTCCCGGCGACCACGACGCCGAGGCCGTGCGGGTGCGGGTCGTGGCCGGGGATCAGGAAGGCGAGGGCGAGGATCGCGGGCGCCAGGACCGCCGCGACGAGGACGATGAGCACCTGCCGCCGCCGGCGGTGGCGCTGATGGTCGTCGGACACGGCGCAGGCCTACCCCGGTGCTTGCGCCGTCAACCATCATCGCGGCCGGTGCGCGGTCACCTCGACGACCTGCTGCTGGGTCGGCCGGTTCTGCCACGGCTGCAGCGGCTGGGAGACGACTCCCAGCGGACGGTAGCGCAGCGCGTCGAAGCAGGCCTGCGCATCCATCCTCCCGCAGTCCTCGCCGGCGAGCGTCGGGTCGTTCAGGAGCACCGCCGGGTCGATCGAGAGGGCCTTGGCCAGCGACGCGCGGACGGCCTTGCGGCAGGCGCCGAAGTTGCCCTTGCCGCAGAAGCGGAGGTGGTAGGAGCCGCGCACCGTCTTCGGCGCCACCAGCGAGCGCAGGTCCTTCTGGACGTAGCCGAACCAGCCGTCCTCCCAGCTTGACCCGAGGTGGTCGTGGCCGTTGCCGTGGTAGGAGTTGGGCCGGTCGGGGGCGAGGTCGGCGTCGTAGCGCTTGAACACGTCGGCCCCCATGCGCGAGCCGAAGACCGCCCGCGGAAGCGTCTCATACCAGGCGTCCATGAGCCGGACGGCGTCGGCGTGCTCGTAGTGACCGTCGCGGTCGCGGTCGATGCGGTGCGCGCCGGACGCCCGCCAGGCGCGCAGCGTCTGCGCCGCCGCGGCGAGCTTCGGATCTCGCGGATGGCCGAGCACCTTCAGCGCCACGGGCAGCATCTTGGCGCCGCGCAGGTCGCCGGTCGCGCCGTTCTCGGCGGCGTCGACCACCTCGGCGAGGGTCAGCTTGTGCCCGCCCGCGAGCCGCTTGTCGAGCCCGTCGGTCAGCAGCTGGGAGCGCCACAGCGGCGTGTATGACGACCCTCCGCAGCAGTGGCGGGCCTGCTTGTTGTTCCACGAGACGAGGTAGCGCTGGTTGAGCGCCTGCGGGCGCCGGGTCTGCGCCTGGTAGGTGGCGAGGTTCGTGTCCGGATCGAAGCCCTTCCACTCGCGCCGGCGGGAGTAGCGGATCGGGAGCAGCCCGTCGACGCCCTTCGGCCGCAGCGGGTTGCTGCCGGTGTTGATGTAGCCGATGTCGCGGTCGTCGGCGTAGAGCCAGTTGA
Organism: Solirubrobacterales bacterium; assembly: GCA_038232275.1. Lineage (GTDB taxonomy): Bacteria > Actinomycetota > Thermoleophilia > Solirubrobacterales > Solirubrobacteraceae > DATLGB01. The sequence continues at coordinate 16,893 of JBBSIC010000003.1, read as the reverse complement.
ACGTGTAGCCGACGCCCATCGCGCTGCGCTGGAAGCTCTGGACGTCGTGGGTCTTCTCCGGGTCGTTGAAGGCCTGAAAGCCGCGGCCGGAGTCGAACTCGTGCTGGTAGGTCGAGCGCAGCCTGGTGTAGACGACCGGCCGGCCCTTGATCGTCGCTCGGGCGACGACGAGGCCGAGCTTGGTGCGCAAGACGCGGAAGGTGACCGAGCCGGCGGGCGTGGCGTCGGCGAGGCTCGGCGACCAGCGCTCGGAGCGCACGACGGGCTCCATCGCCAGGCACTGGCCGCGGTAGCGGTAGTGCATCGCGTCCCGGCAGGTGTTCAGCGCGAAGACGTCGATGATGTCCTGGCCGGCCGAGGTCGCGCTCCAGGCGTAGTCGGGCCCGCGGCCGATCTCGACGTAGGGGCCGGTGCCCGGGATGTTGGCGCCGCGGACGTCGAAGCCGGGGCCGTGTGCCTCGACGCCCCACCAGATCTCGGGCTGGAAGTAGCCCGCCTGCGAGCCGAAGACGGCGAGCGGGTGGCCGGTGGCCGAGTTGCGGGCGGACACCAGCAGGGCGTTGGAGTCCGACTGCGGGAAGCGCAGCAGGCCCCGCAGCACGCCGGTCGAGCGCCGCGTCGCGGGCGTGTCGGGCCTGCCCGCGTCGACCGAGGCGAGCTTCAGCGAGCCCGGGTCGGGCAGGGCGACGCCGCCGAGCGGCCGCTTCGGGATCTGGTCGTAGGGGAAGCCCCGCCTGCGCGTCGCGGTGACGGGCGCCTCCGGGTCGTCCAGGCTGCGCAGGTCCGTCCACGCCTGCACGCCGCGCTTGGAGCCGAAGCGCCGGATGTCCGCCTGCAGCAGCTGCAGCTGGGAGAGCTCGTTGCCGCCGCCGTTGCCGAGCTGCGCGCCGATCAGCGAGGCGACGCTGAGCACGTTGGAGGGCGTCCACGGGTCCGGCCCGAGGGGCTTGCCGATCGCGGCGTACTCCCCGGGCATCAGCGTCGGGTCGAGCCTGGCGGCCGCGATGTAGGCGTTGACGCCGTCGCAGTAGGCCTGCACGTCGTCGACGAGGTTCTGCCCGTCGCGCCCGTAGAGCCTGGGCAGCTGCTCGAACTGCTTGGTCAAGTCGGCAGCGGTGTAGGGCGCGGCCTCGAACTGCTCGCGGTCGGTCGCGACGTTCGCGCCGCCGGCGAAGGACGCGAGCTCGCCGTTGCCGTAGTGGCGCAGGACGTCCATGAAGAACAGCCGGTCCTCGGCGACCGCGTAGCCGACGCCGAAGCTCGTCCCCGACCGCGTCGCGCCGTAGACGTGCGCGGTGCCGAAGCTCTTGTCGCGCACGATCGTCACGTCGCCGCGCGGGTGGTAGGTGCGCGCGCCGTCCCCCGGCGCGACGCCGAAGCTCGCGTCGGGGAAGTAGCGGCCGATGTCGGCGTCGCGAAGGCCCGGCGTGGCGTACAGGAGGTTCGTGTAGCGGTCGCGCTGGTCGGAGAAGTGCGGCGGCTGCTGCCGCGTCGTCAAGAAGCCGGCCGTCTGCACGAGGTTGGCGGTGCCCGCCTCGCCCGGCGGGATGATGTGAAAGAAGCGCCCGTTGGCCGTGCCCTCGTAGGGCGTGGGAACCGGCGGCGCGGCCGCGGCCGCGGCCGGCGGGAGGGCGAGGGCGAGGACGGCCAGCAGGGTCGCGCGCATCTGCCGGGACGCTACACCCGCGTGAGTGGCGGGCTCGTCGGTTCGACGAGGGAGAAGGCGCGCCGCCCGCCGGACAGCGACCATCCGCAGATTCGGCATCTCATAGATGCCGAATCTGCGACGGATCGCGAAGTCCCGCGGTCCGCTTCATCCGCGAGCCCCGAAGTCGATCCTGACGCCCTCGCTGACCGGCGCGCGCCAGAACGCGATGCTGCGGCGCGAGAGCACCGCCAGCTCGCGCTCGCCGCGCAGCACGCCGGCCATGTAGCGGACTGCCGCGCTCGTCCAGTCCGGCGTGCGGTCGTCGAAGTGCGCGGACGCCGGCCCGGCGACGACGACGGCGGCGCGCAGCGAGACCTGCGCCGCGAGCGTCCATCCCGGCTCCCGCGCGTGGGGCAGCGTGACCGCGACGCCGGCGTCGCCGAAGTCCACCTCGACGCCGGCGCGGTCGAGGTCGGGCGGATGCAGCGCGACCAGCAGCTCCCGCAGCTCGCCGTAGAAGGCGCGCGGCCCGGGCGGCAGGCTCGGCGGCGGGTCGGGCAGCAGGGTCACGGCGCGCCGGCAAGGCTACGCCGCGCGACACGCCTGACGCTACGCGCGGTGCTCCGGGTTCGCGTGGGCGTTATTCAGGCGGAGGTCCCACTCCGTGCGCGAGTTCCCGCCCGTCGGGAAGCCGCCCGCGTCGGAGAGCAGGCGCGCGGTGTGCAGCAGGTTCCAGGTCATGAAGCTCGTGTTGCGGTTGCTGAAGTCGTTCTCGGGCCCGCCCGACCCCTCGTCGAGGTAGCTGGGCCCGGGGCCGACGCCGCCGAGCCACGCCGAGTCGGCCTGCGGCGGGATCACGTAGCCCAGGTGCTGCAGCGAGTACAGGATGTTCATCGAGCAGTGCTTGGCGCCATCCTCGTTGCCCGTGACGATGCAGCCGCCGCAGCGGCCGTAGTAGGCGTACTGGCCGGCGTCGTTGAGCAGGTGGCTGTTGCCGTACAGGCGCTCGATGACCTGCGTGCAGACCGACGACTTCTCCCCGAGCCAGATCGGCGTGAGGAGCACGAGGATGTCGGCGCGCATGACCTGGTCGAAGACGGCGGGCCAGTCGTCTGATGGCCAGCCGTGCTCGGTCATGTCCGGCCAGACGCCGGTGGCGATGTCGAGGTCGATCGCGCGGACGACGTCGACGGTGACGCCCTGCTCGCGCATGATCGCGATCGAGCGGTCGGCGAGCGCCTGGGTGTTCGACGGCTCGGGGGAGCGCTTCAGCGTGCAGTTCATGTACAGCGCGCGGAGGTCGGAGTAGGCCATGCCGCGATGTCGGCGCAGACGCGGGCGCCGTTACGCGCCCGGCGCCGGCGGGGGCGTCGAAGGCGTGGTGTAGCTCGCCAGGCCCGGGGACGCGCCGCTCTCCTCGATGACCCCGAGCTGCTCGATCTCGCCCAGCGCCACGATGTGGCGGCAGCCGACGGCGATGAAGTCCTGGGTCTCGGCGGGCGAGCCGTCGGTGGGCACGACCTCGGCGTCGGTCAGCGCGATGAAGCCGGCGTCCTGGCCGTTGAGGAAGTCGGTGACCCGGCTGCGATAGCCCTCGGTCGGCAGTTGCAGGACGCCGGAGATGCGCAGGCGCTCCGTGTCGATCTGGACGCGTACGCGGCGAATCTGCATGTCCCCAAACCCTATAGCGTCCGCCGCATATGGTGCCGCTCGAGGAGACCTTCGCCCCCTGGCTCGCCCGCCTGCGCGCCGATGTCGCCGAGCTCGAGCTCTTCGACGCCCACACGCACATCGGCCGCAACGACCCCGACGGCTTCAAGCAGACGCCGGCCGAGCTCTTGGAGGGCCTCGGAGCCTGCGGCGCGCGCGCCCTGGTGTTCCCGATGCACGAGCCTCGGGGCTACGCCGACGGCGTCGCCAACGACGAGGCGATCGCGGCGGCTCAGGCCGCCGGCGACCGGCTCGTCGCCTTCTGCCGGGTGGACCCCAACGAGGGCGGCGCGGCGCTGACCGAGGCGGGCCGCGCGCTCGACGCGGGCGCCCGCGGGATCAAGCTGCACCCGCGCGCGGAGCGGTTCACCATGTCCCACCCCGCGGTCCGCGACCTCGTCGCCCTCGCGCACGAGCGCGAGCTGCCGGTGCTCGTCCACGCCGGCCGCGGCATCCCCGCGCTCGGCGAGGACACCGTGCGCTACAGCGCGGAGTTCCCGAACGCCAAGCTGATCCTCGCCCACGCCGCGATCTCCGACCTCGCCTGGATGTGGCGCGAGCTGCGGACGCATTCGAACCTCTATGTCGATACGGCGTGGTGGAGCCCGGTCGACGTGATCGCGCTCTACGCGCTCGCGCCCCCCGCTCAGGTCCTGTGGGCGAGCGACTCCCCCTACGGCCTGCCGACCGCCGCCGCCGTGCAGGGCCTGCGCTGCGCGCTGCAGGCCGGGCTCACGCCGCAGCAGCTGCGCGGCACGGCCGGGGGGCAGCTCGCGCGCATCGTCGCGGGGGAGCCACCGCTGGAGCTCGGGGATCCGCCCGCCACGGCACGCCCCCTGGACCCGCTGCTCGAGCGCGTGGTCAGCCATCTGTGCACGACGATCGGCCGCGCCTTTGTGCGGGCCGACTACGACGAGACGCTCGCGCTCGCGCGCCTGGCCTGCGCGGTCGGCGACGACCTCGAGATCTCGCCGGTCTGCGCCGCCGTGCTCGAGCTGCTCGATCTCTTCCAGGAGCACCTCGGCCCGCCGCGCGACGGCCGCCCGATGCCCGACGCGGCCCGCTTTCTCATCGCCGCGCTGTTCGTGGCGCGGACGCCGGACGTGCCGCTGCCCTAGCCCGCGAGATCGACCTGCTCGTACATTCGTCCAGTGTCCCCTCAAGCGGCTTGAGGCTGCTGCCGATACGCGCAGGAACAGGGGGCCCAGGAAGGGGGTTCCCATGACCGTGACACTGGGAGGCGCCGTTGAGGAATCGAATCTTCCACGCCGCTGTGATGGCCGCGCTGCCGGTGGCCGTCGTGCAGTCATTCGGGCTCCGGCTCGACCAGCGTGCCGCGGCCGTTGCCGTGCGCAAGTGGTGACGCGCGCGTTCGCACGCCTTCGGAAGGCGTCCCGTCGTACGGGCGGGACGCCAGGCAGCACTATGTCGTCTCGTCGACCCCCCGCCTTCAAGCTCTACATCACGGCCGTCACCACGGTGGGGATCGCCTTGCTCGCCTTCACGCTGGTGACCGACACGCCGGACGTCCTCGTCGACGCGCCGCTGTTGCTCTGGGTGCTGTTCGCCTGCGTCATCGTCGGAGAGCTGCTTCCGATCAACGTCGTGCTGCGCGGCCAGGAGGGGGAGCTGCTCACCTCCACCGCCTTCGCCTTCGCCGTGATGGTGGCCTTCGGCCCCGGCGCCGCGATCCCGGCGCTGTGCGTGGGCAGCCTGATCGGCGACCTGTCGCGCCGCAAGGCGCTGTACCGGGCCGCCTTCAACGTCGGCCAGTACGCCGTCGCGCTGTTCGTGACCGGCGTGCTGATGCGGACGATCACGGACGTCCCGCGGGCGCCGCTGGCGTCCTTCGTCGGCGCCGACCTCCCGATGCTGCTGCTCTGCGGCGTCGTCTTCTTCGTCCTCAACACGCTGCTCGTCGCGACGGTCATCGCGCTCTCCAGCGGCTATCCGATCTGGAACTTCTTCGCATCGGACTTCCTGCTGCAGTCCTCCGCGGCGGGCTTCGCCCTCGGCCTCGCGCCGCTGATGGTCATCGTCGGCGAGTTCTCCATCGGGATGCTGCCGCTGCTGGCGCTCCCGATCATCGCCATCCACCGCAATACGCGCCAAGCGGTGCTCAACGAGCACCAGGCGCTGCACGACTCGCTGACCGGCCTGCCGAACCGGGCCCTGTTTCACGACCGCGTGCGCCAGGCGATCGTGGCCGCCCGCCGCCAGCGCTCCGCGTGCGCGGTCATGGTCATGGACCTCGACCACTTCAAGGAGATCAACGACACCCTCGGCCACTACCACGGCGACCGCCTGCTCCAGCTTGTCGGGGAGCGGTTGAGCTCGTCGCTGCGGGCCGAGGACACCGTCGCGCGGCTCGGCGGCGACGAGTTCGCCCTGCTGCTGCCGTCCGTCGGTGACCACCAGCACGCGCTGGACGTGGCCAACAAGGCGCTCGAGGCTCTCAGGCGCTCGTTCGAGGTCGACGGCCTGACGCTCGAGGTCGGCGCCTCGATCGGCATCGCGTGCTTCCCGGAGCACGGCGCCGACGGCGAGGCGCTGCTCCAGCGCGCCGACATCGCCATGTACGTCGCCAAGAGCGACCACTCCGGCGCCCAGTTCTACGAGGCCGCACAGGATCGGCACAGCGTCCAGCGCCTCGCGCTGGCCGGCGAGCTGCGCCGCGCGATCGAGCACGGCGAGCTCGTCCTGCACTACCAGCCGAAGGTCGACATCGCCTCCGGACGCGTCGTCGGGGCGGAGGCCCTGTGCCGCTGGCAGCATCCGTCGCTCGGGCTGATCATGCCCGACGACTTCGTGCCGATGGCGGAGCACACGGGCCTGATCTCCCCGCTCACCAAGGTCGTGCTCAACATCGCGCTGGAGCAGATCGCCATGTGGGGCCAGCAGGGCAACCGCATGAGCGTCGCCGTCAACCTCTCCGCGCGCTCCCTCCTGGACTCCCAGCTGCTCGAGGAGCTGCCCGAGCTGCTCGCCACGTGGAACGTCGACCCCGCGCTGCTCGCGCTCGAGATCACCGAGTCGATGATCGTCGGCGACCCCCAGCGCGCCCGCGGCGTGCTCGAGCGGCTCAACGAGCTCGGCGTCACCCTGGCCATCGACGACTTCGGGACGGGCTACTCCTCGCTCTCCTACCTGCGCGAGCTGCCCGTCGACGAGATCAAGATCGACCGCTCCTTCGTGCTCGAAATGGCCGGCGACCGGTCCGGCGAGACGATCGTGCGCTCCATCATCGACCTCGCCCACAACCTCGACCTGCGCGCGGTCGCCGAGGGCGTCGAGGACCATGGCCTGCTCACCCGCCTCACCGAGCTCGGCTGCGACGTGGCGCAGGGCTACCACATCTCGCGCCCGCTGCCGGCGGAGGGCTTCGAGCAGTGGATGCAGTCCTACCCGCTGCGCGCGACCTGGCTGACCGAGGCCTCGACGACCGCCGACACCGTCGCGGCGGCCTGACCCGTCGCTGAAGATCTGTCCGCACGAGCGCAAGCGCCGCTGCATGCCGGAGCGTGGCTACGGCGCCAGCCGCTCGATGACCCAGCCGTCCTCGTCGCGCCGGTAGCGCAGCCGGTCGTGCAGGCGGTTGGGCCGGCCCTGCCAGAACTCGATCGCACTTGGGCGGACCAGGTAGCCGCCCCAGTGCGGCGGGCGGGGGACGTCCCCGCCGCCGGCGAAGCGCGCCTCGGCATCCGCCACCCGGCGGTCCAGCGCCGCGCGATCCGGGAGGACCTCGCTCTGCGGAGACGCCCAGGCGGCGATCCGGCTCGCGCGCGGGCGTGAGGCGAAGTAGGCGTCGCTCTCGGCCCCGGGTAGCCGCGCGGCGGTCCCGGTCACGCGGACGGAGCGGTGCATCGCCAGCCACCCGAACGTCAGCGCGACGGCGGGGTCGGCCGCGATCCGGCGGCCCTTGGCGGAGTCGTAGTTGGTGAAGAAGCGAAAGCCGCTCGCGTCGACGCCGCGCAGGAGCGCGTAGCGCGACTCCGGCCCGGCCGTCGAGACGAGCATCGCCTCCGGCTCCACGAGCAGCGCCGAACGGGCGGCCTCGAACCAGGCGCCGAACTGCGCGATCGGGTCCGGATCGAGGTCGGCGACGTCGAGCGCCGGAGACTCGTATTGGCGATGCTCGCTCACGCCTGGGATCCTGGCAGGCATGGCGCGCGTCGAGCTCACCCACCCCGACAAGGTGCTCTTCGGAAAGGATGAGATCACGAAGGCCGACCTCGCCGCCTACTACGGCGCGGTCGCTGAGACGATGCTCCCGCACATCCGCGACCGGCCGCTCAGCCTGCAGGTGTTCCCGGGCGGCATCGGGCGCCCCGGCCACTTCATGAAGCAGATCCCGGCCTACTTCCCGGACTGGGTCGCGCGCGTCGAGCTGCCCAAGCGCGGCGGGACGGTCACCCACGTCGTCGCCCAGAACGCCGACACCCTGCGGATCCTCGCCCAGCACAACGCGATCACGCCGCACGTGCCGACTGCGCGCCTCGACCGCCCCGACCGGCCGGACCGCCTGGTGGTCGACTTCGACCCGGAGGGCGAGCGGGACTGGCCCGACGTCGTGGACGGCGCGCGGCGCGCGGCGGGCCTGCTGCGCGAGGCCGGGCTGGAGCCGTTCGCGATGACGACGGGCTCGCGCGGACTGCACGTCGTCGCCCCGCTGCGCCGCGAGGCCTCCTACGAGGACGTGCGCGCGATGGCGGGCGATCTCGCGGCGGCGCTCGTCGAGGCGCGGCCAGAGGCGTTCACCACCGCGTTCAAGAAAGACGAGCGCGGAGGCCGCATCTTCGTCGACGTGCTGCGCAACCGCCCGGCGCAGACCGTGGTCGCGCCCTACGCCGTGCGGGCGCGCGACGGCGCGCCCGTCGCCACGCCGCTGCGCTGGGAGGAGCTCGAGGACCCGGCGCTGCGCCCGCGCGCCTGGACGCTGCGCACGATCGCAGAGCGCCTCGAGCGCGGGGGCGATCCCTGGGCGCGGATCGGCGCGGCCGCGGCGTCGCCGCGCTCCGCCGCGCGGCGGCTGGCCGCCGCGGCCGGCTGACCGGCTCGGCAATCTACTCACGAGTAAACTCGCGCCGGATGGCGCCATCTGAGAAACGGCGGTCCGGCACCCGCCTCGTCCCGCGCGCCGTGCGGGAGGAGCAGATGCTCCAGGTCGCCGGCGAGGTCTTCGCCGAGCGCGGCTTCCACCCCGCGTCGATGGACGAGATCGCCGAGCGCGCGGACATCTCCAAGCCGATGCTGTACGCGTACTTCGGCTCCAAGGATGGCCTGTACTCCGCCTACATGGATCGCCAGGGCGCCGACCTGCTGGCCGCGATGGACGCCGCCGTGGATCCCGCGCTGACCCCGGGCGACCAGGTCTGGGCGTCGATGTCCGCGTTTCTGGGCTTCGTCGAGCAGCACCGCCCCGGCTGGGCGGCGATGCAGCGCGAGCTGGCCTCCGGCGCTGGGCGGGTGGCGACCGACGTGGCCCGCGTGCGCGCCGCGATCGTCAAGCGCATGGCCGCGCTGTTGGCGCAGAGCCTCGACGCGGTGCTCGCCGACGCGCTCGCCCACGGCTTCGTCGGCGCCGGCGAGTCGCTCGCGGCCTGGTGGATCGACCACCCCGAGCTGACCCGCGAGCACATGGCCGGGCGCATCATGGATGTCGGCTGGGTCGGCGTCGGCGGTGTGCTCGACGGCCGCCGCTGGCCGGCCAGCTGAGGGGCTGCGGGCGGCGGCGCGGGCGGCGGTCTGGCGCCTGCGAGGGTGCGGATCCTCAAGGCGATCGGCAGTTAGCCACATCCACGCTAGAGTTGTGGCCTGCCAAATATGGAAGCCGCGGCCACCACAACCCCTCCCCCTGAGCCGACCCTGCCGCTGCGCCTCTCGCCGCTGCGCGAGGTCCGCAGCCGCGGGCGCATCCGCGGCCGCCTGGCGCTGCTGGGACCGGCGTTCGTCGCGGCGGTCGCCTACATCGACCCGGGCAACTTCGCCACGAACATCTCGGGCGGCGCGAAGTACGGCTACCTGCTGGTCTGGGTCATCGTCCTGGCCAACCTGATGGCGATGCTGGTGCAGTACCTGTCGGCCAAGACGGGGATCGCGACCGGCCGCAACCTCCCCGAGCTGTGCCGCGAGCACTTCCGGCGCCCGGTCACCTGGGGCCTGTGGGTCCAGGCCGAGGTGATCGCGATCGCCACCGACCTCGCGGAGTTCGTCGGCGCGGCGATCGCCCTGAACCTGCTCTTCGGCCTGCCGCCGTTCACCTCGGGCCTGATCACCGCCGTCGTGGCCTTCGGCATCCTCGCGCTGCAGAGCCGCGGGCACCGCCGCTTCGAGCTCGTCATCGGCGGCATGCTGGCGATCGTGCTGATCGGGTTCCTGGTCGACCTCGCGCAGGTGAGCGTGGACACCGGCGCGGCCGCCGGCGGCCTGATCCCGCGCTTCGCCGGGTCTAGCAGCGTCCTGCTGGCCGTCGGCATCCTCGGCGCCACCGTGATGCCCCACGTCGTCTACCTGCACTCGGCGCTCACCCAGCGCCGCATCGTGGCCGAGGACGACGGCGAGCGCCGGATCCTGCTGCGCTTCCAGCGCGTCGACGTGCTGCTCGCCCTCGGCGTCGCCGGCTTGATCAACCTGACGATGCTGATCGTGGCCGCCGCCCTGTTTCACGAGAGCGGCCTGACCGGCGTCGACTCGATCGAGGGCGCCTACGCCGGCTTCAAGTCCCTGCTCGGGCCGGGTGCGGCCCTGGCCTTCGGCATCGCCCTGCTGGCGTCCGGGCTGTCGAGCTCGAGCGTCGGCACCTACGCCGGCCAGGTGGTCATGCAGGGGTTCGTCAGGCGCCAGATCCCGCTGTTCCTGCGCCGCGGCCTGACGATGGCGCCGTCGCTGGTCGTGCTCGCGCTCGGCTTCGACGCCACGTCCACGCTGGTCATCTCCCAGGTCGTGCTGTCCTTCGGCATCCCGTTCGCGCTCGTGCCGATGATCGTGCTCACCCGTCGCCGCGACGTGATGGGCGCCTTCGTCAACCGGCGGCTCACGACGGCCGCCGCGAGCCTCGTGGCCGCGATCGTGGTCGCGCTCAACGGCTTCCTGATCTTCCAGACCCTCTTCGGCTAGTAGTGGCCCCTCCTGCAAGCCCCCGCCCGCTTGGGTCGCCCGCTGATCACCGCCTGGCGGCGTCCTCAGTCGGGGCAATGGCTCCGCCATGGCACCCTCCCTGCGTCCTTGCCAGCCGGCGCCAGCGAACGCCCAAGCACACGGGGACTCACAGGAAGAACCACAGATGACCTCCGCGACCGCGGCCATCGAGGACTACGCCAAGGCGATCTACACGCTCGAGGAGCGCGCGGACGAAGGCGTCGTCACGACGACCGCCGTGGCCGAGCGGCTCGGGGTCACCCCGGGCTCGGTGTCGGCGATGCTCAAGAAGCTCGACGCCGCGGGGCTGGTCGCCCACGAGCCCTACCGCGGCGTCACGCTCACGGATCAGGGCCGGCGTGTCGCGCTCGAGGTCGTCCGCCACCACCGACTGATCGAGCTGTTCCTCGCCGAGATCCTCGACATGCCGTGGGACCGGGTGCACGACGAGGCCGAGATCCTCGAGCACGTCATCTCCGAGGATCTCGAGAGCCTGATCGCGGTCAAGCTCGGCAATCCGACCGCCGACCCGCACGGCGACCCGATCCCGACGGCGGACCTCGAGCACTGCGAGGAGCGCCGGGGCGTCCGGCTGCAGGACCTCGAGGCCGGGGCCTCGGGCCGCTTTTTGCGCGTCTCGGACGCGGACCCGGACATGCTGCGCTGGCTCGCCGAGCGCGCCGTGCGGCCGGGCGACGGGGTCGAGGTGCTCGAGAAGCAGCCCTTCGGCGGCCCGTTGACGGTGCGGGTGGGGGAGTCGGTCCATGTCCTCGGCGGTGGCGTCGCCGCCGCGATGCGGATAGAACTTCCTCCCGGGACCTGAGACGAGGAGGAGGCTCGAGATGCGCAGCACGATGCAGGACGCCCCGCTGTCGATCGCCCGGCTGCTTCGCCACGGCACGGTCGCCCACGGGGCCAGCGAGGTCCTCACCTGGACCGGGGACGGCTTCCGGCGCGCGACCTACGCGCAGGTCGGCGTCCGCGCGGCGCGGCTGGCCAACGCGCTGCGCAGGCTCGGCATCGACGCAGACCAGCGCGTCGCCACCTACCAGTTCAACGACCAGGAGCACTTCGAGGCCTATCTGGCGATTCCGGCCATGGGCGCCGTCCTGCACACGCTCAACGTGCGGCTGTTCGGCGAGCAGGTCGTCTACATCGCCAACCACGCCGAGGACAAGGTCGTGATCGTCGGCCCGTCGCTGGTCGAGGCGCTGAGCGAGATCCTGAAGGGCTTCGAGACCGTCGAGCACGTGCTCGTCACGGGGGAGGGCACGGACGCCTCCGCGCTCGAGGGCCTCGGCCCCGAGATCCACTCCTACGAGGGGCTGCTGGCAGCGGAGAACGAGGAGTTCGACTGGGTCGAGGTCGACGAGGACGACGCCGCGGCGATGTGCTACACGAGCGGTACGACCGGCAACCCGAAGGGCGTCGTCTACAGCCACCGCTCGATCGTCCTGCACTCGATGGCGGCCTGCATGGGCGACGCGATGGGCCTGAGCCCGTCCAGCAAGGTGCTCGTGATCGTCCCGCAGTTTCATGCGATGGCGTGGGGGCTGCCGTATGCGGCGATGCTCGTCGGCGCCTCGCTGATCCTGCCCGAGCGCTTCCTGCAGCCCGAGCCGCTGCTGGAGATGATCCGGGCCGAGCGGCCGAACTTCGCGGGAGCCGTCCCGACCATCTGGCAGGGCCTGCTCGGCCTGCTCGACGCGGAACAGGACGGCGACGCCCTCGCCTCCCTCGGGGAGGTCGTGGTGGGCGGCTCGGCGTGTCCGCCGGCGCTGATGAAGGCCTTCCAGGAGCGCTACGACGTGAAGATCCTCCACGCCTGGGGGATGACGGAGACCTCGCCGCTGGCCTCCGTGGCGCGCGCGCCCGCCGCCGCGACGGGCGAGGAGGATCAATGGCGCTACCGCGCGACGCAGGGCCGCTTCATGGCCGGCGTCGAGGCGCGCCTGGTCGCCGACGACGGCAGCGTGCGGCCCTGGGACGACGAGGCGGTCGGCGAGCTCGAGTGCCGCGGCCCGTGGGTCACGGCGAGCTACTACCTCGACGACGACCCCGGGAGGTTTCATGACGGCTGGCTGCGCACGGGCGACGTCGGGCGCATCTCCCCCGACGGCTTCTTGACGCTCACCGACCGCTCCAAGGACGTCATCAAGTCCGGCGGCGAGTGGATCTCCTCGGTGGAGCTCGAGAACGCGATCATGGGCCATCCGGCGGTGGCCGAGGCGGCGGTCGTCGGCATCCCCGACGAGCGCTGGGGGGAGCGCCCCCTCGCGGCGGTCGTCGTCAAGGCCGGTGAGGACGTCTCCGCGGAGGCTCTGCGGGCCTTCCTCGCCGACAAGGTCGCCACGTGGCAGCTCCCGGAGCGCTGGGCCTTCATCGACGAGGTCCCGAAGACCTCGGTCGGCAAGTTCGACAAGAAGGTCATCCGCCGGCGCTACGCGGACGCGGCGCTCGATGTCGTGAACGCCGGCTGACCTTCACATGTCGGCCCCCAAGGCCGATGATGCCCCGGACGTGTCCGACCGCGCGAGTTATGAATGGGTGCGCACGCCCTGGTGGCGCCGCTGGCTCGCGCGCCTGCTGGCGCTCGTGGCGCTCGCGGGCGTGGCCTACGCCGTCGTGACGATCGTCCGCGACGGCACCGGTCCCGAGCCGGGCACGGCCTCCGCGGTCGCTCCCGCGCTCGCCAAGCTCTCCAAGGCTCAGGAGCGGCTCGCCGTGACGCTCGATGCGCTGAAGCCGGGACGCTCCGCGAGTGTGGCGAAGGCCGCCCTCAGGCGCGTCCAGGCCGACCGGCAGGCGGTCGTGGCCGCGCTGCGCCAGAGCCAGGCTGGGAGGCAGAAGGTCGACGACGCCACGACGCTCCAGGACGCCCTCGGGGCCGAGTTCGACTACCTCGACGCGGTCGACGCGGTGCTGCACAGCCCCCGGTCAAAGCTGCTCAAGGGGCTCGGCAACCGGGCCGAGAAGGCCAAGACGGCCTTCACGAACCTGGCGGACTCGGCCGGGGTGCAGGACGGGATCCGCGGCACCACGGCGCTGACCGCGTGGGCGCGCGCCCGCCGCGGCTGATGACCGGCCGCCGCGGGGCGTCCGCCCTCGGCGTCCTGATCGTCGTCGGCGCCCTGCTGCGCTTCCCGACCCTGGCCGACCAGTCCTTCTGGCGCGACGAGGCCTCCAGCGCGCTCGAGCTGAACGGCGGCTTCGGCCACATGTTCGCCAGCGTGCGCGGGCTCGAGGGGATGCCGCCGGGCTACTTCGTGCTGGCGTGGCTGTGGACGCGCGTGTTCGGCGTGGGGGAGGCCGGACTGCGGTCGCTCTCCGCGGTCATCGGGCTCGCCACGATCGGCGTGGCCTACGCGCTCGGATGCCGGCTGTCGGCGCGCGCCGGCTGGCTCGCGGCCGCCTTGGCCGCGACGAGCCCGTTCCTCGTCTGGTACGCGCAGGAGGCGCGGCCGTACGCGCTCTTGAGCCTGCTCACGGCGACGGTGACGCTGTGCTTCGTGCAGGCCCTCGACGGGCCCGCCCGCCGGCCGCTGCTGCTCTGGGGCGCGGCGGCCGCCGGAGCGCTGCTCACGCACTACTTCGCGGTCTTCCTGCTCGTGCCCCAGGCGCTCGTGCTGCTGCGCCGCCACGGGCGCCGCAGCCTGGCCGGCATGGTGGCGCCGGTCGTCACGGGCCTCGCCCTCGCGCCGCTGCTGATCGCCCAGCACGACAACCGGGTGGACTGGGTGAGCGGCACGCCGCTTTCGACGCGCCTGGCCGACGTCGCCAAGCACTGGGCGTCCGGGGAGTTTGGGACGCCGGTCGACGCCGCCGGCGCGCTGGCGCTGGTCCTGCTGGTCGCCGGCGTCCTCCTCGCCCTGGCGCGGGGCCGGGCCGCCGCCGCGTGGGCCGTGGCGGGCACGGCGGTCGCGGCCCTGGCGCTGCCGGTGCTGCTGGCGGCGGTCGGCCAGGACTACGTGCTCGACCGCTACCTGATCGCTGCGCTGGTCCCGCTGCTGGCGCTCGCCGCCGCGGGCTACGCCGGGCGCGGACGCTGGGGACCGGCCGCCGGCGTCGCGCTCGCCCTGCTCTTTGTGGCCTTCACGATCGACACGGCCGCCGACGGGCGGCTGCAACGCGAGGACTGGCGCGCCGCGGCCGCGCGCCTGCGGGCGTACGGCGAGCCGGTGACGATCGTCGCCACGGCCGACGCCGACCGGCCGCTGCGCTGGTACGTGCCCGCCACGCACGCACTCGCCTTCCCCGCGGTGTCCGACGACGTCGTGCTGCTCGCGTCCTGGCGGATCGGCAAGCCGCGCCCGCTCACCCCGCCACCCCCGGATCCCGGCCTCACCCTCGCCGAGCGCATCGACGCGCCCACGTACACCCTGCTGCGCTACCGGGCGGCCAGGCCGGTGCCGATCGACCCCGTCGGGCTGCGCGCGCGCACGCTGGACCCCACGCACCCGCCGACGCTGCTCACGACCGCGTCAGGAAGCTGATCTGGCCGTTTGACTCCAGCACGGCCCAGCGGACGTCGTCGAGCGAACCGATCTGCGCCAGTCGGGCTGTCGCTCTGGGTGACGCCCTGCTGGATCATGTCCCCGATCACGATCAGCAGGATCATGTCGAACAGCTCCAGCGAGCTGAGCTCGCGCCGGCCGACGGCGCGCGTTAAGACGAAGACCGCGGCGGAGCGAAGGACGACGTCCATTTCAGTGGTTCCGCCTTTCAGGGAGAAGCACTAGAGGATCTGCGCGCGCGTGGATCTCCAGGCGCGACTGGGAGAACAGGCCGCCGCGCACGCTCTCCGGTGCCGACAGCGTCATCGACGCGCCCGGACCGGCCGCGGCCCTGTCGGTCGTGCGCTGATCGAAGACGTTGGCCAGGCCGAGTGCGGCGACGACGGCGAACAGGGTCACGGCTGCGCGCCGCGCGCTCACCCCTGCCCGCACCGCCGCGCGCGACCGGTCGATCTCGGTGAACAGCTCGGTCATCCGAGGTGGGGGTTCCGGCGCGGGCGCGGGACTCCTCCCCTTCGCTAGGTTGCGGCCCCTGATGCGTCAGCAGCTGCGCCCGATCTTCGACCGCGTGGTCATCAAGGAGCTCGAGCCCGACCGGGTGCGCCAGTCCGGACTCGTGGTCCCGCCCGGCTCCCACGAGCCGCCGCCGCACCACGGCATCGTGCTCGCGGTGGGGCCCGGCCTGGACTGGTGGGAGTCCGCCGGCGTGCGGATGCCGGTGCATCCCGGCGACCACGTCGTCTTCCCCGCGCAGGCCGGCGCCTGGGTCGACGTCGAGGAGGAGCGGCTGCTCGTCGTGCGGGTCACCGAGCTGCTCGGCGTGCTGGAGAGCTCGCCGGAGTGACGACGGCGCGTCAGGGCGCGAGCCGCGTCAGCGGCGCGGCCCAGGCGGCGAGGTCCGGCGGCGGCGGGACGGCGTAGCCGATGTAGAGGTCGATGCCGATGTCGTTCATGGCCCACTTGGCGAAGGACTCGGCGAAGCGCTCCGCGCGCGGCGCGCACGCGCCGATCGGCGTGCCGGCCGGGCACGGCAGGCCCGGCGGGGTGCCGGCGTCGAGGCTCGCCTCCAGCGCCGCGGGCACCAGGGCGAAGTCGACGACGTGGCCGAGCTCGTGCAGGACGAGCCGGTCGACGCCGCGCTGACCGAGCCGCTGGAAGGTCCCGCCGACGTCCAGCAGCACGTCGAAGTGGTCGCCGGCGCCCCGGGTCACGCCCGCCGCCCCGGTCGGGGCGGGGCCGACCGCGATCGTCGTGAGGCCGTCGATGCGCGCGATCAGGCGTTGCGCGGCGGGATCGGCGCTCGCCACGGCGCGCAGGACGGCGTTGCGGTTGAGCGGGTCGACGCCCGGCGCGAACGTGAAGGTCGCCCGCTCCCGCGCCGCGCTGATGGCGCGCGCAGGCGCCGAGACGGCGGACGCCCCGCCCGGGCGGCCGTGGACGACGAGGCCGAGGATCGCGACCACGGCGACGATCGCCGCGCGCGGCAGGAGCCTCGAGTCGATTCCCGCCATTCCCACTAGATCGGCAGCCGCCCGCGCGGGCGCGAGCGACATGGTGCTGGCGCATCGGCCAGGATCCTGGCTGGCGCGCTAGGATCCGCGCATGCTCGAGCAGGCACGGGTCGCCGCGGGTCTGAGCCAGGCCGCCCTCGCCGCCGCCGCGGGCGTGAGCCGCCAGGCCGTCGGCGCCATCGAGGCAGGACGGCACCGCCCGAGCGTGGACGCCGCGCTCGCGCTGGCCCAGGCCGTCGGGAGATCGGTCGAGGAGCTCTTCGGCGACGCCGGGCGGCCGGCCGCCGTGGCGGTCCTCGGCGACCCGGTGGCCGACGGGGCGCCGGTCCTGGCCGCCCGCGTCGGCGACCGCGTGGTGCACGCGCCCGTGACG
>JBBSIC010000002.1:0-103503 GCA_038232275.1 Solirubrobacterales bacterium | reverse complement strand
GTAGGTGTTCTTGCTGCGCGTCGCGGCCAGGGCGGCTTCTTCGAGCGCGATCCCGAGCCACTTGGAGCCTTTGCGGGTGCGTCCGGAGCGGCGTTTGCCGGCCGATTGGTCGTTGCCGGGGCAGCGTCCGGCCCAGGAGGCCAGGTGCCCGGCGGTCGGGAAGACGCTCATGTCGACGCCGATCTCAGCGACCATCGCTTCTGCGGTTCGGCGGGCGACGCCGGTCATCGTGGCCGCGAGATCGACGCCGGCCGCCAAAGGGCCCAACTGCTCCTCGATCGCCTTCGAGAGCCTGTCGATCTGCTCGTCAAGGAAGTCCAGGTGGGCGAGGATCGCACTGATGACCAACGCATGGTGGGCCTCGAAGCGGCCTTGGAGCGCCTCGCGCAGCGCCGGCAGCTTCTTGCGCAGCTTGCCGAGCGCCAACTCGGCGAGGATCTCAGGGTCGGTGGTGCCCGAGACGAGCGCGTCGAGCATCGCGCGTCCCGACTTGCCGAGGATGTCAGTCGCGACGCAGTCGAGCTTTATGCCGGTGTCTTCCAGCGCCTTGTGCAGCCGGTTGGCCTCACGTTGGCGCTCAGCGATCTGCGTCTTGCGGTACCTCGTGAGCGTCCGCAGTTGGCGCTGGGGCTTGGGCGGCACGAAGCTGCCGCGCAACAGGCCGGCCTCCATCAGTTGACACAGCCACTGCGCGTCAGAGACGTCGGTCTTGCGGCCCGGGACCTGCTTGACGTGGCGGGCGTTGCACAGCGTGAGCTCGAAGTCGTCTTCGAGGATGTGCCAGACGGGCTGCCAGTAGACGCCGGTGGCTTCCATCGCGACGTGCGTGACGGCGTGCGCGGCGAGCCAGTCACGCAACGCCATCAGGCCTGTCACGGTCGTTGAGAACTCGGCCAGATGCGGCTCGCGACCCCCGCCCTCGTCAGGGACACGCACGCATGCCGTCACCTGCGCCTTGTGCACATCGAGCGCGCCGACGCGCTCAAAGATCGTCTCCATCGCTCCTCCAGAATCGAACACCGAACGGTGTCGCCCGCAGGAGCCTCCAAAACAGACGAGTCTGATGGTCGCGCTCGAAGCGCCAGTCCGGGGATCCGGGGGAAGCTCCCACGCCAAACTAACGACGGGCACACGGGCACCAAGGACAGAGCGGCGTCAGCAGGCAACACCCCAATCCTCCCCTATTTCACCCGCCCGCGGGAGTCCGCAGGACACGACAACTAACGCCGGATTGCGACGCTGATACATAGTATGCGTGCGGCTCTGAAACTTGTCAAGCCGAACAACACTCCGGCGCCTTCAATTGGCGGATCGCCGAAGCGCAGGCTCACGCCTGCTCAGGAATGGGGCCACCGGGCGTGTGTCGAGTTCGAGCTCACGTGACGCCGGTGGTGACTTGGCCGCCGGGGGTTCGACTCCAGTTCGCATCGAGCCCCGGTCAAGGGCGAAAAGCTGCATCAGACAGTGGGGAGATCTCAGCGGCGCTGGCCGAGCGCAGGCAGCCGCAACTTAGCTCGTCATCAGTTCTTCGGGTTCCCCGGTTCATTGCACTTGACCGGTCGCTCCTGGACTTCTTGTAGGGTCTGGCGGGGACGAGCCAGCCTGCACGGACCAGCCTGGAGCCTGGTCTCCGCTTGCCGCCGCTTCAGTTTCCTCTTGCCGCCGCTTCGCGAAGCGGGTAGGGCCAGACTTGTCAAAGCGCCTACGTCGCCACCTGGCGTGCGGGACCGAACCAGGAGGTTCGTTCGCATGCCCAGGTAGCGGGGGCATGTAGGGCCTTTCAGGCCCCGGCTTGTGCCAGCAGGGCGGTTGGGCGGCGCGGTCTGAACGCCAAGAACCAGCAAGTGGCAAGTGGCAATCGCCGTAAATGAACGGTTGGTGCGGGGCTCAGTCGAAACGCCGTCACTCGATCTCGGAAGCGGAGAGTTGCGCGCCGGCGAAGCGCCGCGAAGGTCGTCGTGCTTCCTAGCGACCAGAACCGGCCGCCTACTCGACGGTCACGGTCTTGGCCAGGTTGCGGGGCTGGTCGACGTTGAGGCCGCGCTTGCGCGCGATGCGGTAGGCCAGCACCTGCAGCGGGATCACGGCGAGCAGCGGCTGCAGGATCCAGTCGGTGCGCGGCACGTAGAAGACCTCCTCGGCGTGCTCGCCGATGTCCGCGTCGCCAGCGGTGGCGACGGCGATCACGTGCGCGCCGCGGGCGCGGACCTCCTGCATGTTGGAGACGACCTTCGCGTACACCGGAGACGCCGTCGCCACGACCACGACGGGCGTGGCCTCCGACAGCAGGGCGATCGGGCCGTGCTTCATCTCCCCGGCGGCGTAGGCGTCGGTGGCGACGTAGGAGATCTCCTTGAGCTTGAGCGCGCCCTCCAGGGCGACCGGGAGCCCGACGTGGCGGCCCAGATACAGGAAAAAGTCCGACGCGTGATGCTCCTCCGCCGCGCGCTCGATCGCGTCATCATGGGAGCCGAGCAGCTCCGTGATGTGGTGCGGGATCTGCTTGAGCTCGGCGACCAGCTCCGTGAGGCGCTCCGGGCTCAGCGTCCCGCGCAGCTCGGCGAGGCGCAGGGCCAGGAGATACATCGCCGCGACCTGGGCGATGAAGGTCTTGGTGGCGGCGACGCAGATCTCCAGGCCGGCGCGGGTGTAGAGCACGCCGTCCGCATCGCGCGTGGCCTGCGAGCCCAGGATGTTGGTGACTGCGAGGACCGCCGCGCCGCGCTCGCGGGCGAGCCGCATCGCCGCCAGGGTGTCCGCCGTCTCGCCGGACTGCGTGATCCCGATGACGAGGTCGCCCGGCCCGACGACCGGGTTGCGGTAGCGGTACTCGGAGGCGACGTCCATCTCGACGGGCACGCGCGCCCACTCCTCGATGGCGTAGCGGCCGATCAGGCCCGCGTGGTAGGAGGTGCCGCAGGCGACGACGACGATGCGCCTGACGCTGCGCAGGACGTCGTCGGTGACCGTCTCGCCGAGGTAGAGGTCGACCCCCTCGGGCCGGACGGTCCGGTCGGCGATCGTGTCGGCGACGGCGTCGGCCTGCTCGTGGATCTCCTTGAGCATGAACGTCTCGTAGCCGCCCTTCTCGGCCGCGGCGGCGTCCCACTCGACCGTCTCGACGCGGCGCTGCACCGGCGCGCCGGCGGCGGTGAGGAAGGTGACGCCCGCGGCCGTGACGACGACGATCTCGTCGTTCTCGACGACCTGCACCTGCTTGGTATGGGCGAGGAAGGCGGGGATGCCGGAGGCGACGAACTGCTCGCCGTCGCCGCGGCCGACCACGAGCGGGCACTCCTTGCGGGCCCCGACCAGCAGGTCGGGCTCGTCGGCGCAGACGACCACGAACGCGTAGTGGCCGCGCAGGCTGGCGTAGGCGCGCTGGACGGCGGCGACGAGGCCGTCCCCGGCCTCGAGCTCGCGGGAGATCAGGTGGGCGATGACCTCGACGTCGGTCTGGGAGGAGAACTCGGCGCCCTGGGCGCTCAGCTCGTGCTTGAGCTCGAGGTAGTTCTCCACGATGCCGTTGACGACGACGTGGACGCGGTTGTCGGTGTCGTAGTGCGGGTGGGCGTTCTCCTCGGTGACGCGGCCGTGCGTGGCCCAGCGGGTGTGGCCGATGCCCGTCGTGGCCGGCTTGGTCGCGACGGCGACGGGGCTGCCGGCATCCGTGCCCACGGCCGCGTCGACGGCGGCGCGCAGGAAGCCGAGGTTGCCCACGGCGCGCACCGAGTGCAGCTCGCCGTCGTCGAGCAGCGAGATCCCGGCGGAGTCATAGCCGCGGTACTCCAGCTTCTCGAGCCCTGCCAGGAGGATGTCCTGGGCCGGCCGGTGGCCGACGTACCCAACGATGCCGCACATTCGAGCTCCTCCTGGTCGGGCGCCTCAGCTTAGTGCGGCGTCCACCGCCGCGACGATGCGCGCGCACGCGGCGTCCGCCTCCTCGGCCGTCGGGGCCTCGGCCATCACGCGCACCAGCGGCTCGGTGCCCGAAGGGCGCACGAGCACCCTTCCGCGGCCCTGCAGAGCCAGATCCTCCGCGTCGATCAGGGCATGGACCGCGGTGGCGCCGGCGAACGCGTCGCGGTCCGGCACCCGCACGTTGACCAGCGTCTGCGGGAGCTTCTGCATCCCGTCACGCGCGGCGAGCTCGGAGCCGCCGAGCGCCTCGAGGGTCAGCAGGGCCGCGGCGGTGCCGTCCCCGCTTGAGACGAAGCCCAGGTCGATGATGTGACCGGACTGCTCGCCGCCGAGCGCCCACCCGCGCTCGCGCAGGGCGTGGAGCACGTGGCGGTCGCCCACGGGCGTCGTGGCGACCTCGACGCCATGCTCGCGCATGGCGGTGTGGAAGCCGTAGTTGGTCATCACCGTCACGACCACGCCGCCGCCGCGCAGGCGGCCGTACCCGCGCAGGTGCAGGGCGGCGGCGGCGATCAGCTCGTCGCCGTCGACGACCGCGCCCGTGCGGTCCACGGCGAGGACGCGGTCGGCGTCCCCGTCGAAGGCGAAGCCCGCCTCGTGCTCGCCGTCGCGCATCAGGGCGACGAGCGGGTCGAGGTGCGTCGAGCCGCAGCGGTCGTTGATGTTGCGCCCGTCCGGGCGGTCGGCGAGGACGGTGACGTCGGCGCCGAGGCGGCGGAAGATCTCCGGGGCGGCCTGCGAGGTCGCGCCGTTGGCGCAGTCCAGGGCAATGCTGCGACCCGTCAGGTCCAGCGCGTCGAAGCGCTCGTGCAGGGCACGCAGGTAGTCCTCGAGCGCGCCATGCAGGACCGTCACGCGGCCGCTCGGCGCTTCGGCGCGGGCCGGCGGCTCCAGGGCGGCCTCGATCTCGGCCTCGACGGCATCGGAGAGCTTGAAGCCGTCGCCGCCGAAGAACTTGATGCCGTTGTCGCGGTACGGGTTGTGCGAGGCGGAGATGACCACGCCGGCGTCGAAGCCGTAGCGGGCGATCAACAGCGGCGCGGCCGGCGTCGGCAGCACGCCGCCCAGCAGCGCCTCTCCCCCGGCCGCGGCGATCCCGGCCGCGACGGCGGCCTCGAGCATGGCGCCCGACTCGCGCGTGTCGCGGATGACGAGGATCCGCGCGGCCCCGCCGATCCGCGCCGTGGCCGCGCGGGCGAGCGCGTGCGCGAGGTCGGCGGTGAGGAACTCGCCCGCGACGCCGCGGACCCCGTCCGTTCCGAAGAGCTTGAGGGCGGAGCCGCTCAGCGCTTGCTGAACTGCGGCCGCTTGCGGGCCTTCTTGAGGCCGGCCTTCTTGCGCTCCTTGGCGCGCGCGTCGCGCGTCAAGAAGCCGCGGCGCTTGAGCTCGCCGCGGAGATTCGGGTCCGCCTCCAGCAGGGCGCGCGAGACGCCGTGGCGCAGCGCGCCGGCCTGCGAGGAGACGCCGCCGCCGTGCATCGACGCGACGACGTCCATGCGGTCCTGGTAGCCCACGGTCTCCAGCGGCTGCCGGATCGTGCGCTGCAGGGTGGCGCGCGGGAAGTAGACGTCCAGGGTGCGGCCGTTGATCAGATAGGCGCCGGTGCCCGGCTTGAGGATCACGCGGGCGACGGCCGTCTTGCGCTTGCCGGTCGCCCGGTAGCGCGCGTCGGCGCCGAGGTCGATCGCGGCGTCGGCGATCGGCTGCGAGAAGCGATCGTCGTCATCCTCGCCGGAAGCGCTCTCCTCGCCGTCCTCGGCGTACTCGTCCTGCTCGCCGCCACCTTCCAGGATGATGTCGGGCTCGAGATCCATGCCGGGGATCTCCGGCTTGACCCTGGGTGCGGCGGGCTCGTCGTCCTCCTCGTCGCGCTCGGCGACGGGCGCGGCAGGGGCCTCGGCCGCGACGGGCGCAGGCTCGGGCTCGGGCTCGGGCTCGGCGGGCGACTCGGCGACCGGCTCGGCGGGCGACTCGGCGGGCGTCTCGGGCTCGGGGGCGACGGCCTCGGGGGCGGGCTCTTCGGGCTCGGCGCCCTCGTCGGACGGCTTCTTGGGCTGCGGCATTAAGTGGTCTTGATCTCGAGGAGTCGGGGTTGCTGGGCGGCGTGCGGATGTTCGGGCCCGGCGTAGATCTTCAGCTTGGTGATCTGCTTGCGGGCCAGGCGGTTGCGCGGGAGCATGCCCTTGACGGCGAGGCGGATGACCTCTTCGGGGCGGCGCTCGAGCATCTCTGAGAGCGTGCGGCTCTTGATCCCGCCCGGGTAGCCCGAGTGGCGGTAGTAGCGCTTCTCGTCGCGCTTGTTGCCGGTGACCGAGATCTTCTCGGCGTTGATGACGACGACGAAGTCGCCGACGTCGCAATGCGGCGTGTACGTGGGCTTGCGCTTGCCGCGCAACAGGTCCGCGAGCTGGGTCGACAGGCGGCCGAGGTTGAGGCCGTTGGCGTCGACGAGCACCCAGTTGCGCTCGCGATCGTTCGGTGTGGCGACGTAGGTCTTCATGGCATACAGCGACCGCGGGGGCTTCCCCGGGCGGCGCAAGACTATAGGGCCTTCAGCGGGGCGCAGCCGGCCAGTGCGAGCACCGGGCTACTGCCCGCCGCGCGGGCGCAGCACGCCGTACGGCGTGCCCGCGCCGGGCGGCCGCGCCGGCGCGCGGGCCGGGGCGAGGACGATCGCCTCGCGGGCCTTGAAGTCGTCGTTGGCCACCAGCGCGGCGGCTGCGTCGAAGAGCGGCTGCGGATCGGCGAAGGCGAGCTTGATCGAGGCCGCGTGGATGTCGGCCAGGAGGTCGCGGAAGGTGTCGGTGTCGCTGCCCGAGCCCGCGATCGCGCAGAGCACGAGTGCCCGCCGCAGCGCCGCGTGGTCGGCCTCCGCCACGGCGCGCGCGGTCAGCTCCCGGGCCTGCGCCCACAGGTTCTCGACCGTCGCGGGCTGGAGCGGTACCCCGTCTATTCCCATTCGATCGTCCCGGGGGGCTTCGACGTGATGTCGAGGACCACCCGGTTGACCTCGCGGACCCCGTTGATCATGCGCGAGGCGATCTGCTCGAGCAGGTCGTAGGGCAGCCGCGCCCAGTCGGCCGTCATGGCGTCGTCGGAGGTGACCGCGCGCAGCGCGACGACGTAGCCGTAGGTGCGCTCGTCGCCCTGCACGCCGACGGTGCGGATGTCGGGCAGCACGCAGAAGGACTGCCACAGCTCGCGGTACAGGCCGGCCTTGCGGATCTCGTCCTGCAGGATCGCGTCGCAGGTGCGCAGCGTGTCCAGGCGCTCCTTGGTGGCCTCGCCGCCGACGATGCGGATCGCGAGGCCGGGCCCCGGGAAGGGCTGGCGCCAGACGAGGCGCTCGGGCAGCCCGAGCTCGGCGCCGACCGCGCGGACCTCGTCCTTGAACAGCGCCCGCAGCGGCTCCACGAGGTCGAACTCGAGGTCGTCGGGCAGGCCGCCGACGTTGTGATGGGACTTGATCGTCGCCGCGCCCGTGCCGCCGCCGGACTCGATCACGTCGGAGTACAGCGTGCCCTGCACGAGGAACCGCGCGCCGTCGAGCTTGAGCGCCTCCTCCTCGAAGACGCGGATGAACTCGGCGCCGATCGCCTTGCGCTTGGCCTCCGGGTCCGACAGGCCGGCGAGGCGCTCCAGGAAGCGGTCCTCGGCGTCGACCGCCACGAGCGGCACCTTGAAGACGTCGCGGAAGGCGCCGATGACCTGCTCGCCCTCGTTGTGGCGCATCAGCCCGTGGTCGACGAACACGCACGTGAGCTGGTCGCCGATCGCCCGGTGCACGAGCAGCGCCGCGACGCTCGAGTCCACGCCGCCCGACAGGCCGCAGACGACCTGGCCGTCGCCGACCTGGGCGCGGATTCGGGTGATCTGCTCGTCGATGATCGACTCCGGGCTCCACGTCCGCGCGCAGCCGCAGATGTCGGAGAGGAACGTCTCGAGGACGTGCTGGCCGTAGGGCGTGTGCGCGACCTCGGGATGGAACTGGATGCCGTAGATGCCGCGCTCGACGCTCTCGATCGCCGCGACGGGCGACTGCGTCGAGCTCGCCAGCGCCGTGAAGCCCGGCGGCGGCTCGAAGACCGTGTCGCGATGCGACATCCAGCAGGCCTGGTCCTCCGGCGTGCCGGCGAGCAGCCGCCCCGTCTCGCGCACCGTCAGCCGCGAGCGGCCGAACTCGCCGACCTCGGCGCCCTCCACCTGGCCGCCGAGCTGCAGGACGATCGCCTGCATGCCGTAGCAGATGCCCAGCACGGGGATCCCGAGCTCGAGCAGGGCGGGATCCAGCCGCGGCGCGCCGTCCGCGTACACCGACGCCGGGCCGCCGGAGAGGATCAGGCCCTTCGGCCGGCGCCGGCGGACCTCCTTGGCGCCGACGTGGTGCGGCAGCAGCTCGCTGAAGACCCCGCACTCGCGCACGCGACGCGCGATCAGCTGCGAGTACTGCCCGCCGTAGTCGAGCACCACGACCTCGTCGTGGGCGACCCGGCGCTCGAGCTCGAGCTCGGAGACCGCCTGCGGGGCCGCGACGCCGGAATCCGGCCCCAGGGAGACGAGGTCGCTGGGCCCCATCAGGCGGGTACGCGCTCCGGAGCCGGGCGCGACACGGCGCGGTTGGACATGCCGACCTGCTGGTCGCGCTGGAGCTGCTTGCCCTCGGACTGCAGCGCCGGAGCGATGTTCAGCTCCGCCCGGTTGAACTCGGCGATGTCGCGGTAGCCGCAGGTGGCCATCGCGGTCCGCAGCGCGCCCATGAGGTTGAACGTGCCGTCGTTCTCGTGCGCCGGGCCCGTGAGGATCTCCTCGAGCGTGCCGTTCTGGACCGTCTGCACGCGCGCGCCCCGCGGGAGCGTGGGATGGAACGTGGCCATGCCCCAGTGGTAGCCGTGGCCGGGCGCCTCGTGGGCCCGCGCCAGGGGCGAGCCGATCATCACGGCGTCGGCGCCGCAGGCGATCGCCTTCGCGATGTCGCCGCCGTTGCGCATGCCGCCGTCGGCGATCACGCGGACGTACTCGCCGGTCTCGAGCATGTTCTGCGAGCGGGCGCCCGCGACGTCGGCGATCGCCGTCGCCTGCGGGACGCCGATGCCGAGCACGCCGCGCGTCGTGCACGCCGCGCCCGGGCCGACGCCCACGAGCACGCCCGCGGCGCCGGTGCGCATCAGGTGCAGACCGGTGTGATAGCTCGCACAGCCGCCGACCACGACGGGGACGGGCAGCTCGGCGATGAACTCCTTGAGGTTCAGCGGCGGGCGCGTGGGGTCCGCGGAGACGTGCTCGGCGGAGACGACGGTGCCCTGGATGACCAGCACGTCGAGGCCGGCCTCCAGCGCCAGCTCGTAGTAGCCGCGCACCTTCTGCGGGGTCAGCGACGCGGCGGTCACGACGCCGGAGGCCTTGATCTCCTGGATGCGCTGCGTGATCAGCTCCGGCTTGACCGGCTCCCGGTAGATCTCCTGCATCGCACGCGTGGCGTCCTGCTTGGACAGCTGCGCGATGCGGGCGAGCATGTCGTCCGCGTCCTCGTAGCGCGTGAAGATGCCCTCGAGGTTGAGCACGGCGAGCCCGCCGAGCTGCCCGACCCCGATCGCCGTCTCCACAGAGACGACGCCGTCCATCGCCGACGCGAGCAACGGCAGCTCGAACCGGTACGGACCCAGAGTCCAGGAGATGTCCACGTCGTCCGGGTCCCGCGTGCGGCGGGACGGGACGATCGCGATGTCGTCAAACCCATAGGCGCGTCGCGCCTTCTTGCCTCGGCCGATCTCTACTTCCATGGCGGGATCCTAGGTGTCGGAGCGGACGTGAGAACCCCGCAGACCGCGGGGATTCGACGTTAGCAGCGAAGTCTCGGCAGCTCGGCCCGCAACGTGCGAGAAAGGCTTTTTCCGCGTTCAGGAGATCTCGGCGGCGGCCAGCGGCGTCACGTCGACCTCGCCGAGCAGCTTCTCGACCTGGACCCGGTCCACCACGCCGGCACCGAGGTGCTGGGTGGACTCCGCGCCGCAGGCGACGCCGAAGGCCAGGCAGTCCGGCGCGGAGCGGTCGGAGTAGCGCGCGGCGACGTAGCCGGCCAGAAAGGCGTCGCCCGAGCCGACCGTGGCGGTCGCCTCGATGGCCGGGATCGTCGCCCGGAAGTGGCGCGGGGGCTGCGAGGGCTCCTCGGCCAGCACCTGCGCCACGCAGCCGTCGGGCACGGTCATGATCGCCTCGCGCGCGCCCAGCTCGACCATCTCGCGCACGGCGGACAGGACGTCCTGGTCGTCGTTGAACTCGTGACCGACGAGCTCCTCGGCCTCGAGCGAGTTCGGGGAGATGACGTCCGGCTCGGCGCGCACCGCGCGGTGCAGCGGGTCGCCGTCGGTGTCGACGATCGTCAGCACGCCGAGGCGGCGCACCTCGCGGATCAGGCGGCCGTAGATGTCGACGTCCACCCCGCGCGGCAGCGAGCCGGCGAAGACGCACAGGCTCGCCCCCTTGGCCAGATACAGCAGCTTGTCGGCGAACAGCTCGACCTCCTGCTCGATGACGTGCGGGCCGCGCTCGTTGATCTCGGTCTGCTCGCCCGTGGTGGGGTCGATCAGCGCGGTGTTGGTGCGCGACTCCTCCCGGATGCGCACGAAGTCCGAGAGCACGGACATCTCGGTCAGCTGCTCGACGATGCGCGTCCCGGTCGGCCCGCCGGCGAGCCCCGTGGCGATCACGGGCTGGCCGAGCGTCTTGAGGACCCGGGCGATGTTGACGCCCTTGCCGCCCGGCATGGTCGTCTGCTCGACCGTCCGGTGGCGCCGGCCCGGCTGGAAGTTCGGGACGGCCAGCGTCTTGTCGATCGCCGCGTTGAGCGTGACGGTGATGATCACGCCGCCGCCTCCTCGGAGGACCCGCGGCCCGCGCTCGGCCGGTGCCGGGCGAGCGCGGCCACGAGCAGCAGCACGACGGCCAGCACGAGGAGCGTCCACGGCCGGGTGAGGAGGTCCTGGGCCTGCCGGCCGAGACCCGCCTTGGGGATCTCGAGGTTGGCCAGCAGCGCCACGGAGGCGACCGGCTTGCCGTGCAGCCGCACGATCAGCTTGCCGAGCTTGTCGCCGAAGTGCACGGGGCCGTCGACGATCCTCGGGAACGACTTCACGTAGGTGAAGCGCTCGTCCTTGCGCAGCACCTTGTGCACCGTGCGGGCGGCGACCAGCGGCAGCTCGGCTCCCGCGCGGTGGCGGATGGGCACGTCGACCACGGTGTCGCCGCGCACGACGGCGCGCTTGAGCTGGTACTTCGTGAACCCGTAGGTGAGCAGCCGGACCGATTCCAGGTTGCGCGCGGTCCGGCTCGCGGCGCCGATGACGACGGAGATCAGGTGCACGCCGCGCTTGGTGCCCGAGGCGACGAGCACGTCGCCGGCCAGGCTCGTGTGGCCCGTCTTGACCCCGTCGACCCACGGATAGTCGCCCAGCAGCGTGTTGCGGTTGGCCAGCGTCCGCGGGTGCGCGCCCGACTTCAGGGTCAGCTGGCTGGTGTTGACCGTGTGGCGAAAGAAGGGGAACCTGCGCAGCCGGCGGGTCAGCGTCGCCAGGTCGCGCGCGCTGGAGAAGTTGGTCGGCGAGTCGAGCCCGATCGGGTTCTCGTAGTGGGTGTTGTGGAGGCCGAGCTCCTGCGCGCGGCGGTTCATCAGGCGCACGAAGGAGGGCACGGAGCCGCCGAGGTGGGTCGCGAGGGCGACGGCGGCGTCGTTGGCGGAGGAGACGAGCAGGCCGCGCATCAGGTCCGCCTCGGTGATCCGCTCGCCCGCGATCAGGTGGATCACCGACTCCGCGGGCGCCGCGCGGTAGCGCGGGGCGGTCACGACGTCCTTGAGGCCCCCCCGCTCGAGCGTCAGCAGCGCGGTCATGAGCTTCGTGGTCGAGGCGATCGGGCGCCGCGCGTCGGCGTTCTTCGCGTAGGCGACGTCGCCCGACGCGGCGTCGACGACGATCGCCTCGGGCGAGGCGATCTCGTTCGGCCCCGCCGCGTTGGCGGCCGACGGGCCGGCCAGCGCCGCGAGGACGGCCACGAGCAGCAGGATCGGCCTGGGCCTGGCGCGCGTCACGGCAGCTCGAGCTCCCCGCCCCGGCTGGGGGACGTGCGCGCCGCGCTCACCGATCTCGCCGTCGCCGCTGGACGGTCGGCTCGCGCGGCCGCTGCAAGCGCCCCTGGCGCCGGCAGCCTGGCGGGACTGCGACCGTTCACGGCCAGCGATCATAGTCCCCACCGGGCCGCGGACCGGGCGGCTCATGGCAGAGTCCACGCCAGCGCACGCAGCCGTTCGGCCTCGCGGCGGGCCGCCTCGCCGGGGTCGCCGCCGGCCTGCTCGTAGGCGTCGACGATCGAGCGCGACGCGCTCACGAGGCCGCCGGCGCGGCCGGGCGCGAAGGCCGGAGCGAGGGCGGCCACGTCGCCGCCCTGGGCACCGACGCCGGGCAGCAGCAAGGGCGTGCGCGGCATCAGCTCGCGCATGCGGGCCAGGTGGGCGGGCTCGGTGGCGCCCACCACGGCGCCGACGTCCTTCAGACCCGCCTCGCCTGCCTCGCCGAGCTCGTCGGCGAGCGTCGCGAGGCGCTCCCAGACCGTGCCGCCGCCGGCGAGCTCGAGGTCCATCACGTCGGCGGCCCCCGGGTTGGAGGTGCGCACGAGCAGGAAGGCCGCGGCGCCGGCGCCGCGGGCGCGGTCGACCAGCGGAGCGAGCGCGTCGCGGCCGAGCAGCGGATTGACGGTGAACGCGTCGCCGCCAAGCGCCCCGACCAGCGACTCGGCGTAGATGCGGGCGGTCACCGGGACGTCCCCGCGCTTGCCGTCGAGCAGCACGAGCAAGCCGTGCTCGCGGGCGTGGGCGACGGTCGCGGCGAGCGCGTCCCAGCCCGGCGCGCCGAGGCGCTCGAAGCAGGCGAGCTGCGGCTTGACGGCGACGACGGCGGGTGCGACCGCCTCGATCACGGCGCGGCAGTGCGCGGCGACGCCGGCGGCGGCCGGCCACAGCCGCTGCGGGTCGGGGTCGAGCCCGCAGACGATCTGCGACTCGCGCCGCGCCACGGCGCGGGCGAGGCGGTCGCCGAAGTTGGTCGGGCTCATACGGATACGACGGGCGCCGGCGGGGAGGTGCCGGCCGGCGCCCGGGCGTGCAGGCGCGTGCGACGCTACTTGACGGCCTTCTTGAGGCCTGAGCCCGCCGTGAAGCGCGGGACCTTGGTGGCCGCGATCTTCATCGTATCGCCGGTGCGGGGGTTGCGACCCTCGCGCGCACCGCGTGAGGCGACGTGAAACTTGCCGAAGCCGGTGAACGTGACCTCGCCACCGCTCTTCAGCTCGCTCTCGATCGTGCCGAGGACGGCATCGACGGCCGCGCCGGCGTCCTTCTTGGACAGGCCGGCCTCGTTAGCGACCTTGTCAACGAACTCTGACTTCGACATCGGAGACTCTCCTTCATCCCGTCGGGACGAGTAGTGGGTCCGTCCGACGCTAACAAGGTCCCCGGACAACGCCGCAAGGCCAAATTCGGGCGCCGTCCGCAAATTGCGGACTTTTGCTCGCGCAAACAGCGGTCAGATTGCGCCGTTCGCAGCCGAGATCGCCCGTTTCGCAGCCGCCCGGAGGGCCGCCGACGGCGATCCGACGATTTGGCTCTGCGCCGCGGAATCCATGGCGGCCAGGGCATCGAGGAGCGTCGGGCCGCGCAGCGCCAGCGGTCCCGACACGGCGACGAGCGCCCGTTCGGGGGTGCGTACGGCGAAGACGACCCCCTCCGAAACCCGGATCGCGGCCTCCGAAGCCGCTCCCAGCGCGAAAATCACGTCGCGCGCCGCAGCTTCGAGGGCCGCCGGACCGGCCAGCCTCGCCCCGCCGGCGTCGAGGACGACGACGGCGCGGACGTCGGCCGACAACTCGCGCACGTAGGCGATCGCCAGCTCGGGGGTGAGCGCAGCCGTCATGAGCGTCGGGCACGATACGCCTGTGGACCTCTCCCGGATCGCCTGGCTGATCACCGTGGTGATCTGCGTCGTCGCCGCCCTCGTCCTGCTCCTCGACCAGTACTACGGC
Source organism: Solirubrobacterales bacterium (assembly GCA_038232275.1). Classification (GTDB taxonomy): domain Bacteria; phylum Actinomycetota; class Thermoleophilia; order Solirubrobacterales; family Solirubrobacteraceae; genus DATLGB01. The sequence continues at coordinate 89,514 of JBBSIC010000002.1, read as the reverse complement.
TACGCCGGCGTGCTCGCCGCGGTGGGCCTCAGCGCGGCGATCAACCTCCACTGAGGCTGATCCACCGATGATCGGTGGATCCAGGCTGAGGAAGCGGCGGCAGGAGGCATGCAGGTGGGTGCGCACCGAGGACCGGCGTCGACAGCCGGCTGGGTAGGGGTCGGGCTGGAATCCCCGCGTCCTACTTGCCGCGAACGTCGTGACCCTGGAGCCCAGGGTCTAGGTAGCTGCCCCGCCTCGGCGGCCGCGGCGCTGCGGGGGCGGCCGCGCGGCTGCGGAGGCGGCCCCGCCGCTGCCGGGGCGTCGCGCGGCGAGTTGTGATTGCTATGGGCACCCGAAGTCGACACGGCAACCGGGCCGCAGGCGAATAGTGGGGTCAGGCGCGACGAAACGACGTCCACCCCCAGAAGGGCAACTTCCCGCGTGCGCAAGTGGGGGTAAACGAACCGGCCGGCCCCTCGTTCCCCCTGTTCGCGCCCGCCTCCGGCGCGCTCGGTTCGCGCCCGCGTGGGCGTCCTCGATTTCGCTTCCGCGTCGGCGCGCTCGTGCGCAAGGACCTGCGGCCGAGCTGCGTTGGTTCGGCGACCTCCGGCCGCGAGCCCAGGAATCGCAGATCCGGCATCCATGAGATGCCTTATCTGCGAACGCCGGGCGAGGCCTCATAGGGGGTGGCGCCGGCAGCCGCCCGCCAGCCAGGCCAGCAGCTTGCGCGCCGCGATGCCGCGGTGGGAGACGACGTCCTTCTCGGCGTCGGAGAGCTCGGCCATCGCCCGCGTGTCGCCGTCGGGGACGAAGACCGGGTCGTAGCCGAAGCCGCGCTCGCCGCGGGCCTCGGCGGCCATCGTGCCCTCGCACACGCCCTCGAAGAGCGTCTCTACCCCGTCGGCGGAGACGTGGGCGACGACGCACGTGTAGCGCAGCCGCGAACCGGCCTCGACCTCGCCGCGCAGCCTGTCGAGGTTGGCCTGGTCGGTGGCGCCGCCGCCCGCGTAGCGGGCGGAGTAGACGCCCGGGCGCCAGCCGAGGACCTCGGCGCCGATGCCTGAGTCGTCGGCGATCGCCGCCCGCTCGGTGGCCGCCGCGGCGGCGCGGGCCTTGATCAGCGCGTTCTCGGCGAAGGTCTCCCCCGTCTCCGGCGGTGTGGTGCTGCCCGCGGGCAGCGGGCGCACGTCGACCTCGCCGCCCCGCAGGCGGGCGAGCTCGCGCAGCTTGTGCTCGTTGTGCGTCGCGAGGACGAGGCTCGTCGTCGGCATGCGCGGCCTCAGCCCGCGACGGCGGCGGCCTGGGCCTCGCGCAGCGCGCCGATGCCCTTCTCGGCCAGCGCCAGCAGGTCGTCGAGATGCGCGCGCGACAGCGGCGTGCGCTCGGCGGTCGCCTGCACCTCGACCAGCCCGCCGTCGCCGGTCATGACGACGTTGGCGTCGACCTCGGCCGAGGAGTCCTCCGGGTAGTCGAGGTCGAGCAGCGCGACGCCGCCGACGATGCCGCAGGAGACGGCCGCGATGCTGCCCGTGAGCGGTATGGCGTCGAGCTTGCCGCCCTCGACCAGCGACCGCAGGGCCAGGTCGAGCGCCACATAGCCGCCGGTGATCGACGCGCAGCGGGTGCCGCCGTCGGCCTGCAGGACGTCGCAGTCGACGTAGACCGTGCGCTCGCCGAGCCGCTCGAAGTCGACGACCCCGCGCAGCGCGCGGCCGATCAGCCGCTGGATCTCGACCGAGCGCCCGTCCGCCTTGCCCTTGGAGATGTCGCGCGGCTTGCGGTCGCCCGTGGAGGCGGGCAGCATCCCGTACTCCGCCGTGACCCAGCCCCGGCCGCGGCCCTGCATCCACCGGGGCACGGACTCCTGCACGGAGGCCGTGCAGATCACGCGCGTCTCGCCGCAGGAGATCAGCGCCGAGCCGGTGGCGGTGCGCACGAACCCAGGCTCGATCGTGACGGAGCGCAGCTCGTCCGCCGCGCGGCCGTGGGAGCGCCCGGCCATCAGCGCAAGCCCGCCGGCGCCGGGAGGTCGAGCAGGACGGTCTCGGCCTCGTGGACGTCGACGTGCTCGACCGGCCCGAGCGGCAGCTGCAAAAAACGGGTGCCGAGCGCGCGGAACTCGTCGACGTCGCCGGTGCACAGGAAGCGGTAATGCCCCTCGTCCTGCGCCGGGGAGTCCAGGTCGCGCGCGGCCAGCGCGCACTCGACGCGGCGGGCGATCGCCGCGCCCGGGGTGATCAGGGTGACGTCCCGGCCGAGCATGCGCTGGATCATCGGGCGGATGAGCGGATAGTGCGTGCAGCCCAGGATCACCGTGTCCACGCGCGCCTCGCGCAGCGGCTCGCAGTAGTCGCGCACGGTGCGCACCATCTCGTCGTCGAAGGTCAGGCCCGCCTGGATCAGCGGCGTGAGCTCCGGGCACGCGACGCTCGTGAGCCGCAGGTGCGGGTCGGCGTTGCGCAGCGCCCGCTCGTAGGCGCCCGAGGCCACGGTGGCCGGCGTCCCCAGCAGCCCGACGCGGCCCGTGCGCGTCAGGACCGCCGCCTCCTGGGACTCCGGGGCGATCACCGAGATGACGTCGATCCCGGCCTCGCCCCCGAAGCGCGCCTCGAGCAGGTCCGCCGCCGCCGCGGTCGCCGAGTTGCACGCGACCACGATCAGCTTCGCGCCGCGCGCCACGAGCTCGCCCGCGACGTGGACGGCGAAGCCCTGCAGCTCCTCGGGCTGCCGGGTGCCGTACGGGAAGCGGGCGCTGTCCCCGAGGTACAGGAAGTCCTCGTGGGGCAGGTTGACCAGCAGCTCGTGGAGCACGGTCAGCCCGCCGACCCCGGAGTCGAAGACCCCGATGGGGCGGCGGCGCTGCGCGGTTGTGGTGGCGCCCGTCATCGGCGCCCAGTGTCGCAGGCGCCGCGGCCGCCCCGTCTAGCCCCCGCCGACCTTCGTGATCGCCGACTGGAGCTTGGTGATCACGGACTTGGCGATGCCCTTGTTGTCCGAGAAGCCGCCAGCGGCCTTGACCACCCCGGCCAGCACGACCGCCAGCAGCAGGATCAGGCCGACGTACTCGACCGTCCCCTGGCCGCCCTCGCGCCGCAGGCTCAGCAGCGCCCCGTGGATGCGGCCCATCACCTCGTACCCCATCGTGTCCTCCGTCCTTCGCGGTGGTGCCCCGCCGCGGTGGCGGAGCCGGTGAACAGGAGTCTTCGGAGGATCGCGTGACGGCTCTAGACGCCGTCGTGCCGACTTCGTGACAAAGATGTGCCAGAAGTGCGCGCGCTCGTCGTCACCAACATGTACCCCACCCCCGACCGCCCCGCGCTCGGGTCCTTCGTGTTCGACCAGGTCGAGGCGCTGCGCCGTCGCGACGACGTCGAGGTGGAGCTGCACGCCTTCCCGCCGGGGCTCTCCGCCTATCCGAAGGCGGTGCGTGACCTGCGCCGGCGCTTCGGCGGGCGGCGCTTCGACGTCGTCCACGCGCACTTCGGCCTGACGGCCTGGCCGGCGCTGCTCGCCCGGCTCGGCCCGGTGCTCGTCACGCTGCACGGCAACGACCTCTTCCACCCGCGCTCGCGGCTGATCACCCGCGCCGTGGTGCCGTTCGTCGTCCCCGCCGCGGTCTCGCGCGCCTTCAGCGCCAACGTGCCCGGGGCGGGGACGACGCGCCGCGTCGCCGTCCTGCCCGTCGGCGTCGACATCCGGCGCTTTGCCTGCATCCCGCGTGCCGAGGCGCGCGCCCACCTCGGCCTCGATCCCGCCGGCCCGTACCTGCTCTTCCCCCACGACCCGGCCCGCCCGCTGAAGGGCTTCAGCCGGGCCGTGGAGGCCGCCGGCGACGTACCCCTGTTGACGCTGGGAAACGTCGCGCCTGAAGAGGTCCCGTACTGGATCAACGCCGCGAACGCGGTGCTGGTGCCGTCGCTCGACGAGGGCTTCGGGCTGTCGGTGATCGAGGCGCTGGCGTGCGGCGTCCCGGCGCTCGCGACCCCCGTCGGAATCCACCCCGTCGCGCTCGGCGGCATCGCCGGAAGCCGCTGCCTGCCGTGGGACCGGGCGGCCTGGCTCGCCGCTCTCGAGCCCATCCTGACCGACCCCGATCCGCGGGTCGACGGGCGCGCGCGGGCCGAGCTGTTCTCCGCGGACCGCATGGCGGCCCGGGTGGTCGCCGCCTGGCGCGAGATCGCCTGATAACCACAACCCGGGCCTACACTCGCCCGTTCCAGACGCCAGCCGTCCGATCATGAAGAACCTGTTCCGAGCCAAGCGACCCGCGCGCTCCGCGGTCGATGACGCGGGCGCGACCACGCCCCAGCCCGAGGCTCCCGATGCCGGAGCCCAGCCGCCCGTGCCCGCCGGGACCGACCTCGACAAGCTGGTCGGGGACCGCCCCACTACGCAGCGCCGCGGCCGGCTGCGCCGCCGCCTGCGCCACCTGCGCGGGGTCCGCGAGCTGCTGCTTCGCGACCTCGGCGGCCTCGTCTTCGAGGTCCACCGCTCAGGCCAGTCCGGCTCGGACGCCCACCGGCGCCTGGTGACCGAGAAGCTCGGACGGATGGCGACCGTCGACGCCGAGCGGCGCGAGCTCGAGGGCCTGCTCGACGACCGCCGCGGCCGCGTGGTGCGCGAGCCCGGCATCGGCGGCGCCTGCCCGAGCTGCGGCGAGATCTACGGCAGCGACGCCCGCTTCTGCTGGGCCTGCGGCACGCCGGTCGCCCCCGGCGCCCGCCCGCCGCCCGCCGCCCGGCCGGCCGACCTGCCCGCCCTCGGCGCCGTCAGCGCGTCGTCGCACGCGTGGGTCGAAGGGCACGGCGAGGAGATGCCGGCCGCCGCACCGCCGCCGCCGCCTCCTCCGCCGACCGCACCGCCGGCGCAGGGCACGGCGCCCTCCGCGGACGTCATGCCGCCTTCTGCCTCCGAGGCGCCCACCCGGGTGCAGCCGCCCGCATGAGCACGCCCGACCTCCCGCCGCCCCCGCCGCCGGGGCCGCCCGACCTGCCCGGATGCCCGCGCTGCGGCGCCCCGGTGAGCCCCGGTCAGGACTGGTGTCTGAACTGCGGTGCCGCAGTGACATCCGTGGTCGCCGGCGCCCCCGGCTGGCGCACGCCCGTGGCGATCGTCGCCGCCGTGCTGACGATCGCGGCCGCCGCCCTCGTCTTCGCCTTCGTGCAGCTCTCGGGCGACGCGGAGCAGGTCGCCGGCGCGCCCGCCGGCACGCCGGCGCCGGCCGCGCCGACCGGCCCGACGGGGCTGGTCAGCCCGTCCGGTCCGTCCGGTCCGTCCGGTCCGTCTGGTCCATCCGGTCCGGCGGGGCCCTCCGGCCTGTCCGGGCCATCCGGGCCCGCGCCGCGGCCCTCCACCACGCCGGGCTCGACCACCCCCGCGCCGGCGCCGGGCCGGGGGGGCGGCGGCTTTGCGTCCTGGCCGGCCGGCAAGACCGCGTACACGGTGATCCTCTTCTCCGGCACCACGCGCCCGGAGGCCGTGGCGAAGGCCAAGAGCCTCTCGGCCGTCCCGGGCATCGGGATCCTGCACTCCGACGACTACTCGAGCTTGCGCAAGGGCTACTGGGTCGTCTTCTCCGGCCAGTTCGACACGCTCAAGGCCGCGCAGGCCGCCGCCACGGCCGCCCAGTCCGGCGCCCCCGGCGCCTACGCCAAGCAGGTCAAGCCGAAGTAGCCGGCTCGAGTCCGGGCCACCAGCGGCTCAGGCGGGAGACGGCCGCCGCCGCGAGCGGGTGCAGCGCGACGTCGGCGGCGGGCGGCGGGTCGCCGTCGAGGACTCCCAGCAGCGCGCAGACCGAGTCGGCGAGCGCGTCGACGACGTAGCCGCCCTCGAGCACGAAGCCGAGCGGCACGCCCAGCTCGGCGCACGCGCGGCGCAGCGAGCCGGTCATGCCCGCGAAGCCCGCCTCGGTGACGCGGCAATCCGCGAGCGGGTCCCCGGCGTGCGCGTCGAAGCCGGCGGAGACGAGCACGAGCTGCGGCTCGAAGGCGCGCGCGAGCGGCGCCACGACGTGCTCGGTGAGCGACAGGTAGGCCTCGTCGCCGGAGCCCGGCGGGACCGGCAGGTTGACCGTGTAGCCCTCGCCGGCCTCGCTGCCGAAATCCGAGGCCTCCCCCGTTCCCGGATACAGCGGCGACTGGTGCACGGAGACGAAGAGCACCTCGCGCGATGCGTGGAAGATCGCGTTCGTCCCGTTGCCGTGGTGGACGTCCCAGTCGAAGATCAGCACCCGCTGCGCCGCCCCGGTGCTCAGCGCGTGGGCGGCGCCGACGGCGATCGAGTCGAAAAGGCAGAAGCCCATCGCGCGGCCCGGCTCGGCGTGGTGGCCCGGCGGCCGGTGCGCTGAGAAGCCGAACGGCGCGGCGCCGCAGGTGAGCGCGTCGACGAGCGCGACCGCGCCGCCCGCGGCGTGCAGCGCCGCCGGCCAGGTCGCCCGCACGCAGGCGGTGTCGGAGTCGATCTGCCCGCCGCCGGACTCGCACAGCGACTGCACGCGGTCGATCAGCCGCTCGGTGTGCACGGCGGCGAGCTGCTCGCGCGTCGCCTCGGGCGACAGCGCGCGCTCCCAGCCGAACCAGCCGTTGGCCTCCAGCGCGGCCTCCAGGCCGACCAGGCGCTCGGGGCGCTCGGGATGCCCGCGGATGACGTGGGCCAGCGACGCCGGGTGCGAGAGCCAGAGCGGACGGGGCACGCGGATACGGTACCCCGATGCCCCCGCCCGAGCTGATCGTCGTCGGCGCCGGGGCGGCCGGGCTCTACACCGCGCTGTGCGCTGCCCGCGAGGGCGCCCGCGTCGTGCTCGTGAGCGCCATGGCGCTCGCCGAGACCGCGTCGTACTGGGCGCAGGGCGGGCTCGCCGCGGCGCTCGCGCCCGAGGACTCCCCCGGGCAGCACCTGAAGGACACGCTCGCCGCCGGCCGCGGCCTCGTGCGCCGCAGCGCGGCCGAGGTCCTCTGCCGCGAGGCGCCCGCGCGCTTCGCCGACCTCGTGGAGCTCGGCGTCCGCTTCGACGACGACCCCGCCGGCCACCCGCAGCTCGGCCTCGAGGGCGGCCACTCCGTGCGCCGGGTCGTGCACGCCGGGGGCAGCGAAACGGGCCGGCGGATCCTGCGCACGCTCGCCGCGCGCGCGGTGGCCGAGCCGCTGATCGAGGTCGGCGAGGGCGCCCGCGTCACCGCGCTGGCCATCGACGGGCGCGGCCGCTGCACCGGCACGGTGCTCGACGACGGACGCGCGCTGGGCGCCCGCGCCGTCGTGCTCTGCACGGGCGGCGGCGCAGCCCTGTGGTCGCGCACGACCAACCCGCCCGGCTCGTGGGGCTCCGGCCTGCTGCTGGCCCGCGCCGCGGGCGCCGAGCTCGCCGACCTCGAGTTCGCCCAGTTTCATCCCACCGCCGTCGCGGGGGTCCGCGGGCGCGAGGGCTTTCTCATCTCCGAGGCCGTCCGCGGCGAGGGGGCGACCCTGCACGGCCCCGGCGGCGAGCGCTTCGTCGACGAGCTCGCGCCGCGCGACGCCGTCGCCGGCGCGATCTTCCGCCTGCTGCGCGAGACCGGCGCGCCGCATGTCGGGCTCGACATGCGCGCGGTCGACCCGCAGCGCTTCCCGAACATCGTCGAGGCGCTGCGCTCGGCGGGCGTCGACCCCGCGACCGAGCTGGTCCCCGTCGCGCCGGCCAGCCACTACGTCATGGGCGGCGTGGTGACCGACCTCGAGGGCCATACGGCGACGCCCGGGCTGTTCGCCGTCGGCGAGGTCGCCTGCACCGGCCTGCACGGCGCCAACCGCCTCGCCTCCAACTCGCTGTCGGAGTGCTTCGTGTTCGGCCGCCGCGCGGCGATCGCGGGCCTGCGCGAGCGCGCTCCTTCTCAGACGCGGACGCCGGCGGGCGACGCGCCGCCGCCGCCGTCGCGCGAGACCCGCGAGGCGATGTGGCGGCTGGCCGGCCTGGAGCGCAGCGCCGCGGATCTGCGGGAGCTGCTCGGGGACCCGCACCCGCTCGCGCGACTCGTCGCCGCGTGCGCCCTGGCCCGCGAGGAGACGCGCGGCGGGCACGCCCGCAGCGAGTTCCCGGCGTCCGACGGCAGACTGGATGGCCGGCATTCCGTTCTGTCACCGCAAGCTTTCAGCCCCCGCCTCGTTTCATGGCAGTAGCGGCGCAAGAAGCGCCGGCCATGCGAGTGAGAGGGAAGCCAGGGAGAGATGTATCGCTTCAGCCGCGCCATCTACCGCGATCTCGCGCACGAGATCCTCGACGAGCCCGTGTGTCCCGACGGCAGGTCCAACCATGAGCACGTCCTGAAGGCCTGCGAAGCCGCCGTCCGCCGGCTCGCCACGGACCGGCACTACTTCGCGAAGCCGTCCAAGACGCTGTTCGCAGACATCCGGGTCTTCTTCCCGATGTCGGCCCAGCGCCGCGCCTTCCAGGTGATCGACACCTACCTCGGCCTGTGCGGCGAGTGGCTGTCCTCGCAGCCGGTGACCGGGTTCGACCCGCTCGGCAACCGGCTCGAATGCCGGGCGACGACGCGCAAGGGCCGGCCGTGCCGGCGCATGCCGCTGCCGGGCAACGGCTACTGCCCGTCGCACCAGCACCTCACCGAGGCCGAGGAGCGCGAGCGGCGGCTGGCGGTCGCCGCGTAGCTACCGTGCTCCGAGGTGCTCCTCGGAGTCGACGTCGGAGGGACCTTCACAGACGCCGTGCTGGCCGTCGGCGGGCGGCTGGTGACGGCCAAGGCGCCGACTACTCCTGAGGACCAGTCCGCGGGCGTGCTGGCGGCCGTGCGCGCCGCACTTGAGAAAGCGGAGGCGCAGCCCGCGGACGTCGAGGGCTTCTCGCACGGGACCACGGTCGCCACCAACGCCCTGCTCGAGGGCCGCGGAGCGCGCACGGCCTTCGTCGCCACCGCCGGCTTCGAGGACCTCGTCGAGCTCGGCCGCCAGGCGCGCGCGGACCTCTATCGCCTGTGCGCGGCGCACCCGGCGCCGCTCGTGCCGCCCGAGCGCCGCGTCGGCGCGGCGGAGCGCATGGGGCCGGACGGCGTGCTCGAGGCGCTCGGCGACGACGGGATCGCCGACGTCGTCGAGCGCCTGCGCGCCCTCGAGCCTGAGGCCGTCGCCGTCTGCCTGCTGCACGCCTATCGCCACCCCGAGCACGAGCGCGCGCTCGGCGAGGCGCTGGCCCGCGCCCTGCCGGGCGTCCACGTCTCGCTCTCCAGCGAGGCGGTCGGGACGTTCCGCGAGCACGAGCGAGCGGCCACCACCGAGGTCGACGCCGCCCTGTCGCCGCTGCTCGCCGACTACCTGCGGCGGCTCGTGTCCCGGGCGCAACAGGCCGGGCTGCCGCGGCCGGACGTGATGCAGTCCTCGGGCGGGCTCGCCGACGTCGAGCACGCCGGCGCCCACGCCGCGACGACGGTCCTGAGCGGGCCGGCCGGAGGGGCCGCGGGCGCGGCGTGGGCGGCTGCCGGCGCGGGCGAGCAGGGCGCGCTGTGCTTCGACATGGGCGGCACCTCCTGCGACGTCTGCGTGATCGAGGGCGGGCGGGTGCGGGAGACGAGCGGCCGCCGCGTCGGGGACCGGCCGATCGCGCTGCCGATGCTCGACCTGCACACGGTGGGGGCGGGCGGCGGCTCGGTCGCCTGGGCGGACGCGGGCGGCGCGCTGCGCGTCGGGCCGCGCTCGGCCGGCGCCCGGCCCGGGCCCGCCGCCTACGGCCACGGCGGAGAGGAGCCGACGGTCACCGACGCGAACCTCGTGCTCGGCTACCTCGACGCCGGCTCGCCGCTGGCGGGGTCGCTGACGCTCGACGCCGGCGCCGCCGAACGGGCCGTCGGCGACCTCGGCGGACGCCTGGGACTCGACGTGATCGAGTGCGCGCAGGGCATCCTCGACGTCGCCAACGCCGAGATGGTCCGCGCGCTGCGGGTCATGACGGTCGAGCGCGGCGTCGACCCGCGCGAGCTCGCGCTGCTGCCCTTCGGCGGCGCCGGACCGCTGCACGCGGCGGCGATCGCCGCCGAGCTGGGGCTGACCACGATCCTCTGCCCGCGCGCGTCCGGGGTCCTCGCCGCGCTCGGCCTCGTCGTCTCCGAGCGCCGCCGCGACGTGCAGCGCAGCGTCCTGCTGTCGGCCGAGGCGCTGACCGCCGACGCGGTGTCCGACGCCGTCGCCGAGCTGGCCGCGCGCGCCCGGGCCGACCTGGGTGACGACGCCGAGCTGCGGACGGTCTTCGAGCTGCGCTACCGCGGGCAGGCCTTCGAGCTGGCTGTCGAGCTCTCCGAGCCCGGCCCGGACGAGCTGCGCGAGGCGTTCGCCGCCGCTCACGAGCAGGCCTACGGCTACCGCGACCCGGACGGCGAGGTCGAGCTCGTCACCGTGCGCGTGACGGCCGCGCGGCCGGGCCCGGAGATCGACCCGGACGCGGCCGGCGCGGAGGGCCGCGGCGCCGAGCGCTCGACGCGCCAGGCCGTCTTCGGCGGGGAGGAGCTCGAGGCCGCGGTGCTGCGCGGCGAGCCCGCCCCGGGGGAGCGGGTCGAGGGCCCGGCGATCGTCGAGCTGCCCGAGGCGACGCTCGTCGTCTTGCCGGGCTGGGTGGGCGAGACGGAGACCGCCGGGACGGTCAGGCTCGCATGGACGCGGTAGCGCTGCGCGTCATCGGGGGCGCGCTGCGGGCCGCCTGCGAGGAGATGGGCGCGGTGCTCGTCCGCGCGGCGCACTCCGCCAACATCAAGGAGCGCCGCGACTGCTCCTGCGCGCTCTTCGACGCCGACGCCGCGATGGTCATGCAGGCCGAGCATATCCCCGTCCACCTCGGTGCGATGCCCGCCGCCGTCGCGGCGATCGCCGCCGAGCGCGCGGAGGGCGACGATCGGCCGTGGGTGGTCAACGATCCCTACGCGGGCGGGACCCACCTGCCCGACATCACGGTGGTCACGCCGGTCATGGAGGGCGACGCGCTGCTGGGCTTCGCCGCCTCGCGCGCGCACCACGCCGACGTCGGCGGCCCGACGCCCGGGTCGATGCCCGCCGACTCGCGGACGCTCGCCGACGAGGGCGTCGTGATCGCGCCTCGCCCGCTCGACGACGCGGCAGTCGACGAGCTTGCCGGCCAGATGCGCAACCCGCCCCAGCGCCGCGCCGACCTGCGCGCGCAGCTCGCCGCCAACCGCGCGGGCGCGCGCCGGCTCGCAGAGCTCGCGGAGAAGGTCGGCGCCGCGGAGCTGCGCGCGGCGACGGACGCCGTCCAGGACTACGCCGAGCGGCGCATGCGCGCATGCCTTGCCGAGCTCGGCGACGGGACGCGCGAGGCGCGCGACGTCCTCGAGGCCGCCGAGGGGGACCTCGAGCTGCGGCTCGCCGCCACGGTCGCGGGCGACGAGCTGGTGCTCGACTTCAGCGGCAGCGCGCAGCAGCACGCGGGCAACCTCAACTGCCCGCTCGCGGTCACCGTCTCCGCCTGCCTGTTCGCCGTGCGCGTCCTCACCGACCCCGACATCCCGCCCAGCGCGGGGGCCGCGCGCCCGCTGCGGGTGGTCGCGCCGGAGGGGAGCCTGCTCAACGCCCGCGCCCCGGCCGCCGTCGTGGCGGGCAACGTCGAGACCTCCAGCCGCGTCGCCGACCTCGTCCTGGCCGCCTTCGGCCGGGCACTCGGGCAGGGGACGATGAACAACGTCGTCCTGGGCACGGACGCCTTCACCTACTACGAGACCCTCGGCGGCGGCCAGGGCGCCTGCCCGGACGCCGCCGGGCCGAGCGCCGTGCACGTCGCCATGTCCAACACGCTCAACACGCCGGTCGAGGCGCTCGAGCTCGAGTTCCCGCTGCGGGTGACCGAGTACGCGGTCCGCCGCGAGTCGGGCGGCGACGGCGCGCACCGCGGCGGCGACGGGGTCGTGCGCGAGTACGAGGCCCTGGTGGACATGGAGCTGTCGCTGCTCACCGAGCGCCGCCGCCACGCGCCGCCGGGCGCCGACGGCGGCGGGCCCGGCGCGAAGGGCCGCAACCTGCTCGACGGCGAGGAGCTCCCCCCGAAGGCGAGGGCCAGACTGCGCGCGGGCTCGCGCCTGCGCCTCGAGACCCCGGGCGGGGGCGGCCACGGCACGCCGGGCAGGTAGCTTTTCGCGGCGATGTTCCCCTCCTCCCCGCCGCCGCTGCCCGGCATCGTCCACATCGACGTGCGGGTCGACCGCGCCCGCTGGCACGTCGCGACCGCCGGCGCTTTGGACGCGCCGCCGATCGTGCTCCTGCACGGCTGGCCGCAGCACTGGTGGTCGTGGCGCAGGATCATGCCGGAGCTCGCCAAGGCGCACCGCGTCTACGCCCCGGACCTGCGCGGGTTCGGCTGGAGCGACGCGCCGGCCGGCAACTACTCCAAGATGGGCCTGGCGAGCGACGTCGAACGGCTGCTGGACGTCCTGGGGATCGAGACGTGCGTGCTCGCCGGGCACGACTGGGGCGGGTTCGTCGGCTGGCTGACGGCCGTCCGCGCCCCGGAGCGCGTCGAGCGCCTCGTCGCCCTCAGCATCGTCCACCCCTGGTTCAAGCCGGACCGCGACCTCAAGAGCACGCTCAAGAGCAGCTACCAGCTGCCGATCGCCACGCCCGGCCTCGGCCCGGCCCTCTTCCGGCACGTGCCCGCGATGGTGCGCGCCATCGTGCGCGAGGGCTCGGGCCCCGATCGCCGCTGGAGCGACGAGGACCTGCGCCTGTACGCCGGTGCGTTCGCCCGCGCCGGCCACGCTCGCGCGGCCTCCGCCCTGTACCGCACCTTCCTGACCCGCGAGCTGCCGGCGATGGCCCGCGGACGCTACGCCAACCGGCGCGTCGAGGTCCCCGTCGTCATGGCGACGGGCGCGCTGGACCCCGTCGTCACGCCTGCGCGGCTGGCCGGCGCCGAAGCGCACGTCGGCGACCTGCGCACCACGATCGTCGAGAACGCCGGGCACTTCTTGCCCGAGGAACGGCCGCGGCGCGTCCTGGACCTCGTACTCGGCCGATGACCGACGTCGCCTTCCTCGGCCTCGGGATCATGGGATCGCGCCAGGCCGTCCACCTGATCCGGGCCGGCCACCACCTCACGGTCTACAACCGCACCCGCTCCAAGGCCGAGGAGTGGGCCGCCGAGCACGGCGCCACCCTCGCGGGCACGCCGCGCGCGGCCGCGGCCGCCGCCGACGTCGTCATCTCGATGGTCGTCGACGGCGACCAGGTCGCCTCGCTGCTGCTCGACGAGCCCGACGGGGCGCTGCACGGCGCCCGCGAGGGCGCGATCTTCGTGGACATGTCGACGATCGCGCCGTCGCAGACGCGGGCGATCGGCGAGCGGCTGGCCGAGCGCGGCGTGAAGATGGTCGACGCGCCCGTGACCGGCTCGGCGCCGAAGGCGGCCGACGGCACGCTGACGATCATGGCGGGCGGCGACGCCGAGGACGTCGAGCGGGTGCGGCCCCTGCTCGAGGCCATGGGCGCGCTGGTCGTCGCAGTCGGCGGCCTCGGCCATGGCGAGATGGTCAAGCTGATCAACAACTCGACCGCGGCGATCAACGCCTCGGTCGTCGCGCAGGCGCTGATCGTCGGCAAGGCCACGGGCGTCGATCTGGACGCGCTCGTGCAGGTCATGAGCGCCGGCTCGGGCGGTTCGACCATGCTCGAGCTCAAGAGCGGGCCGATGCGCGAGCACGACTACGCGACGCTCTTCAAGCTCGAGCACATGCTCAAGGACGTCCGGCTGTGCCTCGAGGAGAGCCAGGCCGCCGGCGTCCCCGTCCCCGCCGCGGCGGCGGCCCGCGACCAGTACGTCGCGGCGATGGGCCGGGACCTCGGCGACGCCGACTTCGCGGCCGTCCTTGAGGTCCTCGAGGCCCTCGCCGGCGTGGGTCTCTAGCGTCCGTCCGCGCGGCTGGCACGTCCGCCGGGTCTCCCGGGTGGGGCGCGCGCAGACCAGGCGGGCTACTGACAAGGAGTCAGTCTCAAGAAGATGCCAATCTGCAGGGAAGTTTTGCATTTCGGGAGCTTGTGCTTAGTATGTGACCCTCGCTCCGGAGTCTGCGGTCAGCCGACCGGCGGAGCGTTTCTCGCAGGCCACACGCCTACCCCCCTTCTCTATGCCAATCGCCTTCAAGGAATGGGCAGTCACCGTGCGCGCACTCGCCGAAGGCGAGCAGCTCGTCACCCTGCGCAAGGGTGGAGTGCACGAGCCCTCAAAACAGTTCGAGCTGGAGCATCAGCGGTTCTTTCTGTATCCGACGTTCGACCACCAGCGCAACGACCTCGTGCGCGAGTCCCACCGGCCGGAGCTCCGGCGCGCCCTCGAGGAGGGCGTGTGGGGCGAAGGTGAGCCTCCCGCCTGGGCCCTGACCGCCGACGGCGGCATTCCGCAGCCCGATCGCGTGCGCATCCGCGCGTGGGCCGAGGTCGCCAGCGCCTGGACGGTCACCGACCGCCGGGCGATCGAGGCGCTGTCCCCCTACTACGTCTGGACCACGGACTACGCCGAGAAGCGGCTGTCCTGGAAGCGCCGCCACCCGCTCAACGTCGTGCTGCTGCGGACCTACCGGATCCCGCGTCCGGTCACCGTCAAGGTGCGCGACGACTTCGGCGGCTGCCGCTCCTTCCTGGAGATCACCCGCGACCTGCCGTTCGAGGGCACCCCCGTGCTCTCCGACGAGGAGTTCGAGCGGGCCTCCGAGGAGATCGGCCGCGTCGCCGACGCCAACGGCACGCCGGTCGCCGTGCCGGCCTTCGCCTGACTCCGGCGCCCCGCCGGTTCTCCATGGCCACGCGGCTAGTCGAGGCCGCCGCCGGGTAGCGGCGCCCCGTGACCTGGCTGGAGACGGAGTCCGACACCTTCGTCGCCCGCCACGACGAGCGCGACGCGGCGGACGCCGAGCAGGTGCTGCGCGCCCTGGAGGGGGCCCGCTCGCGCCTCGAGCGGCTCTTCGGCGTCAGCGTCGGCGAGCTCGCGGTCGTCCTGCACGGGACCGAGGCGCAGCTCGACGCGGCCGCGCCGCTGCTGCCGGTCCAGCGGCGGATGACGACCCAGGCCGGCCGCCGCTATGTGGTCGGATGGGCTGGGGAGCGCGACCTGCACGTGCTCTCCCCCCGCGTCCTGGCCCGCCGTGCCTCCAACGTCGAGGGCTCGCTGGAGATGCTGATGCTCGCGCCCACCGCCCTCCTCGCCCGGCGCCTCGTGGCCGAGAGCAACGAGCGCTTCAAGGCGCCGAAGGGGATCGGCTTCCTGTCGCGCTACGGCCGCTGGGCCTGGCTGCTCGAGGGCGCCGCCCAGTACTTCTCGGGCCAGGTCGCCTACGCCCGCCCGCTCATCGCCCGCCGCCTGCGCGAGGGCTCGCCACCGTCCTTCCCGCCCTCGCGCGCCGACGCGCCGCTGCTCGGCGGGTCGGTCTTCGACCTGCTCTGCCGCGAGGAGGGCAACGGCGCCGGCGTCGCGCTCGCCCGCGGCGAGGCCGGCGCCGACTCGCCCCGCCGGGCGCTGGAGCAGGCCTTCCACGGCCGCGCCCTGCGCCACACCGAGGGGACCTGGCACGCGCACCTGGCGCGGATGGCCGAGGGGCGCCAGCCGCCGCGCCGGGAGCGCGGGTGAGGCGGCGCGCGGCACACGAACGACTGGCTGGCAAGGAGGGGGTTCGGCACCGCACGGAGCGGGCCGAACGGTGCTGGCTGCTGAGAAGTACCTCCTGGGTACATTTGCGCAGCCACCCCCTCCGGGCGCCCTCCTTACCAGCCCAGCTGTAGACGTCCCGCGTCCTACAGCACGAGCGCGCTTACGACCCCCGCCGCCACGAGCGCGACGGTGACGACCACCATCACGAGGGCCAGCGCGCGGATCCACGGCGCCGGCGGCTCGCGGGGCATCCGCTCGGCCTCGGGGCGCCCGTCGGCGCCCGGGCTCAGCAGGTCGCGGGCGGCGTCGGCCCCGGATGCGGCCACGAGGATGTCGCGCGGACCCGCGGCGAGGAAGTCCGGGACGTCGAAGCCGCCGGAGCGCCGGGCGAGGCTCGGGATGCCCTCCTCAAGCAGCATGCCCGATAGCAGCTCGGCCTCGGCCTGGTTGCGCGCCCAGCCGACCTTCACGAGGCGGCCCTCCCCGTACTGCGGGGAGACCTTGCGGGCGCGCTCCTGGCGCTCGGTCATCGGCGCGACGGCCACCGGCGCGAGCGTGAGCGGCATGCCGCAGCGCGGGCAGAAGCGCTCCGTCCCGGCGTCGCTCGTGTGTCCGCACCCGGGGCACACGAGCGCGGCCATCAGAGGACCTCGAGCCCGGCCTCGACGACCTGCTCGTCGACGATCTCAAACGCGCGGACCTCGGGCGCGTCGCGGTCCTGGACGCCGACGATCACGTAGAGCGAGTCGGGGTAGAAGGCGAGGTTGACGTCGGTCTGGGAGGGCTCGGGGTCCGAGCGGGTGTGCGAATGGTAGATCGCCCCGAGGTCGAGGCCGGCATCCTCGATCCCCGTCTGGACCCGGTACTGCTCGATCCCGTCGATCTCGTAGCGCAGAGGGCTCGCCGCGGCGTTGCGCATCCGGTGCACCTCGACCGCCTCGCCGTCGCGCGCGGCGATCATGCCGCAGCACTCGTTCGGCGCGTCCTCGAGCGCGTGGGCGATCAGCTCGTCGTAGAGCCGGCGTGCGATGCGCAGCGTGCTCAGGAGGGCGTCGACTGCTGCTCGGGGGGACTGGTGGCGCTCGGCGTGGTGCTGCTCGCCGTCGTCGGGCTCGAGGTGCCGAGCGCCGGCTTGTCGTCGTCGTCGCTCTCGGTCAGGCCGGAGATGGAGTCCTTGAACTCGCGCATGCCCTTGCCGAGCGATCGGCCCACCTCGGGCAGCTTCTTCGGCCCGAGCACGATCAGGGCGATGACGAGCACGATGAGCAGCTCCGGAACGCCGATGTTGGGCATGACTCCAGAGTAGACGGTCGGTCAGGGACGTCCGGTGTCAAGCGCGCTCGGCAGCGGCGCCCGCCCGAGCGCCAGGCGCAGGACCACGAGGTGCTGCGCCTGGCAGCCGAGGACGGTCGCCGTCGTCTGCAGGAGCTTGTCGTCGCCGAGGCGGCCGAGGGCGGAGTGCATCAGCCCGACGACGGTCTCCTCGAGCTCGAGCAGGAAGACGAGCCGGTCGCGCGGCGAGCGGGCCCGCCCCAACAGCGAAGCGATGCCGAGCGACCGCGCGGCGGCGTCGACGTCGGCGAGCGACCGCGGCGGCGGGACCCCGCGCGCGCCGAGCGCCTCCAGCGCCTGTGCGAGCGCGGCCGTGTGCTCGACCTCGTGGGCCTGAAAGCGCCGCGCCACCGAGCGGACCCGGGCGGGCCCGCGGTCGGAGCTGAGCTCGTAGCTCTTCTGCAGGAGCAGCTCGGCGCGCAGCAGCTCGGAGATGACCGCGGCGTCCGCGCCCACCGCGGCCGCGGCCGGCGCGGCCGTGCGCACGGCGAGCGGCGCGACCGCCGCGAGGACGAGCGCCCGCCGGCGGGTCACGCCGGCCGTCACGCGACGCCCATCACGAACGCGTGGGGGGCGGGCGGGTCGCCCGCGAGGCCGCGGATGAAGGCGAGGTGCTCGGCGTCGGTGGCGAACATGGCGCCCAGCAACAGGCGCAGGTCGGCGTCGCGCACGCGCGGGAGGGCGTGCAGCAGCGCCGCCAGGACCCGCCGCTCGGCCTCGATCGCGGCCCTGAGCCGATGGGTGCTCGCGGGCGTCTCGTCCGAGCCCGGCAGCAGACCGTCGCGCGCCTGGATCGCCGCCTCGAGCTGGGAGACGTGCTCGCGCTCCTGGCGCGCGGCCACCCGCAGCCGCGGCGACCCCGCCAGCTGCGCGGCCGCCGTGCGCTTGAGGCCGAGCAAGCCGAGCAGCTCGACGGCGTCCGGGTCGGCGCCCGGCGTGGCGGTGGCGGTGGCGGTGGCGGTGGCGGTGGCGGTCGTGGCGGTCGTGGCGGTCGGCGACGACGAGGCCTTCCCTCCGCACCCCGCCAGCCCGGCACACGCCAGCCCGCCGAGCAGCAGCGCCCGGCGGTCGGCCCTTACCACCAGAGCGTGGACTCGAGCTGCTCGAGCTCGTCGACCGGCTTGGTGTAGAGGCCGCTCGAGAGGTACTTCCAGCCGTCGTCGCAGACGACGAAGACGATGTTGCCATCGTCCATCTCGTTCGCGACCCGCACGGCGATGGAGGCGATGGCGCCGCTGGAGACGCCGGCGAAGATGCCCTCCTCCTCCAGCAGCCTGCGCGTCCAGACGATGGCGTCGCGATTGGTGACGAAGATCTTGCGGTCGAGCACCGACAGGTCGATGATCGGCGGGATGAAGCCGTCGTCGAGGGAGCGCAGGCCCTGGACCGGCTCGCCCTGCATCGGCTCGGCGGCGACGATCTTGACGGCGTCGCCGAGCTCCTCCTTGAGGCGGCGGCCGTTGCCCATGAGCGTGCCGCCCGTGCCGAGGCCGGCCACGAACGCGGAGATCTCGTCGAGCTCCTCGAGGATCTCGAGCGCCGTGCCGTTGTAGTGCGCGGCCGGGTTCGCCGGGTTCCCGTACTGGTACGGCATGTAGTAGCCGGAGTCGCCCTGCGCCATTTCGAGGGCCATGGCCACGGCGCCGTTTGAGCCCTGGTCGCCCGGGGAGGACACGATCTCCGCCCCGTACATGCTCAGTAGCTGCGTGCGCTCGGGGGTCACGTTGTCGGGCATGACGACCTTCAGCGGGTAGCCCTTGCGGCGGCAGATCATCGCGAGGCTGATGCCGGTGTTGCCGGACGTGGGCTCGAGGATGGTCTGTCCCGGCGCGATGGCGCCGCGCTCCTCGGCGTCCTCGACCATGGCACGGGCCACGCGGTCCTTGACCGAGCCCGTGGGATTGTGCGACTCGAGCTTGGCCCAGATGCGGACGCCCGGCTTGGGCGAGAGCCGCTTGAGCTCGACCAGCGGCGTGTTGCCGATGGCCTGCACGATGTCCCCGTAGCGCCCGCCGCAAGGGCGGTTTCTTAGCTCTCCTGCCATAGCTTTCAAAAGTATAGCTAGACGAATCGCCCGTGTGGGTAGCGTGCAGGGATGCAACATGACGCCGCGAGCGAAGGCGCGGAGCCTCGCCTCGCGCGCGTCGTGCGGCGCTCGGGCCAGCTCGTCGAGCACAGCGTCACCAACTTCTTCCGCGACGGGTGCACCCAGCGCGCCGCGGCGATCTCCTTCTACGCGCTGTTCTCGATCTTCCCGCTGGCCATCCTCAGCGTGGCGGCGCTCGGGCTCGTCGCCAACGACGCCACCGTGCGTCACCAGGTCGTGGGGTTCCTCCTCGACAACCTGCCGCTGACGATCGGCCAGGGCCGCGACCTCGAGCGGGTGCTGCTGAAGGTCACGAGCCAGGGCGCGGGCCTCGGGATCCTCGGCCTCGTCACCCTGTTCTTCGCCGCCTCCAACGTGATGGGCTCGATCCGCCACGCCCTCAACGCGGCCTTCCGCGTCCAGGACCAGCGGCCCCCGGCGCAGGCGAAGGCGTGGGACCTCGTCATGGTCTTCCTCTTCGGGCTGCTGGTGACGGCGTCCTTCGGCCTGACGCTCTTCGACGAGATCCAGTCCTCGCTGCGCCAGAGCGCCGACAACGTCGTCCAGGGCGCCGGCGGCGTGATCACCGACGTGCTCGTGAGCCTCGGGCACCTCGTCCCGCTGCTGCTCGCGGTGCTGCTGTTCACCGCCCTGTTTCGCTTCGTCCCCGCCAAGCGCCCGCGCCTGCGCGACATCTGGCCCGGTGTGCTCGTCGCCGCGATCGGCTACGAGCTGGCCAAGACGGGCTTCACGATCTATCTGGCGAACTTCGCCGACTACGGCGCCGTGTACGCCTCGCTGGGCTCGGTGGTCGCGTTCCTCGTATTCGTCTACGTCGCGGCCTTCGTGGCGCTCCTCGGGGCGGAGTTCGCCGCGGAGTGGCCCTGCGTGCGCCGCGGCGAGTACGACGGCGGACCCAGCCGGCCCTTCCTGCACGAAGTGCTCGGCTTCCTCAAGGGCGTCTTCGTCAGGCGCGGCTAGCGCGCGCCGCCGGCCATGGCCGGCAGGATCACCAGCGTGTCGCCCTCGGCGACGTCGGTCTCGAGCCCGTTCAGCACCCGCACGTCCTCGTCGTTGAGGTAGACGTTCACGTAGCGGTTGAGCTGTCCCTCGCCGGAGAAGAGCTGGGACTCGGTCGCCGGATGGTCGCCGGCCAGGCGCTTGAGCACCTCGCCGACGTTGGCGCCGGCGGCCTGGATTTCCTTCTCCCCGCCCACGGACGGGCGCAGGACGGGCGGGATCTTCACCGTGGCCATGGAACGCTGGACCCTAGTGGTCACTAGCCCGCGGCGGCGCAGAACGCCTCGTAGTCGGGGAACACGCCCATCTCCTCGTCGGAGATGTCCTGCGGCGGGCGCGAGCAGATCGGGCAGTCGGGGTCGCGGCGGACCTTGAGCTCGGTGAACGACGCCCCGAGGGCCTCGTAGAGCAGCAGGCGGCCGACGAGCGGCTCGCCGGCGCCCGTGATGAGCTTGACGACCTCGGTCGCCTGCAGCAGGCCCATCGTCCCCGGCAGCACGCCGAGGACGCCGTTGGCGCCGCAGGAGGGCGCCAGATCGGCCGGCGGCGGCACGGGGTACAGGCAGCGGTAGCACGGCCCGTCGTAGGGCTTGAAGACCGAGATCTGGCCGTCGAAGCCCAGGATCGAGGCCGAGACGACCGGGATCTGCAGGCGCACCGCGGCGTCGTTGAGCAGGTAGCGGGTCGGGAAGTTGTCCGCGCCGTCGACGATCACGTCGTAGCCGGTGATGATCTCGATGATGTTGGCGGCATCCAGGCGCGTCTCGTACTTGACGACGCTCACGTCGGGGTTCAGGCCCTTGATCGCCCGCTCGGCGGAGTCGACCTTCGGCGTGCCGATCCCGTCGGTGGTGTGGATGACCTGGCGCTGGAGGTTGGAGAGGTCCACGACGTCGTCGTCGACGAGGCCGATGGTCCCGACGCCGGCGGCCGCGAGGTAGAGCGCGATCGGCGCGCCAAGGCCGCCGGCGCCGAGCAGCAGCACCTTGGCGTCGAGCAGCTTGGTCTGGCCCTCCATCCCGATCTCCGGGACGAGCATGTGGCGGCTGTAGCGCTCGCGCTGCTCCTTGGTCAACGCGCGAGGGACCTCGACGGCGTAGCCGCGGTCCTTCCACAGCGCGTAGCCGCCGGTCATGGACTCGACCTGCTCGTAGCCGAGATCCTCGCTCAGGGTGCGCGCGGCGAGCGCCGAGCGGTTGCCCGATGCGCAGTACAGCACGACGCGCGAGTCGCGGTCGGGAGCGGCTCCCTCGATGCGCGACTCGAGGTGGCCGCGCGGGACGTGCCTGGCGCCGGGAAGGTGCCCGGCGTCCCACTCGTCGGTTTCGCGCACGTCGACGAGCACGAAGCCGCGGCCCTCCCCGTTGGAGGACTCCAGGCTGGCGTTGACCGCGGAGGGGTCGACCTCGTCGATCTGGTTCTTGACCTGGCGGATCAGGTCTGCGCCGGATGGGCTCATGGCGTCAAATGCCTCGTTGTTGACCGGGATTCCAATGCTTCACAAATGATAGCGACCCCGGCGCAGGGTCGACCATTGGTCCAGGGCGGCGACTCGGATGCCGATAGGTGCTGCAGCTATGCGCTCTCGCACGCTCTTGACCCAGGTGTTGGCGGTCAACGCCCTCCTGGTGGCCGTCACGGCGGCCGTGGCCGCCGTGCTCACGCGCGCCCGCCTCCAGGACGCCGCGAGCATCCCGGGCGTGAGCCTGCTGGTGATCGCCGTGCTGGCGGTGATCCTGCTGAACTCGCTGCTGCTGCGTCACCGGCTCGAGCCGCTGGACCGGCTCGTGAAGACGATGGATCAGATCGACCTCGCCGCGCCGGGCAAGCGCGCGCTGCCGTCGCCCTACTCGGCACGCGAGGTCCAGCACCTCACCTCGGGCTTCAACGCGATGCTCGACCGCCTCGAGGAGGAGCGCCGCTCGTCCGGCCGCGCCGTCGTGCGCGGCCAGGAGCAGGAGCGCCAGAAGATCGCCCAGGACCTCCACGACGAGGTCAACCAGGCGCTCACCGCCATCAAGCTGCGCCTGTCGGCGACCATGCACATGACCGGCGACGACAAGCTCCGGCGCGAGCTCAAGGAGACCAAGGACCTCGTCGACCGCGCCATGGACGAGCTGCTCACGATCGCCCGCGAGCTGCGTCCCACCGCACTCGACGACCACGGCCTGATCGCCGCGCTGCGCTCCCAGGTCGTCGACTTCGGCGAGCGCACCGGCATCGAGACGGAGTTCCGCCGCCACGGCGAGCTCACCCAGCTCACCGACGAGGAGCAGCTCGTGATCTACCGCGTCACGCAGGAGTCGCTCTCCAACATCGTCCACCACGCCGGCGCCCGGCGCGTCGACGTCGTCCTCTCCTTCACCGGTGCGACCGTCCTGAAGGTGGCCGACGACGGCCGCGGCTTCGCGGCGCTGCAGGCCCACCGCGGGGGCAAGATCCGCGGCCGCCCCGGCGGCCTGGGCCTCAACGGCATGCGCGAGCGCGCGCTGCTCGTCGGGGGCAACCTCTCGGTCTTCTCCCAGCCGGGGGAAGGCACGACCATCGAGTTGACCATGGGAGCGACATGAGAATCCTGATCGCCGACGACCACGGCATCGTGCGCGGGGGCCTGAAGCTGCTGATCGACCTCCAGCCCGACATGCAGGTCGTAGCCGAGGCCGAGGACGGCGTGCAGGCCTTCGAGCGCGCGCTGCAGTCGCGGCCGGACCTGTGCGTGATGGACGTGTCCATGCCCCGGCTGACCGGCCTGCAGGCCGCGCGCCAGATCAAGGCCCACCTGCCAGACACGCAGGTGCTGATGCTCTCCATGCACGACGACCAGCGCTACGTCTTCGACGCCCTGAAGGCCGGCGCCTCGGGCTACGTGCTCAAGCGCGACGTCGACGACGCGCTGCTCGACGCGATCCGCGCCGTGCACCGCGGCGAGGCGTTCGTCACCGACGCCGTCGAGCGCTCGATGATCCGCTCGTGGATGGCCGACGGCTCCGGCGGGCCCGTGGACCCGCTCTCACCGCGCGAGCAGGAGGTGCTCAAGCTGATCTCCGAGGCGCACACCAACAAGGAGATCGCCGCCACGCTGCACCTGGCCGAGAAGACTGTCGAGTCGCACCGGGCCAACATCCTGCGCAAGCTCGGGATGCGCGACCGCGTGGAACTGGTCCGGTACGCGATCCGCCGGGGCTTCATCGAGGCGTGACGTCGTCCGGAGGCCGGCGCCTGCGACGACCGTCGGGCCGAAATAGGCTGTCTCTGTGCCCCAACGGGTCCGCCTCGTCCTCATCGGCGTCTTCGTGTGCGTGTTCGCGGCGTTTGCCGGCGTCTGGCTCGCCGCCTACAAGAGCGCCGGCGCCAGCCGCCTGACGCCCGACCCCTCGGTCGGCTTCTCCGGCTACGTGCGCCCGCCCGGCGCGCGCGTGCCCGCCTACGCGCTCACCGATCAGGACGGCAGGGCCGCGACGCCCGCGGCCACCCGCGGCAGGTGGGCCGTCTACGCGTTCATCTACTCGCACTGCCGCGACACCTGCCCGCTCCAGGTCAACCAGATCCGCGGCGCGCTGGACCGCCTCGGCCACGGCGTGCCCGTCGTCGGCGTCTCCGTCGACCCCGCCGGCGACACGCGCGACAGCGCGCGCGCCTTCATGATCGAGCAGCACATGACGGGGCGCATGAGCTTTCTCATGGGCAGCCAGGCGGACCTGGAGCCGGTCTGGCGGGCGTTCGGGATCGCCCCGCAGACCAAGAACCGCGACCACAGCGCCTCGGTCGTGATCGTCGACGGCAAGGGCCGCCAGCGCCTCGGCTACCCGGTGAGCAAGCTCACGGTCGACGGGCTCGAGCGCGACCTGCGCAGGCTGGGCGCCTGAGGCGTCCTACGACGCGAGCGCCAGCGCGTCCTGGGCCGCGTCCTCGCGGTCCTGGGCGGCGCGATAGGCGGCGTACCGCGGAGTGCCGCCGCGGCCGCGCCAGACGAGGTACGCGTCGTCGGCCTCGGCGTGCGCGTCGCTCCAGGCGTCGTAGAGCGCGTTCCACTCAGGGCCCTGGTCGGCCGAGCGGTGCAGGATGAGCTCGCGGGTGTCCGCGACCTGGTCCAGCAGCAGCTTCAGTTCGTGTGCGCTCATCTCAAGATCCATGTCGGTTGGAGCGGGGAGTCCCTTGACTACCCGACCACTGGTACGGTCACAACTGCTGAACGGATCGGTGTTCGCGCAGGAACTAGGCCGCGAGGGCGCCCAGCGCATCCTGCGCGGCATCCGCACGATCCTCGGCGGCGCGGAAGGCGGCGTAGGCCTCGGGGCCGCCGACCGCGCCCCAGCCGTCGTAGGCGATGTTCGCCTCCGCCTGCGCGGCGCCCCAGATGGCGAACAGCTCGTCGTAGTCGCGCAGGCCGGCGGCGGGAGCGTGGAAGCGGCCGGCCGGTGTGCGAGGCAGTGTGGCTGCGGGCGTGGACATCTGCGACTCAGCGCATTGCATACCCAGTGGCCCGCGAGCGCAGTCGCGCTCATCTAGCGTGACGGCGCATCATGCGCACGTTCGAGAGCGAGATCACGCTGCCGCCGTTCTCCCGCGGACTGCCGTGGCTGAACGTCGCCTCGCTGCGCGCCGACCAGCAGCGCGGCCGCCCCGTGCTCGTCGAGTTCTGGGACTTCTGCCGGATCAACTCGCTGCGGACGTTGCCCTACCTCAAGGCCTGGCACGCGCGCTACGCCGAGCACGGCCTGCGCGTCATCGGCGTGCACACGGGCGGCTTCGCCTGCTCGCGCGAGCCAGAGGCGATCGCCGCCGCCGTCGCGCGGCTGGGCATCCAGTACCCCGTCGCGATCGACTCCGGGCTCGAGCTGTGGGACCTCTACGGCAACGCGGGCTGGCCGGCGCGCTACCTGTGGCACCCGGAGCAGACGCTCTACTCGCTGCACTACGGCGAGGGCGCCTACGAGGAGACCGAGCGCGAGATCGGCGAGCTGCTCGGCCTCGAGGTCGACCCGCTGCCGCCCGTCCGCCCCGAGGACGTCCCCGGTGTCGAGCTGCCCCGCCAGACCGCCGACTGCAAGGGCGCCCACCTGGGGCCCTACGAGGCCGGCGGCGTGCACCTGGTCTGCACCGGCACGGGCGCGGTGCGCGTCGGCGACCGCACGGTCGGCGTCGACGGCTGCGGGGTCTACACGGCGATCGAGCATCCCCGCCACACGGCGGGCGAGCTCGAGATCCTCGCCGGCGCGGGCGTCGAGATCCTCGCCACCTGCTTCACCCCGGCGCTGGCCTAGGTCGGGATCGTTCGCGGCAGGGCGGCCGGCGGATCCGCGGGCTGTTCACGCCGCGACGATGTCGGTCTGTGCGAAGTCGCCACCCTTGAAGAGGAGCTCCTCGCCGCTGGCGCGGGCGAGCGCGTAGGCGAAGAGGTCACCGAAGTTCAGCCCGGCGGGATGGCGGCCCTTGCCGTAGCGTCGCCACGCCGCGCGCGCCAGTTGCGCCTGCTCCTCGTCTCGTCGTAGCCGAGGAGTTCCTCCTCAGGTCGCCCGTCGAGCACCGGTAGTGCGGCGCAACGCAGTGCGATGGCGTCGAGTTCGGCGGCGAGGTCGTGACCGCGGGGACGACCGCCCACACGTTCCAGGCGCTCCCGCAGAGCGATGGCGACGGCCGCGGTGAGGCTCCCGCCGGTCGCGCTGGCCAACTCGCGCGCGAGACGGTCGGTCTCCGAGTCTTTGATGTTGAGCACCATGGTAGAAGTGCACCTCTCCAGGAGGAATCTGCCTTTCGTTCTCCTTCTGAGAGCCTTCCGCGTAGTCGTCAGGCGGAGCCCTTCCTTCGTTTCTTCGACACGCCTGCTCCGCCGTGCTCCGGACAGGCGCGACATAGTTGTCGCGCCTGTGTAGACTCGGGCTATGGACACCACGCTGGGGTTCTTCACACAATACGAGTTGGACGCCGTCGTCGGCTATCCCCGGCGGCGCCAGCGGCTCATCGCAAGCGGGTTGCTCCCGCGCGGCGAACGCGTGAAAGCTTACGGCCAGGAGACCATCGTCTTTCCCGAGTTCGCGACCGCGGCACTGGTTGTGGACCGTCCTACGCCACAGGACGCGGCGCTGCTGCGACACGTGCTCGCCGCAGCCGAGAGGCTGTACGCGGCCCCGAGCTTCGCGGCCATGTCCGCTGTGCTGCGAGTGACGCTTCGCAAGGGTTGGCGGCTTGACGACCTTGCGGGCGCGCTCATCGACGGCGCCCTTGAGGCCCTGACTGAGTGGCGCGGCCTGGTCAAGAACGCCGAGCGCCACCTCGCCCACGCCGGCATCCGGTTCCGCATCGACTACGGACGCGTCGAGGAGGTATCGGAGACCGGCTACCGCGTCGCATTGCCTGAGACCGGAGACATCATCTCGGTGGCGGCGAACGCCATCCGTGCCACCCTGCCCGTCGGAGCGTGGGTGACGCGCGACCTCATCGAGCTCGGCGCCCGGACGGGGGAGGTGCTCGTGCCGACCGTCGCTCCCGGACTGCTCGCGTCGGTGCCCGAGACCGATGACGCCATCGATACGGCAAGCTGGAATGAGCTGTTTCGCAACGCCACGTTTGAACCCGTGGCCGTGCCGACTGTGCGCGACGCTGGCGTTGAGGCAGACAGTGCCCGCGGTGACCTCCTCCGCCCCCGGCGGCGCCTGTCAGTGCACGCGGATCGCGGCCTGTATGCCAATGCCAACACGATGGCGCGCGAGTCCGCCACCCATCGCTCGCCGTGACCTACACGCCCGCCCGTCGCGCGGAGCTCTCCTTCGGGGACGTCTGCGGCGGGGAGTTCCTCTATGACGTCCACGCACGCGAGGACGCCCGAGCGATGGGCGCCGACAGCGCTGGCGCGTCCTTCGCGCGCAAGACGTACGGCGTTGACGGCGAGCTCACCTTCTTCCTGCCAGGCATCAACATCAAGGCCGATGCGAATTATGTGCTCGCTCACGGGGTTCATCAACAGGCGCTCGTACTCAGCGACGACTGCCTCATCGAAACGGCACTCGGACGCGGCACGGGCGGTCCGACGAACCGACGTCTGCTCTTCGCGCCGATCGCCGAGGCGACCACGGACGACATCGCTGAGCTCGCCGGCAGCAACTTCGGTCGCTTCCCGCTGCCCGCAGACGAGCACTTCGACGAGCACCGCGTCATCGACCTCCGACGGTGCTTCATGGTTGACGCCCGCGACATCGCGGGTGCCCTCGATGGCGGCGGCTTCCGGATCGCCAGCTTGGACGACGAGGCCCGCGCGCAGCTCGCCGTTCGCTGGTCGGCGTATACCCTGCGTCGGGGGCCGTTCGTCGCCGAGGACAGCCTCGAGAAGTTCGCCGAGTATCTCCTCGACAGCGGGCGTGTGACAAACGAAACCGCGGCAGTCTCGGCGGCCGAAGCGCTCGCGAACGTCGTCGCGGCTGCCTGGGGCTTCGAGGGGCGCGGTGTCGACGGAGCCGGCACGGCAGCCGACGATGAACGGGACCCGCAGGAGGTCATCGATAGCCTCCTCACTGAGCTTGAGAGTCTACGAAGCACGCTGGGCGCTGCGCTGGATGCCGTCACGATGCTGTAGGGCGCATGCTGGAGCCGGCGCGCGGCGGCGCCCCGAGCGCCGGGTGATCTCGCTCGCTTCGCCATTCGGCCTGCGCGAGGCCCGCCAGCTCACCTGCGGCCGAACCCAGGCCCTACCCAGCGCTCGCCGGCGGCTCCAGCTCCGCGTGGGTGCGGTCGGCGAGCAGGCGCTCGAGACGCGGGGGCCCGCTGTCCTCGACGACCACCGCCACGCCCGGCCAGTAGGGGCCGACCCCCGGGCGGTCGGAGAGAAAGTGGCGCTGGTAGACCCAGCTGCCCGTGTTGGTCAGCTGGGAGCCCGTAGGCGCGCGCCACTCGGCGGGGTCGTCCACCGGCCAGGGCCCTGAGCGGTGCGTGTGGCCGAAGAGCACGTACGGCGCGTCGACGCCGAGCCGGCGCAGGGTCTCCCCGAGGCCGAAGAGGCTGCCGGTGCGCAGCGAGGCGCCGGAGAGCTGGGGCCGGACCGGGCCGAGGCCGGCGAGGTTGAGTGCCTTGACCCCCGCGTAGAGGCCGGTGCCGAGCGCGGCGGCGCGGAGCGGATGCGCGCGTCTGCCCTCGCCCGCGAGCGCGACCCAGGCCCGCGCCGACGAGGCCGAGCTGGCCCGCACGACGCCGTCGCCTGAGCGCTGCGCGAGAGCGAACATCCACGCGTACAGCGGCGCGAGCACTGCCTCGTAGTCGTCCGGCGCGGCGTGGTCGGCGGGGATCGGGGCGACGAAGCGCGCCATCGCTCCGGCGGCGATCCGCTCCAGGGTGGGCACCGTCGTGTGCAGGTCGAGGTAGTGCCCGTGCAGGGCGTAGACGTCGTCGCGCAGCCACAGACCGGGGTAGGCGAAGCTGACCGTCGCCGGGGCGGCCGCCGCGGCGAGCTGCGCCGGGATGGGACCGGCCTCGCGCGGGTCGATGCGGTGGTCGAGCCCCATCGTGTGCGGCGCGTCCTGCATCAGGTGCGTCTCGGTCCAGCCGGCGACGAGGTTGTGGTCGTGGTTGCCGCCGCCGAAGACGAGCTCGCCCTGTGCCCCGAGGGCCTCTCCCACCTCGGCGAGAAACGGCCCGGCGTGGTCCGTGGCGGTCCGGACGGGCACCTCGCGCAGCTCGAGCGTGTCGCCGAGGACCACGAGCCGGTCGATCCCGTCGCGCAGTCGGTCGATCAGCGGTGCGCGCAGCGCGGCCCGGCGAACGAGGTCGACGCCGCTCGAGGCGCCGATGTGCAGGTCGGAGACGACGAGCGTGCGCACGCGCGCTGAGGCTAGCCTCCGGACGGTGTGCGCGGCACCGCTGGACGGGCTCCTCGTCGCCGACTTCTCGTGCGTCCTCGCGGGCCCCTACGCG
Source organism: Solirubrobacterales bacterium (assembly GCA_038232275.1). Classification (GTDB taxonomy): domain Bacteria; phylum Actinomycetota; class Thermoleophilia; order Solirubrobacterales; family Solirubrobacteraceae; genus DATLGB01. Next base: position 60,574 of record JBBSIC010000002.1, on the reverse strand, counting down.
ACGATGCTGCTCGGGGATCTCGGCGGACGCGGCCAGCGCGCTGCCTGGCTACGGCTTCCTCGCCCAGGCCGTCGGCGGGCTCAAGCATGTGACGGGCGAGGAGGACGGGCCGACGCTGAAGGTGGGCGCCGCGGTGGTGGACCTCGTCTGTGGGCTGCTGTCGGCGATTCGGGATCCTGGCCGCGCTGGGGGGGGCGCGACGCCACCGGCCGCGGCCGCCACGTCGAGACCTCGTTTGATGGACGCCGCGCGAGCGCGTAGCCTCATTCCTCTTCGCCCTCGGCGATCATGCCGGAGCGGGCGATCGCGCTCTCGACGACCCGTTCCGTCAATCCGCCGGGTACCGCGTACAGCGCGCACACGAGACGCTCGACGGCCTCGACGAGGATCCGTCCCGACTCCAGAAGGTGGTCGATCTCCTCCTGGAGTCGGAGGACCCGCGATCGGAAAGCCCCGAGGTCGTCCGGCAGGCGAAGGCTCCGCAACTCATCGGGAAGCATCTTCGGGCGACTCCGCACCGCCTGTTCCAAAAGAGCCAGGCGGTCGGGCGGGCCGGTGACCCTCGCCGTGACGCGACGGTTGTGCCGGAAGACCAGATCTGCCTCTCCGAGCTCGGCTCGACCCAGGACTCCGTCGGTGTCGACCGTCAAGGCCAGCGTGGGATCAAGCCGTACCGATCGCACTTGGTTGTCGGGAACCGTCAGCAGCGCCGCCCCGGAATCCACGAGCACGCCGTGGGTTCGCCACGGATTCTTCACCGCGCGGCCGAGCTCGGGCGCGATCGCCCGCCAGGGCAGGAGCGCGCGGCGGTTGGCCGCCACGGCGCGGACGAGATGCTCGATCGCCGCCTTGGCGTCGGCGGCGCCCCCTGGGTCTCCCACCGTGCGGCGAAGGTCGGCGGCAGCATCGGATGCCCCGCCAACATCCCCGGCGGCGAGAGCCTCCACCAGCGCCTCAACCTCCGGACCGGGCGTCCACCCCGCCGGGATCTCGACGTGCCGGTACGGCATCTCGTTCATCGGCTTGGGCTCGTAGTTGCGCCAGACGTCGCGGGGGATCTTGCCGCGCAAGGCGTACCAGAGGTCGAGCAGCTCGCTGTTGAGCAGTCCGCAGAGGTAGGCGACGGAGAGGCCGACCTCGCGGCCCGTGACGATCGTCGCCTTGATCGACGGTTGCCAGCTGCCCTCTTCATCGAGCGCGAATCGCCCGCGGTCGGTCCGGTACAGCGCGATGACCTTTGGTGCGGTCATGCTCTTGCGGTCGCGGGGCCAGGCCGTCTCCCACCACCGACGTCTCGCGTTGCGGGCGAACTCCGCCCGTGTGCGGAGCACCTCGCGCCACGGTTCGAGTGCCTCGATCGCCTCGGCAGGAGGCTGGTCCTCGCGCGTCAGCCAGACGAGGCTGACGTAGTCCTCGTCATCGATGGCGCCGTAGAGGAGCGCTCTCGACTCGGGAGCATGGGCGAGATACTCCGGGTGATCCTTCCATGGAGCGACTCCTTCGCGGCCTGGCGGCAGCTCGAGGATCGGGTCACCCGTGTTGAGCCCACGAGCCGCGAGCTCGGCCTTCATCTGAGCTGGCAGCCTTCGCTGGATCCGTCGGCTGTAGGCGTCGGCACCCGTCTGGATTCCCTGGAAGACCGACCACCGCTTCGCCAATCGCTCCACGGGACTGCGGGGCGCGTCGAGCCGCCCCTGGAGATGGGCGACGAGCCGAGCGGCCGTGTCCCTCGACGAGTGCTTGATCGGCCAGGGACGCGTCGACCGAAGAGCGCCCTGCGGGAGATCATGAACCAGGATGCCGTTCGCACGTCCGACGCGCCCGCCGGCGCGATCGGCCATGACCTTCAGCAGCGAGCTTCGATCCGGGATGCGTGCCGCCGGATCGTTCCCGAAGGCGCGAGCCGCCTGGGCCTCGTCCTCGAGGAGCACCACGCGGAGCCGATGGTCCGGCGGAACAGCGGTTCGCGTCGCTACGAGGATCGCGCTCTCGACCGTCGGCGGCGCCGCCCCGGCCCGGACGTCGCGTTCGGTGGACTCCGTCGCGAACAGGCGCATGCTGCCGAACAGGTAGAGCTCGTCCAGCCGCAGCGCGGAGGCGAGGCGCTCACGCAGCCAGTCCGCGTTGCCGGCGTTCATCCACCCCGCGGGAGTGATGACGCACAGCCGGCCGCCAGGCGCGAGCTTCTCGGCGGCCATCGCGAGGAAGTAGTAGAGGTAGTCGCTCTTGCCGCGGTAGTCAGTCCGCCATCCGGGGAGCGCCCTCAGGCGGTCGAAGAGGACCTTGTTGCTGGACTCGAACACGTACGGCGGATTGCCGATGACGAGGTCGAACTCCCCATCACGGCGGATCTCGGCGAAACGAGGCTCCTTGGCTGCGTCGAGGGGAACGATCCCGTAGCGCTCATCGGAGGCGAGGAGCGCCTGGTCGGCGCGCTGCAGCGGGTCCATCCGATCGAGGCTGGCGTCGGGACCCGATCGCGCGCCGAGCGAATCCGTGTGGACGACGCCGAGCGTGAAGGTGCCCGCCTCCTCCCCCGCTTCTCGCAGGCGGCCGAGCAGCCGCGAGACCTGCAGAAGCAGGTTGACCTCGGTCAGGTAGTACGGAAACGGACTGATCTCGCAGCCGTGAAAGCCACGCACGATCGCGCGCAGTCCCTCGCGCAGCTCCCGCGGGTCGTCGAGGTCGATGCCACCCTCGTCGATGACCCTGCGGGCCGCCTCCACCAGGAAACCGCCAGACCCCGTCGCGAAGTCGAAGATGCGACGCCCGTGACGTTCGTCGCCGACGAGGCGGAAGATGCCCTCGGGCCCCGCGAAGCCCGCCCGGTCGAGCATGAACCGGACCACCGCGCGCGGCGTGTAGAACTGCCCGAGCCGGTCGCGGTCGATCTCGTCGACATAGGACTCGTACAGGCCGCCGAGCACATCGGCGCCCAGCCGAGCCAATGGGAAGGGCACGAGCGCGTAGAGCACATCGCCGAGCGCCTCGTCGCGCGGCCGGTACCAGTCGTAGTTGTTGTCGTCGCCGAACAGCCAGCGGTAGCGCTCGCGCCCTCGCAGATACGCCTCGTCGAGCACGCGGCGCAGGCTCTGGCCCAGGCGCTCGTAGACAAGGCCGAAGCCACCGTCATAGAGGGCGTCCTCGACGAATCCCGCGTCCTCCCAGGACCGATAGAGCAGGATGCGCGTGAGGGTCAGCTGAGAGACGCGCATGAGGTACTGCGACCACGCCCGGAGCGCGACGCCCGTGGCGTCGCGGTAGCCGGCTACCGCGCCCGGAAGCTCCGATACGTCGATGCCCGGCTCGATCTCGCGGGCCAGCGTCTCCAGCTCGAGTCGAAGCTGCCGCTCCCGCTCGGGGTCCAGCTCCAGGCCCTGCATCAGGCGATCGTGCTGGCTCGCAGCGTCGTCCGCGAGCTGACGGGACAGCCTCCGAAGCTGACTGACCAGAAACTCGAGGTCGATCTCGAGGTGCTCGCCGCGACCCGCCTTCTCACGCCAGGGGTCGGCTTCCGCAACCAACTCGATCTTCTCCGCGAGTCCCATCGCACGGTGGGCGAACAGACCGCAGAAGCGCAGGAAGCGGGGAACCACGTCGGTCGCCATGGCCTCACCGTGGGCCACCTGCCAGAGCTGGGGCATCTGAAAGGACAGCTCCGGGTCATGCCCGGTGACGCCGCGACGGTAGACGCGCAGCTCCTGCAGGTTGAAGAGCACGCCGTAGTCGAGGTGACGCTGGTCGATGTAGTTGCGGATCTGACGTTCGTGATGGGCCAGATCCTGGGTCGAGCTCTTGGCGTCGAGTACGAAGCGGTGGGCGACGAGATCGATCGGCGTGAAGTCCGGCTTCAGCCCGCTCCGGCTCAGCTGCGGGAAGTAGGCGTCGACCGGGAACCCGAGCACCTGCTCCAGCAGAGCGGCGAGCACCGGCTCCGTGAGCAGCTCCTCATCCTCGCGGGCTCGCGGACGATTGAGATAGTCCGCGAAGGACGCCGCTCCGTTGAGCTGGGCGTAGCGCCGGCCCTGCGAGTCGAGGACGGCCACCAGCGACGTCAACTCACGGGAAACGCCCGGACTCTGAATCAGAACCCCGGAACAACCGTGAAGAAGGTGCGCACGGCAATCCTCGCGTCCGGACCCGGAGATAGCGTGCCGGGTGTGAACAGCGACGACCGACTCGATGGGCTGACTGCCGCCGAAATCGAGGCCCTACGGGCCGCCGGCGCCTGGTACGCGAAGTACCACGCCGTCCGGATCGCCGAGCTCGCCGACGATCCCTCCGCATACGCGGAGGTCAAACGCGAGAAGTTCCTTGCCCTGGTCAGCGGTCTCCGGAAGCTCGGATTCGAGATGGCATTGCCGGACGCGCTGCGCTCTGACCTGCAGCGCGCAGCCTGAACCCCGCGCGGCGACTCGCCGACAACCGGCGAGACTGGGCTGAGTCGGCGTTGCAGCACCTGAGTCGCGATGCTACGTGTCTGGGTGGTCGGACCGATCGCAGCCCCGGCCGCGGAGTTACGGCCGGTGGGCGGCTCTATCGGGCGGCGTCTCAGCCCTAAGGAGTGCCACGCTCCGCGGTGTGCAGCACGATCCGAACCGACGTCGTGAAGAGATCGGGCGCGGCGACGGAGTACGTCATGCGTGTGGATATCCGCCCAGCGGTAGCGCCTGGTGGCCTGCGACGTTCGTTCCTCCACAGAGCGTGAGGAGGCCGTCGCCGACTCCCTTGACGGCCGGCCAGCCTCGCCGCTCGGTCTGCGGTGCCGACATCCGGAAGCCGCGCGCCAGCGCGCGCTCTCCGTAGCGGGTGGCGATCTCCACGCCGTCGTCCTCGTAGCCCAGCGACTTGCTGACGCCGATCGCGGCAGGCGCAGCTGGAGACGGGGCGTGGTCAGTCCCACATCCGCGGGAGGCCAGGCGCCACCGGCGAAACTCAGAGGACCTCGATGGGGACGAGATGCCCACACGACCGCGCGAGCTGTACGTCGCGGGTCAGCAACGAGCAGTCGAGCGCTTCGGCCAGGACGACGTACGCGGCGTCGTACATCGAAAGGGTGTCCCGCAGTTGGAAGGCTCGGCGACGCAGACCGTCCCCCGAGCGCCAGCGATGGATCTCAAGGTCATCGAAGTCGGTCAGGGCGTCCTCGGCTCGCGTGGCGGTGAGATGCCCTCGGAGGGTCAGGCCACGCAGAGCCGACACGACCTCGTAGTCCAGCAGCGCTGGCGCGCAGAGCTCCTCGCTGGCCAGAAAGGCCCGGAGATCGTCCGTTCCGTCGACGTCCGTCAACGCGTCGACCACGGCCGCGCAGTCAATGACGATCACGAACCGGACCCGCCCCCACCTGATTCTCGCGCTCACCCCGGGCTGCTTCCAGCACATCGACGGCGGATGCACTCGCGCGTCCGGCACGTCGAGCCGCACGGTCAAGGACGTCCTTGACCGTCGGGCGTGCAACGTCTCGCTCGAGCAGGTCGAGCAGGTAGGCGTTGAGCGACTCGCCCTGCGCCGCCGCGCGGGCCTTCAGGTCGCGGCGGATCTCATCCGGCACGTTTCGGATCTGGAGCAGAGCCATGAATGCATGATACATCAGCATCAATCCACAACGTATTGAAGCGACGATACTCGCACCAGGCGGCGCGAGCGGAGATCAGCTGTCGCGGGCGATGAGCGCCTGGCGGATCGTCTTCGGGAGCATGAAGCGCACATCCTCGCGCAGCACCTCGAGCGTCTCCACCGTCGCCGTCCCGCGCTCGCGGAAGAAGTCCACGAGCCGCTGGACGAGCCCCTCCGGCGCGCTCGCGCCCGAGGTGATCCCGACGACGCGCTTGTCGCGCAGCCACTCCTCGCGCACCTGGGTCTCGTTGTCGATCAGGTGCGCCTCGGCGCCGAGGTCGCGCGCGACGTCGACGAGGCGCTGCGAGTTCGACGAGTTGCGCGAGCCGATGACCAGGACGAGGTCGCACTGGACGGCCATCTCCTTGACGGCGAGCTGGCGGTTCGTGGTGGCGTAGCAGATGTCGTCGGTGCGCGGCCCGGTGATGGCGGGGAACTTCTCCCGCAGCCGGCCGATGATCGTGCGCGTCTCGTCGACCGACAGCGTGGTCTGGGAGATGTAGGAGACGCGGGACGGATCGGCGACCTCGAGCGTGTCGACGTCGGCCTCGGTCTCGACGAGCACGATGTGCTCGGGCGCCTCCCCCATCGTCCCCTCGACCTCCTCGTGGCCGGCGTGGCCGATCAGCACGATCGTGTAGCCCTCGGCGGCGAACTTGACGGCCTCGCGGTGCACCGTGGTCACCAGCGGGCAGGTCGCGTCGATGGTCTGCAGACCGCGCCCCTCGGCGTCGGCGTGCACCGCCGGGGAGACGCCGTGGGCGGAGAAGACCGTGACGGCGCCCTCGGGGATCGAGTCGTCGAGCTCGTCGACGAAGACGGCGCCGCGTTCACGCAGCTCCTCCACCACGTGCTTGTTGTGGACGATCTCCTTGCGCACGTAGACCGGCGGCCCGTACAGCTCGAGCGCCCGCTCGACGCTTTGAACGGCGCGATCGACACCTGCGCAGTAGCCGCGCGGAGCCGCCAGCAGGAGCTTGTCGGGGGTCGAAAGCGTCGCGGGCGTCATCGCTTTCGAGTGTAGAGCGGGCCTCGAGATCGCCTACTCGAACGGCTGAACCGCGGACTGCAAGGGCGTCGTGACGACCGGGCCGCGTCGCGGGTGCAGGTGCACGTCGCACTCCAGGCGCACGCCGAACTCCGGCAGGTAGACGCCGGGCTCGATCGTGAAGCCCGTGCCCGGGGCGAGCGCGCGGTCGTCGTGGGTCTCGAAGTCGTCGACGTTGGCGCCGAGGCCGTGCAGGCGCGGGCCCGGACCGAGCGAGTGCCCCGTGCGGTGCACGATCCCGTGGCCGAAGCCGGCCGCCGCGATCGCGGCGCGGCAGGCGCGGTCGACCTCGAAGCCGCGCAGCCCTTCGCGCCCGCGCAGCAGGGCGAGCGCGGCGTCGCGCCCGGCCGCGACCGCGGCGCAGACATCCCGGACGCGGTCGGGGACGTCGGCGCCGGTGAAGCTCATCCAGGTGACGTCGCCGAAGACGTTGCGCGGCCCGGGGCGCCGCGCCCAGACGTCGAGCAGCAGCACCGCGTCGCGGCCGATGACCGCGTCCGGCCGCGGCTCGTGGTGCGGGTTGCCGGAGTGCGGGCCGACGGCCACGCCGGGGACGCCCTCGGTCTCGAGCCCGCGGCGGGCGATCTCGTCGAGGATGCGCCGGGCGACCTCTCCCTCGGTGACCGCGCCCAGACCGCCGCGGGCGTGCTCGCGCGCGAGCGCGTGGATCTCCAGCACGTGGCGCACGGCGTCGTGGTGCGAGGTCTCGGCCTCGGCATCCCACGCGGCGGCCACGGCCTGGAAGAGGTCCCCCGAGGAGACGACCTCGGCGCCCAGCGAGCGGACCAGCTCGACCGCGCCGGCGTCCGCCCAGCCGACGGCGGGCAGGGCGTTGCGCGGGGAGTACTCCATCGCCACGCGCCCGCTCGCGGGGACGTGCTCGGCCAGCACCGCGAAGAGCTCCTCCCAGCCGCGGTAGACCGCGAGCGCGACGCCGAGGCCGGCGACGAGCTCCTCGTCGAGCGCGCTCGCGATCAGCACGGGATCGCGGTCGGCCGGCGCGACCAGCACGAGCCGCCGCGTCGTGCCGGGGGGCGCGGCGCCGAGCAGCTCCCACAGCACCGGGTTGGAGCCGCGGAAGTCGTAGAGCACCCAGGCGCCGAGGCCGGCCTCGCGCAGTGCCGCGCGGATGCGGTCGGGGCCGATCAATCGCTCGGGGCCGGGTCCGCCGGGAAGTCCCACGCCATCGGGCGAACTGTACGCTCTGGCCCGATGGCGCAGGCGCACGGCGACCGGCTCAGCGCGGTGGACGCGTCCTTTCTCGCCCAGGAGGGCGACGCGTCGCACATGCACATCGGCGCGCTCATGATCCTCGAGGGCCCGCCGCCCAGCTACGACGACTTCGCCGCGCACATCCGCAGCCGGCTGCATCTCGTCCCGCGCTATCGGCACAAGCTCGCGGTCCCGCCGCTCGAGACCGGCCGGCCCCTGTGGGTCGACGACCCCGCGTTCAACCTCTCCTACCACGTGCGCCACACCGCGCTCCCGGCGCCCGGCCGGCCGGACCAGCTGCGCGCGCTGGCGGCGCGGATCTTCTCCCAGCAGCTCGACCGCGCGAAGCCGCTGTGGGAGATGTGGCTGGTCGAGGGCCTGCACGGAGCCGAAGGCGGTGGCGGCGAAGCCGATCGGAGCCGCTTCGCGCTGATCTCCAAGACCCACCACGCGCTCGTCGACGGTGTCTCAGGCGTGGATCTGGCCACGGTCATATTCGATCTCATTCCCGAGCCGGACGCCGCGACCGGGCATCCCGAGGCCGCGTGGATCCCGCACCGCGAGCCGTCGGCGCTCGAGCTCGCCGCCAAGGGCGTGCGGGCGCTCGTGCGCACGCCCTTCGAGCTGACCGCGCGGGCCGCCGAGGCGGCGTCGCACCCCGGCCAGGCGCTCGCGGTCGCGCGCGAGGCCGCCGAAGGCGTCGGCGAGCTGGTGTGGGCCGGGCTGAACCCAGCGCCCCAGACGCCGCTCAACGTGCCGATCGGGCCGCACCGGCGCCTCGAGCTCGTGCGCTGCGAGCTGGCGGACTTCAAGGCGGTCAAGAACGCCTTCGGCGGCACCGTCAATGACGTCGTGCTCACGGTCGTCGCGGGCGCGCTGCGCCGCTGGCTGCGCCTGCGCGGGGTGCGCACCGAGGGCCTGGAGCTGCGCGCGCTGGTCCCGGTGTCGGTGCGCACCCAGCACGACCAGGGGTCGCTGGGCAACCGCATCACCGTGATGCGCGGCCCGCTGCCCGTCTACATCGAGGATCCCGTCGCGCGGCTGCGCGTGGTCAAGCAGGCGATGGACGGCCTGAAGGACTCAAAGCAGGCGGTCGGCGCCGAGGTGCTCGCCGGCGTGCAGCAGTTCGCGCCGCCCACGATCCTCGCCCAGGCGTCGCGGCTGAACTTCTCCACGCGCCTGTTCAACGTGATCGTGACCAACGTCCCCGGGCCGCAATTCCCCTTGTACATCCTCGGCCGCCGCCTCGTCGACCTCTTCCCGATCGCCTTCCTGCCGGAGCACCACGCCCTGGCGATCGCGATCATGTCCTACGACGGGGGCATCGACTTCGGGCTGCTCGGCGACTACGACGCGCTCGCTGACCTCTCCACGCTGGCGGAGCTCATCGAGGAGTCGCTCGCGGAGCTGGTCACGGCCGCTCGGGCGTGCACGCCCGAGCCGAAGGCCGCGCCCGCGCGTAAGCGCCAACGCGCCAAGAAGTCAGGCGCCGGGAAGTCCCGCTCGGCGAAGCGGACGAGCAAGGCTCAGTAGCCGAGGGCGAACTTCGCGTACGCGCCGTCCTGTCGGAGCCAGTTGTGCTCGCGACGTCAACCATCGGCGCGCTGCTCACCCGGCTGTTCGACGCGGGTGATCATCCGCTCCGCCCGTCCTCCGGGTGTCGTGCCAACCCGGCCCGATCAAGGTCTTGCGAAGGCGGACGGATCGATCTCGTAACGCTGGGGCGCCGATCAACACTACGGATCGACCCATCAGTCCAATCCGCAATCGAGGAGGAGCGAGTGTCTCCATCGACCGTCGACCCTGGCCGAGCCGCGAACGGGACGTTGCCGTCCGTCGCCAGATCCAGGCATGCGCGGATCGCGCTGCCGACCGTACTCGCGGCGGCGGTCGCCTGTTCTGCCCTGCTCAGCCTTCCCAGCGTCGGGGTGGCGACGACCGGCGCACACGCCAAGCACCACCGCCACGCCAAGCACCGCTCCCGGCATCGGGCGCACAAGGCCGACCACGCAGGATCCGCCGCCGGTCTTGGGCAGCTCAGCGGTCTCCTCCCGCGCGACCACCTCACCACCGAGAGCGCACTGCAGGTCAATCTGGACGACGACACCGTGCGGCTGCCGCTGTACCCGGGCAAGGCGCCGGACGGCACCAAGGTCTGGTACGTGCTGCTCGACGCCTCCGACTCCGGCCTCGCCCACGACCTTGGGGTCAACTACGCCCCCAAGCTGAACAACGTGGCCAACGGCTGCCCCGAGTGCGTGCAGACCGTCAAGCTCGAGAACCCCGCGCCGGCAGACAACCGCTTCGGGCCGGGTGTGATCGACTTCGCGGGCGTGCCCGATTTCAGTCCCAACCGCGTCGCCCAACGCGGACCGAACGGCTTCCCGCTCGCCAACTTCAAGCCCGGCGCCGTAGCCGGCCCCGGCTATAGCCCGTTCATCCGGATCGAGGGGTCTCCAGTCGTTTACAACGCCCCGATCGTGGCCGTTGGAGACGGTCCGTTCGACGTCACCCACCACCGCAACACCGGTGAGCGGGTCCTTGGCATTCACATCGCCAAGCCGGCGCCTCAGGGGCAGTTCAACGAGTCCTGGGCCGACCTGCTGCTGGTGAAGGGCTTCGACGCCGGGCAGCCGATCCTCTACCTCAGCACGGACGCCGGTCAGCCGCTGACCGCGGTCCTCGAGCGCGGCACGTACGTTCCCGCGCTCGATCACGCCGCGACCAACGGTGGCGACGACTTCCTCGGCTCCGCCCGCGAGCGGCTGTTCGGGTTCATCAACGGGCAGACCGGCACCGGCAACCCACAGGCGCAGGGGTTCGTCCACCTGGCCAAGGACGGCCTGATCGGTCACGACGCCGCGGCCGGCGACACGGAGTTGATCGACGCGCTGCGCAACGGTGGCGACCTCCTCAATGTGTTCGGTGACTTCCCCACCGAGTCCGACCCGCGTCACGCTCAGGCCTACAGCCCGCTGTGGGACGCGCAGCTCGGACTGTGGACCGACAAGGCCGTGAAGGCCGGGCTCAACCGCCGCCAGACCGACGAGGTCGAGGTCTTCAACCTCGCGGCGCAGCGGCCCGACCTGCTGACCGGCGTCGATCCCGCCACCGGCCAGCCGGCTCCCTACGGGTCTGTCGGCGTGAACATCAACTGCGCGGTCATCGGCTTCACGGCCAAGCCCCCGCGCGCGAACCTCGCATCCCCCGCGCCCAATTCGCAGTTCCCACCGCGGTAGCAGCCCTCACAGCCGCCACCACGGCGGCCCAGGCACGGACCGGGGGAGCACATCGCTCCCCCGGTCTCGGGCCAAGTTTCGATGGAGAGCCCGGCTCAGTAGCCGAGGGCGAACTTCGCGTCCTCGGACATCTTGTCCGGGGACCACGGCGGCGTGAACACCATGGTGGTGACGACATCGTCGACATCGTCGAGCTCGCCGACGAACTCCTGCATCTGCTCGGAGACCTGTGGGCCGATCGGGCACGCGGGGGTGGTCAGGGTGAAGGTGATCTCCACCTTGGCGCCCTCGATCGCGATGCCGTAGACTAGGCCGAGCTCGACGAAGTCGAGCCCCAGCTCGGGGTCGATCACGTTGGTCAGCGCTTCGGTGACTTCCTCTTCATCGACCATGGGGTTGAGTCTAGCCATGGCCGGGGTGTAGCTTGCCTTGAATCGTCTCCTTCGACGCCCATGACTCCGTGCTCCTGGTGACCGGGGAAGAGGATCGCGTCACCTCCGGGCGCCGCCGGCGTGCCCTGTCGAAGGTGCTCGCCCCAGGCCGCGACGTCGTGGTCGACCTGCGCGGGCTGAGCTTCGCCGACTCGTCGCTGATGGTGGACCTGGCCGTGCTCGCGCGCCGGCTGCGCGCGCAGGGCCGCAAGCTGCGCCTGCGCGACCCCCAGCCGCACATCCGCAGGCTGATCGAGCTGATGGGCCTCGACCGCCTGCCCGCGGTCGCGCTCGAGCTCGCCTGAGTCGTATCCTCGGAGGGGACCGTGCTCCTGCTGTTCGTCCTCTTCATCGTCGTCCCGATCGCGGAGCTCTACGTGATCATCCAGATCGGCCAGGCGATCGGCGTGCTGCCCACGATCGGCCTGCTGCTGCTCGATTCCGTCGTCGGCACGTGGCTGATGCGCCAGCAGGGGCGGACCGTGTGGCGGCGCTTCAGCGAGGCGCTGCGGGCCGGGCGCCCGCCGGCCTCCGAGGTCATCGACGGCGCGCTCGTGCTGATGGGCGGCGCCTTCCTGCTGACCCCGGGCTTTCTCACCGACATCGTCGGCGCGGTGCTGCTGGTGCCGCCGTCACGCGCCCTCGTGCGCCGCGTGCTCGCGCGCCGCTTCCTCGGCCGGATGACCGCGTCGCTGCGTACGCCCGGCGGACCCGCGCCGCCCCCGCGCACACTGCGGACCTACGACATCGACGGCACGGCGTACGACGCCGACCCCCGCCGGCCGTGATCACGACCGCGGACGAGTCCGCCCGGCCGCTCGACGCGCCGGGCTTCGCCGACGCGGTGACGGTCTCCTGGGGCGACCCCGAGCACGACTGGTTCGGCGTGGCCCGGATCGGCCTCGCCGCCGACGGCGGCAGTGCGCTGGCCGTCCTGTTCCATGGCATCGAGCCGCTCGGCGCGTACGCGCGGGGTGCGCTCGACCTCCCGCCCGCGGCGGACTGGTCGTCGCTGTCGGTCGGGCCGCTGCGCACGACGGCCGACGCGCCGCTGGAGCACTGGACCGTCGCCTGGGACGGAGACGATGCGGGCTTCGAGCTGGCGCTCGACGCGATCAGCGCCCCGGCGGAGATCGCGAGCGCCGAGCCCGTCGCCCGGCTCGGCGGGATGGCGGGTTACGAGCAGCTCGTGCGCGTCCGCGGGACGGTCCGCGCCGGTGGCGAGACCGCCGAGATCGACGGCCTCGGCCAGCGTGGTCACTCCTGGGGCGTCGCCGACTGGTCCTCGCTCGCGCAGGTCCGCACGGTCTCGGGCTGGCTCGGCTCCGAGCACGGCGGCTTCGCGCTCTGTAGCCTGCGCCCCGACGGTGTCGACGGGCACGGCGACGACGTCGTCTGGGCCACGCTCGTCGAGGGTGGGGAGATCGTCGCGGTCGCCGACCCCCGCCTCTCCACCACCTACGACGGCGCGGGCCACCAACGCCGCGCCGGCCTGGAGCTGTGGGCCACCGAGGAGTCGGGCCACCCGGTCCGCGCGGCCGGCGAGGTCATCTGCGGCTCCACCCTCGAGCTCGGCTCCCTGCGCCTCGACCTCTCCTTCGTGCGCTGGCACTCCCAGGGCACCACGGGCATCGGCCGCTACGACGTGCTGCGCAAGGCGTAAGGGGGGCGGGGGCGGCCCCGTCAGTTGTGGGTGCCGAGGCGGTCCCACATGTACAGCTCGAGCGCCTCCTCGAGCAGCTCCTCGCAGCGGGCGCCGGAGAGCCAGGGCAGGACGGTGTCGAGCGCCTCGTCCTCACCAACGCCGTTGGCGAAGGCCTCCTCGCCGCGAAAGCCCGCGGCGAGCTTCAGAGCCTCGCGCCGGGCGTCGTGCTCGAGCGCCGGGTAGGCGCCCACGAGGAAGTCGCGGTTGGCGATCGGCTGGCCGACGTCCATTGAGGCGTGCCAGGCGGCGAGCATCGACAGGTCGTGCTCGTCGAGGTCGGCGAGGGCCTTCGCGTAGTGGGCGGCCAGCTCCTCGTCGGGGATCTCGTCGACCCAGGCGCGCACCAGCTCGCACAGGAGCTGGCGGCGCGCCTCCCGGCCCACCGACTCGGCAATGACGCGGACGGCGTCTTTGGGTTCGATGAAGCACAGAGGCATGGTGCGGACGCGCTCGCTCTCTCGTGGGAGACGACCAGGACGCGCCTAAGGTACGGGTGGTGTCGGACGGAGAAACGGCGGGGGCCCTCTGGGGGACCGACCACGAGGAGCTCGACGAGGTAGCGTCGCTTTCGATCGGCGCGCGAGCCGCACTGGCGATCACCCGCGGGCGCTTCAAGAAGTCCTACCGCTACGAGGACCCCAACGAGGACATGGTGGCCGTGGTCGTGGGCGCGCGCGCGACGCTGCTCGTATGCGCCGACGGCCACAACGGCTCCACCGCGCCGACGGTCGCCGTGCACGAGGTGCTGGCGGCCTTCGGGGCCGACCCGCCCGCGGCGCTGGACGACGGGGAATGGCTCGCGCTGTTCGGCCGCGTCAACGATGCCGTCATCGCGACGAAGGGGATGGCCTCGCAGCATCCGGCCAGCAACACAGTGCTGATCCTCGCCCTCGCCTCGGCCGGCGCCCTAAACTGGGCGGCGATCGGCGACGGGGCGATCGTGGTCGGCCGGCCGGGCTCCCAGCGGGCGCGCCAGGTCAACCGCGAGGCGATGCGCTTCATCGGCTACCCGATGAGCAGGCGTGCGCTCAAGAACACGGTGCAGCGCGGGTCCACCGCCCTCGAGCCGGACGAGTGGATCGTCCTGATCACCGACGGCCTGTCGGAGTTCATCTCCCCCCTGCGACCCGCGGACGTCATTCCGCGCGTGCTGGCCACGCTCCCCGAGCCGACCGCGCTCGCCGGGGCGCTCGCCCTCGTCGAGACGGCGTGCGCGGCCGGCGCGGGTGACAACGTCGCAACCGCGGTGATGGCCCCGCTGTGACCGATCCACGGCGGCGCCAATCCAACCTGGACCTCATCACGCTCGCCGCAGCCGCCGTGGCGTCAGCGGTGGCGGCGTATTTCACCTCTCAGGTGTGGTCGGGCGGTGCCCTGTTCTCCGCCGCGCTGACCCCGGTCATCGTCGCCCTGGTCAAGGAGGCGGTGACGCGGCCGGCCGACAAGCTGCAGACCGTGCGCGTGCAGCGCACCACGCGTGCTCCCCAGCCGCCCCCGCCGCCGCGACCGCCCGGCCCGCCCCAACCGGACGACCCGACCGAGCCCGCCCCGCCGCCGCCCGAGCCCACCGGCGCGATGTCCGTCTACAAGACGGCGGGCAGGCACCGCTGGCGCGCCGCGGTGCTGACGGGCGTCGTCGCCTTCGTCATCGTCGTGCTGGTCTACACCGTGCCCGAGCTCGTGGCCGGCAAGTCCATCGCCCGGGGCGGCAACCACGCCACGACGCTGTTCGGCGGCAAGACGCGCAAGAGCGCCGGCGGGAAGTCCCGGCACCGGGGCAGGAAGGCGACGCCCACGGCGACGGGCACCGCGACCGCGACGCCGACGCCGACCGCGAGCGCCACGCCGAGGCCCGCGCCCTCGCCGACCGTCACGCCGACGCCGACGCCGACCGCGAGCCCTACCGCGACGGCGACGCCCACCCCCTGAACCGGGTCAGGCGCCGGGCGCGTGCGCCTTCACCACGCCGTACGCCGGGCGGGCCTTGGACGACGGCGTCTTGCCGCTGCCCTTGACGATGCCGGCGTCGAAGCGCGGCTCGGAGCCGCCGAACCAGTTGTAGATGTAGACCCGCTTGATCTTGCTCGTGACCTTGACGACGCGCTTGAACAAGAACTGCATCGCCTTCTTCTGGCAGCCCGCCGAGGTCTTGCACCTGCCGACCTTCTTGGTGGCCTTGCTCCAGAAGGAGCCGAAGCGGTAGTCGCCGCCGGTCTCGGTCAGCCAGTAGCTCTTGCACCGCATCGCCTTGGTGAGCGCCTTGGTGCCGCTGGTGCGGAAGCGGTTGACGTCGGCGTAGTTGTGGATGCCGCAGACGGCCGGCTGCTTGCCGTAGGCGCTGCGCAGCCGCTTGACGTACTTGACGGTGCTCGTGTAGCGCGGGTGCGAGGACTTCGTGTTGCTCGCGGAGTCCAGGATGTCCATCGTTGGGATCGTGCAGTGGCGCCCGAGCGACTTGCAGACCTGCTCCGCCGCCTTGGCGAACCCCGCGGCGCGCTTGGGATCGCGATACGTCGCCTGGGAGAAGTGGTTCTCCTCGTTCCACGGGGTGATCGTGTGCACGCTCGGGAAGAGGGTGAGGAACTTCGTGATCTCGGCCTTGTACGCGGCGACCGACGGGAGCTTGCAGACCGCCTTGCTCCCGCCCTTGCCGTGGGCGCAGACCACCGCCGCGTTGCCGCGGGAGTGCTCGAAGGCGACCAGCGGGTCGATGCCGAGGTCCACAGCGCTCGAGATGTAGGGCGCGACGCGGCTGGAGAGCTCGTCGTCGCCCTTCTCGCCGGCCGACACCGCGTTGTAGGAGACGACGACGCGCACCTGCCTGACGCCCAGAGCGCTGAAGAGCGGATCGCTCAGCATGGTCGACCGGTTGTCAGAGACCCCGAGGATCGGCTTCGCGGACGCGGCGGCGGGCAGCGCCAGGACGGCGAGGGCAAGCAGGATGAGGCTGAGGACGCGGGTTCGCATGGGCTTCTGTGGATCGCGGTCGGGTGGGCTGCAGAGCATGCAACGGCAGGCGGGGGCGATCTCTGGAGCTCCAGGTCCATCCCCTGACCGGCAGCGGGCAAGCCTAGCCTTGGAACCGCCTCCAGAATGCCGGGTCGCCCGGCGACGCCCGTGAACACCTCGCCGGATCACCACATGAATCCTTGCAAATACCATTGGCATTCCCTGCGGATCCCTGCGGCGACCGGCTCGGTTCACGGCCGTTCCGGACGACGGGCCCATTCTGGAAGCGGTTCTTGACGCCATGCTCTCCGCCGATCTCGCGCGCGCGCCGGTTCCCGTGCCCTCCGCCACGGCGCCCGGCCACACCTGGAGCGCCGCCGCGCCGGCGGGCTCCGTGCGGGCCACCGTCTCCGCCGCGGGCGGCCGGCTGCGGTTGACCGTGACGCGCGCCGGCCACGTCGCGCTGCGCGCCGACCTCGGCGACGCACCCGCGGGAAAGCTCCGCGCGCGCCGGGACGCGGTGCACGAGCGCTTCCGCACGCCGTCGGGCAAGCGCCGCGTGCACCGCCTCGACGCCCGCCGCCTGAGCCTGACCGGCCGCGGCGGCCGCGGGGTGCAGATCCTCGCCGCCTGCGACGGTGCCGCCTTCCGCCTGCTGCGCGCCGGCACCGAGCGCACCGTGCTGCGCGCGCCCGCCGGCACGCGGGCGTGGCTGCAGAGCTACCGCGCCGACTACGAGAACCCCTACGTCCCCGGGGCCCTCGCCGGCTACGCGCCGCAGGAGCGCTACGCGTTCCCGGCCCTCCTGCGCACCGCCGGCCGCTATGCGCTGCTGACCGAGGCCGGGGCCGAGCGCGCCGCGGTGTCACATCTCAAGCTCTATCCGCACGGCCACGGGGCACTGCACGTCGAGCTGCCGCCCAACGAGCCCGCGCCCGCCCGCACGCCGTGGCGCGTCGTGGTCCTGGGCGGCCTCGCCGACATCGTGGAGTCCGACCTGCCGCTCGCGCTCGGCTCGCCGTCGCGCATCAGCGACACCGCCTGGATCACGCCGGGGCGCGCCGCCTGGTCGTGGTGGTCGGACCCTCGCAGCGCAGCGAGCCCCGAGCGCCAGCGCACGTACGTCGACGCCGCCGCGGCCGAGGGCTGGGAGTACGTGACGGTCGACGCCGGCTGGGACCTCGCCTGGGTGCCCGGGCTCGCCGCCTACGCCGCTCAGCGCGGCGTGAAGCTGATCCTGTGGTTCGACTGGCACGACCTCTCGACCGCCGCCGAGCGGGAGCGGGCCCTGTCCATGCTCGCCGGCTGGGGCGTCGCGGGCATCAAGGTGGACTTCCTGCTCTCAGACCACGCGACGCAGATCCGCGCGATGGACGACATCGCGCGGGCCGCGGCGACGCATCGGCTGGTGGTGGACTTCCACGGCTGCACCGTGCCGCGCGGCATCCAGCGCACCTGGCCGAACGTGCTGACGCTCGAGGGGGTGCAGGGCGCCGAGCACGCCGTGATGAAGCCGCTGTCGCCCGCCCACAACGTCAACCTCGTCTTCACCCGCAACGTGATCGGCGGCATGGACTACACGCCGGTGACCTTCTCGGCTCCCGCCCGGGTCACCAGCGACGGGCAGGAGCTCGCCGAGAGCGTGGTCTTCGAGTCCGGCCTGCAGCACTTCGCCGACACGCCGGAGAGCTACGCCGAGCACCCCCTCGCGGCGCGCTTGTTGCGCGCGGTGCCGGCCGCCTGGGACGACACACGGCTGCTCTCGGGCCGGCCCGACTCCCACGCGATCGTCGCCCGCCGGTCGGGGGAGCGCTGGTTCGTGGGCGGGATCGTCGCGGGTGGCCGGCGGTCGCTTCGCGTCCCGCTGCGCTTCCTCTCCGGCCGGGCCTACGCGGCCCACGTCATCACCGACGGGCCGGACGGCGGCCTTGTGGCGCACGACGCGCTGGTCGGCCGCCGCACGACGCTGAAGGTCCCCGTCGCACACAACGGCGGCTTCGTCGTCGAGCTGAGGCCCGCGTCATGAGTCAGCCGGCCGGGTGGCGGTGACCGCGGACTCCGCGGAGTCGACCTGTCGCGCACCGGAGAACAGCCAGCCGTGCAGGAGGGCGGCGAGCACGGCGCCGACGAGCGGCGCGACGACGAACACCCACAGCTGGGAGAGTGCCCAGTCGCCGACGAAGATCGCCGGCCCGACGCTCCGAGCCGGGTTGACGGAGAGGTTGTCGACCGGGATGCCGACGAGGTGGATGACGACGAGCACGAGGCCGATCGGCAGCCCCGCGAACGCGACCTCGGCGATGCGATCCGTTGCCGCCAGCACCGTGAACATCAGCAGGCCGGTGAGCAGGACCTCGACGAGGAACACCGCGCCGAGCGGATAGCCGCCGGGCGAGTGCTTCCCGTAGCCGTTGGCCCCAAAGCCCGCCATGCCGGCGTCGTAGCCGCCGGCGGGCGACTTGACGATCAACGAGCAGCACCGCAGCGGCGACGAAGCCGCCCAGGAGCTGGCCGGCCCAGTAGTAGAGGGCTTCGCCGATGTTCATCTTGCCGCGAACCACGAGGCCGAGCGTCACGGCCGGATTGATGTGGCAGCCGGAGATCGGCCCGATCGCATAGGCCATCACCAGCAGGGACAGTCCGAAGGCGAACGCGACGCCGAGATTGCCGATCTTGTCTCCCGCGATCACCGCTGCTCCGACCCCGCCGAACACCAGCACGAAGGTCCCGACGAACTCGGCAACGGCACGCTTGACCAGCATCACGTCTTCTCCCTGTCGCAGTCCAGAGCCGACCAACGCTCATCTGGAACGCCCATGCGACCATGCCAGGCATGGAGTTCGAGGTCAAGGCCGCCGGCGGCGTCGTCTATCGCGGCGAGACGGAGTTCGCCGTCATCCACCGGCCGCGCTACGACGACTGGTCGCTGCCCAAGGGCAAGCTCGACGCGGGCGAGAGCTTCGAGCAGGCGGCTCTGCGGGAGATCGAGGAGGAGATCGGCGTGCGGGGCGCGCTGGGTGAGGAGCTGCCCCCGTCGACCTACACCGACCACAAGGGCCGCTCCAAGCTCGTGCGCTACTGGCTCGTGGAGGCGGTCGACGCCCCGGCGTTCACCCCCAATCACGAGGTCGACGAGCTGCGCTGGATGCCGGCGGCCGAGGCACTGCCCCAGCTCACCTACGCCCGCGACCGGGAGCTGCTCGAGGCCGCCTGCGACGCGCTGGGATGCTCGTGAGCCGCGACGGCGGCGCGGACCGGCCGATCGACGCAGTCGCACCACACTTGCAACAGCAGGCTGGGTGAGGGGTCAGGGCTCGGAACCCCACTTTCTGCGCTCGCCGTCCGCCCACGGCGGAGCCAGCGTCACTTAGGCCCGCATAGCCCCGCTTCTCGCATTGGGCACAACGGCCGAAGGCACGTACCGGGCCCAGAGCGGACCAACTGACGCTCACCCCTTCGGCGGCCCCAGCGCGAGGGCACTTATGGGTCCGCACACCGGCGCCCTCCCCGGCCCAGCAACGGCGTCCTCCCCCGACCCAGCAGCAGTTCCGGACCCTACGCCGCGGCCGCCTCGGCCGACGCCTCGCGCTCGGCCGCGGCGGCCAGCTCGGCCATCACGCGCTTGTAGTCGTGCGGCATGACCTTGACGAAGCGCTCGAGCGCGGCGGGCCAGTCGGCCAGCAGGCGCTCGGCCACGGCGGAGCCGGTGCGCTCGCGGTGCTCGGTGACGAGGTCGAACAGCGTGCGCTCGTCGTCGGTGTCCATGGCGTCGAAGCCGACGAGCTCGAAGTTGCAGCGCGACTCGAACTCGCCGTCGTCGTCGAGCACGTAGGCGACGCCGCCGCTCATCCCGGCCGCGAAGTTGCGGCCCGTGCGGCCGAGGACGACGACGTGGCCGCCGGTCATGTACTCGCAGCCATGGTCGCCGATGCCCTCGACGACGGTGTCCACGCCCGAGTTGCGGACCGCGAAGCGCTCGCCGGCGAGGCCGCGGAAGAACGCGCGGCCGGCGGTGGCGCCGTAGAGCACCGTGTTGCCGACGATCACGTTCTCCTCGGCGACGAAGGTCGCGTCGGGGTGCGGGTGCACCGTGACCACGCCCCCTGAGAGGCCCTTGCCCGCGTAGTCGTTGGCGTCGCCGATCAGCGTGAGCTCGATGCCCGGCGCCAGCCAGGCGGCGAAGGACTGGCCCGCCGAGCCGGTGAACTCGAGCTTCACCGTCTCCGGCGGCAGGCCGTCGGCGCCCCAGACCTGGGTCACGGCGGACGACAGGATGCCGCCGACGGTGCGGTTGACGTTGCGGATCTTGAACGCGCCGGCGACCGGCTCGCGCTTGTCGATCGCCTTTGCGCAGTGCGCGATCAGGTCGTAGTCGAGCGCGCCCACCAGCGGCGAGGGCTGCGGCATCGTGCGCGACAGCGGCGTGCCCGGGGGCATGTCGACCTGCTCGAGCACCTCGGAGAGGTCGACGCCGCGGGCCTTCCAATGGTCGATCGCGTCGGCGGCGTGCAGCAGGTCCACGCGGCCGACGAGCTCGTCGTAGGACCGGACGCCGAGCTTGGCCATGATGCCGCGCAGCTCCTCGGCGACGAAGACGAAGTAGTTGACGACGTGCTCGGGGGTGCCCTGGAAGCGGCGGCGCAGCTCGGGATCCTGCGTGGCCACGCCCACCGGGCAGGTGTTGAGGTGACAGACGCGCATCATCACGCAGCCCTCGGCGATCAGCGGCGCCGTCGAGAAGCCGACCTCGTCCGCGCCGAGCAGCGCAGCGATGGCGACGTCGCGCCCCGTCTTCATCTGCCCGTCGGCCTGCACCCACACGCGCGAGCGCAGGTCGTTGAGCACGAGCGTCTGCTGGGTCTCTGACAGGCCGATCTCCCACGGCACGCCGGCCGACTGGATCGAGGACTGCGGCGAGGCGCCCGTGCCGCCGTCGTGGCCGGAGATAAGGATGTGGTCGGCGCCCGCCTTGGCGACGCCGGCGGCGACGGTGCCCACGCCGACCTCGGCCACGAGCTTGACCGAGACGCGCGCCTGCGGGTTCGCGCAGCGCAGGTCGTGGATGAGCTGCTTGAGGTCCTCGATCGAGTAGATGTCGTGATGCGGCGGCGGCGAGATCAGCGTCACGCCCGGCGTCGTCAGGCGGATCGTCCCGATGTACTCGTCGACCTTCTGGCCGGGCAGCTGGCCGCCCTCGCCGGGCTTGGCGCCCTGGGCCATCTTGATCTGCAGCTCGGCGCAGTTGACGAGGTAGTGGATGTTGACCCCGAAGCGGCCGGACGCGATCTGATGGATCGCCGAGCGGCGGTAGTCGCCGTTGGCGGCGCGCTCGTAGCGGACGGCGTCCTCCCCGCCCTCGCCGGAGTTCGACTTGCCGCCGATGCGGTTCATCGCGATGGCGAGCGACTCGTGCGCCTCGCGCGACAGCGAGCCGAGCGACATCCCGCCGGTGGCGAAGCGCTTGACGATCTCGGCGGCCGGCTCGACCTCCTCGATCGCGACCCCGCCGTCCTCGGCGTAGTTGAAGTCCAGCAGCCCGCGCAGCGAGGACTTCGCCGCCGCCTCGGTGTTCATGTGCTCGGCGAACTCCTGATAGCTCTCCCACGAGCCGTTGCGCGCGGCGCTCTGCAGCAGCGCGATCGCGCGCGGGTCCCACTGGCGGCGCTCGCCGTCGCGGCGCCACTGGTACTGGCCGCCCACGGGCAGGATGTCCTCCGGCGGCGCGTCGTCGCCGTCGGGCGCCGTCGGTAGGTAGCCGCAGTCCGGGAAGCCGCGCTCGTGGCGCGTCAGCGCCTCGGCGGCGAGCACGTCGAGGCCGATGCCGCCGACCCGCGACGCGGTGCCGGTGAAGTGCTTGTCCACGAGCGACCGCTCGAGGCCGACCGCCTCGAAGATCTGCGCGCCGCAGTAGGAGGAGATCGTCGAGATCCCCATCTTGGAGAGCGTCTTGAGCAGGCCCTTGCCGATCGCCTTGACGAGACGCTGCTCGGCCTCGTCGGGATCGTCGACCCCCGGGATGCGGCCCTGGCGAGCGAGCTCGGCGACCGACTCGAACAGCAGGTACGGGCTCACCGCGGCGGCGCCGTAGCCGATCAGCGCGCAGAAGTGGTGGACCTCGCGGGCCTCGCCGGTCTCGATGATCAGGCCGGTCTGCAGCCGCGTGCCCGCGCGCACGAGGTGGTGGTGGACGGCGCCGGTGGCCAGCAGCGCCGGGATCGGCGTGCGGCCGGGGGCTGTCCTGCGGTCGGAGAGGATCAGGATCGTGACGCCGTCCTCGACGACCTCCTCGGCCTCCTCGCAGATGCGCGCGAGGGCGCGCTCGAGCCCCTCGGAGCCCTCCTGCGACGGCCACGTGATGTCGACGGTGTGCGCCCAGAAGACGGAGTGGTCGACCTGGCGCAGGCGCTCGAGCTCACAGGCGCGCAAGATCGGCTGGGACATCGCGAGCTGGTGCGCGTGCTCGGGGGACTCCGCGAGGAGGTTCTCCTCCTGGCCGACGCCGCTGGAGAGCGACATCACGATGTTCTCGCGGATCGGGTCGATCGGCGGGTTGGTGACCTGCGCGAAGAGCTGCTTGAAGTAGTTGAACAGCGGCGGCGCCTTGTCCGACAGCACCGCCAGCGCGAGGTCGTTGCCCATCGAGCCGGTCGGCTCGGCGGCGTCGCGCGCCATCGGCACGAGGATCAGGCGCAGGTCCTCCTGCGTCCAGCCGAAGGCGAGCTGGCGCTCGGCCAGCCTGGCGGGCGGGGATGGATCCGGTGAGGGCGAGCGGTCGGGGAGGTCGTCGACGTTGACGACGCCCTGGTCGTACCAGTCGCCGTAGGGCTTGGCGTTGGCGACCGCGTGCTTGATCTCTGCGTCAGGCACGACCCGGCCCTGCTCTACGTCGACGAGGAACAGCTTGCCCGGCTCCAAGCGGCCGACGCGGGCGATGTTGGCGGGCGGCTCCTCGAGCATCCCGGCCTCGGAGCCGACGATCACCCAGCCGTCCTTGGTCTCCATCCAGCGCCCGGGGCGCAGGCCGTTTCTGTCCAGCGTGGCGCCGATCATGCGGCCGTCGGTGAAGGCGACCGCCGCGGGGCCGTCCCAGGGCTCCATGAAGCAGGAGTGGAAGGCGTAGAAGGCCTTCAGGTCCTCCGGCATGTCCTCGCGGCCCTCGAAGGCCTCCGGGATCAACATCATCAGCGCGTGCGGGAGGCTGCGGCCGGCGAGCATGAGCAGCTCGAGCACGTTGTCGAGCGTCGCGGAGTCCGACCCGCCCGGGCGCACGACCGGCAGGACCTTCTGCAGGTCCTCGCCGAAGAGCTCGGAGCGCAGCTGGGACTCCCGCGCGCGCATCCAGTTGAGGTTGCCGCGCAGCGTGTTGATCTCGCCGTTGTGGGCGATCAGGCGGTAGGGGTGCGCGAGCTCCCAGCTCGGGAAGGTGTTCGTCGAGAAGCGCGAGTGCACGAGCGCCAGCGACGTCTTCACGCGCGGGTCCTGCAGGTCGGGGAAGTAGCCGCGCAGCTGGATCGGCGTGAGCATCCCCTTGTAGACGATCGTCCGCGAGGACAGCGTCGGGATGACGAGCTCCGGGCCGGCGGCGAGCTCGGCCACCCGGCGGATCACGTAGAGCTTGCGCTCGAAGGCGTCCTGGTCGTCCGCGAGGTCGCCGCAGGCGGCGATCACCACGTGCTTGACGTAGGGCCGGTGGTAGAAGGCGGTGAGCCCGCACCAGTCGCGGTCCGTCGGCACGTCGCGCCAGAGCACCACCCGCTGGCCCTCGTCCTCGATCGCCGTGGTGATGGTGGCCTCGAGCTCGGTGCGGCGGGCCTTGTCCTGCGGCAGGAAGACGACGCCCACCCCGTAGGCGCCGGCGGGCGGCAGCTGCGCGCCGACGAGGTCCTGGAAGAACTCGTCGGGGATCTGCATGAGGATCCCGGCGCCGTCGCCCGTGTTGGGGTCGGCGCCCTCGGCTCCGCGGTGCTCGAGGTTCTCGAGCGCCATGATCGCGCGGTCGACGGTCTCGCGGCTGGGGTCGCCGTGCAGCCGCGCGACGAAGGCGACGCCACAGGCGTCGTGCTCGTAAGCCGGGTCGTACAGGCCGACCCTCTCGGTGGGGCGCTTGCGCGAGTGCATATTGGCGTGCCCCTGGACGGCGGTGAGGCTCCGGCGAGGGCCTGACAGCTTATCAAGGGGCCATAAGCTCGCCGGTGAGAGAAAACCCGATGCCCCGGCTTCCCAGGTCGCTGGCTTCGGGGGAGGTGTCAGGTGACCTACCGCGACCGCCGCGACTGCGAACCTTCCCCGGTGCGCGGACATTAGGAGGGCATGACCGCTCGCCTCCGCCGGGTGCACCCGGCCACGCTGATCGCCCTGCTCGCGTTGTTCGTCGCCGTCGGCGGTCCCGCCGAGGCGGCCAGGCTGATCAACGGCAAGACCATCCGCAAGGGCACGGTGAGGGGTAGGCAGATCAAGGACCGCTCGCTCACCACGCGCGACCTGAGCGTCGGCACCCGCCGCTCGCTGCGCGCCACCCCCGCCGGCTCGGTCGGCGCCTCCCAGATCCGCAACGGCGCCGTGTCGCTGGACAAGCTCGCGCCGAACAGCGTGACCGGCAACCAGGTCTTCGACCACTCCCTGAGCGCGGTCGACCTCCTGCACGACACGCTCAGCGCCGCCGAGATCGCCCCCAACGCGATCACCAACTCCGAGATCGCCACGAATGCGGTGACCAAGAGCGACATCGCGACGGGCGCGGTCGGCCAGGCCGAGATCGGCGCGGCGGCCGTCGGAACCGGCGAGATCATCGACGGCGACCTGCACGCGACCGACCTGGGCGCCTTTGCGGGCAAGGTCAACGGCGACTTCGCAATCGTGGTCGCCGGAACGTGCCAGGTGAAGGACTTCCCGGTCGCGCCGCAGCACGCCGGTCAGGATCTGACCACCGACCTCGTCGTCGTCGGGACGCCGGCGAGTCTCCCGGACAACCTCGTCGCGACCGGGAAGGCGGCGGGCGCGACCAGCCTGCGGCTCCAGATCTGCAATCCGACGGCGACCGACAGCGCCGAGCTCCCGGCCCTCGACTTCCCCTACGTCGCGATCGCCCCCTAGCGTTCACCAAACGATCACCGAGCAGCCTGCTTTGCAGGGGAATCTGCTGGGTGATGACAAAGAACGAGAGCCCATCGACCATCCGGGTCGATCTTCACTGCCACTCCACGGCATCCCAGGTCTCCAAGCTCGGCGTGTCGCGCGCGCTGGGCCTTCCGGAGTGCGCGACGGCGCCCGAGGAGGTCTACGAGCTCGCCAAGCGCCGCGGCATGGACTTCGTGACCCTCACCGACCACGACGCCATCGACGGCGCCGTCGCCCTCGCCGAGCGCTACGAGGACGCCTTCGTCTCCGAGGAGCTCACGGCGCGCTTCCGCGGCGAGCCCCAGGCCGTCCACGTCCTGTGCTGGGGGATCACCCCGGCCGACCACGAGGCGCTGCAGCGGCTCGCGGGCGACGTCGAGGACGTCGCCGTCTACCTCGCCGAGCACGAGATCGTCGCGGCGCTCGCGCACCCGTTCTTCGCGGTCGCCGCGCCGCTGCAGCCGCGCCACCGCCGCCGGCTCGCCGAGCTGTTCGAGGTCTGGGAGGTCCGCAACGGCTCGCGCGCCCGTGAGCTCAACCTCCCGGCCGCCGTCTACATCGACACCCGCGGCGGCACCGGCACCGGCGGCTCGGACGACCACGCGGGCGTCGACATCGGCCTCACGTGGACCGAGACGCCGCCGGCCGCCCACTGGAAGGGCTTCCTCGCGCACGTCCGCGCCGGCCGGGCCCAGGGCCGCGGCGACCAGGGCTCGGCCGCCAAGTGGGCCCACGCCGCGCTGGCGATCGCGGTCCGCACGCTCGGCCGCGACGGCCCCGCGACGCCCGACCCGGCCGCCGTCCTGCGCATGGCCGAGCGGGTCATGGGCGAGGGTGACGCGCGACGCGGAGCGATCGGCGCGGACCTCGCCCCCGCCGACGCGCGCGCGCTCGTCGGCGCGTGGCTGGACGCCGTCGGCCTGGAGGGCGACCCGATCGCCCTGCTGCAGTGCGAGGCCTTCTCCCACGGCGACCTCGCCCGCCGCGCCCGCGGCGTGCACGAGCGCAAGCTGCGCGAGGCGGCGCGATCGCCGCTGGACGCGGGGTTGGGGCTGCGGATCTTCGACGCCTGCCTGCCGGCCATCCCCTACGCCCCCGCCGCCGCCTTCCTCGGCCGCGAGAAGCGCAAGCTGACCCACCGCGACGGTGAGCCGCGCCGCGTCGCGATCGTCGCGGACGGCGTCGGCGCGACGCACGGGGTCGCCCGGACGCTGCAGACGATCCGCGAGCGCGGCGTGCCCGGGTTCGAGGTGGACCTGATCGGCACGGACCCCGGCGTCGACCGCCGCCTCTCCGCGGTCGCCGAGGTGGACCTCGGCGGCCTTGCGGTCGGCGTCCCGTGCCTGCCGGCGGTCGTCGACGCGCTGGCCGAGGGCCGCTACGACCTCGTGCACCTGACGGCGCCGGGACCGGCCGGCATCGCCGCCGCGCTGGTGGCGCGGATGATGGGGCTGCCGCTGGCGGGCAGCTACCACTCCGAGCTGGCGGCGTACGCGGCCCTGCGGACTCACGACCAGCGGGCGGCGTCGGCGATGACCGCGGTGCTGGCGGCCTTCTACGGCCGCTGCGACCGGGTCCTCTCCCCCTCCTCGGCCGCCAACGGCGCGCTCGCGAGCCTCGGCATCCCCGCCGCCAGGGTGCACCGCTGGGACCGCGGTGTCGAACACGGCCCGCTTCGGACCGCACCACCGCGTCGCGCACGGCCGCGATCGCGTCGACGTGCTCTACGCCGGGCGGTTGGCGGCCGAGAAGGGCGTCGGGCTGCTGGCCGAGGCCTTCGAGCGCGCCGCGGCGCACGACGACCGGCTGCACCTCCTGCTGGCCGGCGGCGGGCCCGAGGAGGCGCAGCTGCGCGAGCGGCTCGGAGAGCGTGCGACCTTCCTCGGCTGGCTCGAGGACGACGCGCTCGCCCGCGCCTATGCCTCGGCCGACCTCTTCTGCTTCGCCTCGCAGACCGACACGTTCGGCCAGGTCGTGCTCGAGGCCCAGGCCTCGGGGCTGCCGGTGGTCGCGGTCGCCGCCGGCGGGCCGGCCGAGCTGATCCAGGACGGCCGCTCAGGCGTGCTGTGCCGGCCCGAGGCGGGCGAGCTCGCGGCCGCCCTGCGCGGCCTCGCACGCTCGCGGCGCTCGCGCGAGCGCCTGGCGCGCGGCGGGCTGGTCGCCGCGGAGGCCCGCACCTGGGAGCGCTCGCTGGCGCGCCTGGCCGACGGCTGGGCGCAGGCCCTGGGCGACCTCGCGGGGGTTCGCAGTGCGGCATGACCAACCGCGGCTGGCCGTCGCCCTGCACGGCATCGAGCCGGCCACGTTCGAGCACTGCGCGCTGATCCGCGACTGGCTCGCAGACCTCGGCGTGGACCGCGTGACGCTGCTGGTCATCCCCGCCGCCGACGACCACCCGTTCTTCCAGCGCAGCCCGGCCATGTCGCAGTGGCTGAAGGAGCGGCGCTGCGGCGGCGACGCGATCGCCCAGCAGGGCTTCGCGGCCCGGCCCGCCGGCCTGCGCGAGGCGACCGAGCACGTCCGCGCCGGGCGCCGGCTGATGGCACTCGCCGGCCTGGAGCCCAGCGGCTACCACGCCCCGAGCTTCTCGCACGCGCTCGGCGCGCGCCGCGAGCTGATCTCGAGCTTCGACTGGTGGATCGCCCCCGGACTCTGGCGGGCCGGCACGCTGGTGCACAGCGGCGCGACGCTGCGCGTCGACGTCCACCCCGCCGCCTTCGACCGCCGGCCCGGGCGCACGCGCGCGCTCGAGCGGACGCTCCGCGTTCAGGCGGACAAGCGCCGGCCCGTCACCTACGACGAGCTCGCCGCGTCCGACGGCGCGCCGGCCCGTTTGCGCCCGGAGGCGCCACGGGTACTGCGCACGCCATGAAGCTGCTCGTGCTGACCCCTGAGCCGATCGACGCCTCCGCGCTGCGCAACGCTGCCGGCGAGGACGCGCTGGAGGCCGAGGTCCTCGTCATCAGCCCGGCGACCACCCACTCGGGGCTGCGCTTCTGGATGTCCGACGCCGACGAGGCGATCGGTCACGCGCAACAGAGCGCCGACCAGACGGCCGAGCTGCTCGAGGAGGACGGCGTCGACGCCGTCTCGATCACCGGCGAGTCCGAGCCCGCCGTCGCCGTCCAGGACGCCCTCGCCACCTTCAAGGCCGACCGCGTCGTCGTCTTCACCCACACCGAAGGCGAGCTCGACTACCGCGAAGACGACGGCCTCAAGGAGCTCGGGGTCCCCGTGACCTTTGCGGAGATCGGCAAGTAGGGGCGCGCGACGCAGTCAGCCCGCCGGCGCATGCGCCTCACCCGCGCGAGCGTTCGTCCACCAAGAAGTCGTTCGGCGCCTGGTACTACACGACGGGCGGGGTCGGCGGCACGGTCCCGACGGTCGAGAACAAGCACGCGTTCATCACCGGGCGCAAGAACGGGCTGCCGGCCAAGGCCAAGCAGGCCGCAGGGTGACGGCGAGCGGCCGCGCGCTTGGCGTTCAGAACCGTGGCAGCGCCTGCTCGAGCTCGGCCACGGGCGCGAACAGGTCCCCGAGCTCGCCGACGCGCCGCAGCACGTCGGCGGCGGTGAAGACGAGGTTCTCCGGGTCGCCGGAGGCGCGCGCGCACTCGATCTCCTCCCAGCTGACCGGGGTCGAGACCGTCGGCTGCTCGCGCGCGCGCAGCGAGTAGACGCCGACCGTCGTCTTGTGCTCGTCGTTCTGGCTCCAGTCGACGAGCACCTTGCCGGCGCGCAGCGCCTTCTTCATGTCGGAGACCACGAGCGCGGGCTCAGCGCGCTCGAGCGCCTGGGCGACGGCGTGGGCGAACGGCTTGGTCTTCTCGTAGGAGGTCGGCGTGTTCAGTGGCGCGTAGACCTGCATGCCCTTCGAGCCCGAGGTCTTGGGAAAGCACTCCAGGCCGATCGCGCGCAGCGCGGTGCGCAGCCGCACGGCGACCTCGGCGCACTCGACGATCGTCGCGGGCGGGCCCGGGTCGAGGTCGAACGCGACGACGGTCGGACTCGTGTAGTCCGCCGCCTTCGCCAGCGACGGATGCAGCTCCAGATCGGCCAGGTTGGCCAGCCAGACGAGCGTCGGCAGGTCGTCGCAGACGCAGAACTCGTTGGATCCGGCGGCCGCGGTGCGGATCCAGTCGGGCCGGTGGCGCGGGCAGTTCTTCTCATAGAAGTACGGGGCCTCGACGCCGTTCGGATAGCGCTTGAGGGTGAGCGGCCGGTCGCGCAGGTGCGGCAGCACGCAGGGCGCGATGCGCGTGTAGTAGTCGATCACCTGCCCCTTGGTGAAGCCGGCCTGCGGATACAGCACCTTGTCGAGGTTCGAGAGCGAGAGCCGGCGTCCGTCGACGTCGACCTCGAGGGGCTTGGGCGCGGGCATATCGACGGGAGTTTGCCGTGTGCCGGGCTGGGCAGCCCTCCAGGTATGGATTCGAAGACCCTTGTGCTCAGCTATCTCGACGAGGCCCATGCCCTCGAGACGGCGCTGGTGGGAAACCTTGCCGCCCATATCGCGATGACCACCGACGAGGCGTACCGCACGCTGCTCGAGCAGCATCTCGC
The DNA here is from genome assembly GCA_038232275.1 of Solirubrobacterales bacterium. Classification (GTDB taxonomy): domain Bacteria; phylum Actinomycetota; class Thermoleophilia; order Solirubrobacterales; family Solirubrobacteraceae; genus DATLGB01. The sequence goes on along the minus strand of JBBSIC010000002.1, from coordinate 30,695 downwards.
CGATACGCGCAAGCAGGTCGTCGCCATCGACCGGCGCCGCAAGGCCCTCGGCGGCGACGGCGGCCGCGGCGTGATGAGCCTGACGATCGGCCTGGCCCGGGACGCCATCGGCCAGGTGCTCGTCCTCACCAAGGGCCCGCTCGACCTGCTGCGCACGCCGAGCCAGCCGGAGCGGATGCTCAAAAACGCCAAGGACGAGTGCGCGACCGAGGCGCTGGAGATCGCCACCTACGAGCACCTCGAGGCCACCGCCGCCGCCGCCGGCGACACGGCCACCGCCAAGCTCGCCGCCGACCACCGCGCGACCGAGGAGGCCATGCTCGCCGACCTGCGCAAGCAGATCGCCAAGCTCGCCGTCACGGCCTACGAGATCCGCACCGGCGAGAGCGCCAAGCCGAAGGCCAAGGCCTCCGCCAAGCGCCGCGCCGCCCCCAGCAACCGCCGCTCGACGGCCGGCAGCCGCTCATGAGCGCCATGCTGGAGGTCCCCAACTACCCGTCGCAGCCCGAGCAGCCACTGATCGTGCCGGAGACGCCCACCATCCCGGCCGACCCGACGCCGGACCGGGAGATCCCCTCCGAGCCGATCACGCCCGACGGCCCGCCAGCGCCGGCCGAGCCGGTCACGCCGACCCGGCCTATCGACCCGGCCGAGCCGACGCCGGACCCCCGCGGCCCGGAGATCGAGTAGCCCGGGCTCTACGCCGCCAGCCGCTCGAGCCCGGCGCCGCTCCCGTGCCCGTCGAGCAGCCGCAGGACGGCGACCTCGACGGCCTTCTGGTGGATCGCCAGCGCGCCCGGCCGGTCCTCCTCGGCGGCGATGGTCTCCGGCGTCACGATGATGCCGCCCTCGTAGGCGTCGACGATGCGCGGATCGATGTAGGAGGCGCGGCACACGGCCGGGGTGTTGCCGAGGTAGTGCGCGACCTCCTTGACCGCCCGCGAGATGGCGCGCTTGCGACCCGTCTTGGTGGCCTGGGCCTCGCCGGAGACGCCGAGGGCCACCGCGGCGAGCAGCGTCGCGCTCCAGGTGCGGAAGTCCTTGGCCGAGTGCTCCCCGCCCGTCTGGTCCTTGAGGAACGCGTTGATGTCCGCCGAGCGGACGTCGCGCCAGCGGCCGCCCTCCTTGAAGGCGAGCAGCTCGTCCCCGCCGGACCGCCGCCGCTTGAGCGCCCCCACCACATCGAAGGACAGGGGGTCCACGACGCCCTGGATGCGGCGCTTGCCGCTCTTGGCGGTGTAGTCGAAGACCATCGTGTCGCCGCCCTCCAGCGTGACGTGCTCCTTGAGCATCGTGGCCAGCCCGTAGGTCTCGTTGCTGACCGCGTAGTCCTCCGAGCCGATCCGAAAGAAGCCCTGGTCGAGCAACCGGATCGCGCACGCCATGACCCGGTCGCGGGAGAGCACGTCGGAGGCCTCGAGCGTCTCGGTCGCCTTCCGGCGCAGCTCGGGTAGATCCTTGGCGAAGGCGATCATGTCGTCGAACTTCTGCCGGTCGCGGCGCTCGCGCCACAGCGGGTGGTACAGGTATTGCTTGCGACCGGCCGCGTCGACCCCGGTCGCCTGGATGTGGCCCATCGGCCAGGGACAGATCCAGACGTCCTTCCAGGCGGGCGGGATGACGAGCTCGCCGATGCGCGCGAGGACCTCCGGCTCGGCAACCCGGCGGCCGTCCTCGTCGACGTAGCCGAAGCCGCGCCCGCGCTTGACGCGTCTGATTCCGGGACTCGAGCAGTCCGCGCGACGAAGTCGTGCCATGGTCGAGGGTGTAACCGCGCGCCAGCTTTCGTAGGCTTGCGCGCGTGACCCTCCTGAGCTTCGAGACCACGGTGACCGGTGACGTGGCGGTGGTGGCGCTCTCGGGGGAACTCGATGTCGCCGGCGCGGAGCTGCTCGAGCACGAGCTCACGCGGATCTCGGCCGATCACGCGCCCGGAGGCCTGGTCCTCGATCTGTCAAAGCTGGATTTCATGGACTCCACGGGCCTGCGCCTGGTGGTCCTCGAGGACGAGCGCGCCAAGCAGGAGGGCCGGCGCTTTGCCTGCGTGCGCGGGCAGGCGGAGGTCCAGCGCGTCTTCGAGATCACGCGCATGACCGACCAGCTGCACTTCGTCGACTCCGCGGCGGAGGCCGCCGGGTGAGCATCGAGCTCGACCTCCCGCGCGAGCTCGATTCCGCCGCCGCCGCCCGCCACGCGGTCGACGAGCTGTCCGGCCGGCTGCCGGACGACCAGCTGGGCGACGTGCGGCTGCTCGTCTCCGAGCTCGTGACCAACAGCCTCCGCCACGCCGACATGAGCCCCTCCGACCGCATCCGGCTCGGCGTCGCCGTCAGCGACGACGTCGTGCGCGTCGAGGTCTCAGACCGCGGTAAGGGCTTCACGTTCGAGGGCCGCGCCGAGGACCCGGACACCGTCGAGGGCTGGGGCCTGTACCTGGTGGCGACGCTCTCCGACCGCTGGGGCGTCGAGCCCGGCGGGAACCGCGTCTGGTTCGAGCTCGACCGCTCGCCGGGCCTGGACGCCGCAGCCTGACCGGCTCCACCAGCACTACTTCGACTGGTCCCCGCAGGTCTGGTTCGTCCACTTCCGCGGCGTCGGCGACGCCCTCGCCCTGGCGCGCGCGGCCCGGTCCGTCCTCGACGTCACCGCTGCCCCCTTCCCGCAGACGCTGCCGACCGATCCGACGACGCCGCTGAACGCCGAGCGCCTCGGGAGGATCCTCGGCGGCTCGGCGGAGATCGGCGAGGAGGGGTCGTCACCGTGTCGGTCAACCGGCGCGACCGGATCGTCCTCGGCGACGTCATCGCGTCCCCGGAGGCCAACGTCTCCACGAACGTCGAGTTTAAGCCGCTGAACCCGGGCGGAACGCGGGCGGCCGCCGCACCGGACTTCTCCATGCGCTCCGAGGAGGTCCAGCCGGTCATGCGCGTCATGCGCCGCAGCGGCTTCGAGGTCGGCTGCCTGTACAACCAGGAGACGGCCGAGCACCCGCAGCTGTACTTCGCGCACATGCTCGCGACGGGCGACCCCTACGCGCTGGCTGCGACCATCCGCGCCGGCCTCGACAAGACGCGCGCCGACAAGGCCTAGGCGGCGTTCTTGGCGGCGGCCTGCTTCTTGGCCGGCGCCCGCTTCTTGGGCGCCGGCTCGGGCTCGGACTTCACCGCGGCCAGGCTCGCCTCCAGCGCGGCCATGAGGTCTGGGACGCGGGCGGGCGCGGAGGCCTCCGGCTGGACGGCGATCTCCTCGCCCTGGGCCTTGCGCTCGATCAGCTCGAGCACCTTCTCGCGGTAGGTGTCCGAGTAGGACTCGGGCGTGAAGCCGGTCGTCAGCGAGTCGATCAGCTGACGCGCCATCGTGACCTCGCGCGCGGAGGCGCCGGACTCGGCCGCGGCCACGAGCTCGTCGAGGTCCTCGGAGCCGACGACCTCGTCGTGGAAGTTCATCGTCTCCATCATCAGCCCGCCGCCGGAGGCCCGCAGCGCGACGAGGTGCTCCTTGTTGCGCAGCACGACGCGCGCGATCGCGACCTTGCCCGACTCCTTCATCGCCTGCACGAGCAGCGCGTACGCCTTCGCGGCGCCCTTGTCGGGCACGAGCCAGTACGGGTGGTCGTAGTAGATCGGGTCGATCTCGACGAGCTCGACGAAGTCCTCGATGTCGATCGTCTTGCTCTTCTCGGGGGAGACGGCGTCGAGCTCCTCCGGCTTGATGACCACGTAGCGATCCTTGGTGAGCTCGTAGCCCTTGACGAGGTTCTCGTAGGGCACCTCCTCACCCGTCAGCGGGTTGACCCGCTTCTGGGCGATGCGCGTGCCCGTGGTCGAGTCGAGCTGGTGAAAGCGCACGGTCTTGGCCGAGACGGCGCTGTAGACCTTCACGGGCACGTTGACGAGCCCGAACGAGATGGCGCCGCTCCAGATCGATCGAGGCATACCCGTTCATTGTCGCACTCCGCGCCGGTCCGGCGCGCATGCTTGCATTCGCGTTATGGCCGCCGGCTCCGTCACCGCGTTCGCCCCGGGCCGGGTCAACCTGATCGGCGAGCACACGGACTACAACGGCGGGCTCGCGCTGCCCTTCGCGATCGCCCGCGGAGTGACCGTGCGGGCGACGGCGCTCCCCGGGCCGCTGACGATGGCGCGGGCGGGCGACCTGCGCGAGACCGACGCCTTCGACGCCTGGCGGCCGGGACGCGACGGCACCGGATGGCGCGCCTTCGTGCGCGGGACCGTCGCCGAGCTCGCCGCCGAGGGCTTCCCCGTCAGCGCCGCGCGGCTCGAGATCTCGGGCACCGTCCCGCGCGGCGGCGGGCTGTCCTCGAGCGCGGCGCTCGGCGGGGCCCTCGCACTCGCGCTGCTCGCCTTGTCCGGCGTCGAGGATCCCGACCGGCGGGTCGTCGCGCGGGTCTGCTCGCGCGTCGAGCGGGAGTGGGTCGGCACGCAGACAGGGCTGCTCGACCAGTACGCGTCGCTGCTGAGCCGCGCGGGCGAGGCGCTGCGGATCGACTTCGCCTACGACACGGTCGACCCCGTGGCGCTCGAGCTTGGCGACTGGCGCCTGGCGGTGGTCGGCGCCGGCGCGCGCGACAACGCGTCCTCGCCCTACAACGACCGCCGCCGCGAGTGCGCCGAGGCGTCGGAGCTGCTCGGCGTGCACGCCCTGCGCTGGGCCGACCGCGACGCCGCCGAGGCGCTTCAGGAGCCGTGGCGCTCGCGCGCGCTGCACGTGCTCGGCGAGAACGCGCGCGTGGAGGCGGCGGTCGACGCCCTGCGCGGCGGGGACGTCGCGGCGCTCGGCGCGCTGCTCGACGCGTCACACGCGAGCCTGCGCGGCGGCTTCGACGTCTCGGCCCCCGAGGTCGAGGCCGTGGTGGAGCGCTGCCGGGCCGCCGGCGCGGCCGGCGTGCGCCTGATCGGCGGCGGCTTCGGCGGGCATGTGCTCGCGCTCATGGAGCCGGGCGCACCCCTCCCCCGCGGGGGGTTCGAGGTGCGCCCGGGGCCCGGAGCGCTCGTCCACCAGCGCTAGCCGTCCTGCTCGTCCTCGTCGGTCGGGCGCGACCCCACGATGTGCTCGTGGAGTGGGTGGGGCATGCGCGAGGACTCGCCCTTGACCGATTTCCAGATGGCGCGGTTCAGCGCGATCTCGGGTGCCGCGTCCTCCTTGGAGAAGTCCCACTGCGCCGACTCGCGCGCGAGCGGCGCCGTGCTGGCGTTGACCGGCGCGGCCGCCTCCCCGAACGGGACGACCGTCGGGGTGAGCGCCTTGTAGGGACTCAGGTCCGGCTTGCCGGCGAACAGCTTCCACATCCGCGCTACGCGCGCGTCCGTGATGCTCATCGGTGGCAGGCCGAGCAGGCTCTCGGCCGTCCCGATCATCGAGCTCGTGTCGTAGTGCGTGGAGTCGACCCGCCCTTGCTGTAGGCGGAGATGAGCAGCACGACGGTCCGGTGCGCGTCGACGTGGTCGGGCCCATTCTGCGCGTCGTCCTCGGTGACGAGGATCGCCGTGTCCTTCCAGTAGCGCGAGTGGGAGACGACGTCGACCAGGCGGCCGAGCGCGATGTCGTTGTCGGCGACGTAGGCCTGGGGCGTCGCGGCGCCCGGCCTGGTGCCGCGCGTGTGGTCGTTGGGCAGCCGGACGATGTTCAGCTGCGGCAGCTTCCCGTCGCGCTCGTAGCCGCGGAACTCGCGCTCCCACTCCGGCTCGCGGGTGGTGTGGTCCGCGCACGCCAGGTTGTAGCCGGGGTAGCGCGGCGACAACGTCCCGAACTCGGGCCGCAGGCGCGTCGTGTTGGAGACGTTGGCGCGCGTCTCGGGCGGCATGGCGCAGTCGCCCGACGCGGCGTACTCGCCGTAGTCGCGGAAGGAGACGTGGTGGTCGTACGCGTTGTCCCACAGGTAGCCCTTGGTCGCGGCCGCCGCCGAGCGGGTGATGGCCGGGTCCGAGGCGAGCGGCTCGGTGGGAAACTGCGCGGCGAGCGGGACGTCCTCGTAGTCGTAGGCCCGCTGCGACGAGCGCGGCGACGGCGAGTAGTTCACCGGCCAGGTCTTGTCGACGTAGTCGGTGGCGCCGGCCTGTGTGGACCAGTTGTGCCCGTCGGCGGAGACCTCGGCGTCGGCGAAGAAGTCGTCGTAGATCCCGAAGCGCCGCGCGAGCGCGCGGTGGTTGGGCGCGCTGTCGTCCTTGAACAGGTTCAGCCGCGCGTCGCCGTTGCCCTCGGGGAGGTCCCCGAAGACCTGGTCGTAGGTGCGGTTCTCCTTGATCACGTAGATGACGTGCTTGATCGCGGCGGCGCCCTCGGGCTTGGGCTTGGAGCGCGCGTCGACCTGGTTGTTGGCGCGCACCTGCGCGGTCAGCTCCCGCAGCCGGTCGGCCGACAGCGGCAGCTTGAGGACCTGCACGGAGCCCTTGATCATCGAGCCGACGTACTGGGTGTCGGGGTCGCTGTTCTGGCAGTCCGGGCTCTGATCGAGGGGGCTGAGCCCGCCGCACGGGTTCGGACCGGCGCCGGAGTCGTTGGTGTTGGTCACGATCAGGCGCTTGCCGTCCGGTGCCACGTCCACGTCGGCCGGGTACCCGGCCGTCGGGACGAAGCCGAGGACCTTGCGCGACGCGACGTCGACCACGGCGATGGCGTTCTCCCCGGCCAGGGCGACGTACAGGCGCGTGCCGTCCGGCGAGGCGGTGAGCCCGTCGGGCGTGGCGCCCTTCGGCCCGCCCGGGACGAGGCCGACGCCGATCGTGGCGGTGACGCGGTCGGTGGTCGTGTCGATGACCGAGACGGTGTCCGAGCCGCGTTGGCCGTATAGACCTCGTCCCGCCGCGGGTTGGCGGCGATCGCGCTCGGGTGGTCGGCGCGCAGCGCGTCGTCGCCCAGCGAGATGTCGGCGACCTTGGTCTCCGTCGCGGTGTCGATCGCCGCCACGGCGCGGCCCATCCACTGCGTCACGTAGGCCTTGGCGCCCGTGCGGTCGAAGGTCACGCCGAGCGGCTGCAGCGGCGTCCCGAGGTCGATCGTGTTGACGATCTCGTTCGTGCGCGGGTCGAGCACGGTCACCGTGTGGCCGGGCGGGTTGATCGGACCGACCGGGTTCGAGCTGAGGTTGTTGGCGACGTAGAGCCGGCTCCCGCGCGGCGTGGTGCCGTAGGCCAGGCCCGCGGGCCACGGGCCGGCCGCGACGGTCCCCACCTCGCGCAGGCCGTCGCCGTCCACGGCGAACTGGTGCAGCACGCCCTGCCCACCGCCCGACACATATGCGGTCTTGTCGCCGGGCGCGAAGACGGCGTCGTAGAACGCGGACTGGCCGGCCTGCGCGTCATAGGGGACCGACGAGGCGCGGTAGCCGTCGTCGAGGTTGAAGAGGTCCGCGGACTCGTAGCGGGCCGCGCCGCTTGAGGCCGACAGCAGCCGCCGACCATCGGAGGAGACCGCCGAGCCGAGCGGGCCCTGGAAGCCCGAGCCGACCTTCGAGACGCCGATCTCCAGCCCGGCGGGTTTGACGCGGAAGCCCGCGGGCGTGACCGGCGCGTCGGCGGCGGCCGCGGACGCGACGGGCAGGAAGAGACACGCGGCAACGGCCGCGCCTATACGGTGATTCAGCATTCGGAGCCCCCAGTTGGTCGGACCGCCGAGATGCTGCGCGGCGGGGCCGGCGGAGGTGTTGCCGGGCTGTGCTGTGTCAGCTCGCTGACGCCGCACAGCCCGCTCAGGCGAAGCGCAGGCGCGGCCAGCGCGCACGCCGGACGGCCCAAGAGGACGCGTCGCTGGTCGCCCAGCGACCACTTCGTGCATCCATCTCGATATCGGCCTCGGCACCTCGGCGCCGCGAAGCCCCGAGGCGTCTACAGCGGCGGTAAGGGGAGCGACCGACGCCGCGCCTTAGGGGGGTCAGGACCCCGATTAAGCGCGTGGTCGGGGCGACCTCCCACCCAGCCAGTGCCGTGTTGTGCATTTCACCCCCAGAGGGGCGGAAATGCACAGAATCCGGTTCGCGCGTGCGTCCGGCCGGCCCCGACCGCGCCCCTACATCCGAAACACGCCGTACCGCACGTCCTCCAGCGGCGCGTTGGCGCAGGCGCTGAGCGCCAGGCCGAGGACGTCGCGCGTGTCGAGCGGGTCGATCACGCCGTCGTCCCAAAGGCGGGCGGTGGCGAAGTACGGGTGGCCCTGGCGCTCGTACTGGTCCTTCAGCGTGGCGCCGACCTCGGGCCGGCCTACGGTCTCCATGACGGTCGCGGCCTGCTCGCCGCCCATGACCGAGATGCGCGCGTTGGGCCACATCCACAAGAAGCGCGGTGAGTAGGCGCGGCCGCACATCCCGTAGTTGCCGGCGCCGAAGGACCCGCCGATGATCACGGTGAGCTTCGGGACGCGGGCCGTCGAGACCGCGGTGACGAGCTTGGCGCCGTGCTTGGCGATGCCGCCCGCCTCGTAGTCGCGCCCGACCATGAAGCCGGAGATGTTCTGCAGGAAGACGAGCGGGATCTTGCGCTGGTCGCACAGCTCGACGAAGTGCGCGCCCTTCAGCGCGGACTCGCTGAACAGGATCCCGTTGTTGGCGACGATGCCGACCGGGTGCCCCTGGACGTGGGCGAAGCCGCAGACCAGCGTCTGCCCGTAGAGCTGCTTGAACTCCTGCAGGCGCGAGCCGTCGACCAGCCGCGTCACCACCTCGCGCACGTCGTAGGGCGTACGCGGATCGACGGGCACGACGTGGTAGAGCCCGCCCGGATCGGCCGCGGGCGGCTGGACCGCCTGCCGCTGCCACGGCGACGGGGCCTTCGGCGCGAGCGTCGACACGATCCGGCGCACGATCCGCAGCGCGTGGGCGTCGTCGTCGGCGAGGTGGTCGGTCACGCCGGAGGTCCGCGAGTGCACGTCCCCGCCGCCGAGCTCCTCCGCGGTGACCTCCTCGCCGGTCGCCGCCTTCACCAGCGGCGGGCCGCCGAGGAAGATCGTCCCCTGCTCGCGCACGATCACGCACTCGTCGCTCATCGCCGGGACGTACGCGCCGCCCGCGGTGCACGAGCCCATGACCGCGGCGATCTGCGCGATGCCCAGCGAGGACATCGTCGCCTGGTTGAAGAAGATCCGGCCGAAGTGCTCGCGATCGGGGAAGACGTCCTCCTGCAGCGGGAGGTAGGCGCCGCCGGAGTCGACGAGGTAGACGCACGGCAGGTGGTTGTGCAGGGCGACCTCCTGCGCGCGCAGGTGCTTCTTGACGGTCATCGGGTAGTAGGTGCCGCCCTTGACGGTGGCGTCGTTGGCGACGATCACACACTCGCGGCCCGACACGCGCCCCACGCCGGTGACGATGCCGGCTCCCGGCGCCTCTGAGTCGTAGAGGTCGTGGGCGGCGAGCGCGGAGAGCTCGAGAAACGGCGCCCCGGGATCGAGCAGGCGGTCGACGCGCTCGCGCGGGAGCAGCTTGCCGCGGGCGACGTGGCGCTCGCGCGCCTTCGCGCCCCCGCCCTCGCGCACCCGCGCGAGCTGCGCGTCGAGGTCCTCGACGAGACGGGCGAGCTCACGCATCGGGCAGCTCCACGCGCGCCAGCGCCTGGCCCTGCTTGACGCGGTCGCCGACGGCGACGCCGATCTCCGCCACCACCCCGGCGGCCGGGGCGACGATCGACAGCTCCATCTTCATCGACTCGAGCACGACGACCGGATCGCCCGCGGCCACGGCGTCGCCGGCGGCGACCGCCACGAGCAGCACGGAGCCCGGCATCGGCGCGCGCAGATCGCCGGCGACCGCGCCCTGGTGGGCCTCTTCGACCGACGGCGTGCGCACGCGCCAGGCGTGACCGTCGCGGCCGAGCCAGAGCGTGTCGCCGCCGCGGGCCCAGCGCCAGCGCGGGTGCGGCGCCTCGCCGGGCGCGACGGCGACGTCGACCGCGTCGCCGCCGTCGACCGACAGCCGCCACCACGAAGGGGCGCGGGCGCCGCCGAGCCGCCAGCCGTCCGTGCGCGCGAACGGATCGTCGCTCGCCGGCTCCGCCGCCGCCTCGATCTGGGCCGCCGCGCGCGCGACGTCGTCGTGGCCGAGGGCCGGCCCCGGGACCGCGACGCGCTCGACCAGCCCAGTGTCGAGCTCGCCCGCCCGCACGGCGTCCAGCGCCAGCAGCGAGCGCACGAAGCCCGTGTTCGTCGTCACGCCGAGGATCGCCGTGTCGGCCAGCGCGCGGTCGAGCTTGGCCAGCGCGGTCGCGCGGTCGTGGGCGTGCGTGATGACCTTGGCCAGCAGCGAGTCGTAGTCGGTGCCGACGATCGAGCCGGCCTCGATCGCGTCGTCGATGCGCGCCTGCGACGAGCGGGTGTAGGCGAGCACGGTCCCCGCCGACGGCAGGAACCCGGCCGCCGCGTTCTCGGCGTTGACGCGCGCCTCGATCGCGTGGCCGCGCAGCTGCACGCGGTCGAATCCCAGCGGCTCGCCCGCCGCCACGCGCAGCTGGCACTCGACGAGGTCGAGGCCGGTGACCAGCTCGGTGACCGGGTGCTCGACCTGCAGCCGGGCGTTGCACTCGAGGAAGTAGTGGGTCGTCGGATCATCCGCGTCGGCGAGGAACTCGACGGTGCCAGCGTTGGAGTAGCCGGCGGCGCGCGCCAGCGCGACGGCCTCCTCGCCCAGGCGCTCGCGCAGCGCGGGTGAGACGGCCGGCGAGGGCGCCTCCTCGACGAGCTTCTGGTGGCGCCGTTGCAGCGAGCACTCGCGCTCCCCGAGCGACACCGCCCCGATGACCTGCACCTCGAGGTGGCGGACGCGCGGGAGGAAGCGCTCGACGAAGACGCCTTCCGAGCGAAGCGAGGTCGGATCGCCGAAGCCGGCCTGCACCTCGCGGCGGGCGGCGGCGACGCAGGCGTCGAGCTCGCCCGGGGACGCGACCACGCGCATGCCCCGTCCGCCCCCGCCCGCCGCCGCCTTGACCAGCAGCGGGTAGTCGCCGGCGGCCGCGCGCGCCTCGTCGAGCGTGTAGGACGGCACGACCGGGAGGCCCGCGGCCTCCGCGACGGCCTTGGCGCGGACCTTGTCGCCCATCAGCTCGATCGCCTCCGCCGACGGCCCGACGAACACGAGGCCCGCCGCGGCGCAGGCGCGCGCGAAGGCCGCGTCCTCCGACAAGAAGCCGTAGCCCGGGTGCACGGCCCGGGCGCCCGCCTCGCGGGCCGCCTGAAGCACCGCGCCGATGTCGAGGTAGGACGCGACGCGCACTGCGTCGTCGGCCTCGCGCACGTGCGGCGCGCCGGCGTCGGCGTCGGCGAAGACGGCGATCGAGCGGATGCCGAGCCGCCGCAGCGTCCGCGTCACGCGCCGCGAGATCTCGCCGCGGTTGGCGATCAGGACCGACTCAAACATGCCAGTCCACGGGCCCGGCGACCAGCGTGTGCGAGCCCAGCGGCCGCCCCAGCGCCGACTGGGCGGCGCGCGCGCAGTCGAGCAGCGCGGCCAGGTCGACCCCCGTCTGCACGCCCATCTCGTGCAGCATCGAGACGACGTCCTCGGACGCGACGTTGCCCGTCGCGCCGGCCGGGACGGGGCAGCCGCCGAGCTCGCCGAAGCTCGTCTCGAAGGAGTCGACCCCGGCCTCCCAGGCGGCGAACACGTTGGCCAGCCCCTGGCCGCGCGTGTTGTGGAAGTGCGCGGTGAGCTCGGTGCCCGGCAGCGCGTCGCGCGCGGCCGCGAAGAACGCCCGCACCTGCGCCGGGTTGGCCATGCCCGTCGTGTCGCCGAAGGCGATCTCCTGCGCTCCGGCGGCGGCCAAACGGCGGGCGATGTCGAACACCCGCTCGGGTGCGACGCGGCCCTCGTACGGGCAGCCGAAGGCGACGCTGAGGACGCCCTCGCAGCGCAGCCCGGCCTCGCGGGCGCGCGGCAGGATTCGCTCGAGGCCGGCGAGGGACTCCTGCACGGAGCGCCTGACGTTCGCCCGGTTGTGCGACTCGGTCGCCGACAGGAAGACGTTGACCTCGTCGAAGCGCCCGCGCAGCTCGAGCGCGTGGTCGAGCCCGCGCTCGTTGGGGATCAGCACGGAGCGCGCGACCCTCTCGGGGACGTCGGCCCCGAGCAGCACCTCGCGCGCGTCGGCGAGCTGCGCGATCACGTCGGCGCGCACGAAGCTCGTGAGCTCCAGGCGGCGCAGGCCGGTCCGCGCGAGCGCGTCGATCAGCGCGATCTTGACGTCGGTCGGGATGATCTCGGGCTCGTTCTGAAAGCCGTCGCGCGGCCCGACCTCGCGGATGCTGACGGTGCGCGGCGTCATGCCCCGAGCGCGCGGGCGATGACCATCTGCTGGACCTCGTCGGTGCCCTCGCCGATCGTGAGGATCTTCGCGTCGCGGTACATGCGGCAGACCGGATACTCCTCGATGTAGCCGTAGCCGCCGTGGATCTGGACGGCCTCCTCGGCGCAGCGCACGGCCAGCCGGCCGGTCTTGAGCTTGGCCTGCGCGGCGGTGAGCGTGAAGTTGCGGCCCTCGTCCTTGAGGCAGGCGGCCTTGTAGGTGAGCAGGCGCGCGGCCTCGATCTCCGTCGCCATGTCGGCGAGCTTGACCTGGATGGCCTGGAACTTCGAGATCGACCGGCCGAAGGCCTGCCGCTGCCTGGCGTAGGCGAGTGCCTGGTCCAGCGCGCCCTGGGCGAGGCCCACCCCCATCGCCGCGACGCCGATGCGGCCGATGTCGAGCACGTGCAGGAACTGCTGGTAGCCGCGGCCGCGCTCCCCGAGCAGCTGCTCCTCGCCCACGCGGCAGTCCTCGAAGCTCAGCGGGCGCGTGTCCGAGGCATTCCAGCCCATCTTGCGGTACGCCTCGCCCACCGCGTAGCCGGCGGTGCCCCGCTCGACGATCAGGTTCGAGACCTCGTTCTCGCCGGTGCGGGCAGTGATCGCGACGTGGCCGGAGATGTCGGTCCCGGCGTTGGTGATGAACTGCTTGGCGCCGTTGATCGTCCACTCCCCGTCGCGCAGCGACGCGCGCGTGCGGACGTTGCCCGCGTCCGAGCCGGCCTCCGGCTCGGTCAGCCCGAAGGCGCCGAGCCTGCGGCCCGCGAGCAGGTCGGGCAGGTAGCGCTCCTTGTGCTCGGCGGAGCCGAAGAGGTAGATCGGCTGGGTCCCGAGCGAGGTGTGGGCGCACATCGTGATGGCGACGGAGGAGTCGACGCGGGCGAGCTCCTCGACGGCGAGCGCGTAGGCCAGCGAGTCGGCGCCGGCGCCGCCGTACTCCGCGTCGAAGGGGATCCCCATGAAGCCGAGCTCGCCCAGCTTGGCGACGATGTCGTACGGGAACGCCTTCGTGCGGTCGAGCTCGGCGGCGACGGGAGCGACCTCCTGCTCGGCGAAGTCGCGCGCGGTGCGGCGGATGAGGTCGTGATCGGGAGACAGATCGAACTGCACGTCCCACATATTCTACCGACCGGTCGGTATTGTGTCCACGCATGCCGCGCATCCCGACCAGGCCGGGCTCCCGTGTCAAGTACGACGCCAGGCTGGCCGAGCTCGTCAGCGCCGCGGCGGCGCTGTTCGCCGAGCGCGGCTACCACGCGACCTCGATCGAGCAGCTGCTCGCAGCCACGGGGCTCACGCGCGGGGGCCTGTACCACTACATCGACGCCAAGGCGGACCTGCTCGTCGCCGTCCAGCGCGAGCTGCTGGACCCACTGCTCGAGCGCGCCCACGCGGTCGCGGGCTCGAGCGAGGACCCGGAGGCCCAGCTGCGCGCCGTGACCCGCGAGTGGGTCGCACAGGTCGAGTCTCACCGCGACCACATGATCGTCTTCCAGGCCGAGCGCCGCACCGTGCAGACCGACCCGCGCTGGTCGGAGATCGTCGCCGCGCGCGCGGAGTTCGAGGCGATCCTCGCGGGCATCTTCGCGCGCGGCGAGGCGGCCGGCCGGTTCGCCGTCGCCGACCGCGGCGTCGCCCTGCTCGCCTTCCTCGGCATGGTCAACCACATGCCGTCCTGGTTTGACCCGGCCGGCCGCCTCTCCGCCGCCGAGGTCGCCGAGCGCTTCTGCGACGTCGTGCTCGGCGGCATCCGCGCGCCGGGCTGACGCACCGCGCGCTAGACCATCGGCTCGAACACCGCCTGCTCGGGCGCGATGTCGTCGCGCAGGCCCTTGTAGGAGGGCGCGCGCAGCGTGCGCGTGCGCGTCCACTCGATGAACTCCACCTCGCAGACCAGCCGGGGCTCGACGAAGCGGGTCTGCTTCGGCGGCTGGCGGCCCTCGAACGGCGACGTCTCGCGTGCGAGCGGCCCGAGCAGGCGGCCCACCCGCACGAGCTCTGACTCCGTGAAGCCCGTCCCCACGCGGCCGGCGTAGTGCGGCGCGCCGTCCTCGCAGAAGCCGACGGCGAGGGCGCCGAGGCGGCCTGAGCGACCGCCCTCCCCCGGCAGCCAGCCGCCGATCAACAGCGAGGTGCGGCGGATGTTCTTGATCTTCACCCAGGCCGAGCTGCGGCGGCCCGGCGTGTAGACGGAGTCCAGGCGCTTGGCCATCACGCCCTCGAGGCCCTGGCCGCGCGTGAGCTCGAGCAGCGCGTCGCCGTCGCCGACGTGATGTCCCGGCACCTGCCAGTTCGGGCCCTTCAGACCGAGGCCGAGCAAGGCCTCGCGCCGCTCGACGTAGCTGCGGTCCGTCAGCGAGTGGCCGTCGAGCCACAGCAGGTCGAAGAGCACGTAGGCGACGGGCGCCGCGTGCGCGAGGCGCCCGACCTGGCGGGCGTTGGCGAGGTGCATCCGGCCCTGCAGGCGCTCGAAGCTCGGGCGCCCGTCCTCGGCGAAGGCGACGATCTCGCCGTCGAGGATCGCCTCGCGCGCGCCCAGCTCGGCCGCCACGCCGCGGACCTCGGGGTACTGCTGCGTGATGTCGCGCCCCGAGCGGCTCTGCAGGCGCAGCCGCCCGCCCGCGCAGAAGCCGACCGCGCGGACGCCGTCCCACTTGACCTCGAAGGCCCAGTGCTGCTGATCGGGCGGCAGGGCGCCCGCGCGCGCGAGCATCGGCGTCAGCTGCTCGGGCAGCGGCTCGCGGCCGGGGTCCTGCGGCGGATCCATGCGATGGATCATCCAGTTCTTGCCGCCGGTGCGAAACAAGACGTAGCGGCCCTGGACGCGCTCGCCGTGCAGGACGACCATCACCTCGTCCTCGCGCCACTTCTCGAGCTCGAAGACTCCGCGATCCCATACCGTCATCGTCCCGGCGCCGTAGTTGCCCGCGGGGATCTCGCCGTGGAACTCGAGGTACTCCATGGGATGGTCCTCCGTGCGCACGGCGAGGTGGTTGCGCTCCGGGGCGGGCGGGATCCCCTTCGGGACCGCCCAGGAGGCGAGCGTCCCCTCGTGCTCCAGGCGCAGGTCCCAGTGCAGGCTCGTCGCGTGGTGCTCCTGCACGACGAAGCGCGGCAGCTCGAGCCCTGACGCGCCATGTGTGAGGGAGTCGGGCTCCGGGGTAGCCCTGAAGTCACGCTTCCGGCGGTACGAGGACAGACGGTCGGAGCCAGGCATCCGAAGTCGACGTTAGGCGACCGGCCACGGGGGTAAGTTCGATGCGCCAATGGACGCTCGGACAATTGCGCTGGACCACAGTCACGGCGATGTGCTGCTCATCGTGGTGCGAGGCGAACATGACATCTACACCGCTCCCGCACTGCGCGATCGTCTCGACGAAGCGCTCGGGGGAGTGCCCACGGGCGTGATCGTCGACCTGTCCGGCTCGACCTTTTTGGACTCGTCGATCCTCGGTGCCCTGCTCGAGGCCCGCCGGCAGGCGATCGAGCGATCGATCGGCTACGTGGTCTGCCTCGGCGAGGATCCGGAGCCCGGGGTCGCGCGCATCCTGGAGATCACCGGCCTCGTGCCCGTCTTCCCCGTCGTGCGCTCGCGCGAAGACGCGCTGGAGGCGGCCCGCGCGGCGCCGGCGGACGCATGAGCGACGAAGCGCCGATCGTCCACCTGGACCTGCCCGCGCGCCCGGAAGGGGTCGGCGTCGTGCGCCAGGCCCTCGTCGGGGTCGCCGACGGGCTCGCCATCGACGGCGGGGTCCTCTCGGACGCCAAGATGGCGGTCACGGAGGCCTGCACCAACGCCGTCGTGCACGCCTACGACGACGCCTCCGGCCGCCTGGACGTCGAGATGTACGCCGACGACGAGCAGCTCACCGTCGTCGTCCGCGACCGGGGCGCCGGCATCGCCCCGCGCCCGGCCCGCTCGAGCTCGACCGCCCTCGGCCTCGGCCTCCCGCTGATCGCCGCGCTGACGGACAGCTTCGAGGTCCTGGGGAGCCCCGGCCAGGGCACGGAGGTCCGCATGAGCTTCTCCTACGAGCGGGAAGCCGATCCCGCCGACGAGAACCCCATCACCGGTGGGCCGGGCCCGACCGGCCGCTGGGAGTCCTAGGCGGCGGCGCGCAGCGCCGCGATCGGCCCCGCGCGGCCGAGGCGCTGCAGCGCGCTGCTCTCGATCTGGCGCACGCGCTCGGGCGTCAGGCCCAGGCGCCGCCCGATCTCGCGCAGGGGCGCCGGGTCCGCACCGCCGAGGCCGAAGCGCATGTGCAGCACCGCGCGCTCGCGCGGCGGCAGCTCGGCCAGCGCGGCGTCCAGCGCGGCGCGCCGGCCGGAGTCCTCCGCGAGCTGTGCCGGACCCGGGGCCTCGTCGCCCAGAAGCTCCCCGAACGTGGCCTCGTCGCCGCGGTCGCCGAGCCCCTTGTCCAGCGAGGTGACGGTGCGGGCGATGTCGCGCAGCACGACGACCTCGGCGCGCGTGAGCCCGGCGGCGGCCGCGAGCTCCTCGTCGGTCGGCGCCCGGTCCAGGCGCGCGACCAGCTCGGCCTCCGCGCGCGCCAGCTTGCGCTGCCGGCGGACGACGCTGACCGGCAGGCGGATCGTGTCGGCCTTGCCGTCGCGGGCGCGCTCGACGGCCTGGCGGATCCACCACGTCGCATAGGTCGAGAAGCGAAAGCCCTTGCGCCAGTCGAACTTCTCGACCGCGCGGATGAGCCCCAGCATCCCCTCCTGGACGAGGTCGAGGAAGGCCAGTCCAGGCCCCTGGTATTGGCGGGTGACCGACACGACGAGGCGCAGGTTGGCGCAGATCATCCGGTCCTTGGCGGCGAGGTCGCCGGCCTCGATGCGCCGCGCCAGCTCGAGCTCCTCGGCGGGCCGCAGCAGCCGGTAGGTCCCGACCCGGTCTAAGAAAGCCTGCAGCGCGTCGCTGTCCGCGGTGTCGTCGAAGGCGCGCATCAGCCGGGGCCGCGCGCTCCGACGCCCTGGGAGGTCTCCTGGGTCACCACGATCCGCATCCCATGGCGGTACCCGGGTAGTGCTCGGACGCAACTAGCAAGCGATCAAAGGAGGCAGCGCATCACCGAGGGCCTGGATCCGGTGACCAACCACATGGTCATCGCCATCCTTCACGACGAGGAGGGGCACCGCCGGCTGTTCGAGGGCTATCTGCGCGAGTACGAGGCCGAAGGCCTCGCCTGAGAAGAGAGACGGCCCGGTGTCCGCAAGGGGCACCGGGCCGTCTGGGCGCTGCGTCGTCGGGGGGTCCGACGCAGCGGCTCAGCGCGTCTTGCGCTCGAGGTTCGAGACTTCGTCGGCCTTGTCGTCGGCCCGGTCCTGCGCGTGGGCGAGCTGGTCCTTTGCCTCCCCCTTGCGCTCCTCGTCCTTGCCTTTGCGCCTCGTCGAAGCGTCGCCGGTCAGGTCGCCGATGGCCTGCTTGGCGCGGCCAGTGATCTTGTCTGTGATTCCCATGGTCTTGGACTGCCCGCAGCGGCGGCGACGAAACCGGCGGATGTCAGCGCACCGAGGACCATGCCCCCCACGTGACGCGCGCGAACGTCAATCGCGTGCGGACGGCTGGCGGCGAGGGCGAGCAGACCGTCGAGCCCGTCGATCAGCTCGTCGAGCCGGCGGTGGACCGCCTGCGCGCCCGCCTCGCGCAGCTCCTGCTCGCTGAAGCCGCCCGTGAGCATGCCGACCATCGGCACGCCGGCGTCCGCGGCGGCCTTGCAGTCCCACGGGGTGTCGCCGATCATCACCGCCGGCCCGTCGCCGCCGGCCTTCTCGAGGGCGGCGAGCACCAGGTCGGGGTTGGGCTTGGTCTGCTCGACGTCGGCGGAGGTCGTGTAGGGCACGTCGGTGGCGCCGAGCAGCTCGACGTAGCGCTTGATCTCCTCCTCCTTGGCCGAGGAGGCGAGGACCACGCGACATCCGCGCTCGACGAGGCCTTCGACGAGCTCGGTCGCGTGCTCGAGCGCCGCCACCTCGCCGATCAGCTTCCCGTACTCCTCCTCCTCGATGTCGCGCACGTCGCCGCCCCGCGAGCGCTCGAACCGCTCCCCCGCGACCTCGCTGACGAGCTGGTCGCCGCCCATCCCCATGAAGCGGTGCAGCCGGGCGACCGGGAGGACGGTGTCGCAGCGCCGGAAGGCGCGGTACCACGCGATCGCGTGGTGGTAGTTGGTGTCGACGAGGGTGCCGTCGACGTCGAGGATGGCGATGATCTGGCCCATGGTGTTCCTCACTACCCCGCGGGGTACTCCCCGACCATGATTTACGTCGTCGTCGGAATCCTCGTCCTGATCGCCCTCGGCGGAGGCCTGATGCACTTCGTCATGCACCAGACCGGCGCCGCCTCGCCGGCGACGCCCGAGCGCGGCGATCCCACGCCGGCCGGCGACTCGCCCCAGCACTCCGCGGAGGACTCCGACCAGGGCGGCGGGCCGCAGGACCCCGACACGCCTCGCGGCACCCGCTTCAAGCGCGACACGATCGGCGGCGAGGCGGAGGCCGAGACCACGATCGACGTCGGCGAGGCGTCCGCGCCAGAGCCCAATCGCTGAGCGCCGCGCGGCGTTTATCACCGCGTGCGGGCGGGGATGATCACCCCATCGCCAGCTCCCCACCCGGATGGGGTTGATGGTTGAAGAGGAAAGGATGGATCCCGGCGGCCCTCGGGGGGAAGCCGGAAGCCCCTTCTTCTGAAGGGTCCACCGAAGACCCCACGAAGTCGTCCGCTTTCAATTCCTTTCTTGGAGGATCCGTGGCTGCCACCCGTACCCCTGCCCTGCCCCGCCCAGTGCGACGCGGACGCGTCGCCGCCGCCGGAGCCGGCCGTCGCGCCGCCCGGGACGCCGAGGATCGCGAGCTCATCCGCCGCGCCCAGCAGGACCCGTCCCCGCGCGTGCGCGCCGAGACGGTCGATGCCTTCATGCCCCTGGCGAAGAGCCTGGCACGCCGCTACCACCGCGGCGAGGAGCCCTTGGACGACCTCGAGCAGGTCGCCGCGCTCGGCCTCCTGAAGGCGATCAAGGGCTTCAACCCCGACCGCGGGTCGGCCTTCGCGTCGTTCGCCGTGCCGACGATCGTCGGCGAGCTGCGCCGGCACTTCCGCGACAAGGGCTGGACGATCCGCGTCCCGCGCGACCTGCAGGAGCTCTCGCTCGCCGTGCAGCGCAAGGCCGACAACCTGACCACCGAGCAGGGCCGCCCGCCGGCCGTGGAGCAGCTCGCCTCCGAGCTCGGCCGCGAGGTCGAGGAGATCCTCGAGGCCCGCGAGGCGCTGCGCGCGATGCGCCCGGCCTCGCTGGACCGCCCGGCGCAGGCTGGGGAGGACGAGGACGACACGCCGCTTGCCCGGATCGGCGAGCTCGACCCGGGCTACGAGCGCACCGACGAGGCCGTCACCATCGGTCGCCTGGTGCGCGGGCTGCCCGAGCGCGAGCGCCGGATCCTCGCACTGCGCTTCAGCGGGGACCTGACCCAGTCGGAGATCGGCGAGCAGCTCGGCATCTCGCAGATGCACGTGTCGCGCCTGCTGCGGCGCACGATCGAGGACCTGCACGACCAGGCGCAGCCGGCGGCCTAGCTTTCCGCGGCGCGCGCTACGCGGCGTCGGCGACCGGGCAGGCGCCGTTGCCGGCGCCGGGTCAGCGAATCTGCCGGAGGGCCTCGTCGCGGTCCGAGGCGATCGTGAAGACCTCGTCCGTGCCCGTCAACTGCAACAGCCGCGCAACGGCGGACTGGGGATCGGCGAGGACGAACCGGCAACCACGTTCCTCGAGCGCCCGGTGGGCCCGCAGGAGCTCCCGCAACATCGTGGAGTCCAGGAAGCCGACCCTGGCGAGGTCGACGATCACGCCGCGGGGCTCGTCTCCGGTCAGATCGCCGACGAGCGCCGTGAAGCGGTTGCTGACCGACAGGTCGAGCTCACCGGCGAACTCGAGCACGACCACCCCGTCCGCCGGCGAGGCGACGCGATCGAGGCGGACTTGAAGGACGTCTGACATGTGAGGCGCGCGATAGTAGCTGCAAGCGGCCCACCCGCGGGGTGTCCGAGCTCCGAACACCGGAGTTCAGTGGCGCTTGCCCATGGGTACGCAAAGCCCGACGACCATGGATCACCTCCCCGCCTCAACCCCGTCCGCGCCGCCGCTTGGCGAGCGCGCCCAGGACTGCGACATTCGCCTCACGATGCCCGCGCGCGCGGAGAACGTCGCGATGATCCGCCACGTGTGCGGCGCGCTGGCGGAGGGGCTGCACATGCCGACCGAGCTCGTCGCCGACGTCAGGCTCGCGGTCACGGAGGCCTGTACCAACGTCGTCCGGCACGCCTACGCCGGTGCCGAGGCGGCGGGCCCGATCGACGTGATCGCCGAGCCCCTGGGGGGCTGTCTGACCGTGGTGGTCTCCGATCGCGGCTGCGGCATCGACGCCGGCCCGGAGAGCGAGGGGCCGGGCCTCGGTCTCCCCCTGATCGCCGCGCTGTCCCACGGCTTCGAGATCGAGCACGGTCCCCAGCAGGGCAGCCGCCTGCGCATGTCCTTCCGCCCCCACGGCGGTAGATTCCTCGCCGGGTGAGCGACACGACCGCGCATCCGCTCGGGACGGACGGGGACACGCAGGTCGCCGTCGCCATCGGCCCCCTGGTCGGTCCCGTGCTGCGGCGAGTGGTCGGGATGCTGGCGGCGCGCGCCGACCTCCCCCTCGACCGTCTCGACGACGCCGTGCTCGTCGCGGACATCGTCGCCTCGCGCGCGCTGGCCTACGCGGCCGAGTCGGTCCGGGTCCGGCTGACTCCCGGCGAGCGCACCCTGTGGATGCGCGTGGGCCCGCTGCGCGCCGGGGGTGCGGAGGCGTTGTTAGGCGAGGCGGCCGGTCCGGAGGTCGGCAGCGTGATCCTCAAGCTCGCCGACGAGGTCCACGTGGACACCGAGGGCCCGGGCAGCGAGTTCCTGCGTGTGTGCGTGGCATACGCCGGGTAGCGAGGCCGAGTGGCCACGGACTTCTCCGCCTCAGACGAGCACGCCGACGACACCACGCACGTGGTCGCCGTCAGCGGCGAGATCGACATCTTCACCGCCCCGGAGTTCAAAGCGCGCATCCATCACGCCATCGAGGCGGGGCGCAACGTGGTCATCGTCGACCTGGCGGGCGCGACGTTCATCGACTCGTCGAGCCTCGGCGTGCTCATCTCCGCCCACCGCCGGCTGGCGCGGCGCGACCAGGGACGCCTGATTGTCGCCTGCGACGTGCCGGCCGTGCTGAGCACCTTCAAGATCACCGGGCTCGACGCCGTCCTCGAGCTCGTCGGCTCGCGCGAGCAAGCCCTCGCGTCCGCCGCCGCCTGAGGCTTCCGGGGCGGCGGCGGGTGGGGGGCCGGGGCCTAACCCGCGGTGACGCTCTTGGCCTTCTCCTCGATGGTCGAGATCATCGAGTCGAAGCTCTTGGCGAAGGAGGCGACGCCCTCCTCGACGAGCTCGCGGCCCACGATGTCGTCGACGTCGACGCCGATCTCGCGCAGCTCGTCCATCAGCGCGTGGGCGCCCGCCACGTCCTTGTCGATCGTGCGGGCGGCGACGCCATGGTCGCGGGCGCACTCGATCGTGGCGTCGGGCATCGTGTTGACGGTGTCCGGGCCGATCAGCTCGTCGACGTACAGCGTGTCGGAGTACTCCGGGTCCTTCGTCGACGTCGAGGCCCACAGCGGGCGCTGGACGGCGGCGCCCTCGGCGGCCAGGCGCTCCCAGCGATCGCCCGAGAACAGCCGCTGGAAGGACTCGTAGGCGATGCGGGCGTTGGCGACGGCCGCCTTGCCGGCGAGATCGGAGCGGCCGAGCTCGGAGAGCCGCTTGTCGATCTTGCCGTCCACGCGAGAGACGAAGAAGCTCGCCACCGACGAGGCGCGGTCGATGGACCCGCCTCCGTCGAGGCGCTGCTCGAGGCCGCTGATGTAGGCCTCGGCGATCTCCTCGTAGCGCTTGACGTCGAAGAGCAGCGTGACGTTGACGTTCACGCCGTCGGCGGTGAGCTGCTCGAAGGCCTGCACGCCGGCGGGCGTCCCCGGGACCTTGATGAGGACGTTCGGGCGGTCGATGCGCTCCTTGATGACCTTCGCCTGCTCGACGGAGCCCTCCGCGTCGTCGGCGAGCTCGGGCGGCAGCTCGAAGCTGACGTAGCCGTCCTTGCCCTCGGTGTCGTCGAACACGCCGCGCAGCACGTCGGCGCCGTCGCGGATGTCCTGGAAGCCGATCTCGAAGAAGATCTCGCGCGGCTCCAGGCCCTTGCCCGCCTGCTCGGCGAGCGCGTCGTCGTAGCGATCGGAGCTGCCGATCGCCTTCTCGAAGATGGTCGGGTTGGACGTGACGCCGGTGATGCCGTCGTCGCTGACCAGCCGCTCGAGCTCGCCGTCTTCCAGCAGGGCCCGAGAGATGTTGTCGAGCCACACAGCCTGGCCCTCGGCTTCGATCTCGTGCAGGTGGTTCTTATCCATGCTCCGAGGTTACCCTCGCCTCGCTCGGGGAACCCCCAATCGCATGCTCTTCTTGGCGATCCCGGACCCGCGCCCCCCGGCTCCCGATCCCGCGCCGCCGGTTCCGGCCCCCGATCCGGCGCCGCCGGCGCCCGGACCGGACCCCATGCCGTTGCCGCCGGACCCCTCCCCGCTGCCGATCTAGGCCGCGATGGACCCTGTCGAGCAGACGCCGACCTCGCGGTCGGACTACGCCGTGCTGAGCCTGACCTACGTGGCGCTGCTCGGCGGCCTGGCGGAAAGCGTGCGTCGGCGCCCCGGCGCGGTGATCGAGGTGCCCGCCGGCGAGTACCTGCCGCTCACGCTGGCCACCTTCGCCGTCTCGAAGCTGGTGGTCTCCGAGAAGGTCGAGACCTGGATGCGGTCCCCCTTCGTCGAGGAGACGCCCGCGGGCCGGCGGCCGAAGGGCCGGCGCCTGCGCTACGCCGTCGGCGAGCTGCTGACCTGCACGCGCTGCCTGGGCGCCTGGAGCGCCCTCGCCCTCGTCGGGCTGCGCATGCACGCTCCGCGCCCGGCACGGGCGCTGACCGGCGTCCTGGCCGTCTCCGCCGGCAACGACTTCCTGCACTCCGGCTTCGACCTGCTCTGCCGGCAGGCCAACCGCGCGGCGGAGTGAGAGCGGGTCTCAGGCCGCTTCGGACAGCGCGACGAGCTCGCGGCGCAGCGCGAGGTGCTGGAGCGCGCGGCGCTCGATCGCCCGCAGCTCCTCGCGGCCCAAGCCCAGCTCGCGCTGCAGCTGGGAGAGCGGGAGCGGCTCGCGCTCCTCGCCGTCGAGGCCGAAGCGCAGCTTGATGATCATGCGCTCGCGGTCGGGAAGCTCCTCCACCGCGGCGCGCACCGCCGCGCGCGAGAGGGAGACCTGGACCTCCTCCTCCGTGCTCTGCTCGCCCGAGGCCATCAGGGTGCCCAGCGAGGCGTCGTCGCCCTCGCCCACGGGCTTGTCGAGGCTCGTCACGGTGCGCGAGACGTCGAGCATCTCGACGACCTGCGCCAGCGGCAGCTCCGCGGCCCGGGCGATCTCCTCCGGCGTGGGCTCGCGGCCGAGCGAGACGGAGAGCTGGCGCTCGACCGTGGCGATCTTGCGCTCGCGCTGCGCGACGTGCACCGGCAGCCGGATCGTGCGGCCCTTGTCGGCGATCCCGCGCTGGATCGCCTGGCGGACCCAGAGGGTCGCGTAGGTGGAGAAGCGGAAGCCCTTGCGGTGGTCGAACTTCTCGACGGCCCGGATCAGGCCGAGCATGCCCTCCTGGATAAGGTCGAGCAGGCACAGCTCGCTGAGGCCCTGGTACTTGCGGGCGATCGAGACGACGAGGCGCAGGTTGTGCGTCGTCAGGCGCTCCTTGGCGCCGAGGTCACCCGTCTCGATGCGCTGCGCGAGCTCGAGCTCCTCGTCCGGGCGCAGCAGGCGGTGGCGGCCGGCCTCGTTGAGGAACTGCTGCAGCGCGTCGGTCGTGAAGACCGCGAGGTCGAGGTTTGAGTAGGCCGTCCGCGACGGCGGCGCGTCGGGCAGTGCGCGCGCGCAGTCGTCGGTGATCTCGAGGCCGCGCGCCTCGATGGCAGCGTGGACCGCCTGCGTGTCCTCCTCCTCGAGCGCGAGGTGCTCGACGAAGGTCGCGATCTCGGACTCGGCGATGCAGCCGAGCTCCTCGCCGCGACCCAGCAGAGCTTCGAGATCGGCGGGGGGGACGGTCATGGCGACTCCTCCTCCTTCTCGGAGTCGTCGGCGTCCACGTTCGCGTCGTCGTCCTCCTCCGCCTCGGCGGTCTCCGGGTCGTCCCAGTCCTCGAGCGTCATGGACCACGGCTACCCGTCAGGCGCCGAGGCAATCAGCAGCGAGTCCGGCGCGATGCCGTAGTCGGCGCTCGTCGCGTCGCCCATGTAGGTCCCGTCGACCTCGATCCCGAAGCTGCGGCCGTCCGGCGAGCTCACGCGCACCGACGGCAGCCGGTCGAAGGCGCTGACCGCGGGATGGGCGGCCACGCGGGCGGTGTCGCCCGACAGCACGCGCAAGAAGATCGAGGCGACGTCGCGCGGCGCGACGCGGTGGGCGAGGGCGACGGCCAGCGTCCCGTCCCCGAGATGGGCGGTCGAGCACACGCTCACGGGCCGGCGGCCGAAGTACGTGAGCGGGTCCGAGCGCTGGACGATCACCGTCGCCGCCTCGGAGCGCTCGCCGCCGGCCTCGACGACCACCCGCGGCAGCCGCCCGCGGCCGGCGTCGGCGAGCGCCTGCGCGGCGCCAAAGGCCACGTAGCCGGCCCCGAGGCGCGCGCGCAGGTTCGGGTGGCCGGCGATCCGGCGCATCATCTCGGCCGTCACGCCGATCCCGGACATGAAGAGGAAGTGGCGGCCCCCCACCGTTCCCGTCGTCATGGCCCGCACGTCGGGGTCGCGGATGCGCGTGGCGAGCTGCTCGACCGCCGCCTCCAGCCGGTTCGGGGCGCCGACCGTCCGGGCGAAGACGTTGGTGGAGCCGCCGGGCAGGCACCACAGGGCGGTGCGCGTGCCCACGAGCCCGTTGGCGGCCTCGTTGGCCGTGCCGTCCCCGCCAACCGACACGACGAGGCGCGCGCCCTGGCGCGCGGCGTCCGCGGCCAGCTCCGCGGCGTGGAAGGGATGATCGGTGCGCACCGCCTCGATCGCGACGCGAGACGCCAGGGCGCGCATGACAGCGGCCTGCGTGCGGTCGTCTACGTGCGACGCGCTGGGGTTGAAGATCGCGAGAACGTCCATGCCGGATGCGCTCGGCGGAGGGTTGGATACCCTCCGCCGATGCTCGGTACGCCGTCACCGAGGGTATGAGGGTGGTCTGATGGGTGAGCGCGTGCTGCTTGCCGGCCGCCGCCGGCCCTGGATCGTCCCCGCGGTGATCGCCGCCGCGTGCGCGATCGCGACGTGGCTGACGGCGAACGCCGAGGATCTCCCGATCCACGATCCGGACGGGGTCGGTGGCCCGCCGCTCATGCGCATGAGCGCGATCCTGGCCGTCTTCATCGCGCTCGACGTGCTACCGCGCGCCGCCTTCCGCGGGCGGCTGCATCCACTGCGGAGTTTCGCCGCGGCCCGCGCCGTCGTCCGCGAGCGCTGGTGGGGCCGCCGCATCCTGCTCGTGCTCGTCGGGCTGTTCTCGTTCTACATCACCTACGTGGCCTACCGGAACTTCAAGGGCTTTCTGCCCTTCCTGCGTCCCGAGCGCCACGACACGACGCTGCTCGAGCTCGACAAGGCGATCTTCTTCGGCCACGATCCCTCGACGCTGCTGCACTCGCTGCTCGGGACCGGCGTCGCCAACGAGATCCTGTCGGCTGCCTACGTCCTGTTTCTGGCCTTCGTCCCGATCTCGCTCGCGGCGTCGCTGGTCTGGTTCGGGGAGATGCGCAAGGGCCTCTGGTACGCCACCGCGCTCTGCGTCAACTGGGTGCTCGGGGCCATGAGCTACTACCTGATCCCGGCCATGGGGCCGGCCTTCGTCGCTCCGCAGCTGTTCTCGGATCTCGCCCCTTCCGCGTCGTCGTCGTTGCAGCACTCGCTGTGGGTCGAGCGGCTCAACGTCCTCTACGGCCATGCTCCGGGGCCGGCGAAGGACATCGTCCAGAGCATCGCGGCCTTCGCCTCGCTGCATGTTTCCGTTGTGTTGACGGCCGCGCTCGTCGCCCAGCTGCTGCGCGCGAACAAGCTGCTGCGGATCCTGCTGTGGTCGTACTTCGGCGTCGTCGTGATCGCCACCATCTACCTCGGCTGGCACTACGTGACCGACGACGTCGCCGGCGTGATGATCGCCTTCGCGGCGGTGACGGTCGGCGCCATCGCCACCGGCCATCCGCTGGGCGGCTTCTGGCGCCGCGACCGCAACCGCGGGACGCCCGAGCTGCCCGCGCCGGTCGGGAGGGCATTCAACGCGCCCAACGTGCTGTCCGCCGGCCGCATCGTGCTGGCTCCGGTGATCGCGGCCGTCGTGCTCGCGCACCCGGAGGGCTCGCTGCTGGCCGCGGCGCTGTTCGCAGCGGGTGCGTTCACCGACATCCTCGACGGTCACCTGGCGCGCAGCCGCGGGCTGATCACCCCCCTGGGCAAGTTGCTGGACCCGGCGGCGGACAAGCTGCTGGTGATCGCGGCGCTCGCGAGCCTGCTCGCCGTGGGCCGCCTCGCCGTCTGGGTCGTCGGCGTCATCGCGGCCCGCGAGGTGCTCGTCACGCTCCTGCGCGCGCACGCCGTGCGCCGCGGCATCGTCATCGCGGCCGGTGCCGCGGGCAAGGTCAAGATGGGCCTGCAGGTCGCGATGGTGCTGGCGCTGATGGCCGCCGCAGACCCGTTCGCGGGCTGGGTGCAGGTGCTCGTCGCCGCGACGGTCGCCCTGACGGTCCTGTCGGGCCTGGGCTACCTGCGGGCGTACGTCCGCGGCGAACCCGCCCCGCCGGCGGTCGCGGGGGCCTAGCCGCGCCGCGCGACCGGGCCCTGCGGTGGCGTGTTTGCCGCCGTACCACTCATGGAGAGTCTCTTCAGCGATGGCCTTCCCGCATCTCAGCCAGCCGGTCGCCCAGGGCGTGCGCGTCCTGGACGCCGACCCCGACCTGGGCCAGAGCCTCGTCGGCAATCGCTTCGAGGCGGCGCGCCAGGCACTCGTCGCCCGCACCGAGGCCATCCCGCGAGGGAACTGGGTTCCCGACCCCGAGACGTCACCCGACGCCGTGGGCGGCATCGGCCTGCTGATCCTGGAGGGCGTCCTCGTCCGCCGGCTCTCCCTCGGTCACCGCTCGTGCGCCGAGCTGCTCGGCCCGGGCGACCTGCTGCGGCCCAGCCAGGATGGCTTCAGCGAGCTCCTCGCCCCCTTCTCCGTCGCCTTTCGCGTCGTCGAGCCGCTCGTGCTCGCGCACCTCGACGTCCGCTTCGTCGCCCGCTCCGTCCGCTTCCCGGAGATGACGGGCGAGCTCATCTCCCGCGCCCTGGACCGCTCGCGCCTGCTGGCGCGCATGCTCGCCGTGGCCCAGCTGCCGCGCGTGGACACCCGCCTGCTGATCGCCATGTGGCACCTGTCCGAGCGCTGGGGGACGGTCGGCCCCGAGGGCCGCGTCCTCCCCGGCTTCTTGTCGCACGAGCTGCTCGGCTGGATCGTGGGCGCCCGCCGCCCCAGCGTCACCACCGCCCTCGGCCAGCTCTCGCTGCGCGGGCTCGTCAGGCGCCAGGCCGACGGCACGTGGCTGCTCGGCGACGAGCCCCCCGTGTTCGAGGGCCTCGCCGTCGCGACCTAGCGCCTGGCATGGTCACGCCCCGGGTTCGCTGGGCCGGTCGAGACCGGGGTCCGCCGTCCGGTTGAACGCGCGCAGCCGCCGCCGCGGCGCGACCTCGAGCACGGTGACGCTGGTGTTCGACGGCCCGGCGACCGCGAGCGCGTCGGCCCCGGTCACGTGGGCGACCGCGGCCCGCGCGCAGCCGCCGTGGGTGAAGACGAGCCAGGAGCCGCCGCGGGCGGCGAGGTCGTCCAGCGCGCCGGCGACCCGCGCCTGGAACTCCGGCCACGGCTCGGCGTCCTGCGGGACGAACGCGTTGTCGCGAAAGGCGTCCATGTCCGCGGAGGCGATGTCGGCCTCGAGCTGGGTCTGCCACACGCCCAGGTTGCGCTCGCGCCAGCGCGGATCGACCTCGGCGCCGCTGTGGCCGGTCAGCTGCGCCGTCTCGCTGGCCCGGCGCAGGTCGGACGTGATGGCCTGGTCGGCGGGCAGCTCGGCGACGATCTCCCCGAGCTTGCGGGCCTGCTCGCGGCCCGCAGCGGACAGCGCCGGGTCGCCCTGGCCCTGCAGGCGCGCTTCGACGTTCCACTCCGACTCGCCGTGGCGGATGAGGTAGAGGTAGTTCACTCGTCGGCGGCCTCGCCCAGCCGGGCAATGGCCTGGCGGATCAACCGGGAGACGTGCATCTGGGAGACGCCGATGCGATCGCCGATCTCCTGCTGGGTCAGATCCTCCGAGAAGCGCAGCCGCAGGACCTCGCGCTCGCGCGGCGCCAGCACGCGCAGCAGCTGGTCGACGGTGGCCGAGTCCTCCGCGCGGCGGAAGCCGGGGTCGTCGCCGCCCATGGCGTCCGCGACGGCCGGGCCGCCGTCGTCGTCCTCGGTGCGCGGGCGATCCAGGGAGACGGCGCGGTAGGCGTGCGCGGCCTCGCGGGCCTCGAGCACCTCCTCCTCGGAGACGCTGAGGCGGGCCGCCACCTCGGCCGGCGTCGGCGCGCGGCCGAGCTCGCGGCTGAGCTCCTCCGACGTGCGGTCCAGGCGCAGAGCGAGCTCCTGCAGGTCGCGCGGGACGCGCACCGACCAGCCCTTGTCGCGGAAGTGGCGCTTGAGCTCGCCGAGGATCGTGGGGACCGCGAAGGACGAGAAGGCGACGGCGCGGCCGGGATCGAAGCGATCGACGGCCTTGACGAGGCCGAGCGAGGCGACCTGCACCAGATCCTCCAGCGGCTCTCCGGCGCCGGCGTAGCGCCGGGCGAGCTGCCGCGCGAGCGGCAGGAAGCGCTGCACGACCTGCTCGCGGGCCGCGTGGTCGCCCGAGCCGTGGTAGCGCTCGAGCAGCCGCCGGTCCTCGGCAGCGCGCACGGCGCGATCCTCGGCCGATGGTGGGCCCGCCGAGCTGCGCTCCGGCGGTTGGGGGTCCTTGGTCTCTCGCTCGATGATGTCGGACACGGTCGTGGCAGGGCGCCTCGTCAGGCCGAGCCGCACCTTCACCTTATCGCTCACGTTTCGCGCTTACAGCTCCCGGGCAGTACACACCTCAGTTCAAAAAACAACGACGTCCGTCCGGGCGCGGGAGCCGGCCGGCACAGGAGGTCATTGGAAATGATCGGCATCCTCATCTCAGTTGTGCTCGCAGCACTGGTCTACTGGCTGTGCACCGTGCTGGGTCTCCCGGTGGTCGTGGGCATCATCGCGGCCATCCTCGTCCTGCTCGGAGGCGTCGGCTTCGGCGGCCGCCTGGGAGCCGGCGGAACGCGTACCCGCGTCTAGGCGGGACGCAGCGTGAGCGTCTCGGGATGCGAGCACAGCGCTCGCCTCCCGGGACAGCTTGCGCACAGCTCGCGGTGGGGCGTGTCCGTGACGGAGAAGCTCCCTGCCAGCAGGCCGCCCGCCAGCGTCACCAGGCGCTCGCCCAGCGCCGCGGCGTCCGCCGCGCCGTAGACGGCCGTGGCCGGCGCATCCGGGCGCTCGAGGTAGCAGTGGGCGACCTCGACCCGCGGCGCCCCGTTGCGCAGTGCCGCCAGGGCGTACACGAGCCGCTGCCCGTCGTAGTCGCGCGCGGTCAGCTCCTCCGGGTCGAGCGCGTCGAGCGGATTGGTCTTGTAGTCGACGATCAGGACGCCTCCGTCGTCCTCGGTCGCCAGCACGTCGACCACCCCGTGCACGAGCAGGCCGCCCGTGCCCGGCTCGAGCCCGAACGCGAACGGCGCCTCGCGGCGCGCGGCGCGCGCGTCCGCGAGCCGCCCGCACAGCGGTGAGGTCGCGAAGGACTCGACCAGCCGCGTCACGTCCGCGGCCTCGGCCTCGGTCAGCTCGGCGTCCCTGGCGGCCGCGACCGCGGCGACGGCCTCCGGCGCCGGGGCGGAGGGCCGGGCGAAGTCCAGATCCTCGAGCAGGACGTGCACGAGCGTCCCGCGCAGCAGCGCATCGAGGCCTCCGGGCCGCTGCAGCCCCGGTGCAGCCGGCGTGGCGGGCGGCGGCGGCCTGACCTCCGGGAGGCCGAGCACGCGGCGCAGGTACCAGCGGTAGCCGCAGCGGCCGTACTCGCCGAGCGAGCTGAAGGACAGGCGCCTCGGCACCGACGGCGGGGCGGGGGCCGGCGCCGGGAGCAGGGTCGCGGGCGCGGGCAGCGCGGTGCCCGCCGGCCGCGGCGCGGCTGCCGGGCC
>JBBSIC010000001.1:0-140333 GCA_038232275.1 Solirubrobacterales bacterium | reverse complement strand
TGCTCAGGCGGACAGATCAGCGGCCCCGAACCCCGGGGCCGCTTCTGTTTCATGCACGATCCGGGTTAAGCCGGCGGGCGTCTGATCCGCTTGCGGGTGTCGGGGACGGGGGTCTCCTGCTCGGGGGCGACGACCCAGCCGGGCAGGGACTCGACCAGGTCGCGCAGCGGCTGCTCGTCGGACTCGACGAGCACGATGCGCGACGAGGACGCGTCGAGCACGGTCGCCTCGGGAAGGCGGCGGATGCGCTCCAGGTCCGCGGCCGGCTCGCCGCGGTCTCCTGCGAAGCGCACGACGAAGCGTCCTCTCGCCACTACTCTGGCGGCTCGGGAAGGCCGTTGCCCTCCATGACCGGGGCGAAGCCGAGATCGCGGGCCGAGGCGGCGACGGCCTTGACGATGGCCGCGGAGCGAGCGGCGTCGCGCTTTTCGCTCAGGGAGGGCATCGATGCCACGATCCGGGCGGCTGACCCCGTCGCGGCCGGGCACGCCATCGAGGTCCCGCTGATCTCGGCGTAGCCGCCGGGGACGGTGGAGATGATGCCGACTCCCGGGCCGATCAGGTCGAGTTCTGGGCCGGTGTTGGAGAACGAGGCGACGAAATCGTCCTCGTCCGTGCCGAAGGGCGGCGTGATGTCGTCGATCTCGGAGCTGTCGCGGGGGAACGTGCCCTTACGGCCCAGCGCGCCGACGGCCAGCGCCATGTCGTCGGAGGCCGGGAAGCTCACCTTCGGCTGCCCGTCGTTGCCGGCGGCGACGACGCAG
Source organism: Solirubrobacterales bacterium (assembly GCA_038232275.1). Lineage (GTDB taxonomy): Bacteria > Actinomycetota > Thermoleophilia > Solirubrobacterales > Solirubrobacteraceae > DATLGB01. Next base: position 139,569 of record JBBSIC010000001.1, on the reverse strand, counting down.
ACGCTGCCGGCGGCACGCGCGTCGGCCAGGGCCGTCTGCAAGACCGGATCGGCGGGTCCCCCGCCCAGGCTCATGTTGATCAGGTCGCAGCCGTCCGCCACCGCTCGGTCCATCGCCTTGGCGATGGCGAAATTGGATGCCCCCGAGGCGCCCTTGGCGAACACGCGATAGGCGCGGAGGGTGACCCCCGGCGCAACACCCCTGATGCCGGAGGGCGGGGTGCCGCGGGCGGCGATGATGCCGGCCACATGGGTGCCGTGGGGCACGCCGTTGCTGCCGAAGTCCTTGGGGTCCTCCCCCGTCACGGTGTTTTCGCCGCCGTCGATGACCAGGTCGGGGTGCGGGTCGACCCCCGTGTCGACCACGGCGACCTTGACCCCGGCCCCGGCCCCGTCCGGACCGTTGCCGTAGTAGTGGCGCAGCCCGTCCGTGTAGTCGAGCTCGATCGGGTGCAGCTTGACCTCGCCGCCATTCGAGACGGTCACGTCGGTCTCGAGCAGGCTCCACATGGCCGTGTTGGGGTAGACGTACAGCCGCTCGAGCCTGACGCTCGACGCCCCCAGGGCAAGGCTGATCTGGCCTTGAGCGTCGGTCACGCCCTCGGCGCCCTCGTTCGCCGCGAAGTCGGTGAACGCCACGACGACAGCGCCGGCCACCGGCTCGCCGCCCGTGTCGGAGACCACGCGCAGGCGGATGCCCGGCGCGACCGCGGCAAGCGGGGCGACCGTGACCACCTGCGCCCGGGGTCTCGCAGCCGGTGCGTAGTACACGACGGGCACCAGCCGCAGCCCGGGCTGGAGCGCCCGGACCGCGGCGACGGCGTCCGGCGACAGGGCCACGAGCTTGGCCCCGTCGGCGCCGATCGAGTCGAGCACGTCCACCTGCACGCTCGAGCCGCCGGCGATCGCCAGCTCCCTGCGTCCCTCGCTCATGGACTGCAGGAACTCGCGGCCCTCCGGTGGCAGGGTCTGCTCCGTCGCCCGCATGCCCCGCATCGGGAGCAGGACGTACTGGTCTGCCGTGGTCGCCTCAGTCACGCGCGTGCCTCACTCGGCGCCCAGTCGTGTACGGAGCCCCGAGGCCGCGGTCGCCCCGGGCCGCCGCACGCACGGCTGGTTGGCCAGGCCGAAGTCGTTCGCCTCCCACTGGTTGGCGTCGCAGGCAGGGTTGGTGTTGCCGTCGTAGCCGTCGTACTCGCCGTTGGTGTGCGCGCTGTTACGAGCGATTCGGTTATCCGTGGCGCCCTCGTCGACGGAGATGCCGGCAGTGGCGTTGCCGTTGGCGATGTTGTGGATGATCGTGTTCCTGGTGGGCGCCACCGGATTGGGCACGTTGAACAGCTTGATGCCGTCGCCCCGTCCGCTCGTGCCGTTGTGGTTGACGGTGTTGCCGGCTACCTCGTTGCCCTCGTTGGGCGGTGTCTCGGCACACGCGTCGAGGTTCACGCAGGTGGGCAGGACGACGATCCCGCTGCTCCCACTCCCCGTGACGGTGTTGCCGACCACCTTGTTGTCGTTGGCGGCCGGCCCCTCCAGGCGAATGCCCATGTCCTGGCGGCCCGCGCTCGGCTGGCCCGCGTGCAGCATGTTGTTATCCGTCACCACGTTGTCGCGGATCTCGTTGCCATGGCACCCCTCCACGAGGGAGATCCCGCTGAACGGGCCGTTGCGCCGCACGGTGTTGCCGGCGATACGACTGTCCGTCGAGGCGTCGAGGACGATCCCGTCGCCAAAGTCGCCGTCAGCGGGCCCGATGTTGTCCTGGACGGTCAGGCCCTCGACGACGTTACGCTCGCCCCCCGCGATGACCACCCCGGCCTGGAAGTGCTCCACGGTGCCATTACGCACGGTGCACCCGCTGACCGACCGCAGCAGGATGCCCGGCCCGCCGGTCGGCGCCTGGGCGTCGCCGGACACGGTGTGGCCGCCGAGGTCGAGGGTGACGTTGTCTGCGGCGACGACCAGCGCCGGGCCGCTCGCACACGCGAGATCGCCGTCGAGCGTCGTGTCCTCGGTGATCTCGACACCGCAATCCAGTGTGGTCATCTCGCCTGCCCCGTTTCTCCAGTATGCGCACTTGAGCATAGCCGACCCCGGGGCCGAGGCCGCTGCGGCCTCGTGGTCCTATCGCGACCACTTCACGCAGCGACCCCCGGCGGCGCTAGTGCACCGTCGCGCTGCGCGAGTGGATCCGCCCGTAGACGATGCGCACCGACCCCGAGCCGTGCGTGTGCACGGTCGCGGAGACGACGTTGCGCGCTCCGCTGGAGGTGACGTGCTTGATCGTCCGAAACCGCTTGCCCGAGCGGGGGCGGAACTGGACCAGGGCCTTCGCGCGCACCTTCTTGGCCGCCGGGCGCAGGACGGACCAGACGTGCTTGCGCGACCCCTTGCCGCTCACCCACAGGGGCATCCGGTAGGCCTGGAAGGAGGGCTTCTTCTTGCCCGTGCGGGCGATCAGGCCGCTCTGGAAGGTGGTGCCGATCGGCGGCCCGTCGTCGAGGAGCAGGAACTGAGAGAGCGTGCGCACGCGCGGGTTGCGCGAGGCGATGTGCTCTGACTGGTTGATGAAGCGCGCCTGGGCGGAGAGCGGGACGCCGGCGAGGTCGGGCGGGGTCTGGTAGCCGTACTCGGTCAGGTACAGGGGGAACTTCTTGTGCGAGCCGTAGCGGCGCACCATCGTGTCGAGCGCGTGGGTCAGCCGGGGCAGGACGCCCATCGTCACGTAGTCCTTGTCCCTGGGCTTGACGTTGGGCGCCGTGAGCAGCTGGTAGGGATGGTGGGCGAAGCCCGTCGCCGAGAACAGGGCGGGGTGCTGGGTGCGGAAGGCCTTGCCCGTCGAGGGGCACTTCAGCCGCTTGGCGACGGTGCCCTTGAGCCGGTGCAGCTTGCGGTCCACGCAGTACAGCGCGCGCAGGAACACCAGCGGCTTCATGAAGCGCTTGACGTTCTTCGAGCTCGTACCGGTGGGCGCGGTCTCGCCGATCAGGATCGTGTCGGACCCGTGGCCGGTGGCGCCCAGCGCGGCGAAGCCGGCGTCGAGCAGCTCGCGGTACAGCGAGGCGGAGCGCTCGAAGAACCTCCCGCCGGACTTCTGCCACGTCGGGGTCAGCCAGCCGGAGTGGTTGGGCTCGTTCCAGATCGACCAGTAGTCGACGCGCGGGATCAGGCCGCCGTCGCCGTCGGACCAGGTGCCGGAGTAGCGCCGGCCGAGCGCGGTGACGAACTTGGAGTACTCGGCCGCCGACGGCTCGTAGGTGTCGGCGATGTCGGGGCGGGGCGCCTGCCCATTGGCCCACAGCGGGGCCGGCCCGGTGACGTCGAAGTTGACGCGCATGCCGCGCGCGTACGCCTCCTTGACGAGCGTGTCGTAGCTGCGCCAGGCGCCGGCGGCGTAGGCGTTGGGGTCCGTGGCGTCGAACGTCGGCCGGGTGGTCGAGTCCGCCGCCGGCGCGATCGCCTTCCACAGGATGGTCACGCGGATGCGGTCCACGCCGAGCCCCTTGAGGGTGTCCAGGTGCGTCTTCTGCGCGGCCGGGGTCGTGTAGAGGAGCTGGTTGTCGTCCTGAAACGTCGCCTCCTGGTCGCGCGCGGCCTGCGCCGCGGGCGCGGCGGCGGCGGCGAGCGCCATGATCGACAGGAGCAGGAGGGTCAGGCGTTTCATGGCGTCACCGTGGCACGTGAGGCCTCGAGCACGTCGGACTGGCTGCCCGGGGCTTGAGGGTCGAGGTAGTAGGCGGCTTGGAAGGCCGGCAGCGCGGCGGCCGGCTGATGCAGCGTGGAGAGCTCGTAGCGCCCGAGGCGCCGCCAGGCCTCGGCATTGGCGGGCTGGGTCTGCACGGCGCGGCCGAGCGCGGCGATCGTCCCGCGCTTGTCGCCCATCGAGGCGCGCGCGGTGGCAAGGCCGTACCAGGGCTCGACCGAGAGCGGGTTGCGCTTCGCGGCGAGGAGCGCGATGTGCGCCGCGGCCTGGTACTCGCCGGCGTACAGGCGGTTGGTCACCGCGTCGCCGGCGTGCTCGGCGCGCAGCGGCTGCACGATCGTCCACAAACCAGTCATCGCGACCACCAACACGCCGACGGCGAGGACGCTTCGGTAGGGGCTCGGCCGCCAGGCGACCAGGCGCTCCCGCGTTGTCCGATGTGGCGTGCGGGGGAGGATCCCGACGCGCTCGGCCGCGTCGATGACGCCGGTCGGGCCCTCGGTCGCCAGGCGGGTGCGCAGCGGCGGACGGCCCGCGATCCAGCCCGCGCAGATGAGCGCGGCGATCGCGTTGGCGGGGATGAACCAGGTCCAGTCGACCAGCGAGTGCACCCCGAAGACGAGCACCACGGCGGCGAGCGTGGCCATGCCGACGCGCTCGGCGTCCCAGCCCAGTCCGCGGTCGCCGCGGCGCAGGCCGAGCACGCGGGCGGCGGCGAACAGCCAGCCGATCATCGCGGCGAGGGAGACGATCAGCCCCGCCCAGCCGAGGTCGGCGAGCGTCTGGACGACGTAGCCGTGGGCGTGCTGGACGTCGACCGTCTGGGTGCGGAAGTGCTGGCGCGCGGTGCCGTAGGCGCCGGCGCCCGCCCCGAGCCACGGCAGGACGGCGTGGATCTGCAGCGCCTCGTCCCAATAGCGCGCGCGCACGGAGGCGGTGGCGGTCAGGCGGTCCGGGGAGTTCGAGGGCGTGCGGGCGTTGGGGTCGGTCAGCTGGTGGAAGGTCTGCGAGATCTGCCCGTCGATCCCGCCCGGGGCCGCCGCCAGCGCGATCACGCCCGCGGCGAGCGCCAGGGCGATCGAGCCCAGCACCGCCCGGCCCGCGAGCCGGCGCGTCCGCGGGGACGGCACGCGCAGGGCCGAGACGAAGCCGACCGCCAGCCCGGCCGCCAGCAGGACGAGGAGCTGGAGCGCCAGCAGGGCGCCGAGCGCCAGGCCCGCGTCGGTGCGCTGGGCGGCCTCGAGCCCGTCCGCGGTGAGAGCGCTTTGCCCGAATGCCCAGGCCACGACGGCGGCCGTCGTGAGCGCCGGGATCAGCAGCCCCACGGCGCCGCGCAGGCGCAGCGGCACGAGCGCGAACCAGGCGATCAGGCCGACGGCGAGCGCGAGCAGGGATCCGCGCGAGTAGGAGAGCATCAAGCAGACCAGCAGGACGCCGAGGCCGGGGTAGGCGAGCGCGTTCAGCGCCGCGTGCCCCGACCGCCGCGAGGCGAGCCAGAGCAGCGGCGGCACCCCGAGCGCCGCCATCAGGCCGACGGCGTTCCAGTAGCCGAAGGGCGCGCGCAGGCGCGCGGCGGTCTCGTCGGCCGCGAGCTGGGCCGGGAGGACCTTGGTGAGCAGGGCGTAGGCGCACACGATCACGCACGCGAGGGCGACGCCGCCCAGCACCGCCGACCAGCGGCCCGGGGCGAGCCGCACGACGGCGAGCGTCCCGCCGAAGGCGGCGAGGTAGGAGAGCGTCCGGTTGGCCTCCAACCACGAGCTGCTCGCATCCAGCGACCACGCGATCGAGAGCGCCGTGAGCAGCGTCAGGATGCCGAAGAGGCCGAGCGTGCGGCCGCCGTGCAGCAGTCCGGCCGGCGCCAGGCGGTGCGGGACCGCCAGGGCGGCGGCCCCGAGCAGCCCGCCGCCCGCGACGAGGATCACCTGCATGAATGTGTTCGGGCCGAGTGCGACGCCGCCCTGGGCGACGAAGGCGAGCAGGCAGAGGATCGTCGCCACCCCGCTGCAGACCGCGACGTCGGCCGTCAGCACCCGCGTGAGGGCGGCGGCCCGCGGCCGTGTCCGGCGCCGGGCGCGCGAGACGCGCCCGGTGACGGCCGCGCTCACCGTGGTCCGCGCCGGAACCGCAGCAGGCGGCGCACGGGGGGCATGCTGAGCGCCAGGCCCGCCAGCGCGAGCGCGATCAGCGCGATCACGAGCGTGCTGGGCAGCCCTTTGGCCTTGTAGCCCTCGCGCAGCGCGGCCGTGCTGGGCAGCAGGCTGCGGCCGTCGACGGTGACGGGCTGGCTGCCGGACCGGTGGGCGTCGGTCAGCGCCTGGCGATCCTGCTCGGTGGTCGGCGTGAGCGGCCTGGTGGTGGCGCCGGCGCTCGCGGGCGGGGCCGCGCCGCGTCCGGGCGCCACGGGGACGCCGGGCGCGATGGGCGCGGTCGCCGGGCCGCCGGCGCCTCCGCCGGCGGCGCCGTTGTCGGGCAGCTCGGCCCGGCGCAGCACGTCGGCGCAGTCCGTGTACTCGGCGACGTCGGACGGCAGGTGCTGGCGCGCGTTGCGCAGCTCCGACGGCGAGTAGCGGCCCTGCAGCTGGCCGTCGTCGGAGCAGTCGGAGATGATCTTGCTCCGCGTCGAGGCCACGGCCGGGACCGCCCACGCGAGCACGAGGGCGATGGCCAGGGAAATGGTGAACAGGCGTCTCATGGACAAAGTCACGGTAGCCAGGGCGCCTTAAGCCGAAGCTTTAGGAGCGCGCCACCCCCGCCGCGGCGAGGCCGCGGACGACGCCGGCGGCCCACGCCGGCTGCGTGTAGGGGGCGATGTCCGCGCGGGCCTGCGCGCCGAGGCGGGCGCGCAGGCCCGGGTCGTCGTACAGGCGGCGCAGTGCCGCGGCGAGGGCGCCCGCGTCGCCGGGGGGGACGACGAGGCCGTTGCGGCCGTCGCGCACGAGTCCTCCGGCGACGGCGCCGACGGCGGTCGTGGCGATCACGGGTGTGCCTTGATGGAACGCTTCATTGACGACGAGTCCCCACGGCTCCAGGAAGGCGCGGGTGGGAATCGAGGGCACCACGACAACGTCGCTGCCGGCATAGAAGTTGCGCACTTCGCGCGGCGGCTGCCGGCCGACGGGACGCACTGCGCTGGTGGCGGAGAGCGGGGCTCGGAACCGCCCTCCGCCGACCAGAACCAGCGCAGCTTGGGACACTCGGAGGCCTGACAGTTGCCAGGCCGATAGGAGCGTCGCCAGACCCTTCTCCCCGGCCAGGCGTCCGACAAACAACGCCTGGTAAGCACGCTGACGTCGGGGGGAGTCGGCCGGCTGCGACCAGTAGGCGCCGTCGACCGCCTGCGGGGCCTCGAAGACCGGCGCCCGGGCGCCTTTCGCCCACACGTACGCGCTGACGTGCGGCCCGTAGGTGACGATCGCGTCGGCGTCGCGGTAGAGGTGTCGCAGCGGGAGGTAGGAGAGGGCGTGCGCCGCCGTCCGCGGGTGCGCCCACAGCGTCGCCCACAGGACGAAGGGCACGCGCGCGCGGCGGGCGCCGAGGTGCGCGGCGGGCAGCGCGACGCGGCCGGAGATGCCGGCCACGACCGCCCGGTACTCCCCCGAGGCGGCGAGGGCGAGGACGTCGCGCTGCGCGACGCGGAGGGCGGGGAAGGACAGCTGGCCGGGCTCGGTCCCGCCGCCGCCGTGCCGGGCCTCGCCGCCCACCAGGGCGAAGACGACGTCCTCGCGCTCGTGCAGCGCCGCGAAGGCGCCGACGCGGTAGCCCGGGGCGTGGTTGGTGACGAACAGGACCGGCCGCGGGTCGCCGGTCACGACAGCGCGTCCGCGTAGGCCTGCACGGTCGCGCGGCCGCAGGCGTCCCAGGTGAAGTGCTCCGTGACGGCGCGGCGGGCGGCGGCCCCGAGCCGGCGGCGCTGGCGCTCGTCGTCGAGCAGCGCGGCGATCGTGCGCGCCAGCCCCTCGGGCTCGCCCGGAGCGACGAGGCAGATGCCCTCGGTCAGCCCGCGGATCTCCTCTGGCCCCGGCTCCGCGCGGCTGGCGATGGCGGGCACGCCGCCGGCCATCGCCTCGACGTAGCTGACGCCGAAGGCCTCGTCGACGCTGGGGAGCACGAAGACGGCGGCGGACTGCGCCTCGCGCACCGCCTCGGCGTGCGGGAGCGCGCCGCGCAGCTCGACGCGCCCCGAGAGCCCGAGCGCGGCGGCGAGGCGCGCCAGCGGCGCGCGCTCCGGGCCTTCCCCGATGACCACGTAGCGCGCGCCGGGATGGCTGTCGCGCAGCAGCCACAGCGCGCGCAGCACGTCCGCGTGGCGCTTGCGGGCGACCAGGTGCCCGACGCTGACCAGGCGCTCGGCGTGGTGGACCGGCACCGCCTCGGGCACGTCGGTCCCCAGGTGCACCACGCGCACGTCGCGCGCCCCGTGCCGGCGGGCCCGCTCGGCCATGCCGCGCGAGTTGGCGAGCGTGAGCGCCGCGCCCTGAAGGCCGCGGCGCACGGCGCGGGCGCCGGCGGCGGAGGCGTGCGCGACGGCGAGCAGGTCGCCGCCGTGGACGGAGGCCACGTAGGGCGTGCCGGGGCGCGCGCGCCGGACCGCGTCGGCGGCGGGCGCGGCGTAGTGGGCGTGGACGAGGTCGTAGGCGAACGACCGCCGCAGGGCCCGCAGCGCGAGCGCGAGCGGGGCCGCCGCGTAGGCGCCCCACGAGCCGTAGCTGCGCTCCCGGGGCGGGGCGAGGAAGGGGACGTAGGTGACCGGGACGCCGTCGAGCTCGGCGCGCAGAGGCTGGCGCAGCGGCTCGAGCAGCCGGCGCGCCTCGCGCGAGCGCAGCGCGGCGCGCGACGGCACGGGCCGGTGCAGGACCAGGACGCGCACGTCGGCGCCCGCGTCGCGCGCCGCGAGCGCCTGCCGGTGCGCCCACACGCCCAGCGCCGGGTCCGCGGCGCGCGGGTAGTACTCGGCGACGATCGCGACCCTCACCGGCGCGCGCTCACCAGCGGGTGAAGGCGCGGACCGTCTGCTGCGCGGTCTCGCGGGTGACGTAGGGCCGGTCGGCCAAAAAGGCCCGCGCCTCGGCCAGCGCCAGCTCGCGGTCGTAGTCGGCGGCCACCGGGCGCGTGTGGCGGATGGGCGTCGCGTCGACGACGCCGAGCGCCCAGCCGTGCTCGGCGGCGACGGCGCCCCAGTGCGCGTCCAGGCCCCACCCCATGTGCAGGTCGGGGAACGGCAGCAGGGCGCCGAACGCGCGCGCGTGCACGGCGGTCACCGGCCCGATCTCCACGAAGCGCGTGCGCCGCAGGACGCTGCGCGCGCGCCGGCGCGTGACCTGCCAGGCGGCGTGCGACCAGTGCTTGTGCGCGGGCTGCGCCAGCGTCAGCCGGTAGCGCTCGCAGAGAAACAGAAACGAGTCCAGGAAGCGCCGCGGCAGCACGACGTCGTCGTCGAACAGCAGCAGCCAGTCGTAGCCCGTGGGCGGGTTGGCGGCCAGCAGCGCGTTGAGGTTCTCCCACTTGCCCGCGCCCGGCCGCGGGGCGGCGAGGCGCACCTGGACCTCGTGCAGCCGCGAGCGCTCGAGCTCGTAGGCGGCCGCGGCGGCCGATCCGGCGCGCTCCGGCCGCGCGATCGAGATCGCGAGTATCCGCTGGGGCTCCGCGGAGAGCGCAGCGCGGTGCAGCGCGGCGCGGCGCGGGGCCGTGGCCGCGTCGATGGCGAGGTCGAGCAGGATCCCGGCGGCGCTCGTGCGCCGGCCGAGCGTGCCCGACTCTCCCGAGGCGAAGTCAACGGCCATGGCCGACGTACCCTACGGCGGCGCGTGATCCTGCTCCTGCACAACCGCTATCGCGTGCCCGGCGGGGAGGAGCGGGCGGTCGAGGATCTCGCGTGGCTGATCCGCGCCGAGCTGGGGGAGGACGTCGAGATCCTCGAGCGCTCCTCGCGGGAGCTCTCGGGCGCCGCGGCGGCCGGGGCGCTGCTGCGCGGCGGCGTGCGACCCGAGGAGGTCGGCGCGGCCGTGCGGCGGACGGGCGCGCGCGTCGTGCACGCCCACAACCTCAACCCGGCCTTCGGCTGGCGCTCCCTGGCCGCGGCCCGCGCGGCCGGCGCCCGGACGGTGCTGCACCTGCACAACTACCGCCTGGTCTGCGCGAACGGCATCTGCTTCACGCGCGGGGAGGACTGCACGCGCTGCCACGGCCGCGACACGCTGCCGGGCGTGCGGCTCAACTGCCGCGGCGGCTCGCGCGCGCAGGCCGCGGTCTACGGCGCCGCGCTGGCCGCGTGGCAGCCGCGCGTGGCCGCCCACGTCGACCGCGTCGTGGTGCCCAGCGCCTTCGCGCTCGAGCGCCTGCGGGCGCTCGGCGCGCCGGTGGCCGGCGCGGTCGTCGTCGCGTCGGTGCAGCGCGACGTCGCCGCGGCGAGCGCCGCCGGCGACGGCGAGTTCGTCCTGTATGCGGGGCGCGTGGCGGCGGAGAAGGGCGTCTTCGACGCGATCGAGGCGTGCCGCGCCGCCGGCCTGGCGCTCGTGGTCGCCGGTGCCGGGCCCGCGCTGGAGGCGGTGCGGGCGCTCGGCGTGCAGGCTCCGGGGCGCCTGGAGCCGGAGGCGCTCGCCGCCCTGCGCCGCCGCGCCGCCGTCGCCGTCGTCCCGTCGCGCTACCAGGAGATCCTGCCGCTGGCCGCGCTGGAGGCGATGGCCGCGGGGCTGCCCGTCGTCGCCACCCGCGCGGGCGGCCTGGCGGAGGTCGTGCCCGAGGAGGGCCTGGCGCCGGTCGGCGACGTCGGAGCGCTCGCGGCCCGCCTCACCGCGCTGTGGCGCGATCGGGCGGCCGGCGAGCGGGCGCTGGCACGGGTGCGCGAGCGCTGCGCGCCGGACCGGGTCGCGGCGCGGCTGCGCGCCGTCTACGACGACTGAGCCTGAGGCCGCAGCGCTACTTGCGCGTGACCTTCTCGCAGTTCTTTGAGACCTTGTCCTTCTTGTCGGCGGTGACGCGGTCCCTGCCCGTGCCGCAGTTGATCTGGTCGCGCTTGTGATCGCGGGCCGAGATGCGGTCGTTGCCCGAGCCGCCGAAGACGCGGTCCCTGCCCTTGTTCGCGTAGATGCGGTCGTTGCCCGAGCCGGCGCTGATGCGGTTCTTGCCCGTTCTGCCGAGCATCTCGTCCTTGCCCGAGCCGCCGAAGAGCCGGTCGTTGCCGGTGCCGCCGTCGACGGTGTCGTTGTTCTGCTCGCCGGACAGCGTGTCGTTGCCCGAGCTGCCGCGCAGCCGGTCGTTGCCGGCGTTGCCGCTGATGTTGTCGTTGCCGGTGCCGCCGACGATTGTGTCGGAGCCCGAGATGCCCACGATGCAGTAGTAGGAGCTGCCGTAGGGCGAGGTCGGGGCGGCCGGGCAGGGGCCGTCGCCAGAATTGTGTCGGCTCCGGAGCCGCCGTCGATCTTGTCAGCGCCGCCGAGGCCGCGGATGTTGTCGTTGCCGGGGCCGCCGGCGATGGCGCCGGCGGCCTGCGTGCCGACGAGCGTGTCGTTGCCGATCGTCCCGAAGACCGTGGCGGCGACCGCCACCGAGGCGGTCGCGAGGACGGCGACGAGCGCCAAGGTTCCGATCAGTGTTCTGCGCATACGACGACAACCGTTGTAGGACCCGGAGAAGCGGTGATGGCACTCCCCGCATGCCAGAATCCGGCACGTACCGGTCCATCGACGGACGGCGCAACTCCGCCCCTCGCCGCGTGCTTGACTGGCCACATGCACCGTTTCTGGCTCCCGCTTGTGCTGACCGTTCTCGTCGCGACGCCGGCACAGGCCGCGTCCGTCACGCAGAAGAAGGCCATGTGGGGGCCGGTCATGGTGAACGGTCAGTCGCAGTTTCCGACCTACGCCGATCTCGGCGTGGGGATCTATCAGTACACCGTGCGCTGGGACGCGGTCGCGCCGAGGAAGCCCGCCAACCCACGCGATCCCGCCGATCCCGCCTACCGCTGGCCCGCCGACGTCGACTTCGCCGTCAGCGAGGGCGCCAGGTACGGGATCAAGGTGTCGGTGATGGTCATCGGCGCGCCGGCCTGGGCCAACGGCGGACGCGACTGGCGCTGGGCGCCGAACCACCCCCGGGACTTCGCCGACTTCACGGCGGCCGCCGCCAAGCGCTGGCCGAAGGTCCACGACTGGATGATCTGGAGCGAGCCCACCAAGGCGCAGAACTTCCAGCCGCTGCGCTCGGACCACGGCAGGACGCTGAAGGGCAAGGGCCTGCGGGGCCCGCACAAGTACGCCCAGATCCTCGACGCCGCCTACGGCGCGCTGAAGGCCGTGAGCACGGCGAACCAGGTGATCGGCGGCAACACGTTCACGGTGGGGACCGTGGCTCCGCTGCGCTGGGTCAAGGCGCTCAAGCTCCCGAACGGCAAGCGCCCCCGCATGGACCTCTGGGGGCACAACCCGTTCAGCGCCCGGGTCCCCAAACTCAAGGCGCAGCCGCTGGGCAGCGGCTACGCGGACTTCTCCGACCTCGATCAGCTCGCGCGCGCGCTCGACCGGGCCTTCCGGCACGCCAAGCTGCGCAAGGAGCGCCACCTCCGGCTGTTTCTCTCGGAGTTCTCGCTGCCCACGGATCACACGAACCTCGAGTTCAACTTCTTCGTCAGCCGCGCCACGCAGGCCAAGTGGCTGACCCGGGCGCTGAAGATCGCGCGCTCCTACAAGCGCATCTACACCTTCGGCTACCTGTCGCTGTACGACGACGCCCTGCGCGACGACGGGCAGCAGGTCGAGCGCGGGCTGATCGCCCGCGACGGCACCCGCAAGCCGGGCTACGCCGCCTTCAAGAACGGCTGAGCCGGCTCGGCCTCAGCGCGCGCGGCGGCGGGCGATCGAGCCCAGCACGGCGCCCAGCAACAGGACCGAGAGCGCGACCGCGCCGATCGTGAGCACGCTGCCGGCGCCGCCGTCGGGAACCGTGGCGCGCACCGTGCGCGTGCCGGCGATGGCGTCCTGCACCGTGCCACCGTCCGCGGAGCGCTTCGAGGAGCGCTGAGGCTGCTCGTGCGAGGACCTTGGCGCCCGCAGGCTCGAGCCGCCGGAGCTCGAGCCGCTCTGCGCGGGGGAATCCCCAACGCCTTCGCCGAACAGCGGCACGGAGCGCTCCCCCTGCGGCGCGCGGCCGGGCGTATCAGTGCCCTGCGTGGCGTCGCGGCGCGCTGACTGCAGCGGGATCGCATACTCCTTGCCCGTGGGGGAGTTGGGATCGACCGTGACACCGTCGCCGGACCGCGCGGTGGCGGGCGCCGCCGGGGTCAGGGCGACCGCGAGAGCGGCGGCGAGGGGGAGCAGTCGGCGGCGTTCCATCAGGGCGTGGCGGCCCGCGGGTCCTTGGCCAGCACCTGGAGGGTGGGCTCGCGAGGGTTGCGGGCGAGGGACTTCCGATAGTAGGCAGCCGCCTGCCCGAACGCCCGCCGGCGGACACTCAGGTCGCCGAGGAGGGCGTAGGTGAGAAAGTCCCCCGGCTCCACGCGGACGGCTTGCCGGAGGGTCGCCGTCGCCGCGTCGCCGTCGCCCTCGCGCGCCTGTGCGGCGGCCTTCGCGTAGTAGTCGGCGAGATCCTCGCGGTCGAGCCGGAGGGCGCGGTCGGCCTCGCGGATGGCCGCCGCCGGGCTCCCGTGCGCGACGGCGTCCTGCGCCGCCCCGCGGTAGTGCTGGGAGAGCACCTGGCGCGAGAGCGAGACGCCGCCGACCGCGACGGGCAGGACGATCAGCGCCGCGAGCGCGGCGCGCGGCAGCGGGCGCCGCAGGCGCGCCGGGGTGCCCGCTGGCTGCGTGGCGGGGCGGGGCCGCAGCAGGACCGCGGCGGCGATCAGCGCCCCCGCGGTGATCCCGGGAAGCAGGTGGATCCAGTCGACCTGCGTGTGGACCGCCCAGGCCGTGAACATGCCGAGGCCCGCGACGAGCAGGCCCCTCTCGGTGCGGGACTCGAGCGCGGCGCGCCGCTGGCGCCACGCGCCCCAGCCCACGCCGCCGATGAACAGCACCACGAGGGCGAGGCCGGGCAGGCCGAGCTCGGAGAGCGCCTGCAGCCCGAGCGAGTGCGGCTGGCGGATGTCCTCGGTCGTGGCGCGCTGGCGGAAGTACGGTTCGTCGTAGTTGCCCGCGCCGACGCCGAGCAGCTTGTGGTCGGACCAGGTGTTCCGGGCGATGCGCCAGTAGTCGTAGCGGTTGCCGGCGCCCGACAGCAGGCGCGAGGCGGTCTGCTCACCCCCCTGGGCGACCGAGAGATGGACGAAGGCGTCGTACTGGCTCCGCAGCTCGGTGCGGACCTTGCCGGCGAAGAGCGCTCCGCCGATCAGGCAGACGACGGCGGCGGCGGCGAAGAGGCCGGTCGCGACGGCGCGCAGGGTCCGCCGCCGGCCGTCCGCGAGGCGGCGCTCGACGGCGACGGCCAGGCCCCACAGCGCGGCGCACCCGACCGCGAGGGCGAGCAGCACGGCGACCCCGCGATGGACCGTGCCGTCCGCCGTCGGCTGCGTGCGATAGATGTCGAGCAGCGGGCCGGACGCGGCGAAGACGGCCGCGGCGCCGAGCGCGAGCGCGGCTCCGCGGCGCCGGCGCCCCGGTGCGAGGGCGAGCACGATCAGCAGCGAGCCGAAGAGCGCGAGCGCCGCGCCGCGCGACTGCGACAGCAGGACGAGCCCGCCCGAGAGCACGACGCCCCCGAGGCCGAGGCCGGCGAGCACGGCCGAGCGGCGCTGCTCGGCGAGCGCCAGCAGCGGCCACAGGGCCAGGATCGAGAACGTGGCCTGGGCGTTGATGTAGCCGAGCGGGTCGTTGAGCCGGCCGGCGAGGAACTGCCCCGCCGCATCGGGCCCGAGCAGCCGGACGACCTCGACGAGCTCGACCGCCACCACGGTCGCCGCGAAGGCGCCGAGGGCCCACAGCGCCGTGCGCCGGTCGCGCACGAGCAAGACCAGGAGGCCGAGCGTGGCGCCGAGCGCGAGCGTCCGGTTGGCCTCGACGACGGCCTGCTCGACGGAGTCCGCCCACAGCGCGGAGGTCAGCGACCAGGCGCCGAGCGCGGCGAGCCCGCCCAGCGCGGTCCACGCTGCCGGGCCGGGCCGCGGCGGCCGGGCGATGCCGACGGCGAGCAGGCAGACGAGCAGCCCGAGGCCCATCGGGGCCCAGACGGACGCGCTGTAGTAGCCGGCCAGCCACGGGGAGATGCCGGCGCCGACGCCGAGCACGACCAGGATCGGGGCCTCGGGCGGCAGCCACGCCAGACGCCGCGGAGGGGTCGGCACGACGGTGGCGGGCGCGGGGGCGGGCGCCGCGGGCGGCACCGCCGGGATGCGCGTGTCGATCAGCGCCACCGCGACGCCGAGCGCGACCAGATACAGCACGGCGGTCCCGCCGAGCACCAGGGTCGAGCCGCGCGCGGCGGCGACGGCGAGAAGCGAGACGACGATCTGCGCCGAGCCGAGCGCGACGGCGACCGCGAACGCGGTGCGCAGGCGCTGGCGCGCGCGGTGCGTCAGGTGGTCGCGGCCGGCGGTCAGGACGCTCAGACCGCGCCGCCGCCGCGAGACCACGACGAGGGTCGTGTCGAGGGCCGGGATGCCGACCAGCAGGAGGCCGAGCGCGAGCGCCTGCCAGGCGGGCGCCGCGTCGCCCGCGCCGATCATGGCGAGCGCCGCGACGGCGAAGCCCAGCGGCATCGAGCCGCCGTCGCCGAGGAAGATGCGCGCGGGCTGCGCGAGCAGGTTGTGCGGCAGGAAGCCGAAGCACGCCCCGGCCAGCGCCGCGCCCGCCACCGCGAGCCACGGGTCGCCGCCAGCGACCCCGAGAGTGGCCAGCCCGGCGGCCGTGACGAGGCCCATGGTCGCCGACTGCCCGTCCATGTTGTCGAACAGGTTGAAGGCGTTGACCACCGCCACGACCCAGAAGGCCGTCAGCGCGAGGTCGACCGGCGCGCCGAGGCCGAGGTCCCAGCCGAAGCCCGCCGCCCACAGCATCCCGGCGAGCCCGAGCTCGACGACCACGCGCAGCCACCAGGCGACGTTGCGCCGGTCGTCGACGGTGCCGACGACCCACAGCACCACGACGCCGCCGACCACCGGCAGGGTGCGCCCGAAGTCCGAGCTGACGAGCAGCACCGCGACCACGAAGCCCGTGATCAGCGCCGTGCCGCCGAGGTAGGGCGTCGGCGCGGCGTGGCCCTTGTAGCCATGCGGCTTGTCGTGGAAGTCGAAGCGGTCGGCGACGCGGATCGCCAGCGGCGTCGACCAGTAGACGATCGCTAGGGCGATCGCGAGCCCGGTCAGCAGCCGGGCTTCAAGGGGCAACGGAGCCGGACTCTCGGTGAGCCGCCCGGTTCTGCTCGAAGAGGATCACGTCGTCGATGGCATCGTCGATCGTCCGCGTCGGCGCCCACCCCGTCAAGGCCCGCAGCTTGGTCGTGTCCGGCTGGCGGCGCCCGAGCTCCTCGAATCCGTCGCCATAGGCCTCGTCGTAGGGGACGAGCTCGATCCTGGAGCTCGAGGCGCTGCGCTCGATCACCCGGCGCGCGAGCTCGATGACGGCGGTCTCGTCGCCCGCGCCGATGTTGAAGACGTCGCCGATCGCCGCGTCGTTATCGAGCAGAGCCAGGATGGCGGCGACGGTGTCGTGCACGTGCGCGAAGCAGCGCGTCTGGGTCCCGTTGCCGAACACCGTCAGATCCGTGCCCTCCAGCGCCTGGCGGACGAAGCGGGGGAGCACCATCCCGTACTGCCCGATTTGTCGGGGCCCGATGGAGTTGAACAGCCGCACCGTGATCGTCCGCGCCCCGCGGTCGCGGTACAGGCCGTGCGCCAGCGCCTCGCCGTAGCCCTTGGCGATCGCGTAGTTCCAGCGCGACTTGAAGGGCGAGCCCAGCACCCGGTCGGACTCCTCGTCGAGCGCGCCGGAGGAGTTCTTGCCGTACACCTCGGAGGTGCTCGTGTACAACACCCGCTTGCCGTGCCGGGCGGCGGCGTTGAGCACGTTCTCACAGCCGCGCACGTTGCTGAGCAGGCTCTCGAGCGGATTGTCGACGATCAGCTGGACGCCGACGGCGGAGGCGAGGTGCAGGACGACGTCGTTGGAGCGCACGAGCTCATCCACCACGTCGGCGTCGCCGGAGGAGCCATCGACGAACGTGACACCCTGGAGGTCCAGCAGCTGCTCGACGTTCTCCAGGCGCCCGGTCGAGAGGTCGTCGAGCAGGGTCACGGAGTGCCCGTGCGCGACGAGTTGATCGGCGAGGTGGGAGCCGATGAAGCCCGCACCGCCGGTGATGAGATGGCTCAGACCCATATGCCCCGACCTCTGAAAAGAACGCCCGAAGCTGGCAAAGGTAGCGGCCCGACCGTCAGCAGGGGTGAACTGACCGTCGCTAACGTCCGATCCGTGGGCGCATCCGTGATCCCGCTCGGCCACAAGCCGGTGGACTACTTCGAGCACTCGCGGTCAGACCTGGTCCACCGCCTCCCGCTTCCGCTGGGGCGCGTGCTCGACGTCGGTTGCGGTGCCGGCGGGGTCGGAGCCGAGATACGCCGCCGCGGCGTGGAGCGCCTCGTGGGCATCGAGCTGGACGCGGACGCGGCGGCCACTGCGCGCTCGGTCTTCGACACGGTCGTCGTCGGCGACGCACTCGCGGCCGTGCGCACGCTGCCCGATGACAGCTTTGACACGATCGTCTGCTACGACATCCTCGAGCATCTCTACGACCCTGTCGCGGTGCTGCGCGACCTGTACCGTGTGGTCGTGGCGGGGGGCCGCCTGCACGTTTCGGTGCCCAACGCCCGCCATGCCTCGCTCTTCCGTGATCTCTATCTGAGGGGAACGTTCGGCTACACCCCTTTCGGGCACCGCGACAGCACCCACATCCGGTGGTTCACGCGTACCGACCTCCAGCGCCTGTTGGCGGAGGCCGGGTGGACGGTGACGGAGACGACGACGCATCCGTTCAAGCCCTACCGCGCGTTACTGACGCGGCTGAGCGGCGGTCGGCTGTCGGAGGTCTTCGCAGTGCAGTGGTTCGTGATGTGCCGCGCCTGACGAGCGGCGACCGACTGCTGACCGTCGCACTCGAGCCGAGCCCCGGGGACGCCGGGCAGCGAACCGCAGGCCGGGCGTTTCACGCCGTACAGGAGAGCGCCCCGTACGCGCCCGAGCTCAGCACGGTCAGCGGGGAGCGTGAAAAACGGGAAGCGTCGCGACCAGCCCAGCGCTCTTGCGGCCCGCCAGAGGTATATCAGCGGTAGGTACAACAGAGAGAGGCCCGTAGCTGACCCGTCCTGCCAAGGGGAGCGCTGGGCTGCCCACGGCGCCACGAACGCGCCCGCCGCGTAGCCGTGCCGCGACGATCGGCAGGAGTATCAAGGCAGACACGAGGCTGTACCCCATGTGCTCGATCGCCTATTGGATGTCGGTGACCGACGCGGTTAGATCCCGCGGGTTCCCGCCACGCACAGCGCGGCAAAGCCGCCGACGGCAGGTGCCCAGCGCGGCGTCGCGTTAACCTGACGACCAGTTGACTGTTCGCGTGGGTTCACCGGCAGGTCGGGCGCCCAGGGCTCGCAGGGAGACGCGCTTGCCAGCTGGGCTCGTGTTGGTCGCTCTCATGGCTGCGGACTGTGACCTCGCGCCTGAGTGCTATCGGGCGTATCCATGATGCGGTGGGCGGCGTCGCTGGTCGGCTCCGTTACGCTGGAGGTCTACTGGACCAAGGTGGAGTGAGGTGGGCCGGCGCGTGCGCACCGCAGCGACGTTGCTGGTCGGCCAGGGGCTGGGCCGTGGCGCGCAGGCCGCCTACACGGTCGTCATGGTGCGCGAGCTCAGCCGCCAGGGCTACGGCGACCTGGCCTACGTGCTGGCCCTGGCCGGCATCTTCGTCCCGGTCGGAGATCTCGGCTTCTCGCGCCTCATGATCCGCGACGTCGCCCGCGCGGCGGACCCGGCGGCGCTGGCGCGGGAGATCCTTCGCGTGCGAGGGATCGGCGTGTGCGCGGTCGCGCTGCTCTTCATGTTCGTCGGCCTCGCGGGCGGCCTGCCGGCCGGCGCGCCGGTCGTCCTCGGGGCAGGGGTGTTCCTGCTAGCCGAGGGGCTCGCGTACGGCTACGAGTCGGCGGCGGTGGGATCGGAGCGCCCGGGCCGCTTCGCGGCGGTGCAGGCCGTCGGGGGCATGGCCGTGCTCGCGGCCGCGGTGATCGTCCTCACTCGGAGCACCGTGACCCCCGCGTCGGCGATGGCTGGGCTCGCAGCAGCGTCGCTAGTCAAGCTCGCAACGCACGCCGCCGTTTGGACCCGGCGCATCCATGCGCTGCGCGGGCTGGGGGAGCTTCCCGTCCGGGCGTGGCTGCGCGAGGCGCTGCCATTCCTGGTCCTCGCCCTCCTCGGCGCGGTCTACTACCGCGCCGGCGTCATCGCCCTGCACGCCATCAAAGGGCCTGTCGCAACCGCGCCGTACGCTGCGGCCATGCGCGTCTTTGACGGGATCGCGGTGCTCGGAGGGGTGGGTTTCGCAGCGGTTAGCCCATCGATCAGCCGCATCCATCGCGACCGGCCTGCGGACCTCTGGCCCGTCTGGCGGCGCATGGTGAGCCGCGCGGCGGTCGCGGTGGTCCCGGGTGGCGCTGTCCTGGTGCTCGTCGCGCATCCGCTGGCGAGCGCGCTCTTCGGAGCGCGCTACGCACGGGAGGCGGGCGACGCGCTTGCGTGGCTGGCGCCCGGCATGGCGCTCGCGATCCTGCAAAACCTCAGCGCCTCCATCGTCTTCATGGGCGACGAGCGGGGGACCGTGATCCGCCTGAGCGCCTTCAATGTCGCAGCGCTCGTGACGCTCGTCGGCGCCGGCAGCGCGCTCGCCGGCTCGAGGGGGGCGGCCATCGGCACGTCGCTAGCGGAGTTGCTGTCGTTCACGTCGTTCGCCGTGCTGGTGCGGAACCGTCATGGCCGGCCCGGGCTGCTGTCAGTGCCGCCTGTGCCGCCGGCGCGAGGAGCTTGAGAGCGCAGGGCCGGCGTTAGCCTGCCTGGGAGTTGGCCATGAGCTTGAACCTTCGGCAGTCCGAGCGTGGATCGTTCCTGAGGAGACGCGCATGACTGCGGTACTCGTGCTCATCGGGATAGTCGCGCTCGTGGCGGCACTCGTTAGCTCGGGCCTGCGGGCTGTTGGCCGCGCCCACATGTGGCCGGCTGGGCTGGTCATCGTTTGCGCCCCGCTCGAGGTCTATCGGACCAATATCGGCGCCGGCAACCTCTCGGCGTTCCGCCTCGCCATGCTCGTAGCCCTCGTTGCGCTGGCGATCGACCTCGTCCGTCGGCCTCCGCGCCGCCTGAGCCTGCCTGTGCCGGTCTTGCTCTACGGCGGGCTCCTGGTGCTCCAGATCGTGTCCCTGCTCGTGGTGACCAGGGCTCCGTCGCTCGGCACGCGTTTCATGCTCCAGTACCTGGTCGGAATCGCCACCGTGGCAATCATCCTGCGGTTCGTCAGGCCCGCAGACGTGCAGGTCGCCGCGGGCGTCATCGCCGCCTCGCTCGTGTTCCCGGCGCTCGCTTCCGTGTACCGGATCCTTGCTCCACCAGCGGCCGGGGGTTCGCACTCGCTGCCCGGCCTCGACTTGCTACCGCTCGACAACAGCATCGAGGCCGCCCGCAAGCAAGGATCCTTTCTCCTGGACGGGGTGCAGCGGTTCCAGGGGACCTTCGCCGATCCCAACCACTTCGCGTTCTTCGTCGGCGTCGGCACGCTTGTGCTCTTCGGGTTGCTCGTCGCCGCGGTGCGAACCGGCGATCGGTCTGTGGCTATCGCCCTGGGTCTCGCGCTGGCGGGAGCGCTGGTGCTCCTAGTCGGGTCCTATTCGCGGTCAGCCTGGCTGCTGACGGCGGTGGCGGTGGCGTTCTGGATGGCGCTCGCCGGCAAGGCGACGCTGGCGCAGCACGTGACGCGGAGGCGACTTGCGATCATCGTCGCCGGCCTTCTGGCCGCGGCCGCCCTGGCGGCGCCCGCGGTCATCGGCCGCGTGGATCCCGCGACCGCGGGCACGGCCATCTCCACCGAGGAACACGGCAGGACCATGCGCCTGGCACTCGACCTCGCGACGGAGCGACCGCTGTACGGTGTCGGCCTCGGTTCCTACGGCTCCTACGCGGGCCAGCCGGCTCTGGTCTCGTCCTCCCACTCGACGCTGCTGAGCACGGCGGCGGAGCTCGGCTTCCCCGGGCTGCTGCTCCTGCTGGCGGTGATCGGGGTCACCGCCTTCGCGGGAGTCCGCTCCGTGCGCGCCGAGACGGTTAGGGAGCGCCGGGCGGTTATCACAGCCCTCGTCGCCGTCTATGCGGGTATGGCCATTGCGAACATCGCGTACGAGGTCTGGGCCGACGACTTCCAATGGACCCTCTTCGGGGTTGTCCTCGCGCTGACCGCCCAACCCCATGTCGGCATCTTCCCGCTGCGGCTGCGCCGCAGGGAGCGGGGCGCGGCGCTCGCCTCGACGGTGATCTCGGATGTCGGGCCCTGAGCTGGCGGTGGGCGCCGTGATCGTCCACTACCGCACTCCGGCGGCGCTGCGCGACTGCGTCGACGCGCTTGTCCGACAGGAACCAGCGCCTGCGCGCATCCTGGTGGTGGACACAAGCGCGGCCGAGGATGGCCTGACGGACGCCCCGGTCACGGACTGCGAGTGGCTGGCGGCCCCGGGCAACGTGGGGTTCGGCGCCGCCGCCAACCTTGGGGCGGCCTCGTTGCGTGAAGCCGCGATCCTGGTGCTCAACGCTGACCTGGTGCTTCGGCCTGGGGCGCTGCGGGCCCTGACCTCGAGGTTGTCCGGGCAACCAGACGCGGCCATAGTGGCCCCGCGGATCTATATGGCGGACGGTGAGCTCGAGCACAACGCGCGCCGCTTCCCGGGCGTGAGCACGGGCGTGCTCGGCCGCAGCAGCGGCCTGACCGCGCTCCTGCGCCGCCTGGGGCGCACGCCGCGACAGCTCGCGGACTCCACGGCACGACAGGCGGCCAGCGTGGACTGGGTCTCCGGCGCCTGCATGCTGGTCCGGCACAGCGACTGGGAAGCGCTGTGCGGCTTCGATGAGGGCTACTGGATGTACTGGGAGGACGCCGACCTGTGCCGGCGTGCGCTGCAACTCGGCCGGCGAACCTGGATCGAGCCGGCTGCCGTGGCGGATCACGCAACCGGGTCCAGCGGCCGCAGCCGCCGGACCGTCGCCGCGTTCCACGCGTCGGCGGCGCGGTACTACGAGCGCCACCTCGGTCGGACCCATCTCGATCGCGTGTTGGTTCGGGCCGTCCTGCGAGTGCGCGGCCGGGTATTGTCGCACCGGATCGGCAGGAGAACGGCGTTGTGACCAGCTCAGAGCGCCACCGAATCCTCATTGACGCCACGGCCGCACGCTTCGGCGGCACGGCGTACGCGATCATCCACCTGGCGCGGCGGCTCGCCCGCTCGGAGTCGGTGGAAGCGGTGTTCGTGATCGCCCGTGAGAGGTCGATCGTCCTCCGCGGCCTCGCTTCGGATGACTACGTGCAGCTGATCACCCTGCGCGCCGCATCGCGCCTGGAGTTGTTCCGCCGCGTCGTCTGGCAGGCGACCAAGTTGCCCGGGCTCGTTCGTCGCCTGGAAGCGACGGTCCTGCTCTCGCCCGCCGGCATGCTCCCGACGGGCGTCGGCGTGCCCGTCGTCTCCTACCTGCTGAACCCGGTTGCCTTTCAGGATGACGCGACGTCGAACCGGCTGCGCCGGTGGGCCATCGCCCGCACCTCGCGCACGGCCGCATCCGTGCTCGTGCCCTCCGAGCACCAGCGGTCCCTGGTTGAGACGGCGATCGGGCGCCAGGCGGGCGTCGTCCCGCTTGGCATCGACCAGTACCGCTTCCGCCCCAGGGCGAGCCCGGGTGAAGGCATCCTCTGCGTCGCGGACTTCTATCGGCACAAGCGCCACGACCTCCTGCTGGACGCCTGGCAGAGCCTCGCCGAACCCCGGCCGGCACTACGTCTGATAGGCAGTCGGGACGTGGACGAGAGCTGGGCGGTGAGCGTTGAGCGCACCGTGGACGCGCTCAAAGCGGACGGGGCGGGAATGCTCTCGATGCAAAGCGGTCTCTCCCTTGGATCGCTGGTCGACGCGTATCGGTCCGCCGGCCTCTTTGTGATGGCGTCGGAACGAGAGTCCTTCTGCATGCCGCTGGCCGAGGCTCTCTCATCTGGCGTCCCGGCCGTGGTGCGGGACCTGGATGTGCTGCGCGAGACAGGCGGCCCGGGGTGCCTGTACGTCGGTGGCGACAATCCCGTGGACTGGGCCCAGGCGATCGCCAGAGTCCTCCGCGACGAACGGATGCGCGCGGACCTGCGGTCGGCAGGCGTTGCGCATGTCAAGCGGTACTCCTTCTCGAAGATGACCGACGGGGTTTTGGCCCATCTACCGCAGCCGTCGGCCGTCGGCCCCCGCGCGCTGCGACCGTGGGTCGCTGCGTTGATGGCCGGCACCGCGCTCCTCCTGCTGCTCGTACTGTTGTCGTTCGTCGCCGCCCGTCAGATCAACGAGCCTGTACCTCCGAGGATCGTAACGAAACCCGCGATGCTTGACCCGAATACGGTCTACGGGTCAGGGGTGACCACGACGGTGCCCGCGCCCGTCCCGTCGCTCCGCCGCACGCTCAGCGACACGTGGCACAGGATCGACCCCCCCGTAGCTCGGATCAGCGTCCTGCCGAGCGGTCGCCCAGCCCGGTACTTCTCGGTTGGCGCAGTCGTCGTGGGCCCGCGGGATAGCCGCTTGGAGGCCGTGACATCGCGTGACGAGAAGGCGCTCGCAAACGTCGCGAAGGACCCCAGCGTCTTGATGCTCGGCCCCTTCCGATCCACAGGAAGTGCCCGTCAGGCGCTTGCGCTTTATCCCATCGACGCGCGCAAGCCGACTAGTGGTCCCCCGCTGACCATCTCGCCGATCGACGCGCGCTTCCGCGCCCCCGGTGAGGGCCTGCTGCGCCAGCGTCAGTTGCTGGTGCCCGATCCCCTCGGGCGTCCGTCGTTCGAAGTGCCCGTCGGCTCCTCCACGGCTATCCGCATGACTCCCGGCCTGAGCGGACCGGTGACCGTCCACCTTGCGGCCGCGACGAGCCGCGGGCGAGCAAGGGTGGTGCTTCGGATCGGGGGCAGGCGGCGTTCCGTGACCGTGACGCCCACCACGACGACTGTACAGGCCGGCCCCTTTCAGGTGGCTGACTCGGTGTCGTTCACGGTTCGGTCGGTTCAGTCGGATCCGAAGGAGCGTTTGTTCGTCTCAGACCTGCGCCTAGTGGCGGTTCCCCGCGCGGCCCCGGCGAAGGCCGGGTAAGCGCCGTGGCGCCCGCGACCCGGGCGGGATTACAGCGGCCGTCCTTGCCGCTGTCCGAGGCGCCCGCGCCGGAAGTCGGACCAGCCGGCAAGAGCGGCGGCGGCACAGGCGAAGCGTCGCCTCGGGCGCTTAAGCGCAGCGGCCACATGCACAGCGACGCACACCATCTCCCGGGCGAGCGCGCGGGTGCCGTGGTGTCCGGACCAGCGGCGACCGACTTCGAGATCGTTGCGGGTCCCGTAGTACAGCGTCAGCGGCGTCCAGGCGAAGCCATCCTGGCTCGCAGAGCCGGTGTGCGAGACGCTCGTGCGCGGGTCCAGCAGGACGGTCAATCCGGCGCTGCGCATGCGCAGCGACCACTCGACGTCTTCGTAGAGGTAGTACAGCTCGGGGTCGAAGGCGCCGAGGCACTCGATCGTCGTTCGGGAGACGAGCATGGCGGCTCCGGCTGCGCGGTCGATTTCCACGGGCTCGGCAGGAAGTTCCTCCTTGCCGCTCTCCCATCGTGACGGCCGGCCGGCGTGGCCGAGACGTGGGTCGTAGAGCGAGCCCGCAAACCAGATGCGACGCGACCCGTCTGCGTACCGAACCACCGGGGAGATGGCTCCTACGCCGTCCCCTAGGGCGTCAGCGAGCGTTGCCAATAACTCGGGGGGCACAGTGGTGTCGTTGTTGAGGATCAGCACGGCCTCCGCCCCGCGCTCGAGGGCCGCCGCGATACCACGGTTGTTGCCTTCGGAGAATCCGAGGTTTTCGCCGTTACGCACGACGTGGACCGCGGGGTACGCGCGTGCCACGGCCTCCTCGGTGCCGTCGAGCGAGCCGTTATCGGCGACGACGACGTCGAGGTCCGGCCAGTCGAGCGCCATCACGGATCGCAGGCAGGCGAGCGTGTCCTCACGACCGTTCCACGTGAGGACCACAACGGCGATCCGCATCAGTTGGCGAGGCTCTGGCCAGCGGGGGGTCGTCATCGCGGCCGGGCCACGATAGAGCGGTGGGCGGCGCCCGCCCCCGTGCGCTGAGACGGCGACATACGCGCCTCCGCTCTTTACCGGCCGGAGAACGCGGCGATCTGCGCGTGGCAGAGTGCGCGCGGATCGGACGCTACGTACCACTCCACCGTCGCGTCCAGCCCCTCCGCCAGGTCCCACACCGGCGCCCACCCCAGCCGCTCGCGCGCCTTGGACGAGTCTAGGCGCAGCAGGACGGACTCCTTGCCCGCGTCGGGGTCGGGCTCGACGCGCACCTCCGGCCCGCCGCCCGGCCAGCGGTCGCGCAGGCGCTCGGCCATCCAGCGGACGGGCTTGGCGTCGTCGGCGTCCGGGCCGAAGTTCCAGGCCTCGTCGAAGTCGGCGCCGTCCGGGCCGAGCAGACGCGCGGCGAGCGCGAGGTAGCCGCTGAGCGGGTTGAGCACGTGCTGCCACGGCCGCACGGCGTCGGGGTTGCGCAGGACGACGGGCTCACCCGCCGCGGCGGCGCGCACGAGGTCGGGGACGAGCCGGTCCGCCGCCCAGTCCCCGCCACCGATCACGTTGCCGGCGCGCGCCGACGCGACCAGCACGCCGCGCTCGCGCAGCAGCGTCTCCCGGTGCGCGCGCACGACGAGCTCCTGCGCCGCCTTCGACGCGCTGTAGGGGTCCTTGCCGCCGAGCGGGTCGTCCTCGACCATCGCCCGGCCGGACTCGATGTCGCGGTAGCACTTGTCGCTCGTGACGACGACGACCGCGCGCACGCTGTCGGGCAGGGCAGTCAGCACGTTGGCGGTCCCGACGACGTTGACGCCCCAGGTCTCGACGGGGTCGGCCAGCGCGCGCCGAACGATCGCCTGGGCGGCCAGGTGGAAGACGACTTCAGGCTGCGCGGACGCGAGCGCCGCGGCGACGCCGTCGCCGTCGCGGACATCGCAGGCGATCTCGGCCTCGCAGGCGGCTCCCACGTCGGCCTGCTCGTACAGCGACGGCGTCGACGGGGGCGGGCCGGACAGGCCGGTCACGCGCGCGCCCAGCGACGCGAGCCAGAGCGCCAGCCAGGCGCCCTTGAAGCCGGTGTGCCCGGTCAGCAGGACGCGGCGCCCCTGCCAGTTCGGCGGCACGGTCACGCCGCCGCGTTCAGGTCTCGCCGTCACGGCGATAGGCATCCGCCAGCTCGATGCCCGCCTCGGCCCACTCGGAGGCCTCGAGATCCTGGCCGGTCCGAGTCTGGATCTCGCGTTCGCGCCCGGCGAGCTCGCGACCCTCGCCCACGCGCTCGGTCGCTCTGACGAGCGCCTCGGCGAGCAGGCGCAGGAACGCGGCCTGATCGAGGCGCGGGGCCCGATGTCGCTGCCGTGCGAGCTCCATCGAGAGCTCGCGGTCCAGCCACCGTGCCACGTCCGGCCCTTGCGCCGCCAGTTCCACCCAAGCGCCGCGTGCCGCTGCGAGCCGAGCGCCGAAGTCGGCAGGCGCGCGAAAGCTGTACGACTTCTCTGCCGCGGCCATCGTGTCGACGAACGGTAGACAGATCGTCAGTCGCCGAGCCGCTTCAGGTCCGCATCGACCATCAGCCGGATCAGCTGGTCAAAGCTCGTCTGCGGCGTCCAGCCCAGCTGCCTGGTGGCCTTGCCGTGATCGCCCACGAGCAGGTCGACCTCGGCCGGCCGCTTGAACTGATCGTCGATGCGCACGTACTTCTCCCAGTCGTGTACGCCGGCCTGGTCGAAGGCGACCTCGACGCACCGCCGGACGGTGTTCGTCTCGCCGGTCGCGATCACGAAGTCCTCCGGCGCGTCCTGCTGGAGCATCAGCCACATCGCCTCGACGTAGTCCTTCGCGTAGCCCCAGTCGCGCTGTGCGTCGAGGTTGCCGAGCGCCAGCTCCTCGCGCAGCCCGAGCTTGATCGCCGCCGCGTGCCAGGTGATCTTGCGGGTGACGAACTCCAGCCCTCGGCGAGGGCTGTTGTGGACGACCAGACGCCCGACGCCGGCCGCGAAGACGCCGCTCTCCGTCTCGAGGTCGAAGACGAACTGGTCGTCCTCGGTCGGCTCCAGCTCGACGATCTTGCGCACCTCGGACGGGTCCTTGCGCAGGTGCTGACCCTTCATGCCGACGGTCGCCAGCGACGGCAGGTTCAGCTGGTAGTAGGTCTTGCCGGCGCGCCGCTCGACGTAGACCGAGGCGGGCTGCTCGGCGAAGTCGTACAGCCAGCACAGGCCCTGGGCGAGCACCGGGCTGTTCGTCTTGACGCTCATGCCGTTGCCGCGCTTGAGGCCGTCGCCGGCGTAGTAGCCGTCCAGGTAGGCCCCCTGCACGTCGCTGCCCGCGTTGAGCACGAGCGAGGGTACGCGCTTGTGGCCGGTACGGGTATAGAGCTGCTCGCGCAGCCACGGGGCGACGAGCGCCCCGTCGTTGAAGCTCAGCTTCATCACGCCGGCCCCGGGCAGGCCCTCGTATTCGCTGCTGCCCTTCAGAAAGAGCCGGGACCAGAGCTCGGCTGCACGACGGCGCAGCCCGCCGTCGTCGTTGGTGAAGCTGAGACTCCCACCGTCCCGGGCGACATATCCATCAGCGCACATCAGCCCGAGGAACTCGCCCATCTCCTTGGTGATCGACGACCAGCACGGGCACTCTCCGCCCTCGTCGGTCAGCGCCAGTCGGTCGCCGATCTCGACGTCGCGCGCCGGCAGGCCCTCGCGATCGGCGTCGAGCATCGTGTGGTGCGCGGTGGCCTCGACCACGCCGCCCCGCGCCTCGATCGCCAGCAGCCGGTGGTCCGGATCGGTCGCACGCCGCCGCGTGGCGGTGATCGCCAGGACCGGCGTCCAGTGCTCTCCATCCCAGACCTCGGTCAGCCCGCCCGGCTCGAAGGTCTGCGTGGACGGGCCCTTAACCCGCAGTGGCACGAGATCGGCGGGCGTCTCGACCGAGATGACGCCGTCGCGCCGGACGACGAGCGGCGTATTGGCGCGTAGGCACTCGTGATTGAAAAGTATGCCTGAGCAGGCAAATAGGTCGTAGGACTCGCGGTAGTTGACCGTGATAAAGTGGCCGTAGACCTTCGCCACGCCGTAGGGCGAGCGGGGGTAGAACGGCGTCGTCTCGGTCTGGGGCGTCTCGCGCACCATGCCGAACATCTCGCTCGAGGACGCCTGGTAGAACTTCGTGTCCGGGCTGGCCTCGCGCACGGCCTCCAGGATCCTCGTCACGCCCACGCCGGTGAACTCCGCCGTCAGCGTCGGCTGGATCCACGACACGGCCACGAAGCTCATGGCCGCGAGGTTGTAGATCTCGTCGGGCCTGGACGCGCGCAGGGCGTCGACCAGCGACCGCTGGTCGAGCAGGTCGGCCTGGTGCAGCGTGACCTTCTCGCGCAGGTGCTCGATGCGCTCGAACTTCTCCGTCGAGGACCGGCGGACCATGCCGTGGACCTCGTAGCCCTTCTCGAGCAGCAGCTCCGCGAGGTAGGAGCCGTCCTGTCCGGTGATGCCGGTGATCAGCGCGCGCTTCAAGCCGCGATCTCCTCCTGTGTCCGTAGCCATTCGGCGGTCTGCGCGATGCCCTCCTGCAGGCCGATCTGCGCCTCCCAACCCAGGAGGTCCTTCGCCTTCTGCACGCTCGGCCAGCGGCGCACGACGTCGACCTCGAAGGTCGGGAGGTGCTCGAAGACGAGCTCGGCCGGGTCGTTGCCGGCGGCCTCCCAGCAGATCGCGGCGATCTCCGCGATCGTGCGCTCGTCGGAGGCCGAGATGTTGAAGTCCTCGTCGAGGCCCGCGGCCGCGCGGGTGGCGACCACGATCCCCTCCGCGATGTCGTCGACGTGCGTGAGCGTGCGCGTCTGCTCGCCGGAGCCGAAGATCGGCAGCGGCTTGAGCCCGCGCAGCGACTTGCGGATCAGGTCGGGCACGGCGTGCGCGATGCCCGGCTCGTTGTCGGGCATCTCGCCCGGGCCGTAGGCGTTGAACGGCCGGCAGATCGTGAACGGCAGCCCGTGCTCGGCGTGCGCGGCGCGGCAGTAGACCTCGCCCGTGAGCTTGGAGAACCCGTAGGCGCTGACCGGCGTCGGGCAGCGTGGCAGGTAGGCCTCGGCCGTCGGGTACTCCTCGGCCTGCTCGAAGACCATGCTCGAGCTCACGTACGTGAAGCGCTGCACGTCGACGTCCAGCGCCGCGCGGAAGACCGCGTTGTAGAGCGCGTTGTTGACCTCGGTCAGCGTGTGCGGGAGCTTGTGGAAGTTGGCGATCCCGCCGACGATCGCCGCCAAGTGGATGACGTGCGAGCAGCCAGTCATCGCCGTGCGCGCCTCGGCGATCTGGCGCAGGTCGCCCGTGTGGACCTCGCAGCCCTCGCGCATCCAGTTCGGCGCCTCGCGCTGATCGGAGACCCGCACCTCGAAGGCCGGGTCGCGCAGCAGCCGGCGCACCACGGCCTGGCCGATGGTGCCGGCTCCGCCGGTGACTAGAACGCGGTTCATTAGCGGCGGGGGAGGCTACCTCAGCCGGCTTAGAGCCAGCTTTCGGCGTTCATGAGGTCTTCGTCGCCAGAGTGTTCCGCGAGCTTGGCTTCAAGCGCGGCGATGAGGCGACTCATCTCGGCTCCACGGCGACGCGCGCCTCCGGGAAGGAGAGTGAGGCCGTAGTGCCCCCTACCGCGAGCTTGTGCGTCCCCGGCATGCAAGGTCCGCGCCCTGACGGCCCACCCGCCAGGTTTGCCGTACGTCGTTGCGTCAGGCTCTGTCCGGACCTACTATCGCTCGCCCTTGATCGTCCCGGGCAGGCGTGGCGGGGAATTGGGGGAGACGCCTGCGTCCGGAAGGGGGTCCGATGCGACGGCTACGAGCCGTCACCAATGAGGATGGACCGCCCGGAATGGGTGCCGGCGCCTGCCTGGGCGCGGCTCGGACCCGCCTTGGGCGGTCAGCCGGCGCACGCGCTCGACGCGCTCGTGGATCTCGAGGCGGCGACGCGCTGCTGGGACGCCGCCCCGCGCGCCCGCCTGCTCGAGCGCTTCTCGGCGCGCGCCGAAGCCGGCGTCCCGCTTCCGGCTGCATTCATCCTCGCGCTCTCCGACTTGATGGACGCCGCCCATGAGTGACACGATCCTGTCCGCCGAGGCGCACTTCGAGGCGCTGCGCGAGGCGGTCTGGACCCGGTTCAGCGCTCGCCACCGGACGTGCACGCGCGACGCTTTCGAAGACGCGTACGCCGAGTGGTGGACCCGGGAGGTCGAACGCGCCGCCGCCGGGCGGCCGAGTCACGCCGAGGCGCCGACCGCGTTCGTGGCCGAGGCGGTCCACCGTGTCCTCATCGACGACTTGCGCGCCCGTGCCCGCGGCCTCGCGCGGGAGGACAAGGGCAAGCTCGAGATCATCGATCTCGACGCCCAGATGGCCGCCGCCGACACCGACGACACGGCCAGCCAGGCCAGCTACGAGGCGCTTGCTCATCGCGTTGTGACGCTGGTCCGGGGCCGGCTCAGCGAGCGCGAGCTGAAGGTCTTCGTCTGGTCCTACCTCTATCTCCAGTCCACCGACAGGACGGCCGTGGCGCTGGGCCTCAGCCATCCGCGCGTCAAAAAGGACCGCAAGAGGATCGCCACCAAGGTCGGGCAGGAGGTATGGGCGGTGCTCAGCGGCGAGCTCGAGCTCTGCGCCGCCTACGAGGACAAGCATCTGCTCGCGGTCTTCGAGATCCTCACCGTCCACGTCGAGGACTGCCCGACCTGCCGGGCGGCGCTCGGCGGCGTCCGCCGGGGCGCGCTCGCGATCTGCGGGCCGGTCGAGCTGCTGGCGCTCGCCGGCGGAGCTGAGGAAGCGACCCACGCCGTTGCTCACCTGATCGACGGCGTCGCAGCCCGCCTGCACGGCCTGGCGCATCGGGCCACGGAGATGGCGAGCGCCGTGCCCCCGAACGGGCGTACCGCGGCGGTGGCTGTGGTTGCGGCGGGTGCCATGGCTGGCGGGGCGGCGACCGTCAAGGTCATCCAGCCCACCCACCGCGACCATCCGGCGGCCCAGGCGCGTCACCCGCGGCATGCGGCATCGCCAGTCGCCCGCGCAACGCCCGCGCCAGTCCGTACGGTCAGCCCTAGCGTCACGCCCGAGCATCCGGCGGGGACGGCCACCGTCTCCGACAGACGCACTCGCTCCGCGTCCACGCGGCGCCGGCCATCGGCATCCGCGACCCCGAAGAGAGAGTCGATCAGCTCGTTCGAGGTCCAGGCCCGGTCAACGCCGGCGCAAGCAGCCGCGACGGCCAGCAATCAGACCGCAACCTCCCCTCAGAGCGGTAGTGCGCCAGCTCCTGCCTCGGGCACCAGCGAGTTCGGCTTTGAACATCACTAGGAGCTTGGAGGGTCCAATCCCTCCCGTGCACGCCGTCTTTGACGCGATGAGGTCTGATCTCCGACCAAGCGACCTGCAGGTCAGTCGCGGAAGTCTCCGGCTGTCCGTCAGCCCCGAACACACGTCCAGGATGCGACCCACGCGCCGGTCAAGCCGAAGCCAGTGCTATCCGCACCAGCCCTTTCCGCAAGCCCGTTACCGTAGAGACCGGTCCCAAACGCAGGGCGTGCTCAGCCTCAGGACCGGAACTCAGACGACCTCACCATTCCAGGGCGACTGCGCAGTCCTCACGCAGGTATGTCCAGACTTCAAGGCTCGGGGAAGTGCGTCGCCTGCCTCCCCTGGTGCTGACTCTCCGGAGCTCAGTGCGGGCGCGTCTCCTGCGCCCTCGGGCTCCGACGAGTTCGGCTTCGACTGTCGGTATCAGGGGTCCGAATTGATGAACCCGCGCCGTCGATGAATCAGGTCCGGACCAACTACGACTGGAAAATCATGAATCGCCGCGTTCTGAGCATGTTCGTCACGGCCGTCGCGCTGCTACTGGCTGTTGCCGTCCCCGCTTCGGCGGGCGACTACCTCGTCTACTCATGCAAGACGCCGGGCGGCAAACTCGCTCCAACGGACGGCTGGACGATTGTGCAGACGCCGGGCGCCGGCGGGTCTGCCACGAACACCTGCCCCACTGGCGGTGTCATCGGCGCATCTCTTTTCGGAACGCAGGATCAGCCGGCCGGGGCAGAAGTCGGGTGGCAATTCTCGGCGCCGCCCAATACCACCATCGATTACTTCAATCTCTGGCGATCGACGACTACGGTGGGTTCCTCCACCGACCTTAATTCGACACCGACTCAATACACGGCCTATCCGAGCGCTGCGTTCAATCCGGATGGACGGGAATGGTGCGACGCTCGCCAGTGCCCGTCTCGAGGTGTCAACACGTCTCAGCCCGTCAAGGAGAACAACATCTGGTCGGGCCAACTGGACAACATCAACGATGTCTTCTTCATCGCTGGATGCGTGGGTACGGCACCGTGTGCAGCCCGAACTACTGGCCAACCGATGGTCGATCTCCGCATACAAGGGCTCCAGGTTTCTCTGCGAGACGAGGCTAATCCCACAGCCGACGAAGTTCGGGGTGCCTTGGTCGAATCAGGGCCGCATCGCGGAACGGAGGCCATCAGATTCAATGCTCACGACACGGGATCTGGTCTATACAAGGCTCGCGTCGAGCTTAAGCGCCAAGGCGCGAGCGCGTTTGACCAGGTCCTGACCGTCCCCGTTGATACCAACGATGGCAAGTGTGTCGAGCTCGATTATTGGCCAACAACGGAGTATGAATTCGGTTATCGTGTTCCGTGCAAGTTGTCCGCAGCGCCGGCGATAGATCTCGACACCGCTGGAATCGCCGACGGCGAGTATGAAATGCAGGTCGTCCTTGACGACGCAGCGGGAAATGAAAGTGTCGTATATCGAAACAGTAGCTTCACGATAGACAATCGCGCCCCATCCCACAATGGCAGCACTGGACCACCAATACCGCAGCAGCCTCCAGGTCCTAACGGTGAAAACGCGTCGGACCATGCACGGCTAGACATCGTCGGTGCTCATCGCCGAACGGTTGGATACGGCCATTCCACTAAAGCGACCCTCGCGCTGCACGACGAGGCGGGACGGCCCATTACTCACGCAACCGTTTCAATGATGGAACGCATGAGAGTCCGAGGAGCCCGTTGGACCGTTAGCCCAACGCTCCTCCGGACCGACGCAAGGGGTCGGCTTGAGACAAGACTCCCGTTTAAGTACAGTCGCGTCGCTCGGTTTGTATACATGTCAGGGCTAGCTAGCACACCTGCAGCCTCAACTACTCTTCAGATCCTGGCACGCTCACACACGACCCTTCGCAAAAGCCGATCATTTCTCCGCAATGGCCAGACCTTGCGCTTTTCAGGGCGGCTGCTGTCGGCGCCCGTACCAGACAGCGGCGTGGTCATTGACCTTCAGGCCAGGGTTGGATCCCGGTGGGTGTCCTTCAAGACGGTGCGGTCGGACTCTCAGGGGCGTTGGCGTGGCACTTATCGGTTCAGAGCGACGTCGGGTTTGCAAACATATCGATTTCGCGCTCGGGTCCGAAAAGATAGTGGCTACCCATACGTCGCTAGCACCTCGAAGCGCGTACGGGTCCGCGTGAGGGGCTGAGCAAGGCTGGCAAACCGCGGCACGACCGCTCGCCCAGATGGGCGGTCTGAAGGCAACAGAGCCGGCCGCTAGCCGCACACCCGACAAACCACCGAACTGCCACCGCCCACATCCCGAAGCGGTGGCTCCGCTAGCGGTTCAGCCGTCATGCGCTGTAACGAAGGCGGGATATCCAGGCTACGCTGCTGGGCCTGCGGCATAGTGTCGCTCACGGTGTTGACTCTGCGACGACCCCTCACACGCCCCACTCCGCCGAGCCTCCACTCGGGGCTCGGAGACGTTCGTCTCCGGGCGATGCGTGATGTCTATCGGCCCTTGTTGATCTTAGTTGCCGTGGGCATTCTGCTTCGGGTCCTGACGATGGTCGCGTACTCCACCGTGGTAATGGATTATTACACGGGCGACGCGGGTCGCTACATACGCGTTGGATACCATGGCGTGTTTTCTGATGAGTGGCAGCCAGCAGGGTATGCCCTCTTCCTCGCGGCGATACGTGGCGTCACAAGCACATTGTCCGTAACAGTAGCGATCCAGCATCTCTTGGGAATTGCGACCTCGGTACTCCTGTTTGCAACGGCGCGTCGCGCGGGCGCATCGCGCGCACTAGCGCTGATCCCAGCGGGGATAGTGCTTCTGTCCGGCGATCACCTCTTCCTTGAACACGCGTTTCTAACGGAGTCCTTGTGGATGGCGCTTCTTGCGGGAGGCCTCTATTCAGCTGTCCGTGGTCGTGCGATCAGCCTTCGCTGGACCATTGCAGCAAGTGCTCTGCTCGCGCTCTCTGCAGTCACGCGAAATGTTAGCTTGGTGCTACCAGCGGCCTTAGCAACCTGGGCTCTTGTGGCAAATAGCGGCTCCATTCGCGAAAGGCTTCGCATGGCCTCGGCCGCGCTCGTTCCTGCTGTGCTTATTGTTGTTATGTATGTGGTAGTGGCTAATGCGGTCGGAAGTCACAACGGTCTGGGGGAAATGAGCGGCTGGTCGCTGTATCAACGAGTCGGTCAGTTTGCCGACTGTCGTCGATTCTCGGCGCCGGCAGGCACACAGGGATTGTGCGAATCACGACCTGCAGGGCAGCGTCCAGGGCCCTTTTTCTACTACTGGGATCCTGCTGCTCCTGCTCGCAAGGTCTTTCCCAGCATGTCGCCAGCGGTGGATCAGAAGGTCGGAGCTTTCGCCCGGACAGCGATAGTCCATCAGCCGATGGATTACATCCGTACTGTTGCAAAAGATCTCGTTCGCTATGTCGACCCAGGTGCAGGGTTCGACCGCACGCTATCTGGGTCCGATCCGGCGAGCATGTCGTTTCGCGCCGTGTCTCCTGACCCGGCAAACTCGTCAGTGTTCGCCACGACGGTCCGCAGGCGTTACACGGGCTTGGACGCGAGCCCTGATCGCGGATCGGCCGTACTCGAGACCTACCAAAGAGTGTTTAGGATTGGTGGCTTTGGCCTCCTGATATTGTTGGCCCTATCTGCCGTGGGTCTCTTTCGCGCCAAGGCGTACGTGCGTCAGGTTTCCGCATTGTGCACGAGCTTCGCGGTCATCCTGTTTGTACTGCCACCAGCTGTGTCGTCGTATGACGCCCGGTATGCGATCCCACCGGCTGCGCTTCTAACTGTCTCCGCAGCTCTAGGTCTCGGTGTGATCTTGAAAGCTCAGTCACCCGCCGCTCGCTCCGCCAAGAACGCTTCGTAGTCACGAATGTAGTCGTCTGGGTCGTAGGGCTCGGAGGCGAAGACGAGCAGCTTGGCGTCGGGGCCGTAGCGGTACTGGGTGCCCCAGACCATGGGTGGGAGGTGGACGCCCTTCGACGGGGCGTCGAGCAGGACCTCGCCGCGGTTGTGGCCGTCGTCGACGGCGAGGATGACGCTGCCGGCGACGCAGATGAGGAACTGGTGGCAGCGGCGGTGCGCGTGCTCGCCGCGGACCTCGCGGGTCGGGACGTCGTAGACCATGAACCAGCGCTGGACGTCGAAGGGGACGCCGTCGGGCGCGGCGACGGCGCTGGAGGTCAGCGAGCCGCGCATGTCGCCATGCTCGGCGAAGCGGTGCAGCGTGACGCCTGAGACGCCGAGCTCGGTGACGCCGAGGGCGGCCTCGGGGCGGGCGGGAACCGGCTCGTCGCCGCGGCGGGCGGCATCGGCGTCGTAGCCCGTGATCCGGGCGGGGTTGCCCACGACGACGGCATGCGGCGGCACGGCGCGGGTGACGACCGCCCCCGCCCCGACCATGGCGCCCGTGCCGATCTCGAGGCCCGGCAGGATGGTCGCGTTGGCACCGATGGACGCGCCGCGTCGCACGATCGTCTGCGGGTGCTCGGTGAGCCACTGCCGGCTGCGCGGGCGCAGGTCGTTGGTGAAGGTGGCGTTGGGGCCGACGAAGACGTCGTCCTCCAGGGTCACGCCGTTCCACACCTGCACGCCGGGCTTGAGGGTGACGCGGTCGCCGACGACCGCGCCGTCCTCGATGAAGACGTTGTCGCAGACGTTGCAGTCCTCGCCCACGCGCGCGCCCGGCAGGATGTGCGCGAACGCCCACACGCGGGTGCCGGCACCGACGTCGTCGCTCTCCACGAGGCCGTGCTCGTGGACGAAGACCTCACGCGTCGACACGGTCGCGCTCCTTGGAGGTCTCTACGGCTTCGGAGACGATGGCGCCAGGCCGGCCCTTGACGGTCTCGTAGGCGCGGTAGACATACGAGCCGATGATGCCCAAGCCCACGCAGTTGAGCCCGGAGAAGAAGATCACGACCAGGATCGTGGGGGCGTAGCCGGGGACCGCGATGATGCCCGCGAGCCGCAGCACCGCCACGGCCAGCCCCAGCGCCGTGCCGAGGGCGAGCCCGAGCACGCCGACCATCCAGAGGATCCGGATCGGCAGGTCGGTGAAGGCGAAGACGCTGTCAGACAGGTAGCGCAGCTTGCGGTGCAGCGTCCAGCCGCTCTCGCCCTCGCGCGCCAGGCGGTCATAGGGGACGAGCTCGCGGCGGAAGCCGACCCAGAACAACTGGGCGACGAGCGACGTGTGCTGGTCCTCGAGCGCGCAGACGACGTCGCGCACCTGGGCGGTGCAGCCGAACACGTCGACGCCGTCGGCCGGCATCTCCGGCATGACGAAGCGCCGGTACAGCCGCCAGTACAGGCGCGAGGCGCCGTCGCCGCGATCGTCGCGGCTGGCGCGCTCGCCGGCGACCACGTCGACCTCGCCCGTGGCGAGCCGTCGGAAGAACTCCACGACGAGCGCGGGCGGCTCCTGGAGGTCGGCGGCCATGACGGCGACGAAGCGCCCGTGCGCGGCGGCCATGCCGGTGCGGATCGCCGCGAAGGACCCGAAGTTGCGCGCATGGGAGATCACGCGGGAGGCGAAGGGGGCGTCGGAGAGCGCGGCGACGAGCCGGTCATGCGAGTCGTCCGGGCTGCCGTCGACGACGAACACGGCTTCGAAGCCGTCCTCGACCTGCTCGGCGATGCCGGCGACCGCGGTCACGAGCGCGTCGATCATCGCCGCGT
Source organism: Solirubrobacterales bacterium (assembly GCA_038232275.1). Taxonomy (GTDB): domain Bacteria; phylum Actinomycetota; class Thermoleophilia; order Solirubrobacterales; family Solirubrobacteraceae; genus DATLGB01. The sequence goes on along the minus strand of JBBSIC010000001.1, from coordinate 102,501 downwards.
TGCGGTAGACCGGGATCACGAGCGAGTTGGCTCGAACGCTCATGTGGCGGCGAGCCCCTGGCACGCGGCGATCACGTGATCCACGTCGGCCTCGGACAGATACGGGTGGACCGGCAGCGAGAGCTCGCGCTCGGCGAGCCGGCGGGCCACCGGAACCTGGGCCGGACGCGGATGCGCCGGCTGGTCCGGGCACAGCACGGGGTAGTGGCGCCCGACGCGCACGCCCGCGGCGGCGAGCTCGGCGGCGCGGTCCGCGGGTTCTCCGTCGACGACCTCGACGGGGAAGAGGTGGTGGGCCGAGCGCCCGTCTGCCGGCTCGATGCACCGCAGCACGGCGGACCCGCGCAGCGCCTGCGCGTAGCGCGCGGCAACCTCGGCGCGCCGCTTCAGCCATCCGTCCAGCCGCGGCAGCAGCGCCGAGGAGAGCATCGCGGCGTGGAGCTCGTCCAGCCGGCTGTTGAGCCCGGTCTCGACGTGGTGGTAGCGCTCGCCCTGGCCGTAGTTGCGCAGGCGCCGCGCCCGCTCGGCGACCCCGACGTCGTCGGTGAGCACGAGCCCGCCGTCGCCCATGGCGCCGAGGTTCTTGGTCGGGTACAGGCTCGTCGCCGCGGCCAGCCCCGCCCGGCCCGTCGGCTCGCCGGCCCGCGCGGCGCCGGCGCTCTGGGCGCAGTCCTCGATCACCACGACAGCGTGGCGCCCGGCGAGGTCGCGCAGCGCCGCCGGATCCAGCGGATGGCCGTACAGGTGCACGGGCACGAGCGCGCGGATGCCGGCGTCGGCGGCGAGCGCCGCGTCGGCCTGCGCGAGGTCCAGCCCGCCCGTCGCGTCGACGTCGCAGAAGGCCGGCTCGGCGCCCGCACGCAGGATGGCGAGCGTCGTCGCGAAGGCCGTCAGCGGCGTGGTCAGCACGCGATCGCCCTGCCCGATCCCCCCGCAGCGCAGCGCGATCTCGATCGCGTCCAGGCCGTTGGCCACGCCGACGGCGTGCTCGACGCCCCACCACGCGGCGACCTGGGCCTCGAAGGCCTCGACCTCCTGGCCCAGCACGAGCCAGCCGCTGCGCCCGACGCGATCGACGGCGGCGAGCGCATCCGTGCGGACGTCGTCCCACTGGGCCGCGAAGTCGTTGGCCGGCACGACCCGCCCGCCGACCGCGCTCATCGCGCCGTCCCGAAGGAGAAGAACTTGTTGCCCAAGAAGCCCACGGGCACGGCGGCGATGATCGCCAGCGCTTGCGCGGGCACCGCGGCCATGCCGGCCGCGTCGTGCAGCAGGTAGAGCGTCGCGTAGTTGACGACCAGGGAGACCGCCGCCACGATCGCGAACCGGCCTAGCTCGTGGTGCACGGGCCGGCCGCTGCGCGGGAAGGACCACAGCCGGTTGAGGGTGAAGTTGAACAGGCCGTTGAAGACGAAGACCGGGGGCACGGCCACGTATGCGGACACGCCGACCGCGATCTCCAGCGCGTAGAAGCCCATCGCCAGCACGTACCCGCAACCGCCGACGACGAGGAAGCGCAGCATCTCCTCGCGGTGGTCGCGCGGAGGGTCCAGGGCGAGGGCGCGGGGAAGGACCATCCACGAGAACGCTAGGCGAAAGCGCCTAATCTCCGGCGCGATGCCATCGGTCACCCGGGAGACGGCTCGGACCACGCTGCGACGCGCGCGGCATCAGATCCTCGGCCCGCACGTCCCCGACCCAACGCGCCGCTGGCGCGGGATCGCGCCTGCGGGCCTGCCCACGCTGCGGCTCGCGCTCTACGCCGACTGCGGCTGGCGCGAGATGGAGCACGCGCACGGCACCCACACGCCGCCGGGCTGGCCGCGCGTCGTCGCCGAGCGGCTCGTCGCGCAGGGCATCGGCCTCGAGATCTCCGTGGTCACGGTCGCCAGCCTCGACGCGCTCCCCGGCGACCCCGAGGCGCTGACGCGGTGGCTGCGCCTGAGCGGCCCGCCCGACGCGATCGTCGTGGCGACCGGGAGCGTCCACTACTCCCGCCGGCTCCTGCCCAGCAACCCGTTCCTCGACCGGCTCCGGACGGACATCGGGCGGCGCATGGGCAGGCACGCGCACCTCGCCCTCCGGGCCAGCGACCCGATCGTCAAGACGCTCGCGAAGGACCTCGTCCCGTACCGGGGGCCGGATGCCCTGGCGGCCTTCCTGGCGGCCACCGGAAAGACGTTCCCGCAGGCGCCGGTGGGGGTCCTGCCCGTGCCGGCGCTGCTCGTGCACTCCCGCGGCCGCCGGGCGACCGAGCGGCGGCTCCAGGCCGATGTGCGCGCGGCCGCGACCGCCGCAGGCGCGCAGGTCATCGAGGTCGACGAGCTGCTCGCCCCCCACCGTGCGCGCGCCCGAGGGGCCAACCGGGTCAACCTCAACGCGCTCGGCTCGCGCATCGCCGGTGAGGAGGTCGCCCGGTGGCTGCTCTCAGTCGCGAGCGCGCCTGAGCACGCTCCGCGCGCGCTGGACTAGGCGCGGCCGGAAGGCCGCGCTGGCCCGCAGGTGCGCGGCGACGACGTCGGGGGCGCTGCCGTAGCCGGCCGCCTCGTGCGAGGAGGCGATCTCCTGGACGACCGATGCCCGCGCCCGCCCGGCCCGCAGCCCGCCAACGTACGCCGCGGCGCCGTCCGGGTCGGCGTCGCGGCCGAGCAGCAGCCGGTAGAGCCCGTCGACGAACGCCGCGTCGGCCGCGCCGGCGAGCCGGTCGAGCTCGGCGCGCAGCTCGGGAGCGGTGCGGACCCCGTCCGGCGGGAGCCGGTCCGCGCCCGCCACGCGGTCGAGCGCCTGCGGGCGGGCCGCGAGCGCGCGCACGAAGGCGCCGCGGTCGCCCACGTCCACCGGCGCAGCGCGCGCCTCGTCGCCGAGAAGCAGCGCGCAGACCTCGCGGGCGAACGCCGCGTCGTCGCGCAGCCACGCGGCGCGCAGGCGGCCCCGCGCCTCGGCGGCCGGCACGCTGGGCAGGTGCAGGTCCGGGTCGATCCCCCGCCCGCGCCCCTCCGCCGACCGGGCCATCCGGCGCACGAGCTCCTGGGGCGTTCCGCGGTGCAGCAGGTCGGCCCGCGCGATCTCGCGGCCGATGGCATCCGGCGCCCGTCCGAGCAGCCGCCGGTAGGCGGCCTCGACGAGGGCATCCGGCTCGTGCTCGGCGAGCACCATGCGCGCCTCATACTCCCAGTCGACGGGGAAGCGCCGGCGATCCGCCGTGCCCTCGACGTCCGCGCGCGCGCCGGCCAGCGCCGCCTCGAGCTCGGCCGCGCCACGGTGTGAGACGCCCGGCAGCCAGCGCGGGTTAACCGGCACGTGGCGCACCCAGACGCCGGCGTCGTAGTCGACGCGGTACGGCGTGCCGGCCGGCTCGGGGAGCAGCAGATGGACCTCGTCGCCGGCGTCGGCGCGCGCACGCGCGCCGGGAAGGTCGGCGACAAGAACGGCACGCTCCCCCGTCCCGGCGCTGCGGTAGGCGACGAACGCCGACGGGTCCGGCGCCGGCACCGCGACGCCGCGCCGGCGTGCGCGCAGGCCGCGCTGGAGGCCGGAGTGAAAGCCCGCGTCGGCCCGGCCGAGGTAGTGGGCGAGGTCCACCGGGTCGAGCCGGCCGTGCGCGGCGGCGTCGCGCGCGCCGGCCTTGAGCCGGCTGAGGAACAGGTTGACGCTCGCCAGGACCTCCCAGGACGCGCGCCCGCGCGTGCCGTTGGCCAGACCGAAGTAGACGCGGTTCTTGACCTCATAAAACGGGTCGGTGAAGGCCACGGACGAGCGCTGGTGGGAGGGCAGGAAGCGGTGGTGGACCACCGCCGCATCGAGCGACTCGAGCCGCCAGCCGGCGTCGAGCAGGCGCAGGCACGCCTCGGTCTCGTCGAAGTTGTATTCGATCTCCTCGTCGAAGCCCCCGATCTCGACGAGCGCCGCTCGCCGGAACGCGCTGCATCCCCCGGCGACGTACAGGAACGGATCCGCGCCGGGCGCCACGAAGCGCTCCAGCGGCGGCACCTGGTCGAAGTCCTGCTCCCCGGCCCGCGAGCTGACCAGATGGCGCCACTGGACGCGGACGCCGCTGTTGTCGAGCACGAGGCCCCCGGTGGCCGCGAGGCGGGGATCGAGCTCCAGCGGGGCGACGAGCTGCTCCAGCCAGCGCGACTCGGGGATCGCGTCGTCGTCGATGAACGCCACGACGTCCCCGGCCGCGGCGGCGACACCAAGGTTGCGCGAGCGCGACAGGTTGCGCTCGCGGTTCTCCACGACCCGCACATCTTCAAGGCCGGCGAGCAGCTCGCGCGTCCCGTCGGTCGACGGCCCGTTGACCACGATCACCTCGAAGTGCGCAAACGTCTGGCGCCGCAGTCCGTCGAGCGTGTCGTGCAGGCTCTTCGCCCGGTTCAGCGTGGGGATGACGACGCTGGCGCGCACACGGGCGAGGCTAGGATCGTCCGATCATGAGCGGCCGGACACCCGCCATCGTGGTGGACGGAGTCACCAAGCACTTCCGCCGCCCTGAGGAGCAGATGCACACCTTCAAGGAGCGGGCGCTGCACCCGTTCCGCGGGCGCAACTTCGACCAGTTCACCGCCGTCCGCGACGCGACCTTCACCGTCGAGGAGGGCGAGTTCTTCGGGATCGTCGGCCGCAACGGATCGGGCAAGAGCACGCTGCTCAAGCTGATGGCGGGCATCTACCAGGCCAACGACGGGGAGATCTGGACCCGCGGGCGCATGTCGACCTTCATCGAGCTCGGCGTCGGCTTCAACCCCGACCTCGCCGCCCGCGACAACGTGATCCTCAACGGCATCATGCTCGGCCTGACCCCCAGGGAGGCCCGCGAGCGCTACGAGCGCGTCATCGAGTTCGCCGAGCTGCAGGAGTACGAGACGGTCAAGCTCAAGAACTACTCCAGCGGGATGCACGTCCGGCTCGCCTTCGCCGTGATGATCCAGGTCGACGCCGACGTGCTGCTGATCGACGAGGTGCTCGCGGTCGGCGACGCGTCCTTTCAGCAGAAGTGCTACGACCAGTTCAACCGGCTGCGCGACGAGGCGAAGACGATCGTGCTGGTGACGCACGACATGGGCGCGGTGCGCCGCTTCTGCGACCGCGCGATGCTCATGGAGCGCGGGGTCACGGTGCGCGAGGGGGACCCGATCCTCGTCGGCGAGCACTACCTCGACATGAACTTCCACAACGACTCCGCGCAGGACGACGGAATCCCCGAGTCGGCGTCGCGCGACCGCTTCGGCGACGGGTCCGCGCGCTTCACGCAGATGTGGTTTCAGACCCCGGACGGCGAGCCGCTCGAGGTCATCCCGCAGGGCCAGGAGACGATGCTCAAGGCGACGGTCGAGTTCTACTCAGACGTCGAGGATCCCGCGGTGGGCATCACGATCGAGAGCGCCGACCACCGCCCCGTGTTCGCCACCAGCACGGTCTGGACCGCGGAGCGCACCGGCGGCTTCAGTGCCGGCGAGCACGCGCGCCTGAGCATCCGCTTTGCAAACCAGCTCACCCCCGGCCGCTACTTCGTCACGCCGACGGTCTCCCGGCGCGGCTCGGGCCAGGAGATCTGCGACCGCTACCCGGGCATGACGACCTTCCTGGTCACCGGGACGCGGGAGACCGGCGGCATCGTCGACCTCGAGCACGACCTGACCTTCGACCTCGTCGAAGAGGGCGTGAGCACATGAGCGTCGTCGACATCGAGCGGATCCGCGCGGCCGGCGGCCAGCGCATGTACGGACCGTCGGCGCTGACCGGCGACTGGCGCCGCGCCGCCGCGCTGACCTGGACGCTCGCCTACCTGGAGTTCCGGCTGCGCTTTTTTGGGACCGTGCTCGGCTACATCTGGCAGCTCGGGCGGCCGCTTTTGATGTTCGGCGTCTACTACGTGGTCTTCGTCGAGATCCTGCCGATCGGCAACGACGTCAAGTACTACCCGCCCACGCTGCTGACCGGGATCATGCTCTTTCAGTTCTTCGGCGAGTGCACCGGCGGCTCGGTCGGGGCGGTCCTCGCCCGCGAGAACCTCGTGCGCAAGATCCACTTCCCGCGCATCGTGATCCCGCTCTCGGTCGTGGTCAGCGCCGGCCTCGTCCTCGCGGTCAACTCGGTGGCGATCGCCGTCTTCATGGTCATCGGGCACGTGCCCGTCACGCTGAACTGGCTCGTCGCGATCCCCGCCATCGCGATGATGCTGGTCTACGTCACCGGGCTCGCCATGCTGCTCTCGGCCCTGTTCGTCCGCTACCGCGACGTGCAGCCGATCTGGGACGTCGTGCTGCAGGCGAGCTTCTACGCCATCCCGATCATCTACTCGATCGAGCGCGTGCCCGGCTGGGCCAGGCCGATCGTCATGAGCAACCCGATGTCGGCCGTCGTGCAGCAGATCCGCCACTCCGTCTTTGACCCTGCCTCGCCGAGCGCCGCGGACGCGATCGGCGGAGCGCCCCTGCTCGCCATCCCGATCGGCATCACGTTCGTGGTCTTCGGCCTCGGCTTTTATGTGTTCAACCGCATGGCACCCGAAGTGGCCGAGGAGCTGTAGTGGCGGGCCGCCGCGTCGTCTACTCGACCACCGACGGCGATCTGCGCAAGGCGCGCGACCCGCAGCTCAAGGCGCGCCTGGCCAGCGAGGGACCGGTCAAGGTGCGCCGGGAGACCTCCGGCCGGCGCGGCAGGGCCGTCACCACCGTGAGCGGCGTCCCGGTCGACGACGCGGCGCTGAAGGAGCTCGCCGGGCGGCTGAAGAAGCGCTGCGGCGTCGGCGGCTCGGTCAAGGCCGGCGTGATCGAGTTGCAGGGCGATCACCGCGACGTCGTTCTCGAGGTGCTGCGCGGCGAGGGGTACAAGGCCGTGCTGGCGGGCGGTTAGGCGGCCGGGGCGAGGCGAGGTCGCTGCGCGAATTGGTCGCTCTGGCGACCACGAGGCGCAGCGACCTCGGTGAGCCGATTACGGCTTGGGCTGGGTAGGGATCAGTTTCGACCAGCCGCGGGCACTCACCCGCCCAGGCGTGGAGCGACGACGCGTGTAGTTGGGGTCATGGCCCCCATTAAGCGCGTGATGGGTCGGCGGCGGGCCGAACCTACCCCACCTTGCCTGCTGTAAGCGGTCTAGGCTGCGCACACCGTGGGATACGCCGGGTCACGGCCGCACGTCGGGCACCGTGACGAGCGCGTGCGCCGCCCGCAGGTGAGCGGACCTCTCGTCCACGACCTCACGGTTGAACGGCCTCAGCGCGAGTCCCGCGAGCTTGAGGTGCGCGACGGCGAATGGCAGGCAGATCGGGATGGTGATGACGAAGACACACGCCACCACGTTCGCCAGCGCCGCGAGCACGTGGCCCACGGCCATGATGAGGCCGGGGATGAGCCAAAGGACGTTCCCCAAGGCCGACACCGCGCCGCTGCCGTCGCCCTTCACCACGGTCCTGCCGAACGGCCAGAGGGTGTATCCCGCCAGCTTGAGCATCTGCTTTGCGAACGGGATCGTCACGATGAGACAGAACAGCAGCAGCGCCCAGAGGGCGTAGCCGACTGCCATGAAGAGCCCGCCGAGGACGAGCCAGAGAATGTTGCCGAGAGTCTTCATCGGATGCCCGAGAGCCGATTCTGTCATGGCTGTACCGAGGGCTCCGATGGATCCGCCTCACCGCGTGCTCGCCTCGACCGTGACGCGCACGACCGGATCGGGCATGACGCCCGAGGCGCGGCGCTCGGCGAGGTCGCGGTAGAAGGCGTCGAGCTCGTCGAGCTTGCGCTCCAGCGCGTACTCGGCGGCCGTGCGGTGCCCGGCCTCGCGCAGGCGCTCGCGCAGGTCGCCGTCGCGCAAGAGCGCCTCGAGCGCCCCCCGCACCGCGCGCGGCTCGGCGCGCGGCATCAGGCAGTTGACGCCGTCGACGCAGAAGTCGCGGTTGCCGTGGGCGTCCGTGCACACGACTGGCGCGCCGGCCGCCATCGCCTCGAGCACCGGCAGGCAGAAGCCCTCGTGGCGCGAGGTCTGCAGGAAGACGGCGGCGCGGTTGAGCAGCTCGTTGACCTCGGCGTCGGACGGCCTGCGGTGGTAGGTGACCGTGTCGCCCATGCCGTCCGCCACACCCGGCTCGATGCCGTAGAGCCACAGCTCCGGGCGCGGCTCGGGGAGGCCGAGGTAGGCGGCGCGCGTCAGGGGAAAGTTCTTCAGCGGGTTGCCGCGGCCGAGGCCGAGGATGGCGTCGTCGGAGTGCGGCATGCCCTCGAGCGCGCGCCAGCGCTCGAGGTCCACGCCCGGGGAGATGATCGTCGCCGACGGCGCGTGGTCGAGCAGCGACCGGTAGACCCACTGCGACGTCGTCAGGTACGTGAACTCCGGGCGGTAGGTCGTGTAGACGCGACCGTGGACGTCTCGGTCCGGGTAGTAGGTCGTCTCGATGTCCTGCACGAAGTAGACGGGGACGCCGCGGCGCAGGCTCGCCTCCCAGACGTGGGGCGCGGTCTCCCACCAGGTCGCGACCTTGATCGCGTCCAGGGGCGCCAGCGCGGCGCGCAGCTCGTGGTAGCTCGCGAAGCTGCGGATCGGGACGCGCAGGTCATACCAGTCGGGGGGACCCTCCACGAGCGTCCACAGCTCCGGGTGGTGGCCGCGGTCCAGCAGGCCGTCGAGGTGCTCGAAGACGACGCGGTGCCCGCCGCCGACGCCGAGGTCCTGCGTCACGTAGACGATGCGCGCGCCGCCGTCGGCCTCGCGCACGTCGCGGCGGTCAAACCAGTCGCCCCAGGTGTCCCAGAAGTGCTGCTGGGAGTCGATCTCCCGCGTGCCCTGGGCCGATCCGCGCGTCTTGGACTCGTGGTGGGTGAGCGTCGCGGCGGGCGCGTAGATCACGCGCCGGCCCGACTCCCAGGCGCGCAGGCAGTAGTCGACGTCCTCGTAGGCCATGCCGTAGGCCTCGTCGAGCAGGCCGACCGCGTCGAGCGTGTCGCGCGTGACGTAGGCGCAGGCGCCGGTGACCGCCAGCGCGGGCTGCAGCACGTCGGAGGCGGGGTGGTCGGCCGGGCGGAAGCGGAAGCGGTGGTCGAACCACTGCGGCGCGTCCGGGTTGCGCACGGCGCCTCCGAACTGGATCGAGTCGTCGGGGTACAGCAGCTTGGCGCCGGTGATGCCGACGTCCGCGCCGCCGGACTCGTACGCGGCGTGCTGGAGCACCTCGAGCCAGCCGCGGTGGGCGATCACGTCGGAGTTCAGCAGTACCGCGTCCTCGTCCGCGCGCACCTCGCGCAGGCCGCGGTTGGCGTTGGCCGCGAAGCCCGCGTTGGGGCCGGCGAGGACGGCGTCCACGTGCTTGGAGGCGCGCAGACGCTCCACCTCCGCGGCGGGTGAGCCGTCGTCGGCGACGAGCACGCGGACGCGCGCGGGATCGGTCGTGCGCCGGACCGAGCGCGCGGCCTTCAGCGCGAGCCCGGCCGGACCGTAGCTGGGGATGACGACGGCGACGGGGCGCCCGTGCTGGGCATACCAGAGGCGGGCGGGGGCACTCGGGTCGCTCAGGCGGGTGACGAGGCCGAGCCGCGGCCCGAGCGGCGTCAGCCGCAGCGGGAAGCTCACGAGCCGGTACAGCGTCTCCTTCGGCCCCTGGTAGCGCAGGGTCAGCCACGCCCGCCTGGGGAGGTTTGCGAGCAGGCGGCGCAGGAAGCGCAGGTACGGGTTCAGCCGCGTCATCGCGCCGGGCGCGCGCGCACGGCGGCGTGCGGCACGCCGAAGAAGCGGATCAGCAGCCGCTCGCGGCCCCGGGCCGACAGGGCGGCCTTGAGCATCGCCGCGGAGACTGGCGGCTTGGGATGCGCCGGGCCCGTCGGCAGGTAGTAGACGCCGCTGGCCTGCTCGATCGTCCAGCCCGCGGCCTGGACCATGCGGTGCAGGCCGGCGCGGTTGGGCTGCCACCACCACGGCTCGGAGTCGCCCTCCAGGCGGGCGATCGGCGTGTTGGGCCGCAGGTAGGAGGGGATGGCCTCGATGCCGTCGGCGATCACGGCCTCGCCGCTGCAGACGCCGCGCAGCGCCATCAGCGCGCCGACGGGATCGCGCAGGTGCATGAGCAGGGTGCCGAGGAAGACGAAGTCGAACTCGCCGACCAGCTCGGGGGACAGGTCGTAGACCGACAGCATGCGGCGGTCGACGGTCGAGCCGAGCGCCGAACGCGCGACCTGGAAGCCCTCGCTGCCGTTCTTGACCTTGATCAGGTATTGCTGTTGGGCGGCCTGGACGTCGGCGCTGCCGCTCGCGGGCCAGTCCCACTGCGCCGGCTCGGGCAGGTCGACGGCGACGACCTCGCGCGCGCCGCGGCGCTCCATCTCAAACGCCCAGAAGCCGTCCCAGGTCCCGACGTCCAGGCAGCGCTTGCCGGCCAGCGAGGCCGGGAGCGGGACCTTGGAGACGATGCGGCGCGGATCGAAGTGCCCGCGCGTGACGACCCCGCCCGGCAGCTCGAGCACGTGATACCAGTCGAGCGCCGCGACGCGGTCGCCGAGAGAGGGGGCGGCGGCCGTCATTCGGGTGCGCCAGCCTAGCGAGGCGCGTTTGCCGGTCGATCTGCCGGGAAGGCGCCCCCTATGACTTTCTCCGGCTCCTCCGCCACCCAGGTCCCGGCCGTCGCGCTCTCAGACGGCACGCAGATCCCCCAGCTCGGCTTCGGGGTCTTTCAGGTCCCGCCCGAGGACACGGCCGAGGTCGTCACGCAGGCGCTCGACGTCGGCTACCGCCACATCGACACGGCGAGCGCCTACGGCAACGAGGGCGGGGTCGGTCAGGCCATCCACGCCTCGGGCCTGGACCGCGACGACGTCTTCGTCACGACCAAGCTGTTCAACACCGACCACGGCCACGAGCAGGCCAAGGCCGCCTTCAAGGCCAGCTACGAGCGGCTCGGGCTCGAGTTCGTCGACCTCTACCTGGTCCACTGGCCCGTGCCGTCGGCGGACAAGTACGTGGAGACCTGGAAGGCGCTGATCGAACTGCGCGAGGAGGGCGTCGTGCGCTCCATCGGCGTCTCGAACTTCCAGGCGGCGCACCTCGCGCGCCTGGTCGAGGAGACCGGCGTCGTTCCGGTGGTCAACCAGGTCGAGCTCCACCCCTACATGCAGCAGGGCGGCCTGCGGCGCGAGCACGCCGACCGCGGCATCGTCACCGAGGCCTGGAGCCCCCTGGCCCAGGGCGAGGTGCTCGGCGACCAGGTCCTCGTCGACATCGCCGACGCCCACGGTCGCACGCCCGGGCAGGTCGTCCTGCGCTGGCACCTGCAGCTCGGCAACGTCGTGTTCCCGAAGTCGGTGACCCCCGAGCGCATCCGGGAGAACTTCGACATCTTCGGCTTCGAGCTCACCGGCGAGGACATGGAGGCGATCGCGGCACTCGACCGCGGCGAGCGCATCGGGCCGGACCCGGACACGTTCGTCCGGCCGTAGGCGCTAGCCGCTCTCGGCGAGCGGCAGGAAGACCGACGTCCATGGCGCTCCGTACGCGCGCAGGACGACGTGCGGGAAAGGATCTCCGTCGCGCGTCCAGGTCCGGCCGTGGCGGTCCTGGCGCACGACGTGCTCGAAGCTGGCCTCGCTGAGCGCCGTATGCAGCGGCTGGGCGAGCGCGAGCCCCGTGGGATCGATGACGTCGCGCTGGAGCTCGCTCAGCCAGAAGCCGTCGTTCTGGCGCGCGCTGAGCGAGGCGTCGGCGCAGATCCGGCCACCGGACATTGTCTTCAGCAGCGCCTGCAGCGGCGGCCAGTCCATCGGGTGCTTGCGCAGGATCAGCTCGGTCGTGATCACGAGCCGGCCGCCGGGGCGCAGCACGCGCGCCATCTCCGCCGCGCTGCGCCGGATCTCCGCGGGCGTGCCGAAGTGCTCGATCGAGGACAGGCAGGTGACGATGTCGAAGCTCGCGTCCGGCGCGTCGATGGCGCGCGCGTCCATCGAGCGGGCTTCGAGCCGATCCTCGCGGTAGGCGAACGGCGCGAAGGCCGCCGGGTTCTCGAGCATCCGCGCGTCGGCCTCCTGGCCGGCGAAGGCGCCGGCGCCGTAGACGTCGGTCGCCAGCACGCTGCGGCAGCGGTTCGCCAGCCAGTACAGCGGCGGCTCGTGGCCGGCCGCGACGGCGAGCACGTCCGTGTCCTCACCGAGCGCTCCGGCCTCCTCCAGGTAGAGGGCGAGCATCGCGTACTCCCATGCCTTGCGATGACGGTCGGCGGGGCTCGCCTGGCTGCGGCCGTCGACCTCGTGGATCTTCGCGATCAGGTCCGGGTCGTCGAAGTCGCGGACATCGCAGAGCTTGGCGTACTGACGCGAGAGCGCGACCACGCAGCGGACCGTACTCGGGTGTCTCCAGCGCGTCGAGGCCGGATATAGTCATCCGATGACGGACGGTGAGCTGGATGCGGCGATCGAGCGCTATCACGCTGCGGCGGGGGAGTTCATCAGGGGAAACCCCGAGCCGCAGAAGGCCGTGTTCTCCCGGGGGGACGATGTGAGCCTCGTCAATCCCGCCGGCGTCGTGGCTCGCGGGTGGGCCGATGCCGCTCAGGCGATCGAGCGCGCGAGCGCGCAGTTCGCGGACGGCTCGGACGGCGAGGTGGTCGGCTTCGAGCGACTGGCGCAGCAGGTGACCCCCGAGCTCGCATACATCATGGAGATAGAGCGCTTCCGGGTCAATGCCTGCGGATGCGGCGAGCTCGCAGATATGGAGTTGCGGGTCACGAGCATCCTCCGACCCGAGGACGGCATCTGGAAGGTCGTACATCGACATGCAGACCCGATCACCACGACAGGGCCACCCTCGTCAGCGCTGCGAGGACTGGCTTCGAGCTAGCCGGGACCGGATGCGTCCCACGTTGTTCGACTTCGCCGGCGGGGAGACCGCGTTCCTGGCGCTCGCCGCGGCGCACCACGCGCGCTGTCTCGCAGATGCCGAGCTCAACCATCCGTTTTCGCACGACGACCAGCATCCGCAGCACATCGAGCGGCTGGCCGCCTACTGGGCGGAGGTCATGGGTGGCCCGCCGGCCTACTCGCAGTCCTGCGGCGACCAGGCGGGTGTGCTGCGCATGCACGCCGGCAACGGGGACATGGGCGATCTCGGAGAGCGCTTTCTGAGCTGCTTCGTCGGCGCGATGGACGACGCCGAGCTGCCTGAGGATCCCGCGTTCCGCGCCGCCCTGCGCGCGTACATGCGGTGGGCGGTCGACGACGTGCTCTCCTACTCACCCGAGGGCGCAGCGGTTGCTCCGGGCGCCGCGATGCCGCGATGGGGATGGGACGGCCTGCAGACGTAGCGCAGCTGGCGACTGCGCCTTCATCTCGCCGGCGAACGCGCCGGGCGCGCTCTCGCGTCATCGCCCGCTGACGCGGTTACCGCAGCTTCACCTGCGAGAACGGCGCGCCGGCGGTCCCGGCGATCCGCAATGTGCAGGTCGTCGCGCGGTCGGCGACCGGCACCGGCCGCTTGGTCTGCAGCGTGGTGTGGAAGGGCGTGGCGAGGTCCGGCCAGGCCTGCGCCAGCGGCGGCGCGACGGTGACGCCCGCGACCGCGCAGGTCGCGGAGATGCGCTTGCCCTCGAGCTGGGTACGCACGCCGGCGGGCAGCGTGTTCGTCGCCGCGATGGTGAGCATCGTCGATGGCCCCGCGGTCTGGATCTCGAAGCGCAGGCTCGTCTTCGGATCGGTCTTCGAGATCGAGCGGACGCCGTCGGCGACCTTGACCTCGCCCTCATCCGAGCGCGGCGCGCCGACGCCGCCGCAACCGGCGAGCATCACCGCGATCACCAGGACGGCCGGGCTGCGCACCCGGCGCAGCGTAGGGTCCAGCGCGTGCCCACGCTCTGGACCATCGGCTACGAGAGGCTGCTCCCGCCGGAGCTGCTGCACGAGCTCGAGGCCGCCGCCATCGAGCGGCTGATCGACGTCCGCTACCGGGCGCAGTCGCGCCGGCCCGGCATGTCCAAGACGCGCCTCGCCGACATGCTCGCCGAGCGCGAGATCGCCTACGAGCACCGCCGCGAGCTCGGCACCCCGGCCGACATCCGCTGGTACTTCAAGCACAAGCGCTCCGACGAGGGCGCCGTCCTGTTCCGCGAGCACGTCGAGGCGCACGCCGCCGACGCGCTCGACGCGCTGGCCGCGGAACTGGGCGACGGCCGCGCGCCGCACACGGTTCTCATGTGCCTCGAGGCCGAGCCGGCCGTCTGCCACCGCCGCCAGCTCGCCGAGCTGTTGGCCCGGCGCCTGCCGGACCTCGGCGTCGTGGACCTGTAGCCGGCGGCGTACGCGCGGTCAGGCGTAGTAGCGGGCGACGGTCAACAGCATCGCCGAGATTTCGTGGAAGGCCGCGAGGCCCACGACGACCACGGCGACGACGGGCCCGGCGCGGCGGCCGAAGGCGCGCACGCCGACGGCGACGAGGCCGGCGTAGAGCGCCAGCAGCGGCAGCAGGTAGCGCGGTTGGGTGAAGTTGGAGACGCCGTGGGTGACGACGGTGTTGTACTGCTGGGAGCCGATCACGAGCACGATCCCGGCGACCGCGGCCAGGTAGCAGCCGAGCTCGAGCACCCGCGCGCGCAGCGCCCGCCGCGCCCGGACGAGGCCGGCGACCGCCGCGGCGAGGACGGCGAGCCCGATCCACCCGGCGATGTCGACCACCCAGGCCGGGAAGCCGTAGTCGAGCCAGCCGAAGCGCCCGACGAAGCCGCCGAGCCACGTCGCCTTGAGCGGCAGCGGCCCTGGGAACTTCTCGCTCAAGAACGGCAGCCGCGGCAGGAAGAGCTGCCAGATGTAGCTGACCTCCTCGCGGCGCGACGGCGCCCTGGCGCCCGCCTGCTGCGCCGAGCCGCTGAGCGCGCTCGCGCTCGTGCCGGGCTGGAAGTACGGGTGGTCGAGCACGGTCGCCCCGAGCCCCGCGTAGGCGGCGACCGGCACCGCGAACACCGCGAGCGCCACCGCGGCGAGCGCCGCCCACCGGCGCAGCGGGACGCCCTCGGCCGATCGGGCGCGCCACCCGCTGACGGCGAGCGCCAGCAGCGCGGCCGGCACGAGGCCGAGAAAGAGAGGCTTGGTGAGCACGCCGGCGGCGAGCATCCCGCCGAGCGCGATCGCCCGGCGCCGCGTCAGCCCGCGCCGCAGCACGGCCGCCATCAGCCACAGCGTCCCGGCCGAGCAGGCGAACAGCAGCGCGTCCGCGTTGACGCCGCTCGTGATGAAGCCGAACAGGGGCTGCAGCGCGACGAGGAGCGCCCCGGCCGGCCACAGCCACGGGCTGCGCGGCAGCAGCTCGCGCAGAAACAGGAACGCGAACGACACCGTGGCGACGCCGAACAGGACCGACAGCAGCCGCATCGGCAGCAGCTGGGTGAGCAGGTCGCCGCCGCGGGTGGCGGCGTAGACCGGCGCCTCGGCGAGGTAGTACAGCGGCGGGTTGTTGCTGGCCGTGTCGGCGTTGCGGCTGTCGCGCGACAGCCGGGCGTCCTCGATCTTGCGGACCGTCGCCTCCTGCGGAGCCGTCCACGGCGGCTTGTCGTCGGGGAAGCCAATGACGTCGTAGAAGCGCAGGGAGCTGAGCACCAGCATCTCCTGCTGTGAGTAGGAGGCCTGCTGCGCGTTGGTCTTGGGCAGGTGCCCCGTCTCGACCAGGCCCTGCACGTAGGACACGTGCGCGATCTCGTCGGGCACGTGGAAGGGCGGGATCAATAGCGCCCAGCACGTGCCGACCAGCGCCGCGGCCAGCGCGCACAGGCGCGCGGCGGGCGGAAAGCGGCTGGGCCCGCCAGCGCGCGCCACGAGCGCGGCCGCGGCCGCCCCCAGGCCGCCGAGCAGCAGCAGGGCCATCGCGACCCAGGCGCCGCCGCCCAGCCAGCGCGCGTTGCCCCTGCCGTAGCGGCTCGCGATCTCGGAGATCGACCCGAGCAGGCTCGGCTTCCCGGCCCGCAGGCTCTTCAGGCTGACGCGGGCCTTGACGCGGACGCCGCCGATGCGCACGAGCGCGTCGTTGTCGCGACCCTCGCCGCCGAAGGCGAGCCTCTGGCCGCTCGGGCGCAGGCAGAACGTCGCGCCGGCGGTGCTCGTCTCGGGGACGGGGCGGATGGGGATGTCGACGACGCCCTCGCGAAAGCGCGGCAGGCTCCCGCGCGCCAGCGTCCTTCCGCCCTTGGAGACGTCGAGGGCCAGGCGCCCGCCGGGCTTCCCGTAGGTGCCGACCGTCACGCGCACGGACGCGGTGCCCTCGAACAGCGTCTCGACCTCGCAGACGGTGGCGCCGTGCTCGGCGACGGCGACGAACGCGAGCGGCTCGACGTCGTTGCTGCCCGACAGCCGCGGGGTGCCGTGCGTGAGCTGTGGCACGATGCCGGCGACGAGCAGGACCGCGACCGCGGCGAGCGCGATGAGGACGCCGCGCCTCACGCCCGGCCCTCGAGGGAGAGGCGCCGGCGGACCGCGGGCGGCAGCGCGCCGGAGCGGGTGCCAACCGCCGCCGCCGCCGCGCGGCCGAGCTGGTAGCCCGTCGCGGCGCCGAGCGGCGCCCCGGCGGCCCGGTCGCGGCGGACCTCGGCGCGGACCGTGCCCGCGATCGTGCGCGGGTCCGCGGGCGCGACCCAGCCGTAGAGCTCGTGCAGCGCGCGGAACTCGTCGAACCAGCGCCGCAGCTGCGCGACCGGCCGGTACGCGTGGGAGTGGATGACCGCGGCGCCCGGATCGAAGACCTTCTCCCAGCCCGCGCGCAGCAGGTCGAGGGCCAGCCGCTGGTCCTCGGCGTAGGCGACGGCGCGGAACGGCACCGCCCGCCACGCCGCGCGTGCAATGCACAGATTCGCGGAGGAGGCGAACGTCGTCGCGCCCGGCGTCGGCGGATCTTCGAGGTCCGCCGCGGTGTAGACGCCGTCGCGCATCGCGCCGAACCAGTCCGCGAGCTCGCGCCGCGCGGACGCGCCGGCGTCCGGGCGCGGCGTGTAGGGCCCGCACACCAGGCCGACCCGCCCGCCGCGGGCAAAGCCCGCTCGCAGCCGCGCGAGCCAGTCCGGCCCGTCCGGCTCGGCGTCCTGGGTCAGGAACGCGACGTGGTCGCCGGCCGTCAGCTCCATCAGCCGGTTGCGCGCCCCGCCGTGGGAGAACGTCGCTCGCGCGATCGTGTGGACCGCGGCGCCGTGGCGCGCGGCGACCTCGCGCGTGCCGTCGCAGGACTCCGAGTCGAGCACGACGATCTCGACCGCGTCCTCGACGCGCTGGGCGCGGACCGCGGTGAGCGTGCGCTCGAGGTCGGCGGCGCCGTCGAGCGTGGGGATGGCGACGGAGATCAGGACTGCCGGCGCAGGCCGAGGATGCTCAGCAGGAATGCGGAGAAGAAGATCTGGATGCCCATGATGATCAGCGCGGCGCCGAGGACGGCGAGGCGCTCCTCGGACAGCTGGCCGAACCCGCGGTCGATCCACTTCACCGCGATCACGGCGGCCATCGCGAGGCCGGCGAGGATGACCGCGCCGCCGAGCGCCAGCCCGTGCTCGAGCCGGAAGCGCCTGCGCATGCGGTCGAACCAGGGGTCCTTCTCGCCCATGAAGTACGTGCCGTAGGCGTGCGCGCACAGGCCGAGGCCGACGACCTGCGTGCCGATGATCATCAGCAGCGCGCCGCCGACCATGGTGTGGATGCTCCACTCGCGCCCGAGGATGTTGATCTGGAGGATGACCGTCGCGGAGACGAGCGCGCCGAGGACGGTGAGGATCAGGCCCGGGACCATGAACAGGTGCGTCGGGCTGTGGACGAGCAGGAAGCGCAGATGGCGCCAGCCGTCGCGGAAGCTCGAGAGCTTGGACTCCCCGCCGCGCGGGTGGTACTCGATCGGGAGCTCGGCGATCCGCAGCTGCTCCTTGGCGGCGCGGATGACCATCTCCGAGGCGAACTCCATCCCGGTGGTGCGCAGGTCGAGGATCGGCAGGATGTCACGCCGGAAGCCGCGCATGCCGCAGTGCGCGTCGCGCACGCCGGTCTTGAAGAAGACGTTCAGGACGCCGGTCAGGATCGGGTTGCCGACGTAGCGGTGTAGCCACGGCATCGCGCCCGGATGGATGTTGTCCATGCGGTCGCCCATGACCAGCTGGGCGCCCTTGTCGAGCTCTGCGACGAAGTGCGGGATCTCGGCGAAGTCGTAGGTCAGGTCCGCGTCGGCCATGACGATGTAGTCGCCGCGCGCGGCCGCGAAGCCGGCCAGGTAGGCGCTGCCGTAGCCCGGCCGCGACTCGTGCACGACGCGCGCGCCGGCGGCCGCGGCGAGCCCCCCGCTGCCGTCGGTGGAGTTGTTGTCGCAGACGACGACCTCGCCCTCGAAGGCCCCGGCGGCGATCGCCGCGCCGGCGCGGCGGACGCACTCCTCGATGTTCGCGGCCTCGTTGAGGCACGGGATCACGACCGACACCTTGGGCGGCGCTGTAAGGCCCGGAGCCGAACTCCCGGCGGGCTGCTCGACGGTGCTCATCAGAGTCAAGACGCGCGAGACAGCCGGAAGTCGCGCGTCTGCGGGGCGCTCGATGGTAGCGACTGGGAGGATGCGCGCCGGATGACCCCGGCCGGCGGCTGGCTCTTGGTTGCACTCGTGCTCGCCCTGCTGTGCACCGGCCTCGGCCTGCTCGCGGAGGCCGCGGCGCGCACGCGGGTCCCCGGGCCGCTGCTGCCCGGCCTCGGCCTCGCCCTGCTGATCGTGCTCGCCGGACTCACGACGATCTCGGGCTCGACGACCGCGCTGGCGACGCCGCTGTGCGTCGCCGCGGCGCTGGCCGGATTCGCCGTGCGGCGGCCGTGGCGCGACGCGCGCGTGCGCGCCGCCTGGCCGTGGGCGGCCGTGACGGCGCTCGCGGCCTACGCGATCCTCGCCGCGCCGTCCGTGCTCTCCGGCCAGGCGTCCGTCGCCGGCTACATCAAGCTCGACGACTCCGCGATCTGGCTCGGGCTGATCCACCACGTGATGGACCACGGGCGCGACATCTCGATGGTCCCGCCCTCGACGTTCCAGCTCGACCTGCGCGACTGGCTCGCGCAGGGGTACCCGGTCGGCGCCTTGACGCCCGTCGGCGTGACGGCGCGGGCGACCGGCCAGGACGTCGCCAACGCCTACCAGCCCGTGATCGCCGTGTATGGCGCGATCCTCGCGCTCGGCCTCTACGCGGCCGCCCGCGAGGTGGTGCGCCCGCGCGGGCTCGCCGCGGCCTGCGCGCTGGTGGGCGTGCAGGCGTCGCTGCTGCTCGGCTACGCGCAGTGGGGCGCGATCAAGGAACTCGCCGCGGCCGCGCTGATCCCGGCGTTGGCCGGGCTCGCCGTCCGCGGCGGGACGCGCTGCCTGCTGCTCGCCGGGCTGGTCGCCGGGGCGCTGCTGGACTGCTTCGGGATCGGCGGGATCGTGTGGGCGGGCAGCGGCCTCGCCGCCGCGGCGACCGCCGCGCTCGTTCGTCGCGAGGCGCCCGTCCCGCGCCTGGCGCTGGGGCTGGCGGGCTCGGCCGCGGTGCTTGTCCTCAGCGCCGTTCCGGCCCTCGCGGTGATCGGCCGCAACGCCGACCAGACGGCCAACGGCGCGCCGACGGCGGCGGACGACCTCGGCAAGCTGCACCGGCCGCTCGAGCTGCTGCAGGGCGCGGGGCTGTGGCCGGACGGGGACTTCCGCGACCCGGTGAACCCGCACTGGTTCTTCGTTCTCCTCGCCGTGCTGTGCCTCGCCGCCGCGGCCGGCGGCGTGACCGTCGCCGTGCGCCGCCGCGCCTGGACGCTGCCGGCGCTCGTCGGGACCGTGGTCGCCGGCGGCATCCCCGCGCTCGCGGTCGGCGCGCCCTGGATCGACGCGAAGGTCCTCGCGATCACCTCGCCCATGCTGCTGGTCGCCGCGGCCGCGCTGGTCGCGACGGGTCTGCGCGCGAGGCGCTGGGCGGCGTTCGCGACGGCGGGCGCGGGCATCCTCGTCGCCGGCTGCGTGTGGTCGAGCTGGCTCGTGGCGCGCGACGTCTTCGTCGCCCCGCGCGACAGCCTGAAGGAGCTGCGCGCGCTCGGGCGGCTGCTCGACGGCCGCGGACCGACGCTCGTGCTCAACTACGAGGGCTACGCCACGCGCTACTTCCTCGGCCCGGGCCAGGACGAGGGCGCCACCGACCTGCGCGTCAACACCGTCCCCGACCTCCAGGGCAGGGCCTTCCCGGACTTCACGACCGTCGAGCTCGACGCGGTGGACCCGCGCGCCGTGTACGGCTACAAGGCGATCGTCCGACGCCGCACCCCCGTCGGCAGCCGCCCGCCGAGCGGCTATCGGCCGCTGTACGCCGGGCGCTACTTCGAGGCCTGGATCCGCGACCCGAAGGTGGCGCGCCCGCTGCGACACGTCGGGCTCGGCACGCCGCTGGCGCCCGCGGCCGGGCTGCCGTGCAGCCAGGTGCGCCGCTACGCGCGGTCGCCGGGCGTCCACACGCTGGCCGCCGTCCCCCGCGCCAACCCGATCGTGGTCGGCCTCGACACCGGCAGCGTCCCGGCCGCCTGGCGCACGGCGACCGGCATCCGCCCGGTGGCCGACGGCACCGCGGGCCGGATCGTCACCCTCCCGCGCGCGGGCCGCTGGCGGGTCTGGGTCGGAGGCATGACGCTCGGCCGCCTGACGGTGCGCGTCGACGGGCACCCCGTCGGCAGCTACCGCCACCAGCTCGACGCGAGCGTCGGGTGGCTGCGCTTCGGTGCCCGCCGCCTGCCTGCCGGGCCGCACGCGATCACGCTCTCCTACGCGCGCGGCCTGCTGCCCGGCCGCGGCGGCGACGCCGACCAGTTCCCGCTCGGCCCCCTCGCGATGACCGACGAGGCGCCCCGCCCGATCGTCCGCGTCCCCGCCTCGGCCCCGCAGCGGTTGTGCGACGGGCGCAGCTACGACTGGCTGGAGACGCTGCCGTGAGGGCGCCGCGAGGTCGCGGTGATCACCCCGCCGAGCCTCAGCGCCCCGGCGGCTGGCTCAGCGCAGCCCGTCCCAGGCGCGGGCGTGCGCCCCGCCGCCGTGCTGGGCGCCGGGCCAGCGGTCCCAGGCGTGGGCCGCGAGGCGGGAGACCGCGAGCGTGGCCGCGAGCGCGCGGTCGGTCGCGCCTTGGGAATACCCGCGCAGCGCGAGGTAGCGCCGCGTCGAGGCGAGGAAGTGCGGCGACGGCGCCAGCGCCGCTTCGCCGCCGCCGCGGATCAGGTGAGCGACCTCGGCGTCGGGGACGAGCTCGATCGTAAAGCCCGTGCGGCGCACGCGCTGCTGCCACTCGGTCTCCTCGAGGTACAGGAAGAAGCCCTCGTCGAGCGGCCCGGCCGCGTCGTAGGCGGCGCGGCGGACGGCGAGCGCCGCGCCGGTGACGTGGGCGACCTGCGCCCCGGCGCGCCAGCCGGCGGCGGGCAGGCGGTAGCGGTCGAGCGCGGGGAGGCGCTCGAGCACGAGGCCGGCCGGGACGCACAGCTCGGCGAGCAGCGTCGCGCGGCCCGGCGCATAGCGGTAGGCATTGGGCTGCGGCGTGCCGTCCGCGTTGCGCAGCCGCGGCGCGGCGATGCCGGCGCGCGGGGTGCGCGCGAGATGGCCGACGAGCGCGCCCAGGGCGCCGGGCGCCGGCTCGGTGTCGGGATTGAGCAGCACGACGACGGGCGCGCGCGTCGCCGTGAAGCCGGCGTTGACGCCGGACGCGAAGCCGTCGTTGACGGCGCGCGCGAGCACGTCGAGCCCGGCGCCGCGCAGGGCGTCCACGGAGCCGTCCCCCGACGCGTTGTCGACCACCAGCAGCTCGGCCGGCCCGTCGGCGGCGGCGGCCGCGGCGCAGCGCTCGGTGAGCTCGGCCGAGCGGTGGTTGACGATGACGACGGCGAAGTCGGCCACGGCGATGCGCAAGGGTACGGCTTGCATGCCCGTGCCAACCGTCCCGGTCCCGCAGTGCCCGGTATGCGCCGACCCGTCGGCCGGCGTGCTGCACGACGGCCTGGTCGACCACGTCTTCGAGGTCGTCGAGGGCCGCTGGCGGCTCGTGCTGTGCGCGGGCTGCGGCGCGGCGCGGCTCGATCCGCGGCCCACCGACGAGGCCCTTCCGGCGCTGTACGCCACCTACTCCACGCACGCGCCGCCGACCCTGCCAAGCCCGGCCGCCGGCCGTGCGGGGCGGCTGCGGCGAGCGGCGCGCAACGGGCGCCTCAACCGGCACCTGGGCTACGCGCTGCGGCCGGCCTCGCCCGTGGGGGGACGGATGCTGGGCCTGATCCCGCCCGTCGCCGCCTGGGTGGACCGCGGCGTGCGGTCGCTGCCCGCCGGCGAGCGGCTGCTCGACGTGGGCTGCGGCAACGGGCACTTTCTGGCCGACGCCGCGGCCGTCGGCTGGCGGGCGATCGGCATCGACGTCGACCTCGCCGCCGTCGCGGCCGGCCGCGCGGCCGGGCTCGAGGTCACCGCCGAGCCGATCCAGGCGCTCGCGCTGCGCGAGCCCAGCAGCTACGACGCCATCACGGTGTCGCACGTGATCGAGCACGTCCCGGACCCGATCGCCCTGCTCGGCTGGTGCCTGGACCTGCTGCGCCCGTCCGGCGTGCTCTGGGTCGCCACGCCGAATCTGGGCGCCGACCGCCACCGCCTGCTCGGGGATCGCTGGCGCGGCCTGGACCCGCCGCGCCACCTCGTCCTCTTCGACGCCCCGGCGCTTGCGCGGGCGCTCGCCGCGGCGGGCTTCACGCGGGTCGAGGTGCAGCGGCCGGCCTTCCCCGCGCTGACGGACTTCGCGGCCTCGGGCCTCACGGGCCGGCGCGCGCGCCTGCAGGCGCTGCGAGCCGACCTCGCCGGCCAGCGCGACGTCCGGCGCTCCGAGGAGCTCGTCGTCCTGGCGAGCCGGCCCTGACGAGGAGCCCGCCGCGCGTGCGCATCTGCCTCGTCTACGACTGCCTGTTCCCGCACACCGTCGGCGGCGCGGAGCGCTGGTATCGCACCCTCGCGCTGCGGCTGGCGGCTGAGGGGCACGCGGTGACCTACCTGACGCTGCGCCAGTGGGATCGCGGCGAGTCGGCCGACCTCCCGGGCGTGCGCGTCGTCGCCGCCGGTCCGCGCATGGCGCTGTACTCCGGCCCCGGCCAGCGGCGCGTGTTGCCGCCGCTGGTCTTCGGCGCGGGCGTGCTCTGGCACGCGCTGCGCCACGGCCGCGACTATGACGTCGTCCACACCGCGTCGTTCCCGTACTTCTCGCTGCTTGCCCTGGCGCTCGCGCGGCCCGCCGGGCGCTACGGGCTCGTGGTCGACTGGATCGAGTTCTGGAGCCGGGATTACTGGCGCGCCTACCTCGGCGACATCGGCGGCCGGGTCGGCTGGGCCGTCCAGAAGCGCTGCTTGCGCGTGCGCCAGCACGCCTTCACGTTCGCGCGCATGACCGCCGCGCGGCTGCGCGCCGAGCGCCTCAACGGCGAGGTCACGCTGCTGGCGGGCCTGTACGCGGGAGCGCTCGAGCCGCGCGGCCCGCTGCCCGCCGAGCCCGTCGTCGTCTTCGCGGGGCGCCACATCCCGGAGAAGGCCGCGCCCGCCGCCGCCGCCGCCATCGCCGCGGCGCGGCTGCGGCTGCCGCAGCTGCGCGGCACGATCTTCGGCGACGGCCCCGAGCGCGCCCGCGTGCTGGTGGCGATCGCCGGCGAGGACGCGATCGCGGCGCCCGGCTTCGTCGGGCACGAGGCGCTCGAGGCGGCGATGGCCCGCGCCCTGTGCCTGCTGCATCCGTCGCGCCGCGAGGGCTACGGGCTCGTCGTCGTGGAGGCGGCGGCGCTGGGCGTCCCGACCGTGCTCGTCGACCATCCGGACAACGCGGCGGTCGAGCTCGTGCAGGACGGCGTCAACGGCGTGATCGCCCGCTCGGACGCCCCCGAGGACCTCGCCGACGCGATCGTCCGCGTGCACGCGGCCGGCCCTGCGCTGCGGCAGTCGACCGCGGACTGGTTCGCCCGCAACGCCCGGCGGCTGTCGGTCGACGCCTCGCTCGATGTCGTCGTCGCGACCTACGCCGAGAGCACGCGCGCGTAGGTCGCGAGCACCAGCTGCGCGCTGCGCTGCCAGGTGAAGCGCTTGACCTGCTCGCGGCCGGCGGCGACGAGCTGCGCGGCGCGCTCGCGGTCGCCGAGCAGCGTCTCGATCGCCGCCGCGATCGCCGCCGGGTCGGTGGGGTCGAACAGCAGCGCCGCGTCGCCGGCGACCTCGGGCAGGGACGCGCGGTCCGCGGTCGCGACGGGCACGCCGCGCGCCATCGCCTCGAGCACCGGCAGCCCGAAGCCCTCGTACAGCGACGGGAACACGAAGGCGCGGCTGAGCGCGAACAGGCCCTCGAGGTCCTCGGCGCTCGTCCAGCCCAGCCAGCGCGCGTCATCGTCGAGGCCCAGCCGCGTCGCCTGCGCGCGCAGCTCGGCCTCGTGGGGCGTCGCGTAGCCGGGCAGGACCGCGACCGGCCGGCGCTCGCGCGGGATGAGCGCGAGCGCGTCGAGCAGGCCGGCGAGGTTCTTGTGCGGGCGCTTGGCGCTCAGGGTCAGCACCACCGGGCGGTCGCCCAGCTCCAGCCGCGCGCGCAGCGCGGCCTCCGGCGTGGGCGCCGCCGTCGCGAGCTGCCCCAGGCCGAGCGGGACGATGTCGATCTTCTCCGGCGCGATGCCCAGCCGCGTGACGAGGTCGTCGCGCGTCGCCTGCGAGATGGCCACCAGCCGATGCGACCGCCGCGCAGCGAGCGGCACCAGCACCCGCATGCCGAGGGCGCGCAGGCCGAAGTGCGCCTCGGGCACGACCAGGTAGCTGAGGTCGTTGATCGTGGTGACGCGCTTGAAGGCGCCGTGGGCGGGCGCCGTGGAGCCCAGCGAGTGCACGATGTCGCAGCCCGCCCGGCGCGCGAGCCGCGGCAGGTAGACCTGCTCGCCGCGGACCCACTGCGCGCGGCTCGTCGCCCTGACGGGCACGACGACTTGGTCGATGCCGAAGTCCTCGTGCGCGGCCTCGCGGCTGACGAAGGCGGTGAAGCGCGCGGCGGGCGCGGCGTCGCGCAGCGCCGGGATCAGGCTCCGCGCGGCGACCTCCATCCCGCCGGTCTCGCCCGGCACGAGGAAGATCAGGTTCAGGCCGACGTGCATCAGCCGACCACCCGCGACGCGATCGCCCGCCGGTAGGCGCGCAGCGTCGCTCGCGCGGTGTCCTCCCCCGTCAGCTGCGCCGCGCGGGCGCGGCCTCGGGCGGCCAGGTCGCCGCGCAGCGCGGCGTCGCCGAGCAGCCGGTCGCAGGCGGTGGCGATCGCGTCCGGCGAGCGCGGGTCGAAGAGCAGCGCGGCACCGCCCGCGACCTCCGGCAGCGCCGACGCGTCGCTGCACGCCACCGGCACGCCGCGGCGCATCGCCTCGAGCACCGGGAGCCCGAAGCCCTCGAGCAGCGACGGCAGGACGAAGGCCTGCGCGAGCGCGTAGAGCCCTTCGAGCGTCGCGTCGTCGACGAAGCCCGGGAGCACGAGGCGGTCGCCGACCCCCAGCGCCCGCGCGCGCTCGAGCAGCGCGTCGCTGTAGGCGGTGCGCCGGCCGGGGACGACGACGACGGCGCGCGCGTCGGCCAGCCGCGGCAGCGCCTCGATCAGCGCCAGCAGGTTCTTGTGCGCGGACATCTGGGCGACGCTGAGCAGGACCGCCGCGTCACCGGGAAGGCCGAGCCGCGCGCGCAGCTCGCCCTCCGCGGCCGGCTCGGCGCGCGGCCGATCGGCCACGCCCAGCGGCGTCACCTCGATCTTGCCGGCGTCGAGGCCGAGGGTCGCGATCAGGTCGCCCTTGACGGTCTCGGAGATCGCGACGACGCGGTCCGCGGCGCGCCCGCACAGCGGCGAGAGCAGCCCGAACATCCGCCGTGCCAGCCACGTCGCCGCCTCGGGGTGGTGGTGCCAAGTTAAATCGAGGATCGTCACGAGCGTCGCCACCCCCGGCGCGAGCACCGGCGAGGCGTAGGCGAGCCCGTGCACGAGGTCGACGCCGCGCCGGCGCGCGTCGAGCCCGAGCGCGAACAGCTCGACCACCACGTGGACGGGCGAGCCCGTCGAGCGCACCGGCAGCCGGACCCACTCGTCGACCGGCCAGTCGAGCCCCGCGGGCGCGCCCTGCCCGACCCAGGCGGTGATGCGCGTGTCCGGCTCGACGACCTTCAGCGCCCGGATCAGCTCGCGGGCGTAGGTGCCGCTGCCCCCGGAGTCCGGCTCGAGGTAGACGAGGTTCAGGCCGACGTGCAGCGGGCGGCCGGTCACGCGCCGCGCCGTTCCGCGATCGCGCGCCGGTAGCTGTCGAGCGTCGCCGCGGCGGTCGCGGTCCAGGGAAACGCCCGCGCACGCTCGCGGCCCTGCGCGACCAGGGAGGCGCGCAGGTCGGGCTCGGCGAGCAGCCGGTCGACGGCCCGGGCGATGCCGGCCGGCGCGTGCGGGTCGAACAGCAGCGCCGCCCCCCCGGCGACCTCCGGCAGCGACGAGGCGTCCGAGCACGCCACGGGCACGCCGCGCCCCATGGCCTCCAGGATCGGGAGACCGAACCCCTCCTCCAGGCTCGGGAGCACGAAGCACGCGGCGAGCGCGTACAGGCCCTCGAGATCCTCGGCGCTCAGCCAGTCGCAGAAGACGACCGGCAGCCCGGCGGCCGCGGCGCGCAGCGTCGCCTCGTACGGGGTCGGGGCGCCCGGGAGCACGAGGGTGGCGCTGCGCGCGCGCAGCCGCGGCAGCGCGCGGATCAGCGCAAGCTGGTTCTTGTGCTCGCGCTTCTGGCCCAACGAGAGGATCACGGGGCCGTCGCCCAGCCCGAGCCGCGCGCGCAGCCCGGCCTCCGGCGTGGCCGCGGCGCGGCCCGCGTCCGCGCGCATCCCCAGCGGCGTGACGTCGATCTTCTCCGGGGGCAGGGAGAGCGTGCGCACGAGGTCGTCGCGCGCGGCCTCGGAGATCGCGATCACCCGGTCCGCGGCGCGCGCCGAGGGCAGCGCCACGAGCTTCATCCCGAGCGTCACCCGGCGCTCCAGCGTGCGCGCGAAGCGCAGCCAGATCAGGTCGAGCACGGTCACGACGGTCGCCACCCGCGGCGCCACGAGCGGTGCGACGTTGGCCAGCCCGTGCACGACGTCGAGCCCGCGGCGCGCCGCGATCCACGGCAGCGCCGTCCACTGCACGCCGGCCACGCGCAGGAAGTTGTCCGGCGGCCCGTGCGTCACGGTGACCGGAAAGCGCACGACGTCGACCTCGCCGCGCCACGGCTGCGCGTCGAACCAGGCGGGTGCCTCCGCGTTGACAAAGGCGGTGATGCGCGTCTGCGGCTCGGCCTCCAGCAGGCCGGCGATCAGCTCCCGCGCATAGGTGCCCGCGCCGCCCGAGTGCTGCTCGAGGTAGACGAGGTTGAGCCCCACCCGCAGCGGCCTCACGCCGTCCGGCTCCGGCGGCGGATCACGTCGAGCAGCTCGTCCGGCACGGCGCGCAGGGCCAGCAGCAGCCCGACGAAGACGACCTCGGCCGCCAGGGCCGCGGGGATCGCGGGCAGCAGGACGACCGGGATCGCCGCCGGCGCCGCCGCCAGCAGGACCCGCGGCGCGCGGCCGAGGCGCAGCGCCACGCCCGCCCGCACGACGAACGCAAAGCAGCAGGCCGCGAGCACCGCCTCCCCGACGGCGGTCGCGATCGCGGCGCCCACGGCCCCGTGATCCGGGACGAGCAGCGCCAGCCCGGCCGCGAGCGTGGCGAGCGCCACGAGGCTCGCTAGCACGACCTCGCGATGGCGGTGCAGCGACAGCAGCGCGTAGACGAAGGGCGACGTCAAGAAGGCAAAGAACAGCGCCACGGCGTGGATGCGCAGGACCGGCGTCGCGTCCGCGTACCGGCTGCCGGCCACCACGTCGATGGCGAACGGCGCCGCGGCGACGAGCCCGAGCGCGACCGCCGCCCCGAGCATGAGCATCGACTCCGTCACCAGGCCGAGGCCGTAGCGCAGGCGCTCGGCGTCGTCGCGTGCGGCCCGCGAGAAGATCGGCAGCGCCGCGCCGATCAGCAGCTGAGGGACGATGATCAGGACCTCGACGATCCGAAACGAGGCGCCGAAGAGGCCGGTCTGGCGATCGGTCGACAGGAGGTCCACGAGCAGGATCGCCAGCCGGAAGTAGACCGCCGCCACCGACGCGGCGAGCGCGAACGGCAGGGCCTGGACGATCAGTCGGCGCCAGGCCCCGACGTCGAAGGCCGGCCACAGCGGCACGCTGCGGCGCACCATGCGGACGGTCGGCGCCAGCACCACGAGCCCGGCGAACGGCGCCACCGCGAAGAAGCCGATCAGGCCCGCGCCGGCCGCGGCCAGCGCGACGATCGCCAGCGCCGTGACGATCTGGCGGACCAGGTCCAGCACCGTCACGCGCGCCAGCCGCAGGTCGGCCATCAGCGCGGTGGCGTAGGTGCTCTGCAGGTTCTGGACGAGCACGCCGAGGCCGGCGATCGCGGTCGCGGCCACGAGGCGCCCGCCGAGCCCGGCGGCGACGGCGTAGACGCACGCGCCGCCGAGGCCGAGCACGGTGAGGGCCACGCGCAGCCCGAGCAGGTTGGACAAGAAGCTCCGGCGCTCGTGGCCCTGGCGCAGCGCCAGCTCGCGCACGCCGATGTTCGACAGCCCGGCGTCGGTGAGCCCGGCCGCCAGGTTGACGACCGAGAGCACGAGCACGTAGCGGCCGGCGTCGTCGACGCCGAGGTGGCGGAACAGCACCGCCGCCGACGCCACGGTGACGGCGACGCCGACGACGTAGCCGACGATGCGCTGCACCCCGCCCCGCACCGCCGCGGACCCGGCGGCCGGCGTGTCGAGCAGGTCGGGCCCGCCCGCGCCCTGCACTACAGCCGGTGCACGCTGGGCGCCTGCACGCCTCGGGTGACGCCGCGCAGGTCGACCACCAGCGCCGCGCGCTCGACGACCAGCGCGTGGTCGACGCCGGGGTGGGCGGTGACGATCACCGCCGCGTCGGCGCCCTCCAGCACCTCCGCGAGCGCCTCCGAGCGCAGGCCGGCCTCGCGCATCTCGGGCACGTGGGGGTCGTGGTAGTGCAGGTCGGCGCCGAGCGCGAGCAGCAGCGCCGCGATCTTCAGCGCCGGCGCCTCGCGCACGTCGCCGGTCCCGGACTTGTAGGAGACGCCGATCAACACGACCTTCGAGCCGCGCACCGCCTTGCCGTCCTCGTTGAGCGCGCGCTCGACGCGCTGCACGCAGTGGTAGGGCATGTTCTGGTTGATCTTGCCGGCGAGCTCGATGAACTCCGTCGCCATGTCGTACTCGCGCGCCCGCCACGACAGGTAGAAGGGGTCCACCGGCAGGCAGTGCCCGCCCATCCCCGGCCCGGGCTCGAAGCGCATGAACCCGTACGGCTTGGTCGCGGCCGCCTCGACGACCTCCCAGATGTCGATGGCCATGCGGTCGGCGAGGATCGCGAGCTCGTTGACGAGCGCGATGTTGACCGACCTGAAGATGTTCTCCAACAACTTGGACATCTCCGCGACCTCGGGCGTGCACACGCGCACGATCTCGTCGCAGACGAGCTCGTACAGCGCCACCGCCCGGTCCCCGCACGCCTCGGTGAGGCCGCCGACGATCTTCGGCGTGGTGCGCAGCGTGTAGTCGGTGCGGCCGGGGTCCACCCGCTCGGGCGAGAAGGCGAGGTTGAAGTCGCGCCCCGCGGCCAGGCCGGACTCCTCGAGCACGGGCGCGAGCCGCTCGCGCGTGGTGCCGGGGTAGGTCGTGGACTCGAGCACGATCAGCTGACCGGCCTGCAGGATCCCGGCCAGCGCGCGCCCGGAGTCCAGCAGCTGGCCGAGGTCGGGCTCGCGATTGGCGGTCAGCGGCGTCGGGACGCAGATGAGGATCGCGTCGGCGTGCGCGAGCGCCGCCGGCCGCGTCGTCGCCTCGATCCGCTCGGCGACGGCCTGCAGCCGCTCGTCGGCGATGTCCTCGACGTAGGAGGAGCCCGCGCGGATCGCCTCGACCTTGCGCGCGTCGACGTCCATCGCGACCACCTCCTGCCCCGCCTCGGCGAACGCCACGGCGAGCGGAAGACCGACGTATCCCAGACCGACGATGCCAACCCTCATATCCGGCGCGAGTCTATGCTGCGCAGCGGCTCGTGCCCGTCCCCCTGTTCGATACGAAGACCGCGCTGCTGCCGTTGCGCGCGGCGGTCGACGCGGCCATCGCGGGGGTCATCGACGACGGGCGCTTCATCCTCGGGCCCAACGTCGCCGCCTTCGAGCAGGAGCTCGTCACCCACTGCGGCGCGCGCCACGCGGTCGGCGTCGCCAACGGCACGGACGCGATCACCCTCGCCCTGCGCGCGCTCGGCGTCCTGCCCGGCGACGACGTCGTCGTCCCCTCCTTCACCTTCTACGCGAGCGCCGAGGCGATCGTCAACGCCGGCGCCAACCCCGTCTTCTGCGACATCGACCCGGGCACGTTCTGCGTCACGGCGGACACCGTCCGGGCCGCGCTGACGCCGCACACGCGCGCCATCCTGGCCGTCCACCTGTTCGGCAACGTCGCGCCCGTGCGCGAGATCGAGGCGCTCGGCGTCCCGGTCGTCGAGGACGCCGCGCAGGCGGCCGGCTCGACCACCGCCGACGGCCGCCCGGGCTCGCTGGGCACGCTGGCGACGTTCTCGTTCTTTCCGTCGAAGAACCTCGGGGCCTTCGGCGACGGCGGCGCGGTCACCACCGGCGACGCCGGCCTGGCGGAGCGGCTGCGGGTGCTGCGCTTCCACGGCTCCTACGACAAGGTCAGCTATCAGGAGGTCGGCTACAACAGCCGCCTTGACGAGCTGCAGGCCGCGATCCTGCGCGTCCTGTTGCCCCATCTGGACACCTGGGCCGCCGCCCGCGCCGCCGCCGGGCGCCACTACGAGCAGGCCGGCCTCGGCGAGCTCGTGACGCTGCCGGCGCGCGCAACGGGCTGCGAGCCCGCCTGGCATCTGTACGTGATCCGCCATCCCCGGGCCGACCGCCTCGCCGCCTCGCTGGCGCAGAGCGGCATCGGCGCCAAGGCCTACTATCGCACCCCCGTGCACCGCCAGCCGGCGATGTCCCGCTACGGTGCGGGCGTCGGGCTCCCGGTCACCGAGGCGGTCGCGGCGGACCACCTCGCGATCCCGATGAGCCCGGTCTTCGACGCTGCCCAGGCCGGCGAGGTGACCGCCGCCGTGCGCGCCGCGCTGGCCGCGGCCGCGGCGTAGAGGCGTAGCGGAGGCAGGGATTGGGCAACCCGAAGGGAAGAGCCCTCACGACGCACCGGAATCCCGCGGTACCATCGCGGCCCGGGCAGCGTGGTGGTTTATACCGCAACAACCGTGCTCCCCGCACGTTCGAAGACCAAAGATGCCCTCCCCAGCCCTTACCAACCTCGCCTCGGCGCACCCTGCCCGGGCCATCCCGCTGCCCGTCACGCCGCGCGTCGACGAGGAGCCCGTGCTCGGCATCCCGCTGGCGCTGACGGACTACGAGAAGACCCTCGACTGGATCGACGCCACCATCGCCCAGCGCGACCACGGCTACATCTGCGTCGCGGCCGTGCACACGGTGATGGTCTGCCAGGAGGACGCCGACCTGCGCGAGGCCGTCATGAACGCCGACTTCACGGTCCCCGACGGGCAGCCGCTCGTGTGGGCAATGAACATGCTCGGCCACGACCTTCCCAGCCGCGTCTACGGCCCCGAGCTGATGGAGCGCGCCTGCGAGCGCGCCGCCGAGACCGGCGTGCGGATGTACCTCTACGGTGGTCGCAACCAGGGTGCCCTCGTACAGCTCGCCCTCAACCTGCGGCGGCGCTTCCCCGGCCTGCAGATCGTCGGTGGCTACTCCCCGCCCTACCGCGAGCTCGACGCCGAGGAAGAGGAGGCCGTCGTCGCCGAGATCAACCGCGCCCGCGCGGATATCGTGTGGGTCGGCATCGGCGTGCCCAAGCAGGAGAAGTGGATGGCGCACATCCGCGAGCGCCTCGACGCCTCGGTCCTGGTCGGCGTCGGCGCGGCCTTCGACTTCCACGCCGGCCTCGTCACGCAGGCGCCCGCCTGGATGCAGCGCTTCGGCCTCGAGTGGGCCTTCCGCCTGGCCAAGGAGCCCCGGCGCCTGTGGCGGCGCTACGCGCGCTACAACCCGCTCTTCGTCCACGGCTTCGCGCTGCAGTACCTGCGCCATCGCGCGCGGGGACGCGCCTCCTAGCCTGGACGATCCATGGACTACGACGTCTCGGTCATAGGTCTGGGCCGAGTGGGACTGCCGCTGGCCCTGTCGTTCGCCCACGCCGGCCTGCGCGTGCTCGGCGTCGACAAGGACTCAGACCGGCTCGAGGCGCTCGGCGCCGGCCGCATGCCGTTCGTCGAGCCGGGCGCCGACGACATGCTCGCCCGCGTCGCGGACCGGCTCAGCCTGTCCGAGCGCGCGGCCGACGCCGCTCGCGCCGAGGCGATCGTGTTGACCGTCGGCACGCCGGCGCTGTCGCACATCGAGATCGACATGGGCGAGGTGCGGCTGGTGCTCGACGACCTGCTGCCGCTGCTCGCGCCCGGGCACCTGCTGGTGCTGCGCTCGACCGTCGCCCCCGGCACGACCGAGTTCGTCGCCGGCTACCTGGAGAAGCACCGCGGCTTCACGGTCGGCGAGGACGTCTTCGTCGCCCACGTGCCCGAGCGCATCGCCGCCGCGCGCTTCTTCGCGGAGATCGGGACGCTGCCGTGCATCGTCGGCGGCGTCGGCGCCGCCTCCGCCGCCCGGGCCGCCGCCCTGTTTGCCATCTTCGGCGCCCCCGTCGTCCAGTCGACCCCGGTCCAGGCCGAGCTCGCCAAGATCTGGGCCAACATCCTGCGCTATGCGACCTTCGCGCTGCCCAACCTGCTGATGATGGACTGCGAGCGCTACGGCGCGAACGTCTTCGACGTCATCGACCTGATCAACCGCGACTACCCGCGCGGCGGCATCGCGCTCCCGGGCTTCACGGCCGGGACGTGCCTGCGCAAGGACTTCGCCTTCTCGGAGGAGCGCTCGTCGGCCCCCGGCATGCTGCTGGCGGTGAGCCGCGTGAACGAGAGCGTCCCCTCCTTCTTGGTCGACGGCGTCAAGCGCCGCGTCGGCGGGTCGCTGCGCGAGAAGAAGATCGCCGTGCTCGGCCTGGCCTTCAAGCAGGACACCGACGACGAGCGCGACTCCCTGTCGCACAAGCTCATCCGCCTGCTCGAGCGCGAGCTCGCCGACGTCGCCGTCCACGACCCGCTGGTCCCGACGCCGACGCAGGATTTCGACCAGGCCGTCACCGACGCCGACGTCGTGATCGTGGCCACCAACCACTCCGAGTACTCGACCCCGGTGGCGCTGGCGCGGGTCCTGCGGCTCGCCTCGTCCGATGCGGTGATCGTCGACCCGTGGAACGCCTTCGGCTCAGCGCAGGTCTTCGCCTACGCGGCGGAGCTCGGGGCGTTCAGCCCGGCTTCCCCGCTCGAGTAGCGCGTGCGGGAGGGGATCCGGGGCCGGCTCGCCCGCGCGGAGGTGCGCGCGCTCGCCGCCGGCTTCGTGCTCGCGGCGCTGACGGCGCTGGTCATCGGCAGCAAGGCGTTCCCCCCCTTCGACGCCGCCGCCTACTGGTACGCCCCGAAGGCCTTCCTCGACCACGGCGACTTCTCCCTGCTGCACTACCGCAACCCGCTGCGCGGGTACGCGCCCGCGCTGGTGTACGGGGCCCTGCGCGTCGTCGCCGAGGCCTTCGACGCCGGCGCGACCGGCTCGACCGTCGTGCGGCTGTTCAACGCGCTGCTGTTCGCGCTCACCGGCGCGGTCCTCGCGCCGCGGCTGGCGCGCGCGATCTGGCCCGAGCGGACGTTCGGGGTCTGGCGGCGGCTCGGCCTCGTCGTGGCGCTGCTGGTCTTCTGGCACGGCTATCTGAGCTATCCGCTCAGCGACTTCCCCGCGCTGGTCGCCGCGCTGGCGGCGCTGCTGTTGGCCAGCCGCGCCTCGTCGCTGCCGGCGGTGGCGGCGTGCGGCGCCGCGACCGGCTTCGCCGTCGACACCCGGCCCGCCTACCTCGTGCTCATCCCCGCCGTGCTGGTCCTCGTGGCGATGGGCCGGCGGACGGGCACGGAGCGCCCGCGGAGGGGCCGGCGCGCCGCGGCGCTCGCGCTGGTGGTAGCCGGCATGGCCGTGGTGCTCGTGCCGCAGTCGTTGATCACCCATCGCCAGTACGGGCTCTGGAGCCCGCTCCCCGGCGCGCCGGCCGACCTCACGAGCTTCCAGCTCACGACGGGCCTGCAGCTGCAGCGCTACGAGACCTATGTCGGCTTCGACGGCCGGTCCCCGCGCATGAGCTACCTCGACCCGCACACGCGGGCCGTGGTCGACGATCTCGGCCGCGACCGCCGGGTGAGCGGGTACCTGGAGTACCTCGGCCTGATCGCCGAGCACCCGCTGACCATGGCGGGGGTGGTCGCCCGCCACGTCGTCAACGGCATCGACCAGCGCTACCCCACGCCGTACGTGGAGCGCCTCGACACCGGAGGGCAGCGGCCGCTGCGGCTGGCGAGCTGGACGCTCATCTTCGCCGCGCTGCTGCGGCTTTCGTGGCCGGCCGCCCGCCGGGGCCTCGGCCCTGCCCGCTGGCGCTACGCGGTGGCCCTGGTCCTCACGTGCGCGTCGGCGCTGCCCTCGGCGGTGGAGACGCGCTTCCTGCTGCCCGCCTTCGTGCTCGCCTCGATGCTCGTCCTCGCGCCGGGCTGGCCGCGGCCCGCGCGCCCGCGCTCGTGGCTCACCCCCGCCGCGATCGCCGTCGGCTACGCCGCGTTCATGGCGGTGGTCGCCCTGGTCACCGAAGGCGCCACGGAGCAGCTCAAGCTCGGCGGCTAGTCCGCCTGCGGTCGGCGGCGGAACGCCCGTCGCACGATCCACCAGGCCCCGCGCGCGACCTGTGCGACGCCGGGCACGGCGCGGATCGCGGCAGCTACGCGATCGACGAGGTGGTAGCGCGGGGCGTCGCGCCAGGCGCGCTCCTGGGCGAGCTGGACGGCGAGCAGCTTGGCCTCGCGGTCGAGATCGGCCACGAGCCGATCGCGGTAGGCGATCTCGGTCTCGTACTTGGAGATCATCGCGGCGGCCGCGGCGTCGTGCTTGCCCATGACGCCGCGGGCGAGCTGGCGGTTGACGCGGAAGACCTCGGTGTTCGCCCGCTCGAGATCGAGCATGTAGCGGTTGTGGCTCGGCGTGGCGACCAGGTTCAGGCGCGCGGACGCGGCGGTCACCGCGCCGGGCTCGAAGCCGGCCGCGCAGATGTAGGTGTTGGCGTACTCCGGCTCGGCCTGGTCGAGCGCGGCGACCTCGCCGTCGAGCGCGCGCTCGGCCTCGTCGGACACGATCAGCGAGCCCTCCGACAGATATTGGTACAACAACACGGCGCCGTCGATGTCCGCGAAGGCCCGGCGCGCCTCCGTCCACCCGTAGTCGGTGACGTGAAACTCGTTGCGCTCGTGAAAGGCCTGGCTGTTGGGCACGGAGACGACGAGCCGCACGCCGGCCGCGCACAGGCGCCGCAGCTGCTGGAGGACCAGCTCGGGATCGGGCACGTGCTCGAGCGCCTCGAACATCACCACCGCGTCGACGTCCTCCGCGCCGGTCGCGCGCAGGCGGGTCAGGGCGTCGCCCTGCTCGAAGGTCACGTCCGGATGCGAGCCGGTGGCCTGGCGCACGGCCTCGGGGTCGATGTCGACCCCAAGCGCCTCACAGCCGCGCTCGGAGAGCATCGCCGTGCCGTAGCCCGTGCCGCAGCCGACGTCGAGCACCCGCGAGCCCGCGCACAGCGCGGCCGCCAGCGCGTAGCGGTGCAGGTGGGAGGCCGACAGGTAGTCGGGCCGCGCCAGATCCTCGTCGGTCAGGCGCTCTGAGACGTCCACTGCATGCCTCCTTCGGCGAGATGGGCCAGGACCTCTCCGCGCAGGCGCTCCAGGTTGTCGGTGCCGGTGGAGCGCAGCATCGAGCTGCGGCGGATCCGGTACTTCAGCAGCGACCGCGGGATGATCGCGCCCACGTGGCCCGCGTCGCGCAGCTGCAGATAGAACAGCCAGTCCTCGTAGCTGGTCAGCTCCGGGCTGTAGGCGAAGCCAACGTCGAACAGGTAGCGGCGCAGCAGCGCGCTGGCGCTGCCGGCGACGTTCTGGACGTCGGCCAGGCGCGACCAGTTGCCCAGCGGCGCGTAGCCGGGGTCGGCGCCCTCGATCTGACGGCCGTCCTCGTCGACGAAGCGCGACCAGGTGCCCACGTAGGCGATGTCGTCGTCGGCGACCAGTGCCCGCACGCAGGACTCGACGAAGTCGGGCTCGAGCAGGTCGTCGGCGTCCAGCGGGAGGACGAAGCGCCCGCGCGCGGCGGCGACGCCGAGGTTGCGCGCGGCGCCCAGGCCGCGGTTGCGCTGCGTGACGAGCCGGACCGGCAGCGGCTCGAGGAAGGCGTCCTGGACGCGCAGCGAGCCGTCGTTGACGACGATCGTCTCGAGGTTCGTGTACGTCTGGGCCGCGACGGACGCGAGCGTCTCGGAGACGAACGCGTCGAGCTGGTAGTACGGGATGACGACCGAGACCAGCGGCGTGCGCGTCCTACGCCGCGGCCGTGCGGCGCTCGCGATCCCGATCGCGTCCAGGTAGCGCCCCAGGATCATGGCCGGGTCCGTGAGCCGGGCCAGGAGCCGGCTCGGCCCGCCGGAGCGAGCGAGCTCGCGCACCTGCTCGGGCTCTGAGACGAGCGGCTCGAGCAGGTCGCACAGCGCGCCGACGCCCGTGTCGCGCGCCAGCCAGCCGCTCTCGCCCGGGCGCACGAAGGCGACCAGGCCGCCGACCGGCGTCGCGAGCAGCGGGCGATCGTGCAGCAGCGCCTCGCGGGCGACGTTCGGCCAGCACTCCCACAGCGAGGGCACGACCACCGCGTCGTGGGCGACGATCATCCTGCCCACCTCCTCGCGCGGCACGGGCTCGTGGAGGTCGAAGCGCTCGTCGGCCGCGGTCATCATCGCCAGGTTCGAGCGCATCGACGTGCCGAGCGGGCCGGTCGGGGTGTCGCCGCCGAGCAGGGTCAGCCGCCAGTCGTCGTGCGCGAGCGAGGCCATCGCCCGTACGAGGTTGTGGACGCCCTTGCGGCGCTCCATGCGGCCCAGGTACAGGAGCTTGAGCGGCCCCTCGCCCACGACCTCGGGGGCGGGGTGCTCGCGCTGGATCAAAAAGGCGTCGGGGATCTCGACCGCGGGAGCGAGGGTGTGCTCGCCGTAGTAGCGCTCATAGGTCGCGAGCACGTCGCCGCCGGGCCACAGCAGCCGGTCGGCGTTGGCTAGGCAGTGGCGCTCCATCTCGTAGATGGCCTGCGTCTCGAGCTCCTGGCCCTGGTGGCCGTTGAGCACGGAGACGATCTCCGTCGTCGTGTGCAGGCGCACGGCGACGGTCGTGTTGCGCAGGCGCGGGTCGCCGGTGCGGCGGGCCTGGACGGTGACGAAGCCCTCGGCGAGGTAGTCCGGGAACTCCACAAGGTCGGGCCCGCCGTCGGGGAAGGCCTCGACGAGCCCCGCGTACAGGCGGTGGCTCCAGCCCTGCAGCCACGAGTAGTAGTAGCCGCGCTCCGGCGGCGGCTCCTGCACGAAGACGACCCGCACGCCGGGCGCGAACACCGGGCCCTCGGCCAGCAGTTCCTCGTAGCGCTCCCGGTGCGCCGCCGTCGTGATCAGCGTGACGTCGGCACCTTTGCTGAGCACCCCGGACAGCGCGTGGACGATCGGGGCGATCCCTCCGCCGATGAACGGGTGCAGCTCCCGGGTGCAGAGGGCGATGCGCGGCGTCATCCGGCGCGACGGTAGCGGCAGCGCCGGGCGCCTCCCCGCCGCTGCGCGGCGCCGTCCGGCGCGAGTCCGCTTCAATGGGGTGCGCATGGCCCTCACGCAGCCGGTCAAAGCTCGCCCTGAGCGCTTGACGCTCGACGAGCGCCAGTACCGCCGGATCGCCCACGCGTCGCTGTTCACGCTGACGCTGATCATCTTCACGGGCGCCGCGGTCCGGCTGACGGGCTCCGGGCTCGGCTGCCCGAACTGGCCCAAGTGCAACGGCGGCTTCCTGCCGCCGCTGCAGACCCACCAGCTGATCGAGTTCGGCAACCGCCTGGTGACCGGCGTCGTCGGGCTGCCGTGCCTGCTCGCCGCGATCGGCGCCTTCCGGCTGCGGCCCTTCCGGCGCGAGTTCGTCTGGCCGGCCCTGGTCCTGGTCCTCGGGATCCTCGTCGAGGCCGGCCTCGGCGGCCTGACCGTGCTGCTGGACCTCTCCTGGGAGGTCGTGCTCGCCCACTACGTGACGACCTGCGCGCTGCTGATCGCCGCCGCGGTGCTCGTCTGGCGCGTGCACCGGCCCGCCGGCGCGCCGGCGCCGGCGCACGATGCGCCGATCGTGCTCGTCACCCGGGCGCTGACCGTCTACGGCGGCCTCGTGCTCGTGGCCGGCAGCTTCGCCACGGCGGCCGGCCCGCACGCGGGCGGCGCGGGCACGCACGACTACGTGGAGCGCCTGAGCGTCGTCTCCCTGCGCACGCTCATCCATTGGCACGGGCACGCCGCGGCGGTCCTCGGCGGCCTCGCGGTCGCGCTGTGGGTCTTCGCGCGGGTCAAGGGCGCGGACCGCAACCTCATGCGCGCGCTGACGGCCGTCGCCGTGCTGATCGCGCTCCAAGGCGTCATCGGCCTGGTCCAGTACTACAACGCCCTGCCCCCCGAGATCGTCTGGGTGCACGCCTCGCTGGCCGCCGTCCTGTGGCTGGCGATGGTCTGGAGCGTGCTCGCCGCGGGTCGCCCGGCGGGTCGGGGCGCTCACGGCCTGGCTGGGTAGGGAGCGGTTCGGTCCGCTCGACAGACGCGCCGCCGGCTACGCCGGCTCGTCGCCGGGAAGCGGGACGTCGGCCGGTGAGCGGCCCTCGCCGGGCTCGTCCCAGTCGCCCCAGGCCCGCGCGTCGCGGCCCTCGTGCTCGCCGTGGCCGCCGAGAGCGAGCACCTCGGCGCGCTCGCCTCCCCGGTTCACGAGCTGACGGCGCACGCCGGGGCCGACCCGTGCGAGCTCACCCGGCTCGAGGACCCGCTCCTCGCCGGCGTCGAAGCGCAGCGTGAGCGCTCCCGCGAGGACGAGGTAGACCTCCTCCTGGCGCTCGTGGATGTGCACGCGCATCCGCTGCCCTGGCTCGAGCACGATCTGGTTGATGCCGAAGCTGGTGACGCCGAGCGCGGCGCGCAGGCGCTGGAAGCGGTGCTCCGCCGCGTCCGCCTCGAGCCTGGCATAGGCGATGTCCTGGCTCACGCCGTCGCCACCTGGTCGCGGCCGGCCGCCGTGGCGGCGTACAGTGCGCGGTCGGCGCGCTCGATCAGCATCTCGACGTCCTCGCCGTTCCGGGCCGCGGAGCCGAGGCTGACGGTCACCGCGAGCGGGCCGGTCGAGGTCAGCATCGGCGTCCCGGCGACGGCGTCGCGGATCGAGCGGGCGAGCACGTCCGCACCGGCGGCGTTGGTGTCGGGCAGGACCACGAGCATCTCGTCGCCGCCCGGTCGCCCGGCCACGTCGGCGCGGCGCAGGCGGGCCTCCAGCCGCCTGGCGACCTCGCGCAGGACCTCGTCGCCGACGCGGTGGCCGTGCTCGTCGTTGACCGCCTTGAAGTTGTCCACGTCGAGCATCAGGACGGAGAGGGCGTGGTGGTGGCGCTCGGCGCCGGCCAGGAGCATCTCCAGGTCGTGCATGATCGCGCGCCGGTTGCGCAGGCCCGTCAGCTCGTCGAAGAACACGAGCTCCTCGAAGCGATTGTTCTGCGCGGTGAGCTCCTTGACGAGCGCCTTGGTGCGCGCCGCGGCGGTGGCCCGTCCGATCACGTCGGCCGGGTCGAGGGGGGTGCGCAGCACGTCCTCGGCGCCGCGCTTCATGGCCGACAGGACGTCGTCGACGGCCAGCCCGTCGCCCACGATCACGACCGCGATGCGAAACAGCTCGGTGTCGTGCTTGAGGCGATCCAGCAGGCCGATCGCGCCGCCGGGGAACGTGTCGTCCACGAGCAGGACGTCGGCCTCGGTGCGGCGGCACAAGACGACGGCCTCGTCGGCGTCGTGGGCGTGGAAGACCTGCCATCCGGCGTCGGCGAGCACGGAGGACAGCGCGCGTCGCGTCGCGTCTTCGGGAATGGCGGTGGCGGCGATCATCCGGTAACGGCTCGGTACCCTCCGTGGACGGAAACCAGCAGGAGGTTCCTACCCGACATGCCTTTCTTCTCACGCCACAAGCCCACCGTGCCCGCGCCCGGCGAGGCGCTGCCCGGACGCGACACCCCGGTTCGCGTCCCCGACACCCATTTCGTCAGCGGCCGCCAGCTCAAGCCGCCGTTCGGAGACCACCTCGAGCAGGCCGTCTTCGGCCTGGGCTGCTTCTGGGGCGCCGAGCGCGTCTTCTGGGAGATGCCCGGCGTCTACACGACCGCGGTCGGCTACGCGGGCGGCTCCACGCCCAACCCGTCCTACGAGGAGGTCTGCTCGGGCCGCACCGGCCACACGGAGGCCGTCCTCGTCGTCTTCGACCCGGCCGTCATCGGCTACGACCAGATCCTCAAGGCGTTCTGGGAGGGGCATGACCCGACCCAGGGCATGCGCCAGGGCAACGACGTCGGCACCCAGTACCGGTCGGCGATCTACACGCTCTCCGACGAGCAGGCGAAGGCGGCCGCCGCGTCCGGCGAGGCTTACGCCAGCGCCCTCCTCGACGCCGGCCGCGGCGAGATCACCACGGAGATCGCCCCGGCGAGCGAGTTCTTCTACGCCGAGGACTACCACCAGCAGTACCTGGCCAAGAACCCGAACGGCTACTGCGGGCTCGGCGGCACCGGCGTCGCCTGCCCGATCGGGCTCGGCGTCTCCGCGCCGGACTAGCCGGCGCGGCGGAACCCCGATTCAACGTCCGCCCGCTCGGTAGCCGCAGTCCCAGACGGCCCGAGGGCGGCGGGCTACTCCGGGACCTTGCGCCTGTGGGTTGCCGTGACCGTCGTGAGCGGGTAGCCGAGCCCGGCCACGCGGCGGGGGAGGTCGAGGTGCAGCCAGTGCGACACGTGCGTCGGCAGCGTCGACAGGATGACCTCGTCGTAGTCGTAGCGCTCGAGCTCCTCCACGATGTCGTCGTAGGCGTTGGGGCTGTGCGCCACGCGGCCGTCCATCCCCCTGCCGGCCGCCGCCTCGAGCAACGGCAGCGCCAGCGCGAGCACCTGCTCGCCGTGGCGGACGTCCTCGCCCTCGCGGTCGAACGCCAGGTGGTCCGGGTTCGGGACGAGAAGGAAGAACATCGCCGGCCCTGCGGCGGCGCGCATGCGGACGACGTCGATGAGCGCCGGGGTCGCGGCCGTCTTGTTGGCGACGACCAGCACGCGAGCGATGGAGGTGTCCACGGTCAGAACCCATCATCGCGTGATCGACGCGGGATGTCCATCGCCCTCCACCATGCCCAGCTGCAGAACTACGTCGATGAGGGCCTGCGTCAGCGGGGGAAGCGCGGGCTCGTCGAGTCGAGGAGCTCATGCGCTCGCCGGGCCGCCACGGTGGTCGAGGCGTGGAGGAGCTCAAGCGTCATCGGCCGCCGGCGTGACCGTCTGGTTCGCCGACGCGAGCGTGCTCTTGGCCCGAGAGGACGCAGACGACGACCAGCACGCCGCCGCGCGCCGACTGTTCTCGGACGTCGCGCCCGTGGCAACGCTCGAGCTCGCCGGTGTGTCGGTCTACGACGCCGCTTACGTCGCCGGTGCACGAACGGCCGGTGCCCGGCTGGTCAGCTGCGACCTTCGGTATCTCGTGAGCCGAGATCTCGCGCTGACTCCCGAGCAGGCCTGCACAGCACGCTGACGGCGAACCGATGCAATTCCCTGCCGGCGTTCCGCCGATCCCATCCTGTGCCGTCCAACTGTGCGAGTATTGACGGGTGGGGTTCCTTCGGCGTGACAAGACCGATCCTCCCGCCCACATGCCGGCGGCGGGCCGGAACGATCAGGCCGAGTTGTCCGGCGACGAGCTCGAGGTTGCGATCACCGAGGTCGAGCAGATCGTCATCGAGGGCATGAGCGAGGCGCCGATCGCGCGCGACACGCTGGAGCAGCTGCAGGTCGGCTTGCCCTCTCTCACGCAGGGCGAGTGCTCCAAGGCGGCCGTGGTCGCCGGTCAGACCGCCGCACGCCTCGGCTACCTCTCGCGAGCGGCCGAGTCTGCGATGTTCGAGGGCGATCTGGACCCGGACGCCGACCTGCACCAGACGTTGGCTTCGTGGCTCGCGGAGGCGGAGAAGGACGGGCTCTCATCCGGAGACGCCATGGCGGATCTCGCCGCCACGATGGCCTCGAGCGAATCGGTCGACCCGTCGGCTAAGGAGGGCGGGCCCACGTGGACGCTGCCGGGCTTCGACGGACAGGTCAGGGGCAGGCTCCGCGACAATCTGCTGTTGCGCATGCAGTGCCCGCCCGACCTCCTCGTCGACGACTTCAAGCGGACCTGGAAGTACGGCTATTTCCTGTGCGCGCTCGACGAGCTCTGCGAGGACTGAGCGCGAGCCGATAACTGGTCGATTCACACCGCCGATCCGCGCCGCCCGTGGCGCTACGGCTGGATGCCCGCCCGCTGCTCCAAATAGGCCACGGCGTCGTCGACCGGCGGGTGCGAGCGGATCTCCTGCGCCAGGCGCCCGGCCTGCGCGCGGTACTCGGGGTCGGCGAGCGCCGCCAGCACGCCGTCGCGGATCCCCGCCGCTGAGGGCGGCTTGACCGCGATCCCGGCGCCGACCGCCGCCACGCGTGCGGCGTTGAGGGGCTGGTCGGCGAACAGGGGGACCACGACGAGCGGGACGCCGGCCGCGAGCGCTCCCAGCGTCGAGCCCGAGCCGCCGTGGCAGACGACCGCCGCGGCCTCCCTCAACACGTCCGCCTGCGGGACCCAGCGCTCGACGCGCAGGTTCGGCGGCGCGGGCGGCAGCGCGTCGAGGTCCGCTCCGTGCCCGACGGTGAACAGCACGCGGGCGGGGAGGCCGGCGGCGGCCTCGACCGCCGCCGGGTAGGCGCCCGCCCCCATCGGGTAGCCGCCCGCGACGCTCCCGAAGGTCACGTAGACCAGCGGGGCGTCGTCGCCGTCCCACCAGTCCGGCAGGGCGCTCACCGCCGTCTCGGCACGCGGATCGTGAAAGCGCGCCGTCTTGGGCTGCCCGTCGCAGGCGGGATCCTCGAGGGAGGACGGCCAG
Organism: Solirubrobacterales bacterium; assembly: GCA_038232275.1. Taxonomy (GTDB): domain Bacteria; phylum Actinomycetota; class Thermoleophilia; order Solirubrobacterales; family Solirubrobacteraceae; genus DATLGB01. The sequence goes on along the minus strand of JBBSIC010000001.1, from coordinate 59,220 downwards.
AACGTCAGATAGGGCGAGCCGCGCAGGGTCTCGGCGTCCGGGTCCGGCGCGAGCCCGGCGTCGCCGCGCAGCGTGTCGATCGTCGACGCGGCAGTGCGCAGGCTCATCTCCTCCGTCGAGGCCAGGCCGATCGCCACCCGCGCGTGGGGGATGCCCGACCCCTCCGCGGCGAGCGCGGCGCCGAACATCGCCGGATCGCGCACGACGATGTCGGGCCGCCAGGTCGAGCAGGCCTCGCGCAGCCGCGGGAGCGCCGCCGTGGTGTTGAGGCGGCCGAAGATCTCCGCGAGGACGGCGAAGTTGGCCTCCTCATGGGACATCGAGGGCACGCGCGACCAGACGGCGCCCAGCTCGTCCGCCGGCGGGTCGGCGAAGGGCCAGAACGCAAAGGCCTCCGCGGCCGCGCTTCCGGCGAGCTCGGGCGGCCCCGCGAAGAGCACGTCGTGGCCGCGCCGCGCCAGCGCCGCCGCGAAGGGGACGAGGGGGAAGAAGTGCCCGGCGCCGCGGGTCGAGGCCATCAGGACGCGCACGACGCGACCCTACGCCTCCCAGGCTCAGCGGTCGAGGGCGCGCTCGACGAGCCGCCGCGCCGGCGCCCGCGCCCGCGCGGCGAGGCCCGCCGCCCGGTCGCGCAGCTCCTTGAGGCGCAGCTCGCGGGCGGTGGGCTGGAACTTCGCGCGCACGCGCTCGGCGAGCTCTGAGAACATCGCCTCGCGGTCGAACATGCGCAGCTCCTCGCGCGCGGGCAGCTCCCCCTCCCAGAAGACGCCGAGCAGCTGATCCTCCAGCGACATCCGCGGCTGCCAGCGCGGCAGCACGCGCACGCGCCAGTCGAAGTGCACGCCGGGATCCTTGTGCCAGAACACCAGGCCGTCGCCCTCGCGGTCACAAAACCAGCGGTGGTGCTGGTGGCCGAGCCACCGGCCGTCGCCCATCACGTTGTACATCAGCTCGGCCTCGACGGTGGGGACCTCCACGTAGCCGGCCTTCGCGACGCGCGAGAGCTCGCGGCAGGCCCCGATCGGGTCGCGGATGTCCTCGAGCGTGGTGACGCAGAGGGCGAAGTCGAAGGAGTCGTCCGCGTACGGCCAGGGGTCGCGGTCGCAGATGTCCCGGATCGCCCACGTGTCCGGGCTGAAGCGCTCGGGCGGCGGGCCGTAGCTGCCCATCGCGCCGCGCGTCTCGTACGGCGCGAGGTCCAGGACGTGCGTGGCGCGGTTGAAGGGCGCCGCCCAGCCGCCCACGTCGAGCACGAGCGCATCCTCGTCGAGCATCTGGAGGATGCGCCGCGTGGCCGAAGGGAGCACGCGCCGCTACGGCTCCACGAAGATGCGGTCGCTGAGCCGGATCCAGCCGTAGACCGCCGCGGCGTTGGCGTTCGGGATGCGCAGGCAGCCGTGGCTGGCGTTGTAGGCGGGGACGTCCGGATAGCCGTGGATGGCGTAGCCGCCGACGAAGTAGTTCGAGTCCAGCATGCCCTTGGCGTTCGTCCCAGGCGTCTTGGAGTAAAAGCGGAACGCGCCCCGGACCGTCGGGGTCGAGGACTTGCCCGAGGACGTGGGGTAGACCCGGACGAGCCGGTCGCCGTCGACCAGCGCGACGATCTGGCGCGAGAGGTCGACCTCGACGTGATGGCCCGTGGTGGGGTGGCGCACGTGGTAGCCGCCCCTGCCGGAGAGGACCCTGCGGACGATGGCGCCGCTCGGCGTCTGGAGCCGCCGCAGGCTGTTGACCTTGCGGTAGGCCATCACGGCGCGGCCGGTGGCGGCGTCGTAGGAGCCCGTCTCGCCGACCGGGTACCTCAGCCGGTCCAGCGCGCGCGTGAACAGGCGCACCAACGCCCCGTGGGAGCCGAAGTGCAGGCGCGGCGAGAGGACCACGACGCGCGCGGCCCGCGAGCGCGCGGCCTGCAGCTCGCCGGTGGGCTTATGCAGCGCCCGGACGGCGAGCGTGCCGGTCCCGCGTAGGCGCAGGCGCAGTCCGAAGGCGCCGTCGGGGCCGATCGTGACGTGGCGTCGCGCCAGGGTCCTGTGACCGTGTGTGAGCTCGACGATCGCGCGCTGGCCGGGGACGGCCGGACTCAGCGCTCCGCGGACAGCCACCCGATCGCCGCGCAGGGCGACGCGGTGGCCCTTGTCGCGGTAGGGCGCCTTGAAGGAGACGGCGAGCTTGCCGGCGACGGCTCCGGCAGGCGTCGGTGTGGGGACCGGTGGGGCGACGGTGGGCGCGGGGGCCGGCGGCGCCGGAGCCGGCGCCGCGGGGGTCGGCGTCGGAGCCTGCGCGGTGGCGGGTGCCGCCGCGTTCAGGAAGGCCGAGACCGCGCCCAGTGAGATGAGGGTTCGTACCCGGGAAGCGTGCATGCTGTCGCGAAGATGCCACATTCGAGTCCCAGGGACTAGGTTCCCGGCCGATGCCCACCCTCTCGGTGCCCCGCCTGCCCTTCGTGCCGGATCCGTTGCGCCGCATCCGGGTGCCGCGCGATCTGGAGGCGATCACCGCGATCTCCGAGGCCGAGCAGGATCCCCGCGGCGCCGGGATGACCGCGGACGGCGTCGAGCGCATCTGGCACTCCGCGCAGCAGCTCTACCGCTCCGGCTTCTATCCGGCCATCGGCCTGTGCGTCCGGCGCGAGGGGCGGGTCGTCCTCGACCGCGCCATCGGCTGGTCGCGCATGGACCCGAAGGTCCTCGCGACCCCCGAGACGCCCTTCGTCATCTTCTCGGCCTCCAAGGCCATGACGGCCACGGTGGCGCACCTGCTCGACGACCGCGGGCTGCTGCACATCGCCGACCGCGTCTGCGAGTACATCCCCGAGTACACCGGGCACGGCAAGGACGCCATCACGATCGAGCACGTCCTCTCGCACCGTGCGGGCGTCGCCAACCTCCCGCGGGAGGCGCTGGACTTCGACCACCTCGGCGACCGCCAGTACCTGCTCGACGTCATGTGCCAGGCCAAGCCGCGCACCCGGCCCGGCCGGCTGCTGGCCTACCACGCCGTCTCGGGCGGGTTCATCATCGCCGAGATCGTCGAGCGCCTGACGGGCAAGGACGTGCGCCAGGTCCTGCGGGAGGAGATCCTCGACCCGCTGGGCTTCACCTGGGGCAACTACGGCGTCCCTGAGGACCGGCTCGACGCGGTCGGGCACGCCTACGTGACCGGCCCGCTGCCGCTGCCGCCCATCTCGACGGTGCTCGACCGCGCCCTGGGCATGCACCCGGACGAGCTCACGCGGCGCTCCAACGACCCGCGCATCCTGACGGCGGTCATCCCGGCCTCCAACATCGTCACGACCGCCGAGGAGCTCTCGCGCTTTTTTGAGCTGCTGCGCTGCGAGGGCGAGCTCGACGGCGTGCGCATCATGGAGGGCCGCACGGTCCGCCGCGCGATGGTCGAGCGCGCCTACCGCGAGTTTGACCTCACGCTCGCCGCCCCGATGCGTCACTCGGCCGGCTTCATGCTCGGCGCCGACACGCTGAGCCTGTTCGGACCGGACACCGACGAGGCGTTCGGCCACCTTGGCTTCACCAACATCCTCGGCTGGGCGGACCCCGCGCGTGGACTCTCCGTCGGCCTGATCACGAGCGGCAAGCCGGTGCTGCACCCGGGCCTGCCGCTGCTCTGGGCGCTGGCGCGCCGCATCGGCCTCGAGGCGCCGAAGCGGGGCTCGTAGCCCGGCGGCGGCCGACGCCGGGGCGGGCGCGAGCACGCGCTCAATGGGGGTCCTGACCCCCATTACGCGCGCCGTGGCCGGCAGTCACGCGGCGTCGGCGGCGAGCGCGCGCGGCACGAGCCGGCAGCTCACCGCGCCGCACTCCACGCGCGCAACGGCGCCGGCGCGGAAGCCGCCCGGCACGACGGCCGCCTCCGGGCGCAGCAGATGCAGGCCGTGCAGCCCGTGCGCGACACGCGCCGCGTGCGCGCGCAGCGCCCGCCCTGCCTGGCCCTCGCTGGTCCGCCAGCCGGTCGCCTCCAGCTGCGGGCCGTGCCACAGCTCCCAGCGCCAGCGGCGAAAGGGGACCCGGCCGGGGGCAGGAGGTGCAGTTCGTAGTGGAGCTCGGGCTCGGGGGTCGTCACGCGGCGGACGAGACTAGCCGCGCCGGCGCCCGCGCAGCACGAGCACGCCGAGCACGCCCAACAGCAGGCCGCCGAGCAGGGCGAGCCCGGCGACCAGGAGGATCGTGACCGTCGCGTCGCCCTCGCCCGAGTCGCCCAGCACGGCCGGCGCCGTCTGGGTCGAGCCGGTGGTGTCGTGCTCGGGCGGCGACGGCTGCGCCTTGGGCAGGCTCGCGGCGAAGTCCGGCGACGAGGGCTGCGGGGCGCCGTCGATGCGCAGCTCGAGGTCGATCGGCAGCTCGGCGGGGACGCCGGCGGGGTCGAAGTCGGAGTCGGCGGCGCTGAGCGAGACGAAGGTCTCGCCGGGCGCGGTGAACTTGTCGGGGGTGAAGTCCGGCCCGAGGACCTGCTCGTAGCCGAGCACGCGCGGGCTGCTCGCCGTCCCGGTGACCGAGCCGGCGCCGCTGTCCCCGGTCACGTCCGCCGAGGCGTCGCGGTAGTCGCTCTCGTCCGCGTAGGGCTCGCGCAGGGGCGAGTGGATGTCCAGCCGGTAGTCGAGGTTGGCCAGGCCGGAGTCGTAGGAGGGCTTGCCGGCGTCGGTCTCGATCGACGAGGTGTCGACGGTGACGGTCGCGTTGAGCACCTGGCCCTTCTGCAGGCGGATCTTCCAGTAGACGGTCTCCCCGGCCGCGACCGTGTCCGAGAAGCGTCCTGTGGTGAGCAGCGGCGCGGTGTTGAACGAGCCGCCGCCGACGACCGGCTTGCCGCTGTCCTGGGCGGCGGCCGGTGCCGCCAGCGCGAGCGGGACGACCAGCGCGGCGAGCGCGCGGCGGGTCACGCCGGAGTCCTCCGGCGCCAGGCCGCGGCGCCCACCCCGAAGCCGAGCGCGGCCGTGCCGAGCCCGATCAGCGCCAGCAGCGGCGCGCTCGGCGGCGCGTCCGGCGCGGACGGCGCGGGCGCCGGCCGCGGTGGGCTCGGCGCCTTGGCGACGGTGCCGTTGCCGCTGGGCGCCGGAGGGGAGCCGCCCTTGCGCCCGAGCACCTCGACCGAGAGCTCGAGCTCGACCGGCTTGCCGCCGATCGCGTTGAACAGGTCCTTGGCGCTGTCGTCGGTGAGCTTGAGCTTGAGGTAGTAGCGACCGGGCTTGTGGAAGGGCTCGGTGTCCTGCGCCTGGGCGCCGACGCCGACCGGCCGGGAGACGACGCCGAGGCCGTCCACGTAGCCGCGCCGCTCGAAGGGACTGCCGCTGGCGGAGGAGTTCTGGCTCGCGGGGATGTCGAAGCTCGGGGTGACGATGTCCATGCTCGAGTCCGTGTACTCGGCCTTGTCCGCGACCTGGCGGTTGGGCGGGATGAAGGACGCGCTCGCCTTCAGCGTCTCGCCGGTGGCCAGCTCGACCGCGTACCAGCGCTCGCTGTCCCCGGGCATCTCGTCCACGTAGCGGCCGGGCTGGAGGGTCTTCGCCTCGTGGGCGCTGCGTCCGCCGCGGACCGGGGCGCCGCGCGCGATGTACTGGCGCAGCGCCCGGGTGGAGAGGGTGCGCAGCTCCTCCTGCAGCGAGGCGGCGTCGCCCGCGTCGCGGTACACGCCGCCGCCGGCCGCGGCGATGCACTTGAGCTCCTGCCGGGCCGCGCGGTCCACGTTGAGCCCGATCGCCTGGATGCGCAGGTTCACGCCGCCCTGGGCGATCTGGCGGGCGACGTCGCACGGCGCCGGCGGTTGGCAGGTGTCCTTGCCGTCGGAGACCAGCACGATCGTGCGCGATCCGCTCGTGCCGAGATCCTTGGCCGCCGCGCGCAGCGCGAACGTGATCGGCGTCCGGCCGCGCGCCCGGAACGCGCGTATCTGCTGATCGGCGTTGGCGCGGTCCAGCGGGCCGATCGGCAGCACCAGGCGCGAGTCCTGGCAGGCCGGCCCGATCGGCCGCGACGGACGGCCGCCGCCGAAGACCCGCAGCCCGACCTGGGTCTGCGAGGGCAGCTCGTCGAGCAGCGCGACCGCGGCGTCCTTCGCAGCGTCGATCTTCGCCTGGCCGCCCGACCCGTAGCGGCTCTGCATGGACCCCGAGGCGTCGAAGGCGAGCAGGATCTTCGGCGGCCCGGTGGTCTGCGCGCTCGCCGCCGCGGGCATCGTCAGCAGCACGGCCACCACGGTGACCATGCGTGCCCGCCACCTGCTGGCCGCCGCGTCCATCGGCTCGAAGTGATAGCAACTGCGGCCAGCCGACCGATGTCAGCCACCGACGCCATGCACTGCGCCAACTGCGGTACGCGCATCTCCAACCGCGCCCGCTTCTGCCCCACCTGCGGTGCCCGTCAGGAGGACTTCGCGCTGCCGGGGTCCGCGCCGCCGGCCCCGCGGCCGGGGCCCGTCCCGCCAGCGCCCCTGCCGGAGCCGGCGCCCGAGCCCGAGCCGGCTCCGCCGCCGCCCGAGCCGGTCGTCCCGCCGCCGCCGGAGCCGGAGCCCGCCGTCCCGCTGCCGGGGCGTGTCCCGCCCCGGCCGCAACCCCCGCCGCCGGGGCCCGCCCCCGCGGCGCCGCAGTCCCGGCCCGCGGCGACGGAGCGGATCGCGCGCGTGGACCCCCAGGCCGGGGAGCTCTCGGAGCTGCTGGTGGCGCGGCTCGCCGTTCCCGGCATGATCGGCGCCGTGCTCGCGGCCCTGATGGCCGCCGTCGGGGTGCTGGCCGCCGGCCTCGTGATCGCCGCCATCACCCCGGACGGGTCGATCCTCGGCCAGCTCGGGACGGACGCCAACGTCGTCACCGAAGGCTTCCGCCAGGCCGTCGGCACGCTGCTGGCGCCCGTGGTCGGCGTGCGGCTCGCGCCCATGCTCCTCGTCGCCGTCCCGCTCGTCGCCATGGTGCTCGCCGTGCGCAGCCAGCTGCACCGCACGGCGGACGCCCGCCCGCTCGTCCGAGTGGCATGGGCCGCCGCCGCCGCGCCGCTCTTCGCGCTCCTGATGCTCGCGCTCGCGGTGCTGGGTGATGTGGACGTCGGCGGCGCCTTCGGACTCGGCCTGCTGTGGGGCCTGCTCGCCGCCCTCGCCGCCGTCGTTCCCGCATTGCCGCCGTCAGCCGAGCGGAGTCCGCTCGCCGCCACGGCGCTGGCCGCGACCGCCGCCGCGCTGCGCCCGCTGGCGGTGGTGCTGGTGATCTTCGCTGCCCTCGGCCTGATCGGCTGGCTCGCGCAGGTCGGGTCAGCCGTGGACGACGTGCGCCTCGGCCGCTCGGCCCCGACCGCGCTGATCGAGGAGGCCGCCTTCGCCGGTGAGCACAGCGTGCACCTCGCGGTGCTCGGGGCCGGCGCCCGCTTCAGGACCGACGCCGAGGGGGCGCTGGGCCTGCCCTTCCCGGTGGACGACCCGACGGCGGTCCCGGGGTCCGACGGCCGGCTGCGGATCTTCTCCTACAGCGGGCCGCTGCCCGCGTACGTCGTCCTGCCGGCGATCATCGTGCTGATGGGCCTGATTGCGCTCGGGGCGCTCTACGCCGGCTTCACGGCCGCGCGGGCCGCGGGCGCCGCGACGCTCCCGGCCGCCGCCGGCTGGGGCGCGATCACCGGCCCGCTGTGGGCGGTCGCCATGGCCATCGCGACCGCGCTCGCCGGCGGCGCGTTCCACGGCGAGGCCGACGGCCAATCCGTCGTCGCGCTGTACCTGCTGGGCGGCGCCGTGCTCGGGGGCGCCGGGGGAGCGCTGGCCGCGCCGCGCTCCGCTGGGCCCGCGCAGCCTCCGCCGACGGACCGTGCGCCGACGGAGCGTGCGCCGGCGCAGCCCGCGCCGACGCAGCCCCCGCCGCCCGCCTGACACCGCCGGCCTCAGAGCCCGAGGGTGCCGTGCAGCCAGCTGATCGCTGCCGGAATGTGCGCGGGGTCGATCTGATGCGCGGCGTCGGCCTCGTGGTAGGAGACCTCCAGCCCGGCGGCCTCCAGCTGGGCGCGGGCCCGGCGCGCGAACTCGACGTCGATGACCTGGTCATGGCGGCCGTGGGCGATGAACGCGCGCGTGTCCGCGCGCGGCTCGAGGTCCGGCGTCCAGCCGTCGACGGCGGGGATGAACCCGCTGAAGGCGAGCACGCCGGCGACCCCCGGCCGGCCCGGCTCGAAGGCCATCGCGTAGCTCATCACCGAGCCCATCGAGAAGCCGCCGAGCACCGTCTGCGCCGCGGTCAGCCCGGTGCGCTCGAACAGCTCGTCGTGGAAGGCGGCAAGCTCGGCGCGGGCGGCGTCGAACGTCCGCGGATCCGGGGAGCCGACGCGCGGCACGAGGTACCAGTGGTGGCCGGGCCAGCCCGGGACCGTGAGCGGCGCGCGCGGGGACGCCACGTGCAGCCGGCGCTCGGGGTCGAGCACGTCCGCGAGGCCGAGCAGGTCGTGCTCGTCGGCCCCGCGGCCGTGGTGCAGGACCAGCAGGCCCGCGGGGTCGCCGTCGGATGGGCGCTCTCGGTGCACGAGCGTCACGAGGTCACCGCGACGCTCGACCCCCGCCGAGCACGTACTCCCCCCGTGATCATCGTCATGTGGTGGAGGCCTTGCCGCCGAATGCCGGCAATCTAGCAGAAGTAATTGCGTACGCAACTGTCTGGTCCCGGTGACCCCTCGTAGGGTCTGCGCCGATGCGCAGCAGGACGGTGCTAGCCGCGTCGCTCGCCACGGCAGCGGCCTCGCTGCTGTTGCTCCGGCAGACGGCCTTCGACCCGACCGCCTGGCTGATCTGGGGGCGCGAGCTCTCCGGCGGCACGCTGAGCGTGATCGGCGGACCCTCGTGGAAGCCGCTGCCCGTCGTCTTCACCACGCTGTTCTCCGCCGCCGGCGACACCGTCGCGCCGCTGCTCTGGCTGGTGGTCGTGCGCACGAGCGGGCTCCTCGCCGTCGCGGTGACCTTCCGACTGGCGCGGCGGCTCGGCGGTGTCCCCGCCGGCGTGGTCGCGGCGCTGGGCCTCGTCCTCGCCAACGACTTCCTCTACAACTGCTTCCGCGGGGACTCCGAGGGCCTGCTCGTGCTGAGCGCGCTCGGCGCGATCGACCTCCATCTCGCGCGCCGGCGGCACCTCGCGCTGGGCGCGGCCCTCTGCGCCGCGCTGCTGCGCCCGGAGGTCTGGCCGCTGCTCGCGCTCTACGGGCTCTGGCTCGTGCGCGCGCAGCGGCGCGCGCATACCGCGGCGCTCGTCGCGGCGGCCGGAGTCGCGGTGCTGGCGGCGTGGTTCGCGCCCGACTACGTCGTCACCGGCGACTGGCTGCGGGGCGTCACCCGCGCCCGCCATCCGGTGCCGGGCTCGCCGGCGCAGTCGAGCTTCCCGTTCGGGCTGACGTTCGTCAACGCGGCCGCCTTTTTGTGCTGGCCGCTCTACGCCGGCGCGGTCTACGCCACCCTGCGCGCGTACCGTCGCGACGAGCGCGACCGCGCCGTGCTGGCGCTCGCGGCCGCCTCCACGCTGCTGATGGTCACGGTCGCGCTGATGTCGGAGACGGGCTTCACCGGGAACATCCGCTACGTGACCCTGCCCGGGGCGCTGCTGTGCGTGCTCGCCGGGATCGGACTGCCGCCCCTCGTCGCTGCGCTGCGCGCCCGCGCTCGTCCCGTCCTCGCGTGGACGGCGGCCGGCGCGGCCGCGATCGCCGTCGTCGTCAGCCTGGCGATCATCGTCAGCGGCGCCGTCCGCCTCGCACGCGACGAGCGCGAGCTGGGCGGGCAGCTCGACCGCGCGATCGCGCTCGCGGGCGGCAAGGCCGGCCTGCGGGCCTGTGGCCGCGTCGCCACGACGCCGTTCGAGCGCCAGGCCGTCGCCTACCGGCTGGGGCTGCGCTCGCTCGATGTGTTCACCCACGCCGTCACCCCGGGCACGATGCTCGTGCGGATCGGCCGCCCCGCGCCGGGCGCGCAGAAGCTCCCGGTACGCGCTCGCAGCGGCTCGTGGACCGTCCGATCCACGTGCCCCGCGCGCGGAGGGGCATGACCATGCGGGAAGGGCCACCTCGCGGGCGGAGGTGCTGACAGGGGCGTCGCACGAGTAGTTCGCAAGGACGAGACCCAGGGTGCCGGGGTGACGAGGCACGTGGGTCCCGGCGGCCGACGACGGACCGCCGCACCGTCCGTAGCTTCGCGGACCATGAGCACTCCAGCCGTCATCGCACCGCCGGCCCTCGCGGCTCCCAGGCGCTCGGTCGGCCACCCCGCCGCGATCGTCGCCGGCTGTCTGATCGCCATCGTCGGCGCGCTGCTCGCGATCGGCGGCGGCGCCATCTTCGCCGTCTTCGGCACCGACGGCGCCCTCTCCACCGGTCGCCAGCCGGTGGCGACCACCACGAGCGCCCTCGTGTCGGGCGTCGCGACCATCAGCGACACCGCCGGCGTCACCGACGTCCTCGGCGCCACGCGGCTGACGGTCGACGCCGGCGCCGAGGGCTCCCGCGGCGTCTTCGTCGGCGTGGGCCCGAAGGCCGACGTCGACCGCTACCTCGCCGGCGCGGCCGTCGACGAGGTGACGGACTTCGACGTCGACCCGTTCACGCTCGACCGCACCACGCGGCCGGGCAGCGCCATCCCGGCGCCGCCCGCCGACCAGCCCTTCTGGGTCACCCAGAGCAGCGGCAGGGCGTCCGCCGACATCAGCTGGAAGGTCGCCGACGGGGACTACCGCGTCGTCGTCATGAACGCGGACGGGACTCCGGACGTGATCACCCGGACCCGGTTCGGCGTCACGGTCGCGCGCCTCCCGGCGATCGGCGTCGGCATCGTGATCGGCGGCGGGCTGCTGCTGGCCGGCGGCGTGCTGCTGATCGTCCTCGGCGCCCGTCGGCGCGCGTCCTAGCCCACCAGCGGCCGGTACGCTCGCAGGGGCGTGCCCCGAGCCCTCCACATCACCGACCTCGTGAAGCGGTACGCGACGGGGACCGAGGCGCTGCGCGGCGTGTCCCTCGACATCGAGGACGGCGAGTTCTTCGGCCTGCTCGGCCCAAACGGGGCCGGCAAGTCGACGCTGATCCACTGCACGACCGGCCTCGCCCGCCCCACGTCGGGTGCGATCGAGGTCTTCGGGCATGACGCGATCGAGCACTACGGGGAGGCGCGCGCGGCCGTCGGGCTCGCGCCGCAGGAGCTCAACCTCGACTCGTTTCTCACGCTCGAGGAGTCCCTCGACTACCACGGCGGCTACTTCGGGATGCCGCGCAAGGAGCGCAAGGAGCGCAGCGCCGAGCTGCTCGACGCCTTCTCGCTGACCGCCAAGCGCAAGGACCGCACGCTCACCCTGTCCGGCGGGATGAAGCGCCGGCTGATCCTCGCCCGCGCGCTGATGCACCGCCCGCGGCTGCTGATCCTCGACGAGCCGACCGCGGGCGTCGACGTCGAGCTGCGGCTCGAGCTGTGGCGCTACGTCCAGCGCATCAACGGCGAGGGGACGACGATCCTGCTCACCACGCACTATCTCGAGGAGGCCGAGCAGCTCTGCAGCCGCATCGCCTTCATCAACGACGGCCAGATCGTCGCCGACGGCAGTAGCCGGGAGCTCGCGGCGCGCTACGGGGTCGGCAGCCTGGAGGACGCCTACCTCGAGCTCGTCGGGCGCAAGGAGCTCTCCCGCGCGCTCGTCCCAGACGCCGCGCCGTGAGTGCCGCGCAGATCCGCTTCTTCACGCTCGTCCGGCGCGAGGTCAACCGCTTCATGAAGATCAAGCGCCAGACCGTCGGGGCGCCGCTGCTGGAGACCTTCCTCTACATCTCCGTGTTCGGCGCGGCGCTGGGCTCGCGGATCAAGCAGCTGCACGGAATCGACTACGTCGTCTTCGTGATCCCCGGCCTCATCATGATGGCCTGGGCCACCAACGCCTTCTCCAACAACTCCGCCTCGATCCTGCAGCAGAAGATCCAGCGCGCGATCGACGACCAGCTCTCCTCGCCCGCCTCGCCGGGCCAGCTGCTGCTCGCGTTGACGCTCGGCGGCTTTCTGCGCGGGATGATGGTCGCGACGCTGACCTTCGTGGCCAGCGCGCTGCTCGTCGGGCTGCCGGTCGAGCACCTTGCGGTCCTCGTCCCCGGCCTCCTGCTGGTCGGCTTCCTGTTCGCCCAGCTCGGCGTCCTCGTCGGCGTCCGCGCCGAGCAGTTCGACGACATCGCCTTCGCGCAGACCTTCGTGGTGCAGCCGCTGATCTTCCTCGGGGGCGTCTTCTATTCGGCGTCGCTGCTGCCCGAGCCGTTTCAGACCCTGACCCACTTCAACCCCGTCTACTACATGATCAACCTGGTCCGCTATGGGTTCCTCGGGTACACGGAGGCCAACGTCGCGCTGTCGCTCGGACTGCTCGCCCTGGCCGCGTCCGCCCTGTTCGCCGTCAACCTGCGGCTGTTCTCCAGGGGCTACAAGCTGCGCGCCTGATCAGGCGGCCCGCGCCTCGGCGGACGTGCCGTCGGCGGCCTCGCCGGCGTGCGGCGCGCGCCGCCGCGCGGCGTCGTAGACCACCTGGGTGCCCGCGAGCCGGTCGTGCCACCCTCGCCGCTGCGGCGACACGAGGATCGCCAGGAAGCCGAGCCCGAGGGGCAGCAGCGCGAGCGGGACCGCCAGCAGGCGGCGGATCGCGCAGCGCAGCCCGATGCCCTGAGCGTCCTCGGCCTCGAGGCGGATGCTCAAGAAGCGCATGCCGGGCGTGGTGCCGACGAGCGCCCAGAACGCGACGACGATGCCGCCACCGACTCCGACGGCCAGGACGCCGAGGACGATCGCGACGGGCAGCGACAGGTGGCCGCCGTTGCGGGCGACCGCCGGGAAGACCGAGGCGAACCATCCGGACGTGACCGAGAAGAGGATGGTGAGCAGCCCGAGGTCGACGGCGGCGGCCACCGCGCGCGTGATCAGCCCCGCCTGGTCGGTCTCGAGCTCGTGGTCAGCGCGCCGCAGGACGCGGTGCACGACGCTCTCTACCGCGTCGTCGAGCGCCTCGGTGACCACGGTCAGCCGGATGCCGATGTCGGTGATCAGGCCGGCGCCCTGGGACGCGAGCGCGGCGCGGACCTCCGGGGCCTGGGCGATCCGCTCCACGAGCATCTGCGCCTTGTCGCCGGCGAGGATCTCCGCCCACACCTTGTCGGCGGCCTTGGACTCGAGCGCGACGATGATCGCCTCCGCCACCTCGTCGCCGGTCAGCGCCCCGCTGATCGCGTCCTGGACGGCGTTGCGCTGGATGACGCGGACGAGCGCGCGCTCGACCGCCGGGCTGCGCAGCGCGCGCACGATCGCCTCCTCGATGCCGTCCTCGATCGCCTTGTCGACCCCGGTGGCGACGGCGACGCGCTCGGCGCCCTTGGCGCCCGCCCCCAGCAGCCGGGCCGCCAGCGTGCGTTGACCGCCGTCTGGCACGTCGCTGAGCCTACGCAGCGGAGGCCGCCAGCGCCGCGCGACAACCGGGATTGACGAGGCGGGTTGGCACGCCCGCGCCCGGGGAAGTGCCGTCGGCATGAGCCTCGACCCCACACGCCCCATCCCCGGTCCTGCTCCCGGTCCCGCTCCAGACACCGGCCCGATGCCGACGCACGACCCCGCCTACGAGCAGCAGCGCGCCACCGCGCCGCTCGACACCGGCCAGTACGACCGTCGGCGCCCGCCAGGCGGCGGCCCCAACGCCGGCGTCGTCACGCCCCACGGTCGCCCGGGCGTCTACATCTACCCCTTCTGGCAGCGCAGCGAGTTCTGGGCGTTCGTGCTCACCGCCCTGGCCGTCGGCATCGGCGCGGCAGCCGCCGATTCCTTCGATGCCAAGGGCGCATGGCAGCTGATCGCCGGCCTCGCGGCCGCCTACATCCTGTCTCGCGGCTTCGCCAAGCGCGAGCCCCGCGACGACGACGACGACCGCCCCTGGACTCCGGGCTCCGGCGCGGGCGGTGGCGATCGCCCGCGCTACGACTCGTAGCGCAGCTGCCCCCGTCACCCTGATCAACGCGTTCGAGGTACCGCCCGACGCGGGCGCCGGGGGCGCGGAGCTGATCAACCGGTTCGAGGTGCCGCCGGACGCCGACGAGCGGTTCGTGGCGGCCTGGGACGGTGCGCGGGACGTGCTCGTGCAGCAGGGGGCTATTTGGGGACGCGGCTGCACCGCCGCCTGGCGTCGGAGGCGGACTTCCGTTTCGTCAGCATTGTCCGCTGGTCGAGCCCGCTGATGTTCTCGCGGGCGCTCCAGCAGCCGGCGTTTGAACAGGCCGCGGCGGCTTGTGCCTGAGCTTGCGGTATACCCCCAGGGGGTGTATAACGGTCGAACGCACATATACCCCCTGGGTGTATTGACCGGGCCGCCAGGCCCAAAGGAGAAGGCATGCAAACCGCAATCAATCCGCGGCGCTGGACGGCCCTTGCCGTGATCGCGCTCGCGCAGTTCATGGTCATCATGGACACCTCCATCATCGGCGTCGCGCTTCCGGACATCCGCGTCGATCTCGGCTTCGCCCCCGGCGAGCTGTCCTGGGTGTTCAACGCGTATGTCATCGCCTTCGGCGGCCTGCTGCTGCTCGGTGGGCGGCTCTCGGATCTGTTCGGCGCCAAGCGGCTGTTCGCCCTTGGCTGGGTCGTGCTCGCCGCGGGCTCGCTGGTCGCGGGGCTCGCTGATTCCACCGGCGTCGAGATTGCCGCCCGCGCCGTTCAGGGCGCCGGCGCGGCGCTCATCGCGCCATCGGCGCTGACCCTGCTCATCATGCTCTTCGGGCACAACCCGAAGGAGCTGATGAAGGCCTTCGCCATCTACGGGGCGGCCGCCCCGGCCGGTGGCACGGCGGGGGTCTTCCTCGGTGGAGTGATCACCGAATGGGCGAGCTGGCCCTGGGTGTTCTTCATCAACATCCCCGTCGCCCTCCTGGCCCTGGCGCTCACGCCGCGGCTGATGCCGTCGGTGCTGGCGCGGCGCGGCTCGGTGGACGTCGTCGGCGCCATCCTGGCGACCGGTGGCCTCGCGGCGACGGTGTTCGCCATCGTTCGGGCCCCCGAGCAGGGTTGGGGCTCGGCCCAGACCCTGGGGGTCCTGGCCGGCGGGCTGGTCGCCCTCGCGCTGTTCGTCGCGGTGCAGAACGCTCGCCGCGAGCCGCTCATGCGCCTCGGCATCCTCCGGACGCCGAACCTGGCCGGCGCCAATCTCGCGCAGGTCCTCCTCGGAGCCGCGTGGGTGCCGATGTGGTTCTTCTTGAACCTCTACCTGCAGCAGGTGCTCGGCTTTGGCGCCTTCGCCGGCGGCGCCGCCCTGCTGCCGATGACGCTGGCCATCATGGTGGGCATGGTGCTCGTGGCCCCGCGCCTGATGGCACGCTTCGGCGCCAAGCCGTTGATCGTCGGCGGCCTGCTGCTCCTGGCAGCCGGCCTCGTGGGCCTGTCGCTCATCCGGTCTGACGGAAGCTTCGCCGTCGACGTGCTGCCGGCCTCCCTGGTGGCGGCCGCAGGCATGGCGTTGGCCTTCATCCCGTCCCTGCAGACCGCGATCTCCAGCGCCCGTCCGGAGGAAGGCGGGCTCGCCTCCGGCATCGTCAACACCGGGTACCAGGTCGGCTCGGCGCTCGGGCTGGCGGCCATCACCGCCGTGGCGAGCGCGAACGGCGCGGACCGCCTCGCCAGCGCCTCCGCGCTCACCGATGGCTACTCGGCCGCCTTCCTCGGGGCGGCGGCCGTCGCAGTGATCGGAGGTGCGGTGGCGGCGCTCACCCTGCGTCGCCCGGCGGCCGCCGAGCCGGCCCCGGCCGAGCCGGCGCCGCAGGACCGGCCGGTCGCCGTGTGAGCCGGGTCAGGTCGGGTCCGCCTCCGCGCGGGCCCGACCGGCCGGCTCGGCTAAGGAAGCGTCCATCAACAAGGTGCGCGTTTGGGCACCGTCTCGCGGCGCGCGGAGCCACCCGGCCCCTTGCCAATACCACCGGTATTGCCTACGGGACCGTGCGGCGCCGCGCATCCACGATCCGGCACCCAAACCCACAACTTGTTTTCGGACGCTTCCTAAGCGGTCGCGAAGCGCGGCGCCTCCGGCCACGGGCGAGATGCCCGCCTCCGCTAGATGGACGGCTTGCGGGGGCCGGCACCTCAGGCTAGATGCGATTCACACGTAGCGACGTGTGTACCAATCTGGCGCCCGATCGACTAGGTTCCCACCGGGTTTCGATCTCGAGTGGAAGGCGCATGCATGCGAAGTGCCCGTTTTTGGATGGTCCCGGCGGTGCTGGTGGCGATGGCGCTCGGCGCGCCGAGCGCGTTCGGCGCGACTCCGACGACCGCCTACGACCTCACTTCGGTCGATACGCCGTTCCCCCAGCCCACAGGCCGGTTCGGCGAGCGCCACGCCGCCACCGACGACATCGACGGCGACGGGGTCAACGACTACTTCATCGGCGACCTCAGCGAGGACGTCGGCTCGTTGACGAACGCGGGCCGCGTCTACGCGATCAGCGGCAAGACCCGCGCGGTCATCTACACCGTCGTCTCGCCGGAGATGCAGGCCGACGCGCAGTTCGGATTTTTCATCAGCGTCCTCGGCGACGTCAACGGCGACGGCACCAAGGACCTCGCGGTCGGCACGGACAGCCAGAGCACCACGGCGGCCGGCGACCCATGCACGCCACCGGCCTCGGGATGCAACGACGGCCAGGGCAAGGCCTGGGTCTTCAGCGGCAAGGCCGGCGGGCTGCTGTACGAGGTCAACAACCCCAACCCGCAGGCCGACGGCCGCTTCGGGTCGCGGATCGGCCGCGCCGGCGACGTCAACGGCGACGGGGTGCCCGACTCGATCATGGGCGCCTCGAACAACGACGTGCCGGTGGGTTGCGGCAACGTGCCCGGCACCGTTCCGGACGGCTGTCGCAAGAACCAGGGCCAGGCCTACATCTTCGACGGCGCGGACGGCACGCTGATCCGGACGCTGAACCTGCCCGCCGCCGACCAGAAACCCGCCACTTGCTCCGTCTCCTGCGGCGGCCTCGGCCTGTCAGTGCAGAGCCCCGGCGACGTGGACGGCGACGGGGTCGACGACCAGCTGGTGGACGGCAGCAGTCTCAGCGAGACCGCGGCGGGCGCCGTCTGCGACGCCGGCCTCGCCGACTGCAACGCCGGCCAGGGAGCGATGTACCTCTTCAGCGGCAGCACCGGCGACCTGCTCGCGCGGATCGACGACCCCACGCCGCAGGCAGGTGCGACCTTCGGGTTCCAGGACGCGGCGCCGCTGGCGCCCGGAGACGTCAACGGCGACGGTCGCGCCGACATCTTCGCCAACGGCTTCACGCAGGCCGGCCCGGCCGGAACCGACGCGGGGCGCATCTGGGTCTTCGACGGCAAGGCCACCGTCGACACCCCTGGCAGCCACGGCGTCGTGCTGTACGAGCCGAAGGATCCCACGCCGACCATGGGCGGCCAGTGCTGCTTCTCGCTCGACAAGACCGACTACAACAAGGACGGCACTCCCGACCTCTACGTGGGCCAGTCGCCCCACCACCTGCAGAGCCCCGGTCGCGTGGACCAGAGCGGCGGGACCTACGTCTTCGACGGCAGGGACGGATCGGCGCTGAAGTCGCTCGAGCTGCCCCTCGGCATCGCGCAGCCGGGCGCCGGCACCTTCGCCAACCTGGGGTCGAACCTCGGTTGGAGCGTGGCCGCCCCGGGTGATCTCAACGGCGACGGCGAGCCGGACTACGTCGCCGGCGCGACGTTCCAGGACACCCCGGCCAACCAGGACGAGGGAAAGGCGTTCGTCTTCTTGTCCAGCGTTCCGAAGCTGGTGCCACCGACGGTCACGCCGCCGACGACGACGACGCCGTCGGTCACTCCGACCCCGACGCCGACGTCCACGCCGCCCTCCACGCCCAAGCGCGCGAAGGTGCGCCTGGTGGTGCGGGTCAAGCCCAAGCGCGATCGGACGCTGCCCTACCGCTACACGGCGAGGGCGCGGGTCGTGCTGCCCAAGCACCGGTCCAAGAAGAACCTCTGCGGGCCCGGCGGCAAGGTCTCGATCCAGTCCAAGCGCGGCAAGAAGACGATCTCGACGCGGCGCAAGACGATCAGCAAGTCCTGCACGGCGAAGATCCACCTGAAGTTCGCCATCGCCCGCCGGCTCGGCAAGCACCGCCCGGTCACGATCAAGATGACCGGGCGCTTCGCCGGCAACAAGCGCCTCAAGGCCGACAAGGCCAAGCCGGTCCACGTCAAGGCCGGCTGAGGCCCGGACCCCCGTGACGGCCCGCGGGCGCGGCTGGTGCTCCAGCCGCGCCCCGCGGACCGCGTGGTCGCGACTCCACTAGGGACGGCGGGCGATCTTCAGGCCCGCCTTGGCGCCGGTGACGAGGATCTGCTTGTTGAACACGCCCGTGAGGCCACCGGCGAAGCCGCCGGGCGTGAGGTACCACTGATCGAAGGCCCGCTTGCGGTAGACGGTGAAGAGGCTGGGGTAGTACAGCGGGAGCGCTGGCAGGTCGCGCGCGACGATCGCCTGCATGCGCGCGAGGATTCGCGCGCGCTCGGCTCGGCCCGGCGTCACGAGCTGGCGCTCGGCGAGGGCATCGAAGTTCGCGTTCACGTAGCCCTGGGCGCCCTGCAGCCGACCCTTGAGCTTTGAGGAATAGAAGGTGCGCAGCGTGTCGGGGTCGGCATTGACGGCCGTGCCGCCCGGGCCGGGGTACAGGCTCAGCGCGACGTCGTCGGCCCCCTTCTGCTGGCGGCCGAAGAGCGTGGGGAGGTCCACCGATTGCGCGCGCAGCTCCACCCCGATCGCCTTCAGCGACTGCACGAGCAGGTCGAGGACGGGCGGGACCGGCGAGTTGCCCGTCAAGATGGTGAAGCTCAGCGACTCGCCGCCGGCGTGTCGGCGCACGCCGCCGCCCGACCGCGGATAGCCCGCCGCGTCGAGCAGGCGCCCGGCGCGGCCGGGGTCGAACGCGTACTGCTGAACGTCGGCGTGGAAGGGATGGCCCGGCGGCAGGAAGCCCGGGTTTCCCGGCTGCCCGTTGCCGGTCAGCAGGCGCTGGACGATCGCGTCGCGATCGATCGCCAGCGCGCACGCCTGCCGGAAGCGCACGTCGTCGAGCGCGCCGCCCCGGCCCAGGTTCCAGATCAGCGGGTAGGTGAAGGTGCCCTTCTCCTCGACCAGGCCGTACGCGCCGTCGGCGCGGAAGTCCGCCAGCGCGTCGTCGCCGACCCCCTCGCTCGCGGTCTCGGCCACATCGATCTCCCCGGCGCGCAGCGCGCCCAGCTCGTCGTCGACCGGGCGCAGCTCGATGCGTCGGATGAACGGCGTGCCGAGGAAGTAGTCCCGGTTGGCCGTGTAGAGCAGCGCGCCCTCCCCGGCGGTGAACGAGGCGAGGCGGTACGGGCCGGTCCCGACGAGCACCTTGCGGTCCTGGGCCTGGGGGGCGTCGGCGATCGAGGACCAGACGTGCTTGGGGATCATGGGGACCGCGCCGGCCACCGAGTCGATGAAGGTCACCGTGGGGGCGTCGAGCTGGACCTCCGCGGTGAGCGGACCGGTGGCTCGCGCGCCCTTGACCCCGAAGGGCTGGGCGACGATCAGCGGGCCGAGGGTCTGGCGGGCGAAGTACTCGAAGGTGAAGGCGACGTCGTCGGCGGTGAAGGGCCGGCCGTCGTGCCACTTGACGCCGTCGCGCAGCTCGAAGGTGTATGTCAGCCCGTCGGCCGATCGCCGGTAGCTCCTGGCCAGCCACGGCAGCGTCCGGCCCGTGGAGTCCTTCCATAGCAGGGTGTCGTAGAGGTAGCTCATCTGCGTGTAGCCGAAGCTCGCGATGTAGGCGAACGGCGAGGGGAAGCCGAACGAGCCCCCGGCCAGGCGCACCGTCCCGGGCTCGACCGCCGGTCCTGCCGATCCCCCGCAGCCGGCCGCGTAGACCGCGAGCCCCGCCGCCGCGGAGGTCCGCACGAAGCTGCGCCGGGTCATGCGCGGGCCGGTCACGGCGCGCTCGTCTCGCGCGCCTCGGTTGCGCCCGCGTCGCCGGCGCCGTCATCCCCGGACGCGAAGGCGGGCGCGAACTCCACGAGCCGGCGGCCGGTCAGACTGCGCGGGACCGAGGACACCCGCTCCGAGGGCCCGTCCTCGACCACGCGGCCGCCGTCGAGCACGACGATGCGATCGGTGACCTTGCGCACCACCGCCACATCATGCGACACGAGGACGAGGCCGAGGCCCATCTCGACCTGGCGCTCGCGCAGGACCACGAGCATGCGCGCCTGCTCGGAGGCGTCGAGCATGCTCGTCGGCTCGTCGGCCACGAGCAGCTTGGGCCGCGCGAGCAGCGCGCGCGCAAGCGAGAGCCGCTGCAGCTCCCCGCCGGAGAGCTCGTGGGCGCGGGCGGCCAAGAACGGGCCCGAGGAGGGGAGGCCGACGGATTCCAGGACCTCCGCGACCGCGGAGGCGGCCGCCGGGCCCCGGCCGTCGCCGGCGATGGCCAGCGGCTCGCTCACGAGCTCTGAGACGGTCAGGCGCGGCGACAGCGCCTCCCACGGGTCCTGCATGACGAGCTGGATCCGCCGCCGGGACGCGCGCGCGTCGGCAGCCCACGACCGCGACATCCGCTCGCCCTCGAGCTCGACCTCGCCCGAGTCGGGCCACAGATGACCCGCGAGGATGCGCGCCAGCGTGCTCTTGCCGCTGCCGGAGGGGCCGACGACGCCCACCGACTCGCCCTCGGCGACGGCGAACGACACGCCGCGCAGCGCGTGCACCGCGCCGCGCCCGCGACCGAAGGCCTTGTGCAGGTCGGTCGCGGACTGGAGCGTCTTCAGGCCACCGAAGTGACAGGCCACGAGGCGCCCGCGCGAGGGCTCGAGCGGTGGACGCTCGGCGCTGCAGATCGCCTCCGCCTGCGTGCAGCGCGGGTGAAACGGGCAGGCGCCGGGGAGCCGCCGCGTATCGGGGCCCTGTCCGCGGATCGGGCGCAGGTCCTTGCTGGTGCTCATCACCGGGTACGCGTTCACGAGCCCCCAGGTGTAGGGGTGAGCCGGCCGTTGGATGACCAGGCCGGTCGGCCCCAGCTCCATGGCCTCGCCCGCGTACAGGACCATCGTCGTGGCGGCCAGCCGCGCCGCCGCGGGCAGGTCGTGCGAGATCGTCAGCAGCGCGAACCCCCGCGTGGCGGCGAGCGCTGAGAGCCGGTCGAGCAGGCCCGCGCGGGTGGCGGGATCCAGACCCGCCGTCGGCTCGTCGAGGATCACGAGCTCGGGATCGAGCGCGAGCACCATCGCCACCATCGCCCGGCGCTTCTCCCCGCCTGAGAGCTGGTGGGGGAACCGCTCGAGCGTCGCGGGGTCCAGCAGCACCTCCTCCGCCAGCTCCTGCGCCCGGCGGCGCGCCTGCCCGGCGTTCATCCCCGCCCGCTCGCGCAGCGGCTCGGCCACCTGGTCGCCGACCGAGACGACCGGGTTGAAGGGCGATCCCTGCAGGGCGATGGCGACCGTCGACCAGCGCAGCTCGCGCAGCCGCTCCGGTGCGCAGCCCAGCAGCTCGTCGCCGTCCAGGAGCACGCTCCCCGACGCCTCCGGCGGCTGGATCAGCCCGGTCAGACAGCGGGCGAGCGTCGACTTGCCGGCGCCGCTCTCACCGACAATGGCGAGCGATTCGCCGCGGTCGAGGGAGAGGCTCACACCGCGCAGCGCCTCCACCTCGCCGTCGAAGCGCACGCGCAGGTCTGAGACCTCGAGCAGCGGGGCCATCAGGTCCGCCTCATACGGGGGTTGGCGCCGGGCTCGAGCGCGAGCCCCAGGAACGCGAGTCCCACGGCGGCGGCCGTCACCGCCAGGCCCGGTGGCAGCGCCCACCACACCCACTCGGAGGTGGTGTACACGCCCTGGTGGCCGAGGGCGCGGTTGAGCACGGAGCCCCAGCTCACCTCCGTCGGGTCGCTCAGGCCGAGGAAGGCGAGGCCGGCCTGCATCACCACGGCGGTGGCGGCCCAGTTGACGAAGGCGGCCACGATGACCGGCGTCAGGGCCGGCACGAGATGGCGCCTGAGCAGGTAGCGGCGCGTGGCCCCGAGGCCGCGCGCCGCCTCGATGTGGCCGCGGGAGCCGAGGGTGAGCGTCTGGCTGCGCACGATGCGCGCGATGGCGGGCCATCCTCCCAGGCCGATGACGAGGATCACGGTGACGCGGTTCGGACCCGCGAGCGCGGCGATCAGGATGATCAGGGGCAGCACGGGAACGGCGAGGAAGACGTCGACGATGCGCATCAGGACCGCGTCGACCGTCCCGCGCGCCAGGCCGGCGGCCGCGCCGACGAGCACGCCCAGCGCGACAGCCAGGGACGCGGCGAGCACCGCCACGACCATCGATGCGCGCGCCCCCCAGATCAGCTGGGAGAGCAGGTCCTGCCCGGAGTCGTTGGTCCCGAGCAGGTGGCCGGAGCCCGGGGGCTGCAGCGAGGGCCCGGCGATGGCATGGGGGTCGTAGCCGGCGAGCACGGGAGCGAGGACGGCGACCAGGCCGATGACCCCGATGATGGCGGCGCCGATCCGCAGAAACGGCGAGCGGTCCCGGCTCACGCCGTCGTCCTCGGGTCCAGCCGCCGGTAGGCGAGGTCGGTGAGGAAGTTCGCGGTGACCACGGTGAGGGCGAGCACGAGGAAGCACCCCTGCATGACCGGGTAGTCGCGATCGGCCACCGACTCGAACATCAGCCGGCCGATCCCCGGATAGGAGAAGACCCGCTCCACGAAGATGGCCGCCGTGACGGCGAAGCCGAGTTGCAGCGCGGCCACCGTGATCGAGGGCAGCAGCGCGTTGCGGGCCGCGTAGCGGTACTTCAGCCGCCGCTCGGCCAGACCCTTGACCCTGCCGAGGGTCAGGTACTCCGACCCGAGCTCCCCGACCATGCTCGACCGCATCACCAGGTACTGGAAGGTGGCGAACTGCAGCGCCATGACGGCCGCCGGTAGCGCCAGGTGCTGGGCGACGTCGGCCACCCGGCGCAGCGGGCCGTAGGTGTCCGAGAACGGCGTCCGGGCGCCGGAGAGCGGGAACCACCCGAGCGTGACGGAGAACAAGAACAGCAGTGCGGTGGCGAGGAAGAAGACGGGGATGCCGTCGAGCGCGAGGAACAGGCCGAGCAGCCGCCGGTCGGCCGAGCGCCCCCGCCGCCAGCCGGAGTGCACGCCCGCGACCATCCCCACGCCGGTCGCCAACGCCAGCGCCGTGCCGACCAGCAGCGCGCTCCACCCGAGCGCGCCGCCCAGGATCGCGGTGACCGGCCGGCTGTAGCGGACCGACGTCCCCAGGTCCCCGCGCGCGAGGCCCGACAGGTAGCTGCCGTACTGCTCGAGCACCGGGCGGTCGAGCCCGTAGTAGCGGTCGACCTTCGCCCGCGTGGCGTCGTCGCCGACGAAGCTCTGCGACCGGGGATTGGACAGCCGCTCGATCGGCTGTCCCGGCAGCGCGCGCGGCAGGAAGAAGTTGAGCGTGACGAGGAAGAAGACGACGAGCAGGTAGGCGGCAACCGAACCGATCCTTCGCCGCCGCCCGCCCACGCCCATCGCGACCCCGGCTCAGCCGAGGCTGGGTCCTATATGGCAGTCCTTGGACAGGCCCAGGGCGTCGGCCTGGCCGTTGACCGCCTTGAAGCTGGCCGGATCCTGGACGACCCGCGGGTCCTTCGCCACCTTCGCCGCTGCCGCGTCGGATTGATCGAGCCACTTCTTGTAGGCGGCCTGGCCGTCGGACGGCTTGAGTGCCCGCAGCTCCTTGACCTGCGCGGTCACCTGGGGCGCGATCGTCTGCTTCGCCAGTTGCCCGAACGCCGCGGGCTTGGGCAGGTTGCCGCCCGCCAGCAGCTTGCTGGAGGCCGCCGCGATCGTCTCGAAGTGCCGCTTGCAGATCGCGTCGGCCTTCTTGACGAGGTCGGCCTTGCTGAGCCCGCCGCTCCCGCCGCCACCGCCACATCCTGCCGCGCCGAAGCTCAGCGACACGGCCACCAGCAGCGCCGGTGCGATCCTGCTCTCTCGCAGCTTCACTGAAAGCTCCCCTTCCTCGATGGTCCAAGCAACCGGCGAGAGTATCGCGTGCCGGGCTCACGATGCCAAGCCTCGTGCGACCTGGTCGCTAGATGTCTTTTGCATCTACTGGCTCCGATCCGCGGTCGCTCGTCGGGCTCACGACGCGAACCGCCACGGCGCGACCGGCGCCCAGGCCGTCCCGCCCAGCGGCTCGAAGAGGCCCGCCAGCCGCGGATCGGCGGGCAGCGCGGCCAGGTCGGTGCACACTGCGGCGCAGGCGACGCCGGCTGCGGCGATGCACTCCTCCCAGTCCGCCGTGACGCCGCCGGCGAGCCGCTCGGCGACGCGCAGCTCGACGTCCGTTCGCGAACCCCCGTCGGTGACGACGCCGCAGGCACGGCACAGCCGGCGCAGATCGTCGTCGCGGTCGAGGCTGACGACCAGGACGCCGTCCGCGGTCGCGAGGGGGTGGTCGAGCACCGTCCACACCGGCCGGCCCAGCCGCCGTCCGGCCTCCCGGCCGCCGGCGAGCGGCTCGAGGACGTGCGCCTGGAGGGCCATGGCGCCGGCGAACAGCGACGCGCCGAGCCGCTGCCCGCGACCGCTGCGGGCGCGCAGGTAGAGGCCGGACAGCGCCGCCTCGCAGGTCATCAGCGCGCCCATGTAGTCGGTCAGCAGCGCCCGGGAGGGCAGCGGCGGGCGCCCGTGCGCGTTGATCCCGGCCGCGACGCCGGTGTAGGCCTGCACGAGGAAGTCCGTGCCCACCATCTGGGGGGCCCCCGGGAGGTCGCCCCAGCCGGAGCCGTGGACGTACACCAGCGCGGGGTTCGCGTTCGCGAGGTCGTCGGCCTCGAGCCCCCACTCGGCCGCCTTCCCCGGCCGCCAGTTGTGCAGGAACACGTCGGCGCCGGCGATCAGGTCCACCAGCTCCGCGCGGGCCGGCGGGCGCGCGAGGTCGAGCTCGACGGGCTCCTTGCCGCGATTGAACGACGCGAAGAACGTGCCGTCGTCGCCGGCGGCCGGCGGGACGCTGCGCGACAGATCGCCGCCGGGGGGCTCGACGCGCACCACGTGCGCTCCGAGCAGCTGCAGCAGGCGCCCCGCGAGCGGACCCTGGAGCCGGCTCGTCGCCTCGACGACGCGCAGCCCGGCGAGCGGGAGGGCGCCCGCGCCGGCCGCCGCCGGGAACGTCGCGGCCGCAGCGCCCGGCGGCGCGGGGAGGGCGCGGGCGACCGGGTGGCCGGCGGAGAAGCCGGGTGCCTCGAGGACCTCGTCGTAGGAGCGGACCCGACTCAGGCTCACGCCGCACGCGTCGGAGGCGGCGGCGACGCCGACGAGCGGATGCGACCTGGCCGCCTCGTGCAGTCCCGGCGGCAGCGTGCAGGTCCCCCGGAAGTAGCGGGGCCGGAACAGCCTCCAGGCCCACTGCAGGTCGGCGCCCCCCGCGCCGAGGCGCTCCCAGAACGCCCGCCAGGCCGAGGCGTCCAGCGTCTCGATCTCGAACCAGTGGTCGTCGGCGCTGCGAAACGGGGGTCCGGGCGCCGGACCGGGGGGAACCGGAACCCATTCGCTGCCCGTCGTGGCCGCCGCCACCCGGTGGGAGACCAGCAGCAGGCCGGCCTCGAGCACGGAGGTCTGCAAGGTGCCGACGGGTATGCCGCGGGCGCGGCCGATCATGCCGGCCAGGGCGGCCTGCGCCGCGAGGATCCCGGAGGTCACCGAGGCCACCTCCAGGCCGATCCGCCGCGGGCCGCCGGCATCGCGGCCGTGCACCCGCATCAGGCCCGACATGGCCTGGATCACCGCCTCGCTGCCTGGGCGGGCGCCCACCCCCGCCGGGCCGAACCAGGACAGGTCGACCTCGAGGCCCATGCCGTCGAGCTCCACGGCCAGCCCGCCCGCGGCCGCCCCGGCGCACGTGGCCCCGAGCGGCGCCAGCCGGCGGGCGCACGTCCGCAGCGCGAGCGCGGGCCCGCTCAGCGCGACGTCCCGCGCGGGGCTCGTCATGGCGTCAGCCGGTCCGGACCGCGGAACAGGTACGTCACCTCGCGGACGTCGGCGACCCCGAGCATGCTCATCAGCATCCGCGTGAGCCCGAGGCCGAAGCCCCCGTGGGGTGGGCAGCCGAACTTGAAGAAGTCCAGGTAGGGACGGATCAGGTCGGCGGGGAGCCCGCGAGCCGCCGCCTGCGCGGTCAGCCGGTCGTGGCGGTGCTCGCGCTGGGCGCCGCTCGTGATCTCCAGACCCTTGAACAGCAGGTCGAAGCTCCGCGTCTCGATCGAGTCCGCTTCGCAGCGCATGTGGTAGAAGGGCCGGCTGCGGTCGGGGTAGTCGGTGACGAAGGCGAACTCGTGGCCGTGCTCGCGGGCGACGTGCTCGGCGAGGCGGCGCTCCCCTTCGGGGTCGAGGTCCTCGTCCGCCGGGCCCGCGGGCAGGCCGCCGGCCGCGACGATCGCCTTGGCCTCTGCGAGCGTCAGTCGCGGGAAGGGCGTGGCGGGGACCCGCAGCTCGGTGCCGAACCAGCGGGCGACCTGTTGCCCGTGCTCGGCCTGCACGGCGACGAGGACCCGCCGCAGCATCTCCTCCTCGAAGGCCATGACCTCCTCGTGGGAGCCGATCCACGACAGCTCGACGTCGACGCTCGTGAACTCCGTGTCGTGCCGGCTGGTCGGGTCGGGCTGGGCCCGGAAGACCGGCCCGATCTCCAGCACGCGGTCAAAGCCGGCGGCCATCGCCATCTGCTTGTAGAACTGGGGCGACTGCGCCAGGTAGGCGCGCCGGTCGAAGTACTCGACGCCGAACAGCTGGTCGCCGGACTTGTTCGGGATCGGCCGCAGCTTCGGCGAGTGCAGCTCCAGGCAGCCGCGCTCGTCGCAGAAGGCGCGCAGCGCCCGCTCGGCGGTGGTCTGCACCGCGAAGATCAGGCGGTTGCGCGGGCCGCGCAGGTCCAGGTAGCGCCAGTCCAGGCGCTGCTCGCGCGGCGACGCCGCGTCGACCGGCAGCGGGCTCGCGGCGGGGCCGGCGACGTCGAGGCGCTCGACGCTCACCCGCACGGCGCCGCCCGGCACCGCCGCGACGGTGCCGACCGCCTCGATCGCCGACTCCGGTGTCAGGTCCGCGACCTCCTCCTCGATCTCCAGTTCGACGAGGCCCGTGTGGTCACGCAGCACGACCACCGGCGGTCGGGCCGAGGCGCGCAGCTCGTGCGCCCAGCCGCAGACGCGCACGCGCGCGCCCGCGCCCGCGCGGGCGACCAGGTCGCCGACGAGCGTGCGCGGCAGCGTCACGACGAGCCAGCGGCCGTGGCCGCCTCCGAGACGGCGCCCGCGAGCTCGGCCACCGTCGGGCGATCGAAGACGGCGGTCGGGGGCAGGTCGACGCCGAAGGCGTCGCGGAGCCTGGCCACCACCTGCGCGGCCGCCAGCGAGTGTCCGCCGAGGTCGAAGAAGTCGTCGTGGATCCCGACCTCCGCGCGGCCGAGGACCTCCTGCCAGACGGCGAGGACGGCGGCCTCCGCGTCGCCGCGGGGCGCGGCCGGCGCCCCGCCGGGCGCCCGCTCCGCGAACCGCTCGCGCAGCTCCCGCTTGACCACCTTGCCCGAGGCGTTGCGCGGCAGGGACTCGACGAAGAACACCCGGTGGGGGACCTTGTGCTCGGCGAGCCCGTCCCTGACGAAGGCCTGCAGCGCGCGCGCGTCGGTGGGCTCGCTCACGACGACGGCGGCGGCGACGTCTTGGCCGAGCACCTCGTGCGGGACGCCGAAGGCGGCCGCCTCCAGCACCGCGGGATGGCCGTGCAGCGCAGCCTCGACCTCGACGGAGGAGACGTTGAGGCCCCCGCTGATGATCACGTCCTTCTTGCGGTCGACGAGGTGGAGATAGCCGTCGGGGTCGAGGAGCCCGACATCGCCGGTGCGCAGCCAGTCTCCGGCGAAGGCCGCCTCGGTGGCGGCAGCATCGCGGTAGTACGCGCGCCGCGGCGCTCCCGGGCGCCGCAGCCACACCTCCCCCGCCTCGCCGGCCGGGAGGTCGGCCCCGGCCTCGTCGGCGACGCGCACCTCGGTCTCTCCTACCGGGCGCCCGACGGCGCCGGGGCGGCTCGGGTCGTGGCGCATCAGCGTCCGCGCGGCGCCGGACTCGGTGAGCGCGTAGGCGTTGTACAGCGCCGCCCTGGGGAACGCCGCGGCGAGCTGCGCCCACAGTCCCGGGGGAGCCGGAGCCGACGACAGCGTCACCCGGTCCACGCTGGAGAGGTCGTGGCGGGCCGCCGCGCCCGAGGCGACGACGAGCTGCGCCATGGCCGGGACGAGCTGCAACCGCCGGATCCGCCGCTCGGCGATCACCGCGCACAGGCGCTCGGCATCGAAGGCCGGCAGCACCACGGCCGTCGTCTGCCTGCGCAGCGGCATCCGCACGCACTCCTGGCCGGCGTTGGTGCCGATCGGGAAGGCGTGCAGGAACGACGCGTCGCCCTCGGGCGCCGGAGGCAGGTCGTGCGCGAGCAGGGCCGTGTGCGTGCACGCCACCCCCTTCGGGCGGTCGGTCGTGCCCGACGTGTAGACGATCTCCGCCAGGTCGTCGCTGCCGGCCGCAGACCCGAAGTCCTCTTCGCCGTCCTCGGCCTCCACGTCGCGCAGTTGGAGCACCTGGCCACTCGGGAGCACCGGCAGCAGGCCGGTGAGCTCGGCGGGGCACAGGAGCATGCGGACGCCGGCGTGGCCGAGGAGGGGGGCGAGTTCGGGAGCCGAGAAGCGCGGCGAGAGTGGGACGGCCACCGCGCCCGCCTTGAGCACGGCCAGGTAGCCGATCGCGTAGTCCGTCCACCAGGCGTTGTCGAAGAACAGGCCGACGCGGTCGCCGGGAGCGACCCCGGTGCCGGCGAGCCCGCGCGCGGCAGCGGCGGAGCGCCGCTGCCAGCCTCGGTAGGTGAGGCTCCCGCGGCCGTCGACCACCAGCGCGACGTGCTCCGGACTGGCGGCGGCCCGCGAGCGCAGGAGGTCCGGGACACGAGCCGTCGCGGGCATCCGAGGCGACGCTACCACGCCGCGCCTGGGTGGCGTTGACACCTACCGCTCGCGGTCAGTACCGTGCTGCGCGATGCCTGAGGCCGTCCGGTTGCGCGTGCTGTGTACCTGCTTGCCGGGCTTCGGCCATTTCCTGCCGATGCTGCCGCTCGCCCGCGCGCTCGCCGCCGCGGGCCACGAGGTCGCGTTCGCCACCGCCGCGGACTTCCTGCCCCGGATCGGCAAGCTCGGCTTCGCCGCGTTCCCGGCGGGCCTGAGCCTGCCCGAGCAGATCGCGCAGGCGGCCCGGCGCTACCCCGAGCAGCACGCCCTGCCGCCGGGCAAGGAGCGCTTTTGCACGTTCGTGCCCCGCATGCTGGCCGGCGTGGCCGCGCCCGCCCGCGCCGCCGACCTCGTGCCGGTCGTCCGCGACTGGCGCCCCGACGTCATGGTCCACGACGAGACGGACTTCGGCGGCCCCGTGGCCGCCGCGGTCGCCGGCATCCCCTATGCCGACCACAGCGTCGCGACCTTCCGCCCGCTCGAGGCGGCCCGGCTGGCCCGCGACACGATCCTGCCGCTGTGGGAGGAGCACGGGGTCGACCTGGGGCCGTTCGGCGGCCTGTTCGAGTACCTCTATCTCGACGTGTGCCCGCCGAGCCTGCAGACGGCCGAGATCAAGCAGATCGACGTCGCCCACCCGATGGAGAACTCGCGCCTGGACGCCGGCGAGGAGCGACTGCCGGCGTGGATCGACGATCTCCGCGACGCGCCGACGCTGTACGTGAGCCTCGGGACGCTGTTCAACCAGGACCCGCAGGTGTTCGCCACGATCCTCGAGGGGCTGCGCGACGAGGACCTCAACGTCATCGTGACGCTCGGCGCCGACCAGGACCCCGCGGCGCTCGGGCCCCAGCCGGAGCATGTCCACGTCGAGGCGTTCATCCCCCAGTCCGCGCTGCTGCCCCACTGCGACGCCGTCATCAACCAGGGGGGCACCGCCATCTTCGAGATCCTCGCGCACGGACTGCCCCTGCTCGTCCTGCCCCGGGGAGCGAACCAGTTTCACAACGCGGAGGCGTGCGTCGCCGCTGGGGTGGCACGCACGCTGCAGCCCGGCGAGGTCACTCCGCAGGCCGTGCGCGCGGCGGTGCGGGCCCTGATCGACGAGCCCGGCTACCGTGACCGCGCCGCGCGCCTCGCGCAGGAAATCGAAAAGATGCCGGGCCCAGGGTACGGCGTGAAGCTGGTCGAGCAGCTCGCGCTCGAGCGCCGGCCGCTGACCCAGTCGGTCGCTTCGTCGTGACCGACCGGCCGGCGGACGAGGCCGCGCTGTCCGAGCTCGACGAGCGCGACGCGCCGCGCGTGCACACCGACATCCCGGGCCCGCGATCGGCCGAGCTGTGGGAGCGCGACGCCCGCCACCACGCGCACAACTCGTCGATGCCCGCGCAGACCCTGCGCATCGTCGTGCGGGATGCCTCCCGCGCGCTCGTGCGCGACGTCGACGGCAACGTGTACGTCGACTTCTCCTCCGGCATCGTCGTCGCCAACCTCGGCCACGCGCCCCCATCGGTGGCCGCGGCGGTCGCCGCCGAGGCCGGGCGGCTGATGCACTTCTTCGACTTCGCCACGCCGCCGCGAGCGGCGTTCTTCGAGGCCCTGGCCAAGACTTTGCCACCCAGCCTGCAGACGTTCCAGATGTACTCGACCGGCTCGGAGGCGGTCGAGGCCTCCATCCGGCTCGCCAAGGCCTGCACGGGCCGCTACGAGGTCATCTCCTTCTTCGGGGCGTGGCACGGGCGGACGCTCGGGGCGATGTCGCTGATGGGCGGCTACGGACTCAAGCACGGCTACGGGCCCTTCGCACCCGGCGTCCTGCACAGCCCCAACGCCTACTGCTACCGCTGCCCGCTGGGCCTGGAGCGCGACAGCTGCGCGGACGCCTGCGCCCGCTTCATCGACCGCCTGTACGAGCAGGCGAGCGAGCGGCGCCTCGCCGCCGTGATCGTCGAGCCCGTCCAGGGCGTGGGGGGCGCGATCGTCCATCCCGAGGGGTTTCTCTCGCACCTGCGCGAGTTCTGCGACCGCACCGGCGCGCTGCTGATCTTCGACGAGATCCTCAGCGGCGTCGGCCGTACCGGCAAGATGTGGGCCTTCGAGCATTCCGGGGTCCTGCCGGACGTGCTCCTCGCCGGCAAGGGCCTCGCCTCGGGCTACCCCGTGTCGGTGATCGCCTCGCGGCGCGAGCTCATGGACGCGTCGGCGTTCGGCAATGTGGGCGCCGGCGCCTCCACGTTTGCCAGCGGCAACCTGGCGTGCGCCGCGGGGGCGGCGACGCTCGCGCTGCTCGAGGACGGCACGATCCTCGAGAACGCCCGCCGGGTCGGCGCGACGCTGCACGGCGCCCTGAAGGACTTGCAAGCTCGCCACCCGCTCGTCGGGGACGTTCGCGGCCAGGGGATGCTGCTGGCGCTGGAGCTGGTGCGCGACCGCGCGACGAAGGCCCCGATCGAGCCGGCGGTCATGCGCGAGCTGGTGACGGCGCTCGCCCGCCAGGGGCTGCTCGCCGTCGGCGGAGGCCACATCCTGCGGATCACGCCGCCGCTCGTCATCAGCGAGGAGCTGGCGCTGAAGGGCGTCGGCCTCCTCGACGCCGCGCTCAGCGAGGTCGAGCGCCGTCACGATGCCTGACCTGGGCCTGGATGCACTGCACCACGTCGGGATCTCGGTCGCCGACCTCGCACGGTCGATCGCCTTCTGGGAGCGCCTGCTCGCCGCTTCGCCACGCGACCGGCGCAGGCTCGAGGGCCCGGGCCTCGGGAAGCTCGTCGGCTACGCGGGGGCGCGCGCCGACTCGTGCTGGTTCGACCTGCCGGGCGGCGTGGCGCTCGAGCTGGTGGGCTACCTCGACCGGCCCGAGGCGCCCTATGACCCGGGGACGGCGCATCCCGGCAACGTGCACATCTGCCTGCAGGTCGACGACATGGCCGCCGCCCACGCGCACGCCCTGGCGTGCGGGGCGCGACCCGTGAGCGCCGCGCCGATCGAGGTGCCCGCCGGGCCGAAGGCCGGCACCCGGGTCGCGTACGTCCGGGACCCGGACGGCGTCACGATCGAGCTCGTCCAACCGCGCGCCGCGGCGTGACGGGCGCCGCCTCGTCGGCGACGAGGCTCGTCCTGCTGGGGACGGCCGGGGGGCCGCTGCCCTCACCGCTGCGATCCGGGATCTCACAGGCGGTCGTCGTGGCGGGACGGGCCTATCTCGTCGACTGCGGGAGCGGCGTGACGCGGCAGCTGCGGCGCGCGCGCCTGCTCAAGCACCTGCACCGGGTGTTCCTCACGCACCTGCACTCCGACCACGACTGCGACTACTTCAACCTCTTTTTGCTGGGCTGGCCGATCCTGCAGTTCAACCCGCCCGTGGACGTCTACGGGCCAGGCCCGGCCGGCCACCTGCCGTCCGCGCCGCCCGATGCACCGGCCGGTCATGACATCCCGGTCATCAACCCCGCCAACCCGACGCCCGGGCTGGTCGCCGTCACGCGCTCGGAGATCGAGGCGCACGCGTACGACATCAACATCCGCATGCGCGAGGCCGGCCGCGCGGACCTGACCACGCTCGTGGCGCCGCACGAGATCGCGCTGCCGCCCGCCGTCGCCGTCGGCCCCGGGCGGGTCGCCCCGCCGATGGATCCGATCCTCGTCACCGAGGACGACCGCGTCCGCGTGACGGCCGTGCTCGTCGAGCACGCACCCGTGTTCCCGGCCTTCGCCTTCCGCTTCGACACCGACGCCGGCTCGATCGTGATCTCCGGCGACACGGCGCCGAGCCCGAACCTGATCGCGCTCGCCCGGGGCACGGACATCCTCGTCCACGAGGTGTTCGCCGACGACGCCGGTGCGCCGGACCCGGACGAGAGCTGGGAGGCGCGCCAGCGCGAGCGCCACCGGCGCTCGGCCCACACGCCGCTGAGCGCCGTGGGAGGCGTCGCCGCCGAGTCCGGGGCCCGGCGGCTCGTGCTCACCCACTTCCTTCCCGGCGACGACGCCCTGCCCGACGAGCACTGGATCCGGGGGGTCGCCGACAGCTACGACGGCGAGGTGATCCCGGGCTCCGATCTGCTGGAGCTCGCGCTATGAGTGGCGTGCGCGGCCCCGCCATGCCCTTCCCGGCCGACGCGACGCTCGCCGACCTCGTCGAGGCGCAGGTCGACCGCACCCCGGCCGCGCTCGCCCTCGTCCACGACGGCGAGGAGCTCACCTACGCCGAGCTCGACGCGCGCGCCAACCGCCTGGCGCACGCGCTGCAGGACGCCGGCGTGGGCCCTGACGTGCCGGCGGCGATCCTGCTCGACCGCTCGACCGCGCTCGCCGTCTCCCTGCTCGCGACGCTCAAGGCGGGAGGCGCCTGCCTGCCGCTCGATCCCGCGCAGCCGCCGCTGCGCCTGGCCGCGATGCTGCGCGACGCCGCCCCGCCCGTGCTGGTGACCAGCGAGCGGCTGGCCGGCCGGGTCGAAGGCCACGCCGGGCGCGTCATCCTGCTCGACCGCGACGGGCCCGCCATCGCGCGGCGCGCCTCCACGCGGCCGCCGCGCGGCGCCGGCCCCTCAGACCTCGCCTACGTGATCTACACGTCGGGCTCGACCGGCGAGCCGAAGGGGGTGATGCTGACCCACCGCGGCCTCGTCAACCACAACGTCGCGGTCGCGCGCCTGTACGGCCTCGCCGCGGGCGACCGCGTCGCGCAGTTCTGCTCGATCGGGTTCGACGTGAGCGTGGAGGAGATCTTCCCGACCTGGGAGAGTGGGGCGACCCTGGTGCTGCGGTCCGACGACGTGCCGGTCCTCGGTGCCGCGTGGCTCGAGTGGCTGCGGCGCATGCGGATCACGGTGCTCAACCTGCCGACCGCCTACTGGCACGAATGGGTGCGGGACCTGCAGAGCCTCGGGGAGGAGGTGCCCGAGGGCATCCGCCTCGTCATCGTCGGCGGCGAGAAGGCGCTGGGCTCGGCGTACCGGGCCTGGCTGGGCGTGGGGGGCGACCGCGTCCGCTGGCTGAACGCCTACGGGCCGGCCGAGGCGAGCGTGCTCGCCACCGTCTACGAGCCCGCGGCGGGGGCCGGCGCACCGCAGAGCGCGGACCCGCCGATCGGCCGGCCGCTCGCCAACACGACGGTGCACGTGCTCGACGAGCGCGGCGAGCCCGCCGGCGAGGCGATCGGCGAGCTGCTGATCGGGGGCGTGGGCGTCGGGCGGGGCTATCTCACCCGCCCCGACCTGACTGCGCAGAGCTTCGTCGAGGACCGCTTCGACGACGATCCCGCCGCCCGCCTGTACCGCACGGGGGACCTCGCCCGGCTCCTTCCCGACGGCAACCTGGAGTTTGTGGGGCGCCGGGACGAGCAGGTCAAGGTCCGCGGGTTCCGGATCGAGTGCGGCGAGGTCGAGAGCGTGCTCGCCCGCCATCGCGCCGTGGCCGAGGTCGCCGTCGTGGTCAGGGAGGACTCGCCCGGGGACAAGCGCCTGGTCGCCTACGTCGCGGCGCGGGCCGGCGCGGAGCCCACGTCGGTCGATCTGCGCCGCTTCGTGTCCGAGCACCTGCCCAGGTACATGGTGCCGAGCGCGTTCGTCCGCGTCGCGGCGCTGCCGACGACGCCGAACGGCAAGATCGCCCGTGACGCCCTTCCGCCCCCGGGCGACGCCCGGCGCGAGCTGGCGACCGCCTCGACGGCGACCCGCACGCCCACCGAGCGGGCGATCGCCGCGATCTGGGCGCGCGTGCTCTCGATCGCCGAGGTCGGTGCCGACGACAACTTCTTCGACCTCGGCGGCCACTCGCTGCAGGGCATGCAGGTGGTGGCCGCGGTCCGCCAGGAGCTCGGCGTGGAGATCGGCGTGCGCGGCCTCTTCGAGGCGCCGACGGTCGCGCGCCTGGCGGCCGCCGTGGAGGCCGCGCGCGGCGGCCGCGACGAGCCCCCGCCACTGGTGAGCCGCGCGCGCCGGCCGGGGGAGCGGATCCCGCTCACGCTCTCGCAGGAGCAGATGTGGCGGCTGGAGACGACGGCCGACCCTCCCGGGCTGTTCAACGTCACCGCCCAGCACCGCTTCGCCGGCCCGGTCGACGTGGACGCGCTGCGCCGGGCGCTCGGGCACGTCGTGGAGCGCCACGAGGCCCTGCGCGCGAGCTTTGCAACCAACGCGGACGGCCCGTACCAGTCGGTGCAGCCGGCGGTCTCCCCGGAGCTCGCCGTCCAGGACGTCCGGGAGGCCGAGCTGCGCGACCGGATCGGCGCGCAGGATGCCGAGCCGTTTGCGTTCGAGCAGGCTCCGCTGCTGCGCGCCTGCCTGTACCGCCTCGACGAGCACCGCAGCGTGGTGGCGATCACCTTTGACCATCTCGTCTGCGACGGGACCTCGGCCTACGTGTTCCTCAGCGAGCTCACCGCGGCCTACGAGGCTTTCGCGGAGAACACGTCGCCCGCCCTGCGCCCGCTCGCCGTGCAGTACCCGGACTTCGCCCTGTGGCAGCGCGGCTGGCTCACCGAGGATCGCCTGCGCGACCAGCTCGACTACTGGAAGCGGCGGCTGGCCGGCATGCCGTGGGGAGCGGCGGTGCCCTTCGACCGGGTTCCCGAGCGGCCGAGCCGGCGCATCGTCGCCTGCCCGGTGACGATCGGGCCGGAGACCTACGCGGCGATGCGGGGGCTCGCGCGCGCCACCCGCAGCACGGTCTTCGTCGTCACGGTCGCCGCCGTGCAGGCCCTCTTCAGCCGCGCCGGGGATGTGACCGACGTGGTGCTGAGCACGACGCTGAGCGGCCGGCAGCGCGCCGAGGTGGACGGCCTCATCGGGTGCTTCCACGGCGTCGGGAGGATCCGCACCGACCTGTCCGGCGACCCGACGTTCGAGGAGGTCGTGGACCGCACCCGCGAGAGCGTCATCGGGCTGCTCGAGCACCAGGACCTCCCGTTCATGCGCATCCGCCAGGCCGTGCTCGCGGACTTCCCGAAGGGCGGTCCGGCGCTGCTCGCGGCCGTGCCGGTGGAGCTGCAGTACTTCCACACCGCCCACGACGAGTGGGCGCCGGGGACCGGGGTCGTCGAGCGCCCCGGGCCGGACAAGGGGCCCGACGAGCTGTTCTTCCGCGGCCACCTGCATCCCCTCCACGTCGCGTTTCTCGACGACGGCAGCCAGTTGTGGGGGCAGTTCAGCTACAAGAGCGACTTCTACGACGACGAGACGATCCGGCGGCTGGTGGACGGCCTGTCGCGGCTGCTCGCGGCCGTGACCGACGAGCCGGGGCTGCGCCTGTCGGCCTGGGCACCCTGAAACGAGGCGGAGCGGGCTGCGCTGACGCGACAGCCGGCTCCGATCCCGATCGATCCGGGGAGGAGTTTCAGTGCCCCGCTACGGCGTCGGTGTCGCGATCGGCGTCACCACCGCGGGCGGCCCGGCGACGCACGCCAGGTTCACCGTGCCGAGCGAGTTGCGCCGCCAGTCGTTGTGGTCGCAGTCGGCGTTGTCGTCACGCCCGTCGACCTCGCCGCTGTGCCTGGCGGAGTTGTTGGTCAGCGTGCTGTTGACCGCGCCCGCCTTGACCCGGATGCCGTCCAGCAGGCTGTCGGTGATCGTGTTGCCGACGACCCGGTTGCCGGCCAGCGGCCCCGGCTGGACCAGGTTGCCGTCCGCCACGTGGTTGCGCGTGACGAGGCTGGCGTCGGAGTCCCCGACCAGCGAGATGCCGGAGAACGGGCCGTTGTGGACGACGGTGTTGCGCTCGATCGTGTTCTTGCGCGAGTTGTCGGCGGTGATGCCGTCGCCGTAGGCGCACTCGTCGTCCGGGTTGTCCCGTCGTGATGTTGTCGTTGATGTGAGCGCGCCAAACGCGACTCGGCCCCGCCGTTTCCGACGGGGCCGAGCCCTGATGCATCAGTGAGGCGCCCGCGCTACCTGATCTTCGCGCTCGGGTCGACGCACCGCTGGTTGACGGTCTGGAACGCGTTCGTCGACCAGGTGTTGTTGTCGCAGTCGACGTTCTCGTCGTGACCGTCGTGCCCCTTGCCGGTCGTCTCCCCACCGAGGAGCGCTTCGGGAAGGTGGTTGCCGTTGTTGTGGGCGAAGTTCCCGATCAGCTTGTTGTTGATCGAGCCCGGACTGCCTGGGGTGCTTCCCGGACCCTGCACCCTGATGCCGTCTTCGGCGCTGCCCGTGATGTGGTTCCCCCTGACGATGGTGCCGGTGTACGGCCCCGGCTGGCAGACGATGGTCGCCGGGTTACCGGCCATACCGCACTGCGGGCCGCCGAGGAAGATCCCATGGCGGTAGCTGCGGACCACGGTGTTCTTCGAGATCTCGTTGCCCTGAGACACGCCCACGACGCCGCCGGGTCCCTGACGCAGAACGCCGATGCCGTCGGCGAGCGAGTCGATCTCATGGGTGTCCTTGCCGGTGTCCGCCACGTAGTTGCTGCCCACCTCGTTACCCGTGTTCTGCGGGTCAGGCGGGGCCCCCAGGGGCGAATTGAAGACGAATCCGTGGATCGTGATGCCACCAATGGCGCTGTTGGATATGCGGTTGTGGCTGACGACGTTGTCGTCGGCGCCCGGCCCCTCGATCCGGATGCCGATGTCCTGCATCGGCCGCCCGACTCGGCTCCCGGCACCGAACGGGCCGCACGTCCCGAGGTCTTGGGTACCCTTCGCGTAGTTGGGGACGGTCTGGTTCCGCACGACGTTGTGCATCACGTGATTGTCGTTGGAGTCGCCGACCATCGTGATTCCGTCGTACGGGCCGTTGTGGTCCGCCTTGTTGTTCTCGACCGTGTTGGCGCTCGAGTCCTGCACGAGGATCCCGTCACCGTAGATGCAGTCCGTCTGCGGGTCGTTCTCCAGGAAGATGTTGTCGTTGATGTTGTTGCTGACGGTCATCCGGCTGACGCGGTTTCCCGAGCCGCCGTTGAGAAAGACGCCGGCGTCGAAGCCTGACACGGTGCCGTTGGTCACCGTCACGCCGCTCGAGTCGTCCACCGCGATGCCGACGTTCTCCGCCGGCCCGTTGTCCGTCTGAAAGACGCGGTGGCCCTTGAGGTTGAGCGTGATGTTGTGGCCCTTCACGTGCACGCCGTCGGCTGGACAGGGCCCGACGTCCGCGGTCAGCGTCGTGCTCGACGTGATCGTCGAGCCGCAGGCCGGCTGCGCGGCCGCCGCGGGGCTCGCCGCCACCAACCCTGCGCTCACCACGAGCAATGGACCACAGGCGCGCACGCAACGCCGGAAGCGCCGCTCGCCCCCGCCGACCGTCGATAGAACCTCCATAGACACTGACCCCTCTCGCCTGTTCGAGTAACCAATATCGGCGTCCAGGCCGAGCCCGGCACCGTTGGGCGGGAGCATAGCGCGCGTCGGTGCGGCATCCCTAGATGTCGTCGACACTTAGCAACGCACGTCTACCCCGTCGCCCGCGAGGCGCTATTCTACGGCCGCACATAGTCGGTGGGCTCGGTAGCGGGGGGACCGCGACCCCACGTTCGTCGTCGTCGAACATGAGGGATGGAGCGGATGATTAGTGCCAACTGTGAAGTCGCGGCGCCGGCCGGCGGCGTGACCGGACTGGATGACGCGGCGCTGGGCATGGCGCAGCGGCTCATGCTCAGCACCGATGCCACCGTGGTGCGGCTGCTGGAGGCGTGCTTTGGCGAGCCCGTCCGCACGGCCGGGCTCGTGCAGGTGAGCACGCCGGCGTTCCCGGGCGATGTCGAGCTCGAGCTGGGGGGCGGTGAGACGGTCCAGCGCCGCGAGACGCTGCTTCAGGGCAGCCGTACGGGGCGCAACTACGTCTATGCCGAGGCCGCGGTCGTCCTGGACCGGCTCGAGCCGCGGCTGCAGGAGGCGCTCGTGACGACGTCGCAGCCGATCGGCTACCTGTTGGTCGCGCAGCGCGTGGAGACCTTCCGGGAGCTGTTGCGCACGGGACGCACGCCGGCCGGGGTGCGGGGCGCCTCGTTCGGCTTGCGCAGCAGCGATCTGCTGCTGTTGCGCACCTACCGCGTGATCGCGGGCGGCCGCCCGGTGATGTTGATCACCGA
The DNA here is from genome assembly GCA_038232275.1 of Solirubrobacterales bacterium. Lineage (GTDB taxonomy): Bacteria > Actinomycetota > Thermoleophilia > Solirubrobacterales > Solirubrobacteraceae > DATLGB01. Next base: position 20,146 of record JBBSIC010000001.1, on the reverse strand, counting down.
GTACTTCCCGCCGTCGTTCTTTCCGGCGCCGCCCGCCGCCGACCCCGACGCCGGCCGGCCCCGCGAACCCGGTCCGTGACGGCCCCGGGCGCGCCCGAACGGCCAACCTGGACGGCCGCCGAGCTCACCCCGGCGGCGCTGATGTCCGTCGCGGCGGAGCGTGCCGGGGACGACGACTGGGGCGACGAGAGGTTCACGGAGCCGCTCGGACTGCTGGTCGAGGCCTGCCAGGCCACGGGACAGCTCAGCGCCACGGGATGGCGGGTGCTGCGCAGCGTGCTGCTGCGCCACCTGCGCAACCGCCTCTACGTGCAGGCCCACGTCGCCCACCGCCCGGACGCCGCCCGGACGCCGCTCGACAGCCCGATCGTCATCACCGGGCTCCCGCGCACCGGCACCACCGTGCTCCACAACCTGCTCGCACAGGACCCCCGCCACCGCTACCTGAGCCTGTGGCAGGCCCTGCACCCCGTGCCGCCCGAGGCCGGTCAGGGGCCGGACGAGGCCACGCTCGTGCGGCAGGCCGAGACCTGGTTGGAGTCCTTCTACGCCATGGCCCCCGGGTTTCGCCGCGTCCATCCGCTGACGGCTCGCGGACCTGAGGAGTGCGACGCGCTGCTGCAGAACGCGTTCGCCAGCCAGCACTTCGACGACATGTTCGACGCCGAGGCGTACTCACGCTGGTTTTACGAGGCCGACCTCGACCGGGAGTATGCGTACTACGCACAGCAGTTGCGCGTGCTCGGCTCCGGCCCGGGGGCGCACAGGCGGTGGGTCCTGAAGTCGCCTGGGCACCTCGGTCAGCTCGCGGCCCTGCTGCGCGCGCTTCCCGGCGCGCGCATCGTGCACTGCCACCGCGACCCGGCGCTGGCCGTCCCGTCCTACGCGAGCCTGATCGAGACGGTGCGCCGGCCCAACAGCGACGCGCGCTGTCCGCAGCGCATCGGCGAGCAGGCGCTGCAGCGGTGCGCCACCGCCATGAGCCGCGCGCTGCGCGTGCGCGCCGGGCACGACGGGGGCACCTTTTATGACGTGTCGTTTCCGGCCCTGGTCGCCCAGCCCATCCGCACCGTGGCGCGGGTCTACGAGTGGCTGGGGATGCGGCTCGACGCCACGGCCGAGGCGGCGATGCGGCGGTGGCTGGCCGAGAACCCGCGCGACCGCCACGGGGTCCACGAGTACGACACCGGCGCCTTCGGCCTACCGCCCGACCGGACGCGGGCCGCGTTGGGTGCCTATCTGGATCGGTTCGAGACGCTCTGTCAGCCGAGTACGGCCGCCTGACCAGCCGCGCCGTCGACGCGCACGAGCGCTCCGTCGGGGATTCTCGTGGTCGCGTCTCCGGTGCCGACGACCGCCGGGATGCCGAACTCGCGAGCGACGATCGCGGCATGCGACAGCAGCCCGCCGCGGTCGGTTACGATCGCGCCGACGAGCGACAGGACCGGGTTCAGCGCCGGGGTGGTGGAGGCCGTGACGAGGACGTCGCCCTGCCTGATGCGGGCGAGGTCGAGGGCGCCGCGGACGATCCGGGCGCGGCCCTCGTGCGTGCCCGGGCTGGCCGGCAGGCCGGCCACGGCGCCGGCGCCGCCCGGCTCGTCTGAGGACATGGCGCGGATGTACGTCCTGAAGGCCCGCTCGGTGCGGGCGGGGCCGGGCGCCAGCCACTCGGTCGGCACGGGTGCCCGCGGTGGATCGCCCAGGACGACGGGAACGCCGTCCTCCGCCGCCTGCCGGCGGTAGCCCGCCCGCTCGGCGAGCTCCTCGGCCGGCGGTCCCGGCTCTCCCTCGATCAGCGACCGCATCTCCGCGTAGTCGGCCTCGACCAGGTGCGCGGGCTCCTCGACGGCTCCGGCGTCGGCCAGGCGCCGGCCCGCGGCCAGGATCGCCCGCCGGGCCAGCCCGTACGCCCACACGTCGCAGTACGTGGCCCGCTCGTCGCGCAGGCGGTGGGTCGCTCGCGCCTCGGCCAGCAGGGCGTCGAAGCCGTCCCGGTCGGCGGCCGGGACGCCCGCCCGCACCGCGGCGACGAGCTCGCCGGTCGCGGCCGGCTCCGGTCCCCGACCGGACGTGGCGCCGGGCAGCGCGGCCCGGATCGTCTCCACGAGCAGGTGGGGCATCTCCTCGAGGCAGGGCTCACCGACGTCTGACCCGCTGCCGGCGCTCCAGCAGCCGACGAGGTCCAGATAGCCGGCGGCCGCGCGGCCGACCTCGCCCGGGCGCGACAGCAGGGAGGCGAGGATGTCGGCCGGCGCGTCGTCGCCGGACAGGGCAGCCGCGGCCGTCGCGTCCCGGAGCGCCGCCTCGGCCAGCCGCGTCAGCTCGGCCTGCGCGGCGAACGGCAGCGATCCGCCACCCCGGATCAGCCCGACCAGGTCGGCGACGGGCCGGCCGGTCCACTCGAGGGCGTGCGCGAGGAAGTCGCCGACCGGGATCACCGGGGCCACGTTGAGGCGATGGTGCTCGTAGACGGCGCGCCCGAGATTGCGGCGGCAGCGGTCGAGATGCGAGAGCAGGTCCGAGGTCGCCAGGGCCGCGGGCTCGACCGCCTGCAGCGCGCGGTGCTCGCGGCGCATCTGCGGCTTGGTCTGCCCATCCCACAGCGCCACGTCGTCGCGCCAGCGCCTGTCCTCGAAGACCGTGGCGCTCGTCGCCAGCCGCTCGCCCAGGGTCGGCACCGACCGGCCCAGCGCCTCCCAGGTCGCGCGTGTGTCACCGTCTTCCAGCGGCCGCACCGGGTGCGGGGACAGGTAGGCCCAGCCATGCACGAACGCCCATTCGATGTGGTCCATCAGCAGCCCGTAGCGCGCCGTCGCCTCCTTGAAGCCGCGCCTGGCCGGCTCGGGGAACAGCTCGATCACGAAGCGGGTGGCCGGCTGCGGGAAGTGGGCGGTGTCGAGCGTCCAGGTGCCGGGGCCGGGGGGCGCGAAGCGCCGTGCGGATTCGTCGACTCCGGGCACGGGTGCCAGGGTATCCGGGCGTGATGATCCCGGTCTCCCTGGCCGACGCCGGCGACGCGGACCTGTTCGGCGGCAAGGCGGCCCAGCTGGCGCTCGCTGCCCGTGCCGGGCTCCCGGTCCCGGAGGGCGTGGCGCTGCCTTGGCCGTTCGCGGACGCGGTCGCCGCCGCAGATCCCGGCGCCACGGCCCGCGTCGCCGAGGCGGCCGCGGCGCTCGGGCCGTCGCTCGCCGTGCGCTCGTCGGCGGTCGGCGAGGACTCCGACGCGGCCAGCTTCGCCGGTCAGCACGTGAGCCGGCTCAACGTCGCGCCCGCCGAGCTGGCCGGCGCCGTCGCGGCCGTGTCGCGATCGGTGGGCGGCGAGGCGGCGCTGGCCTACCGGCGGCGGATGGGCGTGGCGGGCGCGGCCAGGGCGGGCGTCGTGGTGCAGCGGATGGTCGAGGCCGCGGTGGCCGGCGTCCTGTTCCGGCCGCATCCGGTGACCGGCGCCGACGAGGTCGTGATCGAGGCCGCGTGGGGCCTCGGCGACGCCGTCGTGGGTGGGCTCGTGACCCCGGACCTGTTCCGCCTGAGCGCCGCGGGGGACGTCCTGGAGCGGAGCCCGGGGGGCAAGGACGTCGAGGTCGTAGCCGTTGCCGGCGGCAGCGGTACCGCGGTGCGGGCGGTCAGCGCAGAACGTGCCTCGGCGCTGTGCCTTCACGACGGGCAGCTCGCCCGCCTGCACCGTCTCGTCACGACCTGCGAGCGCGTCTTCGGCGGCTCGCAGGATCTCGAGTGGGCGTTCGCCGGGGAGGAACTGTGGCTGCTGCAGCGCCGCGCGGTCACGCGCGGGCGGCGGTGAGCTAGCGTCTGGGCATGGGCAGCGACGACTCCAGCACCGGCCTCGTGCGCAGGTCGCACCAGGCGTTCAACGATCGCGACCGCGAGGCGTTCCTCGGCTCCCTGGCCGAGGACGTCGTCTGGCACGTCGCGGGCGAGCACCCGCTCGCCGGCACCTACGCGGGCCGGGCCGCGCTGTGGGAGGGGTTCATGGACCCGATGTGGGCCTCGCCCGCGCGCGTCGAGGACCGCGACGTCTTCGAGCACGGCGACCATGTGGTCGCCGTCGGGGACGCGATCCACGACTTCGGCGAGGGCCAGGCGCGCTTCGCGACCGTCGAGGTCTTCCGTGTCGACGGCGGCCGCTTGGCCGAGCGCTGGGAGTTCACCTCCCGCCAGGCGGAGCTCGACCGGTTCCTGACCCGAGGCTGTGCGGCCGCTGCCGGGCTGGACCCGGACTGACGGCTTGACGGCGTCCGAGGCGCTTCGCCGGGCGGCAGCGGCGCATCCCGACCGCGATCGCGACGCGGTCGACCGCGGCGAGCGGCTCACCTACGCAGCGTGGGACCGGCGGTCCGACGGCGTCGCCGCCGGCCTGCTGGGTGCGCTCGAGCCCGGCGGGCGCGTGGCGCTGGTGTTCGACGGCGCCCGCTGGACCGAGTACGCGGTGGCCTCCCTGGCGGCGCACAAGGCGGCGGCGGTGGCGGTGCCGGTGGTCGCCGGGCTCGGCGACCTCGAGGTCGCTCGCATCCTGCGCGACTGCCAGGCAGCGGCGGTCGTCGCCCCGCCCGATCTCGCTCCCGGCGGCACCTCCGTGCCGATCCTCGACCTCGGCGAGCTCGAACGAGAGGCCCCCGGCCCGCCTCCCGTCGGTGGCGGGGCCGCCTCCGGGCTCGCCGAGATCCTCTACCCCTCGCGGCCCCTGTCGCCCCCGGCGCCCGTGCCGGTCTCGCACGCCGACCTGCTGAGCGGCCCGCCGCTGGGGGCGCTCCTGCACGCCTTCCCGCCCGGCAGCCGCGCCGCCCAGGCGGCGCTGTGGGGGTGCCTCGACGCCGAGGACGCCTCGGTGGTGCTCCCGGCGTTCGACGCCGAGCGGCTGTGCGCGCTGATCGCGGCCGCGCCGGAGCGCGCCTGCGGCCTGCACCCGGCGAGCGCGCAGGCGCTGCTGGACTCCGGCGCGACCGCGCGCCACGATGTCTCCGGGTTGCGCCGGCTCGTCCTGGCCTCCGGCGGAGTCGCGCCCGCGCTGCGGATGCGCCTCACGGCGACGTTCCCGCGAGCGGCGCTGCTCCTGACCGACGGGCCCGGCGTCGGCGTCGCCCCGCACCATGATCGAGCCCGCCCGGACGCGACCGGCAGGCCCGCCGACGAGACCGCCGGCAAAACCGCGGAGCAGGGCGGGCCCGATCCGGCGCCGGCCGCCGCGGTCGTCGAGACGGTCGCGGCGGTGTGGGCGCGCGTCCTGCGCCGCGAGGACATCGCCCCCGACGCGGACTTCTTCGCTCTCGGCGGCGACGCCCCTGCGATGGTCGCTTCGCTGGAGCTGCTCGCGGACGCCTTCGAGGTCCGAGTGGCGTCGTCCGCCTTCCTCGACGCGCCGACGGTCGAGGGCGTGGCCGCCGCCGTCGCCCGGCTGTGCCCCGTCGACGGCGCGCCCGCGCCGGTCGCGTTCTCCCAGGAGGGGATGCTCTGGCACGAGCTGTTCGCTCCGGGCTGCCAGAACCTCCCCGGCCTCGCGCGCCGCTACACCGGCCCGCTCGACGTCGCGGCGCTGGGCCGGGCGCTCGGGGAGATCGCGCGCCGGCACGGCGCGCTGCGCACGGGCTTCGAGCTGCGCGACGGCCGCGTGATGCAAGTCGTCCGCCCGCACCGGGCCGTCGACCTCCCGGTCCGCGATCTCTCCGATCTGCCCGCGGCCGAGCGCGAGCAAGCGGTCGCGCGGACGGTGGCCGACGCTGGCCGGCGCCCGTTCGACCTCGTCGCCGACCCGCTGTTCGCGCCGACGCTGCTGCGTCTCGGCGAGGAGGAGCACGTGCTGGTGATCCGCACCCACCACAGCGTCTTCGACGACTGGTCGGTCGGTGTCTTCCGGCGCCAGCTCGCAGGGCTGTACGCCGCCTACGCCGCAGGAGTGCCGTCGCCGCTTCCGGAGCCCGTCCTGCAGTTCACGGACTTCGCCCGGCGCCAGCGCGCCGATCTGGCCGGGCCCGCCGGCGCGCGCGAGCTGGCGTTCTGGCGCGTGGAGCTGGCCGGCGCCCCTCTGACCACCCAGCTCCCGGTCGACGACCCGGACGCTCCCGCGGGGAGCCCGCAGACTGGCGGCGAGACGGTCGAGCTGGCCCTCGACCCGGACCTCCACGACCGGCTCCGGGCGCTCGCGCGCCGCGAGCGGGCGACCGTGTTCATGACGCTGCTGACCGCCTTCGGAGTCCTGGTCCATCGCTACACCGGGCAGGAGGATCAGGTGCTCGCGACCGTGGTCGCCAACCGCAACCGGACCGAGCTCGAAGGGCTGATCGGGTGCTTCACCAAGAAGGTCCCGGTGCGCCTGCGCCTCGACGGCGACCCGACCTTCGGCGAGGCGCTGGCACGCACGCGGTCGGCCCTCCTTGGCGCGCTGTCCCATCAGGACCTCCCGTTCGAGGCCGTCGTCCAGGATGTCCTCGGTGTCCCGGCCGCCGCCCACGGGCTGGTCCCGCACCTGGCGCTCATGTTCCAGGGCGTGACGCCGCGCCACGAGCTGGTCCTGGAGGGCGTGGAAAGCGCCGGGCTGGACACCGCCGCCCGGGCCGGGCGCGCGCACTTCATGGGCGGTGATCAACGGCCTGCGGGCGATCTCCCGCCCCTGCCGTGGGGGGCCGGGCTCTACGCCGGCACGTTCGTGATCCTGTCCGTCGAGGAGTCCGAGGCCGGGATCTCGTGCAGCGCCCGCGGCGCCTTTCACGCGCCCAGCGTGCGCGGGCTGATGGAGCGCTTCGCGACCCTGCTCGCCGACATCGCCGCCGGCCCGGCGCGCCCGATCTCCGAGCTGGAGATCCTGGACGGGGCCGCGGCGGTGGAGGCCGAGGGGCGCGGGCGCGGGCCCACGGAGCCGCGGTCGGCCGGGAACCTGACCGACGCTCTGCGGGCCCAGGTGCGTCGCGACCCCGGCTCGGAGGCCGTGCGGGAGGGCGGCCAGGTGCTCACGTACGCGGAGCTTGCCGAGCGCGCCGACCGGCTGGCCGAGCGCCTGTGCGCCCTCGGAGCCGGACCCGGGTCCCGGATCGGGACGGTCCTCGAGGCGTCATCCGAGCTGATCGTTACCGTGCTCGCGATCTGGAAGGCGGGCGCGGCGTGGGTCGGGCTTGACCCTTGCGATTCCGCGGAGCGCCGCGAGTGCATCGTGCGCGACGCGTCGGTGGAGATCCTCGTCGGCGACGGGACCCTCGACCATCGCGGGCCCGCCCGGGCGAGCGCCGGATCGGACGACGCCGCGGTGGTCTTCTACGACTCCGGCGGCTCCGCGGTGCAGCGCGGCGTGGTCCTCGACCACTGCGCCGTCCTGAATCTCCTCGCGGGCCTGCGCGACATCGCGGGCGGCGAGCGCCGCACCGGCCTGTGCCCCCGCCCGACCGACGACGCCTTCCTGCGCCGGCTCGTCGCGCTCCTGGATGGCTCCGCCCTCCACATCCCCGAGCGTCCCCTGAGCGCCGACCCCGGGGAGGTCGTCAGGCTCCTTGCCACCGGAGCGGTCGACCTGGTCGACGGCACTCCGGACGAGCTGCGGGCGCTGCTCGACGGGGGGCTGTCCGACGGCCTCCCGCAGGGGAGGGAGGCGGTCCTGGTGGCTGGGACCCGCCACGGCGTGACACCCGAGCTCTGGCGCGAGCTGCGGAGCCTGGAGGGCGTGCGCCCCCATGTCCTCTACGGCCCGCCCGAGTGCGGCTTCGGGGCGACGTCGGCCGAATCGCCCGTGCGTGGCGTCGGGCGCGCGCTGGCCGACGTGGCCGTCCGCGTCCTCGATGCCCGCGGTCGCCCGGTCCCCGTCCGCGCGCTCGGCGAGCTGCACGTCGCCGGCGCGAGCCTCGCCCGCGGGTACCTCGACGACGCGGAGGGGCCCCGCGGGCGCTTCGTCGAGCATGGTGGCGAGCGACGGTTCCGCTCCGGGCAGCTCGCTCGCCCCCTGCCCGACGGGAGCGTCGAGCTGCTCGGGCCTGTGGACGGCGATCGTGACCTGCGCGGTTTCCGCGTCGAGCCGGCGAGGATCGCGGCCGCCCTCGCCGACTGCCCGGGCCTTGGCCACGTGGAGGTGGTGCTGGAGCGCGACGAGCGCGGCGACCCGCAGCTGGTCGCGCACGCGGTCGCCGACGGGGCGCCCCCGTCACTGACCCGTCTGCGCGCGCTGCTGTGGAGCCGGCTGCCCGGCTACGCCTGGCCCGCGAGGCTTGTCGTCGGACAGCCGGGCGCGGCCGACGCGCCGTCGGGCGAGAGCATCCTGAGCACGCTGTGGGCGGACGAGCTGGGGCTCGAGCGCCTGGATCCGGAGGCGAACTACTGGCAGGAGTTCAGCTTCGTCGCCGCGCTGGCGCGCGCCCGCGAGGCGGGCCTCCCCGTCCCCGGCGAGGACGTTACGCGAAACCGGACGGTCGCCGCGCTGGCGACCGTCCTCGCCGCCCGCTGAGCCATGTTGGACAGCCCTTAGTCCTAGCGGCCGGTCTCAACCCGTCGGAGACAACACCTTGCTCCGGTGGGCGGCGGCGGCCTCGGTCAGCCGCTGGTCATAGGCCACAATCACATCGGCGTCCGCATAGGCGCGAACGGCTCTCGACACCTCCACCCAGGCCAGCGACGATGAGGCCATCGCCGCGTCGGCCTCGACGTAGGACCGCAGCGCGGATGTCAGCGCGCCGGACTCGGTTTCGGCGAACACCCGCTTCAGCAGGCGCTGCTGTCGACGTAGGCCCGCACTGGTCAGAGGCGCTCTTCGCGGGCGAGCAGGTCCAGCGTGCTTGCGCCCTCCGGCAGGTGGAGCGGCTCAAGCAGTTCACGGTACTAAGACTGGTACAGAACACGCGTCCCTTCAGCGCCGCAGCCCCGCCTCGAAGCAGGTCGGACACAGCTCACGCCCCTCGAGAATGCGGACGCGCGTCTCCATGGTCGGCTCGCCGCACTCCGCGCAGGACAGCGAAGCGTGGACGCGGGCCATCGGAGGGATCTCGACGTCCCGCAGCTCGGTCACCGTGTACAAGTCCTCCTCCGGGGCCTCCAGGATCGCCCGAGAGCGCTGCTGGTTGAGCCGCTGGAAGCGCGCGCGCTCCTCGTCGGTCGCGGTGCGCTTGCGCACCTTGGCGAAGAGCTCCTGGTGCTCGGGGTCGCGCGCGAACGCCCCCGGCGTGGTCGCGACCCGGACCGCTGTGCCGTCGGAGCGACGGATGAACGTATAGGCGTTCTTGCCGAGGTCGAGGTGGATGAGGTTGCCCTTGCCGAATGTGCAGCCGGTGAGGTACTGGATCGCGTCGACCGCGCACATGTCGGTCTCCACGAGGGTGACGACCTCCTCGTCGGCCGAGTGGGGGCCGACCTCGCGGAGCGCCACCTCGGCCGCGCGGATGCCCATGGCGAGTCCCGGGCACATGTGGCCGTGGAAGCGGACGATCTCCTCGACCTGGGCCGGCGTCGTGGGCCGTGCCTGCGTTTGCGTCAGCGTCATTTCACTCTCCCTTGATCTGGGTCCCGGTCTGGCGGCCGGAGACGTACAGCTGCTTGTTGAACACCGTAGGCATGCCGCCGCCGAATCCGCCTGACGTGAAGTACCACTGATCGAGCACCTTCTGCGAAAAGACGAAGGAGAAGTACGGGTACTAGTAGAGCACAGGGGCGAAGACGTCAGAGCTATCTTGGGCACCTCTAGAAGATCGCAATGGCACCCGGCGACTGGGGTGTCATGCTCGGCGGATATTCGACATGGTCAGCAACACCAAGGGAGCATGGGATGATCGACAGGCAGACGCTCGACCGCGTGGTCGACTTTCACGGCCACATGTGCCCCGGCTTGGCGATGGGCATCCAGGCGGCGCAGATCGCGATCGGCGAGCTCGGCCCGGATGACGCGCACGACAAGGTGGTCGCCGTGGTGGAGACCGACATGTGCGCGGTCGACGCGATCCAGTTCATGACCGGCTGCACCCTGGGCAGGGGCAACCTCATCCATCGCGACTACGGCAAGAACGCGTACACGTTCTATGGGCGCGAGAGCGGGCGGGCAGTGCGCGTCTGCGCGCGGCCAGGGGCCTGGCGGCGCGATACCGAGCACACAGAGCTGTTCGCCAAGGTGCTGGCCGGCGAGGCCTCCGTGGACGAGGAGGCCCGGCTATGGGAGCTGCACCACCGCGAGTCCGACCGGATCCTCGAGCTCGACCCCCGCGAGATCTTCGACGTCCGGGAAGTCCACTCCGAGGCGCCGTCCAGGGCCCGAATCTCCTCGTCGGTCGTCTGCGCGGAGTGCGGCGAGGAGACCCAGGAGTCCAAGCTCAGCGAGCTGGGTGGCCGCCGGCTGTGCGCCGAGTGCCTCGACCGCGCCGTCGTGCGGGTCACGGCCTGACGCCCGCCGGCGCACGGCCGGACGTCACGGCGTGGAGGACAGCCCGGCCGCCGCCGCCTTCAGCGCCTCGAGCATGGCGAGGGCCGCCGGGGAGGGGCGGTCGGCCGCGATCACGGCCGACACCTCCCACGTCGGTGCCCGCACCAGCGCACGCGCGACGGTCTGCGGATGTCTGAACGTCGCCAGCACCAGAGCCGGTATCAGCGCGATCCCCATGCCTGCAGCGACCATGCTCTGGATCGCGTTGAGGTCGGCGGGGCCGAAGGTGATCTCGGGCGCGAAGCCGACGGCCGCGCACGCGTCGACCAGGCCGCACTGGCAGCGCCGGCAGCCGGCGATCCACATCTCGCCCTGCAGGGCAGCGAGGTCCAGCTCGGCTTCGCCCGCCAGCTCGTGCTCACGGGGGAGCACCACGTGCAGCCGGCCGGTGAGCAGCGGAGCCTTGAGCAGCACGGCCGGCGCGGCGGCGGCAGACCCCGGGTAGTCGAACGAGAGGACCAGGTCGCATTCGCCCGCGCGTAGGAGCGCCAGCGAATCGGGTGGCATCCCCTGATCCAGGGACACCTCGATCGCCGGATGACGCGCCTTCAGCCAGGCCAGCGCCCCCGGCACCAGCGTCGTGCCGGCGCTGGGGAAGGCGACCATGCGGACGCGTCCCGTGCTGCGATCCGTGAGTGCGGCCAGGTCCCGTTCGGCCGCGGCCAGCAGGGCGAAGATGCCATCGGCGCGATCGACCAGCAGCCTGCCGGCCTCGGTGAGCTCGACCCCGCGGCCGAGCCGGGTCACGAGCGGAGTGCCGGCCTCCGCCTCGAGTCGCCGGATGTGGTGGCTGATGGCGGGCTGACTGTAGTCCAGCGACCGTGCGGCGTCAGAAAGCGACCCGCGCCTCGCGACCTCCTGCAGCACCCCGAGACGGCGCAGATCCAACAGGGTCAGGAAGCTATCAGAGCGATCTTGGGGACCTGCAGAAGATCGGAATGGGACCCAGGATCGGTGCTGTCATGCTGACCGTTATGGGAGCGCGCGCCAAGGCGACCGCCGCGGTCGCCGTCGTCCTCGTGGTCGGCCTCGTCGTGGTGCTGGTCGCAACCGGGCCCGGATCCGGCAATAGCAAGCCCGCTCGGGCGGGCGCGGACGGGTCCCCGCGCTACGGGGGCACCCTGGTGGCAGCGGGATCGGACCCGGGGCCGATCAATCCGGCGATCACCTCGGCGGGCACGACTCACCCGGTCACCGGCCAGATCTTCAACGGCCTCGTCCGGCTGGACCGCAACTTCAAGCCCCAGCCCGACCTCGCGCGCAGCTGGGAGGAGTCGCCGGACGGCCTGACCTATACGTTCAGACTGCAGCCCGGGGTGCGCTGGCACGACGGCAAGCCGTTCTCCTCCGCCGATGTCAAGTACACGTTCGAGAACGTGCTGCTCAAGCTGCACCCGAGAACGCGCACGCTTGCCCCGACGATCGATCGGATCGACACGCCGGACGCCAACACGGTCGTGTTTCGCCTCAAGAAGCGCTACACGCCGTTCTTGAAGCTCGTGGACGAGGACAACGCCGGGATCCTGCCCAAGCACCTCTTCCAGGGCACCGATCCCCTGAAGAATCCTGCCAACGCCAAGCCGGTGGGGACGGGTCCGTTCAAGTTCCAGTCGCGGGCTGCCGACCGGATCACGCTGGTGCGCAACAAGGACTACTTCAAGAGGGGGCGCCCGTATCTCGACCGCATCGTGTTCCGGGTCATCGCTCAACCTCCGCAGGCGCTGCAGGCCTTCCAGTCCGGAGAGCTGGACTACTTCTCGCCGAGCCCCCCCAACGTCGCGCGGCTGAAAACGCAGAAGGGCGTGGTGGTCACCACAGCGGGGCGCGAGGGCGGGGGCACGGTCATCCGTCTGATCCCCAACCTCCGCCGCAAGCCCTTCGACGACGTCCGCGTGCGCCGGGCGATGGCCTACGCGATCGACCGGGACTTCATCTCGCGCACCGCCTACGCCGGCATCCTCAAGCCCGCCACCGGGCCGATCACGAGCACGTTCGCACCCTTTTACAGCGACGCCGTGGAGAAGTTCCCCCACGATCCCGCCAAGGCGAAGCGGCTGCTCGACGCGGCGGGCCTCAAGCCCGGCAAGGACGGGGTGCGCCTGCGCACGTCGCTGATTCTGGACCCCGGCTTCGCGCCGGCCGCCGAGGTCATCAAGCGGGAGCTCGGCGAGGTCGGGATCGAGTTGGACCTCAAGGTCATGGAGTTCAACGCCTGGGTCAACCAGCTCTACATCAAGCACGACTTCGATCTCGGCTACAGCCAGCTCACCGATGCTCCGGACCCCGAGATCGGCACGCGGCGGGCGTTCACCTGCGCCAACCGGGTGCCGGCGCCCTTCACCAACGGCTCCAACTACTGCAACAAGCGCGTCGACGCGCTCTTCGAGCGAGCGGCGTCCGAGCCCGATCAGGCCAAGCGCGTCGAGCTCTACGCCGAGGTCCAGAAGATCATCGTGCGAGACGAGCCGAACATCTTCCTGGTCGACGGTGCGGGGCCCTACGCCCACGACGCCGACTTCACCGGGTTCGCCGACGCCGGGGCGAAGGCCACGTACTACTTCGGCGACACCGTCTGGTTCAAGAAGGGCTCCGCGTCCCGGAAGCCATAGCCTCGGCGTGATGCTCTCCTACGCGGCCCGCCGGCTGGCTGGGACGCTGGGCCTGCTGGTGGCGATCGTGGTGGTCACCTTCGTGCTCGTCGACCTCGCGCCCGGCGACGTCGCCCAGGTGCTGGCCGGCCAGGCGGGCGACCCGCACTACCTCGCCGACCTGCGCGCGCAGCTCGGCCTCGACCGGTCGCTGGGGCATCAGATCGGCGCCTATCTGCTGCAGGTGGGCCGCGGGGACCTCGGGTTCTCGACCGTGCGGGGCGAGCCGGTGCTCGACGTCCTCGCCGGCCGCCTCCCCGCCACGCTGCTGCTCGGGGGCACCTCGCTGGCGATCGCGGTGGCCGGCGGCGTGCTCCTCGGGGTGATCGCGGCGGCGCGTCGGGGAAGCCGGCTCGACGCCGTGATCTCCGTCGGCTCCCTGCTGGCCTACTCGCTGCCGGTCTTCTGGCTGGGCCAGCTGCTTGTGGCGCTGCTCGCGGTCCGCCTGCACCTGCTCCCATCCGGCGGGATGACCTCCGCAACGGAGCAGCTCGGGAGCCTCGCAGTCGTGCTCGACGTCCTGCGCCATCTCATCCTCCCGGCGGCGACCCTCGCGGTCCTGTTGATGGCGCTCGTGGTCCGGACCACGCGAGCGGCCATGCTGGACGTGCTCGACGAGGACTACGTGATGGCGGCGCGGGGACGCGGCATCCGCGAGGGGCCCGTGCTGTTCCGCCACGCCCTGCGCAACGCGATCAGACCCGTGATCACGGTGGCGACCAGCGAGCTCGGCTTCTTGCTCAGCATGCTGGTGCTGGTCGAGGCGGTGTTCTCGTGGCCGGGCCTGGGCACGCTGCTGCTCGACTCCGTGCTGAGCCGGGACACGCCGACGCTCGTCGGTCTGCTGCTGTTCTCCTCCTTCGTCGTCGCCGGCGCGAACCTGCTGGGCGATCTGCTCTACATGCGCATCGACCCGAGGGTGCGCCTGCGGTGAGGGCGCGGCTCGCGCCGATCGCGTCGACGAGCCCGAGGCTGCTCGCGGGGCTCACGCTGCTGGCGGTCGTAGGGCTCGCCGCGCTCGCGGGGGCGCTCCTGGCCGGCGACCCCTTCCGCACGAGCGAGGCCCTGCTCACGGGGCCCTCGGGCCATCATCCGTTCGGGACCGACAACCTCGGCCGCGACGTGCTCGACCGCGTCCTGCACGGCACCGGCACGTCGCTGGAAGTGTCGGTGCTGGCCGTGACCACCGGGACCGTGATCGCGGCGCCGCTGGGACTCGTCTCGGGCTACGCGGGCGGCCTGCTCGACGACCTCCTGCTCAAGCTGGCCGAGGTGCTGCAGATCATCCCCGGCTTCCTGCTCGCCCTCGTCGCGGCGGCGGTGTTCGGCGCGAGCCTGCTGCTGCTCGTGGTCATCCTCGCGGTCATCTTCTTTGCGCCCACCTTCCGCCTGGCCCGCGGTGAGGCGATCGGGCTGCGCGGGCGCGAGTTCGTGCAGGCCTCGCGCGCGGCCGGCGCGGGACACGGGCGCATCCTGCGCCGCCACATCCTTCCTTCGGCGCTGACGATCCTGCTGGTGAACGCCTCGTTTCAGGCCGGGACGGCGGTGCTGATCGAGACCGGCCTGTCGTTTCTGGGCGTGGGCGAGCGTGACACGGTCTCGCTCGGCGCGATGCTCTTCGATGCCCAGTCCTACCTCGAGCAGGCCTGGTGGATGTCGCTGTTCCCGGGGGCATTCGTGGCACTGACGGTCATGGGCATGAACCTGTCGGGTGACGGCCTGCACCAGCTCCGCGACGTCCGCGCCAGCGGTCGCGCGGGACCCCGCAGACCGGCTCGGGGACGCGGCCCGGCGATGCCGAGGCTCGGCGTCGCGCCGACCCCAGCGGGGCCGGCGAAGGCGCCGGGGGGAGATGCCTAGGTGTCGCTGCTGGAGGTCCACGAGCTGCGCACCCACTTCGACACGCGGCGCGGGATCGTCAAAGCGGTCGACGGGGTGAGCCTCTCCGTGGACCGCGGCAGGACGCTCGGGCTCGTGGGGGAGTCGGGCTGCGGGAAGAGCGTGGCCGCGCTGTCGATCACGGGCCTCGTCCCCCGCCCGCCGGCCCGGATCGTCGGCGGCCGGGCGCTGTTGGACGGCCGCGAGCTGACCGCGCTCGGCGACCGCGAGCTCGAGGACGTGCGTGGACGCGAGATCGGGATGATCTTCCAAGACCCGATGACCTCGCTGAACCCGACCCTCACGATCGGCGCCCAGGTCTGCGAGACATTGCGCCGCCACCTGGGCCTTTCACCGCGAGAGGCGCGCCGGCGGGCCGTCGAGCTGCTCGGGCAGGTGCGGCTCCCGGATCCGGCGCGGCGCCTCGGCGACCATCCCCACGTGCTGTCCGGCGGCATGCGCCAGCGGGTGATGATCGCGCTCGCGATCGCCTGCGAGCCGAAGCTGCTGATCGCCGACGAGCCCACCACCGCGCTCGACGTGACGATCCAGGCGCAGATCCTCGACCTGCTCGACGAGCTTCGCCGCCTCCGGCGGATGGCGATCCTCCTGATCACCCACGACATGGGCGTGGTGGCGGAGGCCGCCGACGAGGTGGCGGTGATGTACGCGGGCCAGATCGTGGAGCGCGCGGAGACCGTCGAGCTCTTCGACCATCCCGAGCACCCCTACACCGAGGCGCTGCTCGGCGCCCTTCCGCGGCTCGAAGGCCGGGGTCTGCGGTCGGCTCGGCTCGCCACGATCCCGGGGCGCCCGCCCGACCTCGCCGCTCTCCCGCCGGGCTGCCGGTTCGCGCCGCGCTGCCCGTACGCGGGCGCCGACGCCTGCGCCGATCGCACCCCGGCGCTGCGCGAGATCCGCCCCGGCCACCTGGTCCGCATCTGCCACCCCGCCAGCGAACGGGCACGCCGGGAGCCGCGCGCATGAGCGGAGTCCGCAGCCGTCACCCCGCGAGCGAGCGCGCCCGCCGGGAGCCGCGCGCATGAGCGGGGACGTCCTGCTCTCGGTCCGGGGGCTCGTGAAGCAGTTCCCCGCGCGGCGCGGCGCGCCGTGGAAGGCGAGGGCCGCGCCGATCAGGGCCGTCGCCGGGATCGACTTCGAGATCGCCGAGGGCGAGTCGCTCGGCCTCGTAGGGGAATCGGGCTCGGGCAAGTCGACGACCGCCTACTGCGTCCTCCAGCTCCTGACCCCCACCGCGGGCGAGGTCTGCTTCTTGGGACAGGAGCTGACCAGGACGCGGGGCGAGCGGCTGAGACGGATGCGGCGCGAGCTGCAGATCGTCTTTCAGGACCCCTACGCCTCGCTGAATCCGCGCATGCGGGTCGACGCGATCGTTGCGGAGCCGCTGGAGGTGCACGGTGTCGGCAGCGCGCGCAGCCGCCGCGCGCGGGTTCTCGAGCTGCTCGACACCGTCGGCCTGGACCCGGATGCCGCCCGCCGCCGTCCGCACGAGTTCTCCGGCGGCCAGCGGCAGCGGATCGGGATCGCGCGTGCTCTTGCTCTGAGCCCGCGGCTGATCGTCTGCGACGAGCCCGTCTCGGCGCTCGACGTCTCGATCCAGGCCCAGATCCTCAACCTGCTCTCAGACCTCCAGCGCGACCTCGGGCTCAGCTACCTGTTCATCTCTCACGACCTCGCGGTGGTCAGGGCCGTGAGTGACCGGATCGCCGTGATGCGGGCGGGCGAGATCGTGGAGGCGGGCCGCGCCGACGACGTTTACGCCAACCCGGCCCACGAGTACACGCGGGCGCTGCTCGCCGCCGTGCCGGTTCCCGATCCCCGGCGCATGCGCGCGCGGCGGGATGAACGCCGGCGCGGGACCTCCGCGCCGGGCTGATGCGGACGGCATGCCGCGACACGACCCACGCCGCGCCCTGACCATTGCGGGGCCGCGGATCAGAGCCAGCGTTCGCTGCCGGCCAGGCCGTCGGGATTCGCGCGCATGATCGCCTCGATCTCGTCGGCCAAGGCCGTGGTCGCGGCCTTCGTACGCCGTCGCGTGGAGGGCACGAGGATCAGTCCGGCATGCCCCTGGCCTCGCTGCAGGCGTCGCGCGGCGATCGGTCGGAAGTCCTTGACGTTGTTGGTGACCACGGCTCGCTGCTCGCCGGCGGCGATCTCCATGATCCTTGCGTCTGAGGCATTGTCGGCGATGTCGTCCCGGGTGGTGACGGCCTCGACATCCAGCCCTCGGTCTCCTAACGCCCCTGCGATCTCGCTCGAGAGCTGCGCGTCGAGCAGCGCCCTCACTGCCGGAGGAGGGCCTGCTGGCCCCGCCGCCAGGCGGCAAGGCCGCGCTCGGACTCGGCCTCGTTGAGCGCGATCTCCGCATCGAGCTCCACACGAAACTCGCCGTAGTAGGCCACCGCCGCCTCGATCAAGCCGGCCGGGACGCCGAGGTAGTGCGCTGCCTCGCGAATGTCGTTGTCGTGGTCCCGGAGGGTCGCGATGACCTCCCAGACGTCGAGAGCCGTGCCGATGACGGCTGCGCGGCGACCCGTCTCCCCGTCCACGAAATGGATCAGGGGATGCTCGTCGTGGCGAACGCCTTCCTCGACGTAGCGCGTCGCGAGGCTTCGGGGGGCGATGCCGGCCACGCGCGCCCGCCGCTGCAGACGCTCAGTCGTGCCGGTCTGGAGCCTGAGCGTGAAGTGATCGCTCATTGGATCGCGGACTGTACCACGGCGTGTTGCAGCGCACCACGGCTGGTCGAGCATCACCTTCGGGAGGCTCGCGTCCCAGCGGGCGTGGCTGACCATCACGAAGTCGTCAGGGCCGAGGGGGGACCAGCAACGGCACGACGTAGTGCGTTTTCCGGTGCCCAGACCCCACAACAGTGCCTCATCCTGTCGCGAGGCGCGCACTGCTTCGGCGCGGGTCCTCCGCGGAGGCCGCACTGTCGTCTCGACGCGAAGCGAGCCGGTCGGTGACGAAACGCCGCTGAACCGCGCCTCGAACCGCGCTTCTCGCGCGAGCGTCCTGACGCCAGCCTCCCAATCTCCGGTGATGGCGCGGGATAGTCGAGGTAATCGACGTTTGACGTGGCCCCGACCAGTCCGGACGTCGCCGGGCCCTTGCCCTGTGATCGCCGCTGCACGGCTGATCGTCGTTCCCGGTGTCCTTCGAGAAGCGGCGGCAGGTGTAGGCCGGCTTGGTCTTCGTGCTCAGCGCGATACGTGAATACTGAGTCACCGGTCGTAGACATCGCGCCGGTGCCCAAGCGTGACCACGACGACCAGGAGTACGTCGTCGGCGATCGTGTAGATGATGCGGTAGTCCCCGGCACGCACCCGCAGCCCGGGCCGTCCCTGTAGCGCCCGCGCCGCCGGCGGACGCGGGTCGTCGGCCAGAAGCGCAATGGCGCCCTGGACGCGGCGCCGCACCGGCGGATCCGGCTTGCGCAGGGCTCGGACCGCGGCCGGGCGAAGCTCAATGCGGTATCGGCTCACCCCCAGCCGAGGTCAGCCTTGGCCTGCTCCCAGGGGATGTTGGGGCCTTCCTCGTCCATCGCCGCGTCGAACGCCGCGGCGTCCTCGGCGTCCTCCAGCGCGGCCATCAGCCTCGCGTAGCGCTCCGGGCTGATCAGCACGGCAGCCGGATGTCCGTAGCGCTCCAGGAACACCACCTCGCGACGCGCCTTCTCGACCACGTCGGACAGGTTGTCGCGGGCTGCGCTGATGTTGATCGTCGCCATTACGGGAGCGTACAACTTTCTGAAGGTCTCGTACAACACATGGGCTCCGCAGGAACGAGGTGTCTCGCAAGCGGATCCTTAGTGCTGCCCGCCGTAAGTCCTGTCGCGGTCATGCGGCGAGCGCGAGTGGTCGATCGTGCTGTTGATGGTCGAGGCGGTCCATGAGCGCGGCGAGGTCGGTGCGGGTGAAGTTCCACGCGAACGGTTCGGCGATCTCGTTGTAGCGGTGTTCGAAGTCGTTGAGCGCGCGGGCGGCGGCGGCGGTGTCGTCGAAGTCGTTGGGGTCCAGCAGCTTGCGCTGGATGATCGAGTGGTAGATCTCGACCTGGTTGAGCCAGCTGCCGTGGACCGGGGTGTGCACGAGGATCAGGTTCGGCCAGCGGCCCTGCAGGCGGTCGATGCTCTTCTGGCCGCGGTGATCAGAGCCGTTGTCGACGATCCAGAACACGCGGCGTGCGGATCGGTAGGGCTCCTTGGTCATGACCTGCCAGACGAGCCGATCGAACGCGGCGATCCCGCCTTTGGGCTCTGAGCGGCCCATGACCTTGCCTCGCCGCACGTCCCAGGCGTCGAAGTAGGTCAGCGCGCCCTTGCGCTCGTATTCATGCTCGACGAGTCGCCCGCGACCGGGCGCCGGCGGCACGGTCGGATGGATCCGCTTGCGGGCCTGGATCGAGGGCTTGGCGTCGGCGCTGATCACGCAGTCGCCGGGCTCAAGCAGCTTGCCTTCCCAGCGGCCCTCGTAGAGGTCGAGGATCGGGCCGGCCTTCTCCCGGAACTTCGGGTCGCGCGGAAAGATCCACGAGCGCTGCTGCCAGGGCTTGATCGCGTCCTCGGCCAGCCAGCGGCCGATCGTCGACGCCGACGCCGAACTGATGGCCTGCTCGACGACGAAGCGATGCAGCTCAGATCGGCTGAAGCGCGACAGCGAGACGCCGTGCGTCTTGGGCAGCTCGCACGCGATCGCCTTGACCTGCGCGACCTCTTGAGGGGGGAAAGCGCCGCGGGCGACCCGACCGCGGTTGATCATCAAGACCGCCAAGACGCTGTTCGCAAAATCGTCGTCGCCACTGCCCGACGACCTTCGAGCACATCTCAAGCCGCCCGGCGATCTGCACGTTGGACAGGCCCTCCGCGGCGTACAGAACGACCTTCGCGCGCTGCACCTCGCGATACGGGAGCGTCAGCTTCGCCGCGCGCCGCTCAAGCTCGGAGCGCTCCTCCTCGCTGAGAGTGATCTCGACCGCCGACGCCATCGCCACCAGGATTCGCCAAACGAGTTATGACTCCTTCAACCGATCAAGAGGGAACTTCCGGCGGGCAGCACTAAGGGCTTGTTCATAAATAAGTCAGCAGGTTGGTGGTTCGTGGCGTCGAATCTGGGGGTGTGGTTGACGAGGTGGTGATCGGCGTGAAGTTCCGTGCGCTGGCGGGTGAGTTCAATGAGCGCCAGCGGCGGTTGTGGGCGGC